>NZ_BAAARW010000045.1:0-86425 GCF_039532545.1 Actinomadura vinacea | reverse complement strand
AACCTAGGATCGGTGTCAAGCATCACCCGAGCACCAAACGTCAAGCACCAACCGAGGTTGCACAAGCGATCTGGTGTCGGCTTGGCTCCTGGTTCTCATCGCAGCGATGTCATGCGGTGGAGGGATGCCCGTGCACCGCTGGAACCCTCAGCGCCAGCATCTAGCGCCCGAGGACGCCCGACGATCACCCTCGCCGCGGGATACATCGAGGAGCGCGACTCGATGCGGGACGGTCAGCCCATGCGGGAGGCGTTCCACGCCTGTTCCACAGATGGCCGGGAAGAGCCGGGGACGGCTGGGAAGAGGTGTAAGCAGCAAACAGGCCCTTCGCCAGTGTCTTGCCTGGTGAAGGGCCTTCTGCGCTGTGGTGGCGGGTCCAGGATTCGAACCTGGGAAGGCTAAGCCGACGGATTTACAGATCTACGCTCGGTTTGTGATCTTGGCCGGTTCCATCGCAGGTCAGGCCGGGATTGGAGCGGCCGGAGGGTCGTCGTCGTCCTGGTCGTGCCCCGTACGTGCCCCAGGCTCGATCTTGCCGTCTCGGAACGCGTCCAGGCCCCGCGCGACGTCGTGATCCCTGCCTTCCAGCCTACGCGCGTAGTGCCGGGTCGTGATGGTGGTGTTGGAGTGCCCGAGACGGCGCCCAGCCGCCAAGACGCCGAACTCGTCCGCGACCCATGACGCGTGAGTGGCCCGCAGGTCGTGAGGGGTCACGCCGTCGAGTCCGGCCTTCTCGACCGCCGGGTCGAACTTCCAGGTACGCCACGCGTTGTAATGCAGTGCGTTCCCCCGCTTGTTCACGAACAGGAGGGCGTTCGGCGACTTGCCCGCCATCTCGTCCAGGTGAGCCCGGAGCCGCCGCACCAGGAAGGCCGGGATCTGCACGTCCCGGATCTGGTGATCCTTGGGGGTGCCGAAGGACGTCTTCCCCGAGATCTCAACCAGGGTCTCAGTGACGCGGATGGCCCCCGCATCGAGATCGATGCTCTTGCGCCGCAGCGCGAACGCCTCGCCGACGCGCAGCCCCGCGTAGGCCATGATCTCGACCAGGAGGTCATGCGGAGCGACCGCCGCCTTGACCAGGTTCTCGACCTGGACCCGCGTGAGGATGACCGGATCGTGCACGACCAGACGGGGCAGCTTGGTCCCCGCGCAGGGCGAGACGCGAATCAGTTCGTTGGTCACCGCCGTTTCCATCACCAGGGCGAGCACGACGTGAGCCTGCCGGATCCGGGAAGCACTCAGGCCCCGAGCGTTCATCTCCGCGACCCACTCACTCACCCGGATCGGTCGAATGGACGTGAGCGCCGAGTCGCCGAATTTCGGCTTGATCTGGGTCGTGAACAGCGAGAGGTACGAGGCGTACGTCTTCGGTTTGAGGCTCGGACGGACTGATTCCAGCCACCGGGCGCCCCAGTCCCCCAGGAGGATCTTTCCTGCGTCCGGGTCGATCCACTCCCCCTTTTCGATCTCCGCCGCCTTCAGCGTGAGCCAGCGGTTAGCCTCCCGCTTGGTCGCGAACGTCATCGGGGCGTTAAACCGTTCCCCGTCCGGCGACCGGTAACGAGCCTGCCAACGTCCAGAGGGCAACTGCCGCAAAGTCCCGAAATCACGCTTTGCCATTACGCAGCCCTCCGAATGTCAGACGCGGTCATAGGCTCGACCAGCCCGGCGGTCACGTACTCGCTGAGTGCGGATTCCGGGATGCGGATAAGACCTCGTTTACCGGGCTCGCCCAGGCGGACGAAGCGAATGCGCCGTTCGTCGATCAGCCGCCGGGGGAACCGTTCGGTTGTGTTCAGGTACTCCGCCGCTTGCGCGACGGTCAGCAGCCGGTCATTGGCCGCGAGAGGGGCGGGGGGAACGGCCTTCAGGGTCAACCAAGACTCCCGTTCATCGGGTTTGGAGGGGGTAGGTCCTTGCCGGTCAGTGCTGCGGTGACCAGCGCCTCAGCACGGGTGAGGCCCTGGGAGTGGAAGCGCCATTCAGCGAGGGCGATGATCTGGCCGTCGGTCTGGTCGTCGCCCGGTTGCCAGGCGGGTTGCTGGGCGCGGATGAAGTCGATGCGCACCTGGCGGAGCGCGCCGAGGGTGGTGGAGTAGCGGCGGGACTTGGTGGAGAAGTGGCCCCGGAAGCCGAGCATGTGAGCCCAGGCCGTCAGCCGCAGGTCTGCGAACGCTTCCAGGGCGCCCAGGCGAAGGCATTCGGTGATGAGCCGCCGCGCGTGGGGTGTGATCGGTAGGACGTCGAGGTCTTCGTTCGGGCGTAGCCGCCGGTCGAGGGTGCCGACGCATTCGGCCGCCTTGGTGGCGTACTTGGCGACGTAACCGGCGACAGCTTGATCGGTGAGCGTCCCCGACGAGGTGATGGGGCGGATGTCGACCTGTGGGCCCCAGGCCAGGCCCCGCGCGGGCATCCCCTCAGCCTCAGGGGTGGTGACCGTGACGGCCCCGGCAGCGTGCCGCACGGCTGCATCCAGCAGGCCAGCCGTAGCCCAAGCTGGCGGGGACGTGGCGGGTCCGTCGGGTCCGTCGAACCTGATGACGGCGTGGAAGTGCACCACGCCCCGCCGCTGGTACTCGGCGACCTTGGCGTAGGAGACCGCGAGGGTCTGGCCGAACTCCTTGAGGGTCAGGCCCGCCGCCCGCGCCAGGTAGCGGCGCAGCGCCAGCGTGAACCGGCGCCACAGCTCCGGCGCCATGGCGTTGAACAGCACCGACCCGGCGTAGTCGTAGCAGTCAGGGCACAGCGGTTGCCCGAGCTGGGCGTCATCGACGCCATGCCGCACCGTGCACGAGGGCGTGACGCCGTGCGGGCACCTCTGGGCGTCGCGCCGGGGGTGACAGCTGGCGGGCTTGCCGCCCTTGCCCAGGAGGCGGGAGTGGACGGGACCGAACGAGGGGGCCGTCAGGGTGACGAACGCGGCCGGATGTGCGGTGACCGTGGCCGGGACGCCCTTGCCGCCGACCAGGCCCGCGCGGATCAGCTGGTAGGTGTCGGCCCGGTAGATCTCGGCGCAGGCCGGGCAGCGGGAGGCCCGCCGGGTCTTGCAGGCCACCGGAAGCGCGCCGTCCGGCTCCCCATCGGTGGAGTAGCGGCGCAGCACTTCCCCGGTACCAGTGTGGACGTGTTCGACGCCGCCCTTGAGGAACACCGGCTGTGCACACCCGCCGGTCGACCGGGCACGGGCAGCCCAGCGGACGAAGTCGGGACGGTCGAGGAGGCGGGATATCTGCCGGGCGTCATGCGCAGTGATGACGGGTTGGGGCACGATGAAGAGGTCTCCTGTCACTCATCAGGGGTGGTCGGTGAGGCGGGCCCCGGGCGGAGCGGCGAAACTTGGCGGTGGAGCAGCCCCGCCCGGGGCGTAATCAGCAGTGGCCGAGGCCGGAGCAGTGGGGGCAGGTGTCGCCGTGGGAGTCGAGGCCGGTGCCGCCGCAGTTGCAGCACTGCCACCACTCGACCGGCGGGACGAGCGGCCGGGGGAAGGTGATCGCCGATCCGGTCGCCGGGTCCTGCGCGGTGACTTCGCTCGACCCGCAGGCCGGGCACGAGGGACCGCCCCCGATGGCCAGCAGGGCCACCCAGGTCAGGCCGCCGGTCGTGATGTCACAGGTCCGGCACCGCAGCCGCCATGCCGTCGAGTCTCCGGAAGTCGTCGAGGTCATCAGGCCGCCTCACCCTCGAAGTCGGCCCGGATGTTGGCCGCGTAGCTGTGTTCCGCGTTGAGCTGGGCCATGCGGCGGGCCGGGATGTGAGCGGCCGAATAAGTGACCGGGCCGAAGTGCCGCCGCGCGGTGTAGGGGCCGCCGTCGGAGGTCTCGTCCCAGACCGGGACGCCGAGCAGTTCGGCGATGCGGTCGATCTCGGCACGCTGTCGGAGGTCGGTGGTCCCGTTGACGCTCACGCCGGAAGGGACGCGCAGTTCCCAGTCGAATCGGGGGACCGGCAGCGCCGGGTTTGCCTCCAGGAAGGCCGCCAGGTCGATCAGGCCCTGAAGCATGCGGTCCCGGTGGGCTGTCTCGTCGGCGTCGGGGGTGAAGTGGTGTTCAGACATGGTGATCTCCTGGGGTGATGGGGTTCAGGCGGGAGCGTCGGTGCGGAGCTGGCGGAGCAGGTCGGAGGCGAGTTGGTTGGACACGCCCAGCCGCCCCCGGAGGACGTCACGGGTGATCGGGCGCCCGTGCTTCGCGCTGTGCTCGTCCGCGACGCGGCGGGCAAAGTCCAGGAGCGGCGCGGCCGGACGAGGCGCCGACTCGGCGACGGGGACGGGGATCTCGGTTGCGGGGACGGGGATCTCGGTCTGCCCGTCCGGGACGGCCGGGAGTTCCGGGCGAGGCTCGTCCTCCACAGCCGGGGCAGGGGACGGCGCGTCCGGGTGGCCGAAGGACGGCGGGACGATCAGCGCGTCCGGGGACGGGACGGCCGACGGCGCGGGACGGGACGAGCCGGATGCGCGGCGTTCCAGCATGGAGACGGCCACCAGGAACGCAGCGGCCGGAGTCGCCGCCGACAGCCACCCCCACACCGACGGTTCCGCTTGCGCGAGGTTCGCGGCGAGGCTGAGCAGGATGCCCCCGACGAGGACGAGCGTCGGCCACGACAGCCGCCCCGTCCGCCGCTCGGTGCGCTTGTCACGCTGCCGCTCACGCGCCGCCATCACACAGGTCAGGTCGATGCACACGGCGACGGCCCAGGCCATCCACCCGCCCTGACCGTGCTCGGCAGCGGTATCGCGGATGTGAGTGAACGACCCAGCGGCAGCGATCCCCGCCAGCACCAGCACCGGGCCGGAGTCGACCAGGGCGCCCAGGACGCGGCGCATCAGGACGCCTCACCGAGGACGAGAGCGAGCAGCGCGGCCAACTCCGGATCGCAGGTGTGCAGGTCCGCCCACTCGTCCACCTGACCGACGTCCCGAGTGTCGATCGACTCGGCGCAGCGCTCGCACCGGGCGACGTGCAGGTTTCGGGAGTCGTCCCAGCCGACCCGCACGCCGCCGGCGGGGACGAGATCCCGGAACGAGGACGAGGCGGGACGGGTCACCAGAGCGGGGACGGAGGCAGGACGACGGCGGGGACGGAAGGCGATCACGCGCGCACTCATGGCAGATCCTTCAGGACGGTTTCGGGCATGGATCGGGTAGGGACGTGGCGCGATCAGGGCTCACACCAAGCCCGTTGGGAGGGGGAAGGTCAGGCAGCCTCAGGCAGGTCCGGCAGGTCCGGCAGGTCGGTTGGCACCGGGCCGCCGCCGGTCAACTCCGCCCAGGACGGCGCCAGGTGGGCGTACTCACGTGCAGCCTGTTCGGTCTCCTCTTCGGTCACGTAGACCGAGCGGGCACGGTGCCAGGTCCCGTCCTGTCCGGCGACGACGCACACGCCGGGGGTCTCGGCGGGGATCGCTCGTGCCGTGACCAGGGAGGCGGGGTCCAGGTCGCCGAGGGTCATGTTCGCGGTCTCGGGATCGTTCACTCGATGGCAGACGCGGCCGGACAGTTGCGCGCGGAGCGCGGTGACGCCGGGGCCGAGGTCGGAGCCGATGCGCTGGCCGGAGATGATCAGATAGACGGCGAACGCGCGTCCGAGCTGTGCCAGCCGCAGCAGCGCCGTACCGGTCTTGGCGATCTCCTCTTTCTCGGACTTGTCCGCCATCAGGAACAGTTCGGCCACCTCATCCACCAGGACCACGATGGGAGTCGGGCGAAGGTCCTCAGGCAGCGTCCACACGTTCCGGGCACCGTAGGCCCGGCACACGGCCATGCGCTTGGCGACCTCGCCGACCAGATCACCCAGCAGCCCTACCGACTCTTCGCGGTTGGTCGCCAGCGCCGACAGGCGGGGGGCGTAGGGGGTGAACTCGACCCCGCCCTTGAGGTCGAACCCGACCAGAGCGACCGGCTGTGGCGCCAGGCCCTTGATGACGGCGTTGGCCAGGTTCGACTTACCCGACTGAGTCGCCCCCGCATTCAGCCAGTGCGGCATGGTGCGGAAGTCGATCACCCAGTCATGGCCGTTCTCCAGCAGCCCCGGGCGCACGGTGAGAAGCTCCCCCGTCTCCGGGATCACCCGGACATCGGTGAGCGAATCGCGCAGGGTCGCCCACAGGGTGACCTTGCCCGGCTTCACGTCCACGACGCGGACCGAATGGACCCGCCAGGCATGCGCGATCCCCTCAGCCGCGCGAGCGTAATCGGCCGGAACCTGGCCATCATGCAGCCGGAGCCGCATACGCCAGCCCAGCCGGGTCGGCCGCAGCAACCCCAACCGAGGGGACCGTTCGACGTCCACACGACGGACACGACGCTTGTGCACCACCGTCGACGCCGAGCGCGCCGCCGCACCCGCCAGCGGAACGGCATCCAGGGTCCAGCGCCAGCGCCGCCGACTACGGGTCAGCTTGCACCCGGACGCGACATGGTGCCAGGTCAGATAGACCAGGACGGCGCGGAGGGGGAAGCCGACGCCGTACCAGAACGAGACCGGATGCCAGCGGCGCCAGGCCCAGAGCCCGACCGCCGCAGCGGCCGAGGCTCCGAGCACCAGAGCGAGAGCGGAGTCATCCATCTCAGGCAGCCGCCGCACCAGAAGCGCCAACGGGGACGATCTGTTCCGCGCGGAACGCGACGCCGGATCGGTGCTGCCCGTTGAGGGTCTGTTCCCAGAAGAACCCGACCAGCCCGACCGGGGTTACCACCTGGCCGAGCGTCACCCCCGGGTCTCCCGTGATGGCGACGTTCACCAAGTCGACGCGGCCCGTCTGGTCCGCCGCCGACAGCCCGACCTGAAAGACCGCTTCGCCGTTGCGGTCAACCTTGATCTCTCCCGTCTCCTGATTCACCAGCTTCGGACGTGGCGCAGACACGCACACGAACGTGAGTGCCGAGGTGTCCACCGGGATGTTCCGCATGTGCAGTCTCCTGACCGTCGTTCGTTCCTAGACACATAGGTTACCCAGGAAAGTAGGAAGGTCAAGCGATTGGCCGAAACTTACCTAGGAACACAGGAACCTAAGTCAGGGAGCTATGCTGCTGACATGGGAAAATCCACTCCGGCCGACCGGCGTAAGATCTACGTCCGCATCGCGGACGAGCTGCGCGCAGACATCGCGTCAGGTCGGTATCCGGTCGGTGAGACCGTCCCGAGCATCGCGGCCCTCTGCGACCGCTTCGGCGCCGCCAAGGCCACCGTAGAGCGCGCCCTTGCCGTTCTCCGGGATGACGGCCTCATCATGAGCAGGCAGGGAAGCCCCAGCGTCGTCATAACCAAGCCCGAGCACGACGAAGCCGAAGAGGCGCCCCAGGAGCAGGAGCCGAGCCAGGAGTTCACGCTTCTATGGGGCCAACTCCAGGAGATGAGGGAGCTACTCCGACGCCAGGCCGCCAAGCTGGACGAACTGGACGAGCGGACGAGAAACCTGTGACTCAGCACAGTCCAGACATGGAAGACGGGGCCGATGACGGAACGACGAGGGTAGGGGTCAGGCTTGCCCCTCGTCCACATCACCGGCCCCGCCGCTTGCGAGGCCCCGAGCATCTACGCGCGGGGCACTATCGGCCGAGGCAGAGCGCCTACCGGTCAGGCGAACACCTGAAGATCTTGCCTAGCTCCCACGCCAGTCCTTCCGGCGTAGTCGCCTCCACCAGGCGCCCAGACCGGCCCCAGAACACGGCCGCCCACCAGTGCGACGTGTGTACGCCGTACCAGAGAAACACCCCAGGGAACCGGCGCCGCAGATCCTTCGTGATTGCTGCGATCTCGTCCGGCCCGCGCGCCATCGCCTCAGGCGGACCCGTCACGCCGCACCGTGCCAAGTCGACCGCGCGGGAGTCTCAGCGCCAGCGACCCGCCGCCCGATCTCCTCAGCGCGCGAGAGAAGCTCGTCAAGTTCGGCCGTGATCTCCGCCAGTTCCGTAAGCACGGCCTGACGTTCTTCGTCGGTCAGGGTGACCGTCCTCCTTGCCCTCGTGCCACGCGGGCCGAACGACACGACCCCTTCCACACCGGACGTACGCCGACGACCGGTCATCGATTCCCCTCCTGGGTCACGACCCCCGAGAGCTTGGCCCGCAGGCCAATCGAGTTCTTGGCGTAGAGCTGGCCCCAGTCCGGCCGGGTCGCCGTCCACCGGCCGGAGCTCTCCCGAGTGATCAGCCACCCGGGAAACTCCGACTCCAAAGCCCCCTCCATGGCTTTGACCAGTAGGGACAGGTCGATCTCTGCGTCACTCATGCGCCGCCGCCTCTCGAAGCGACCCAAGAAACCCCGCAGGGCGCACAAGCCGCCCTGTTGTGCAGAACCCAACGTCTCGCCATCAGGCGCCTCCCGACCCAAAGACCAAAGGATTGGTGTATGAGCTAGCCTGGACCTGCCACACGTTGGGCGTCAAGAGATACCAATGGTTTGGTGTTTGATCGAAGTTGACCTTAGGGTGCGGTTAGGTTGCCCTAACAAAGGAAGGAGCGCGTCACATGTCGCCGACCAAGCTCGGCTTTCGCGAGATCGCTAAGGAGATCCGCCGCGAGATTCTGGACGGCCGGTACCCTCCGGGATCCGTGCTGCCTGCGGTTCCTGTGCTGGCCGAGCGGTACGCAGCATCGCCCAGTCTGGTCAACCGTGCGATTCAGGTCTTGGCGGCCGAGGGGAAGGTTCGGCCGCAGCAGGGACGCGGGACGAAGGTCACGTGGTTGCCGCCCCGGGTCCACTCCCCCGCTCGGTTCAACCGCAGCACCCGCGAGGAGGGTGGTGCCAAGGGCGCGTTCGACGCCGAGATCAAGGCGCTTGGCTTGGAGCCCAAGCATGAGATCACCGTTGAGCACGCCGAGCCACCTGCGGAAGTCGCCGACTTGATGAACCTCCCGCACGGTGAGGTGAACTGCCTTGTTCGCCGCCGCCGACTGCTGGCGAGCGGTATCCCGATCGTGCTCAACGCCTCATGGTTCCCGCTATCGATCGCCCAGGGCACGATCCTTGAGGAGGCCGGACCGGTCATCGTCGGAGGTGTCAAGTCCGCCCTTGCCGAGCTGGGCCACCGGCAGACGCGAGCGACTGAGCGGATCACCGACCGCTTGCCCGACGAGGCCGAGGCACTCGCCCTGGAGATCAGCCCCGAGCGCACCGTGTTCGAAATCGTGCACGTCGGACACACCGCCGACGACGCGGTTGTGGAGGTGACCATCACGGTCACGCCAGCGCACTACCTGATCATCGAGAGCAACTTTCGGCTCGACTGACTCCCGCCCGTCCGACCCACCAAGGAGGATCCCAAGCATGATCACGAACCGGGCCCGTGAGTACGCCGCCGATCTGGCCGCCGCCGACAAGGGACTACCGGCGTTCGTCTACGATCTGGGCGCGCTGGACGAGCACGCCGCCGCCATCCGCCAGGCGCTCACCGTCCCCGGAGCGCCGGAGATCTTCTACGCGGCCAAGGCCAACCCGGACGCCCCGATCCTGCGCACTCTCGCCCCGCACGTGGACGGCATCGAAGTCGCTTCAGGTGGCGAACTGGAACACGTCCGCCGCACCCTGCCCGAGGCCCGCATCGCGTTCGGTGGCCCCGGCAAGACCCTGGACGAACTGAAGCTCGCCCTCGACCTGAACGTCGAACGTATCCACGTCGAGTCGCCCCACGAGCTGACGCGACTGGCCACCCTTGCGCGCTCGTATGACCGCCAGGTCGACATCATGCTTCGGGTGAACCTCGCCGGAGACCGTACCGGGGTGGCCCTGGCGATGTCCGGCCCGTTCGGCATGGACCCCGACACCATCGAGGAATGCCGAGCGATCCTCGCCGACTCCCCGCAGCTCCGGCTACGCGGTATCCACGCACACCTCGCCTCAGGGCTGGACGCCGACGCCATGGTCACCCAGTCCCGCGAGATCCTCGACTGGGCCCGCCCCTGGCTGGACAAGGCCGAGGTGACCAACCCCGAGTTCAACCTCGGTGGTGGCATGGCCGTCGACTACGCCGACCCGAACCACCGGTTCGACTGGCAGTCCTACGCCCGCCAAGTCGCCACTCTGGGACTCCCGGGCGAGACGCTGAGGATCGAGCCGGGCAGGGCCGTCAGCGTGTACGCAGGTTGGTACGTCACCGAAGTTCTGGACGTCAAGAAGGCCCACGGCCAGTGGTACGCCGTCCTACGCGGCGGGACCATGCATCTCCGCACACCGGTCACCAAGCAGCACGACCACCCGTTCACCGTCATCCCCCAGAACGGCACCGGCCCGAGCGTCACCGACGAGCCCGTCACCCTGGTCGGGCAACTGTGCACCCCCAAGGACGTCTTCGCCCGCCAGGTCCCCACCCAGCACCTCGCCGAAGGTGACATCGTGACGTTCGCCATGTCCGGCGCGTACGGCTGGAACATCTCCCACCACGACTTCCTGATGCACCCCAAGCCCGGACACCACTACCTCAACGACGAGGAGAGCTAACAGCAGCACGCGGCCGGGAAGCACTTCACCGCCCAGCCGACCACATCCCCACAGGGCCTTCAGGACCGCCACGAGCGGACCCGGAGGCCCTGACCTTTTACAACGACCAGGGCGAGACACCCAGACGAGCCCGGATGAGGACTTTCTATACGTCTTTAAAGGCGCCCCGCTTCGCGGGTCGCCGAGCGGCCGCCCGCCCCGGCACGCCGGGCGTGCGGCCTGTTCCGTCCGGTCCCGCCGCACCGTGTCGCCCGACCGCTCCGACAGCAGCAGGGACCCCTAAAGGACGATCGAGAAGCACCACCAGGGCGACGAGCTTGAGCCCTGTCTCAGCAGATCAGACGGGTCTCGACCGTGACGGCCCCAGCATTGGACGATTGGACGTGCCCGAAGCGAGGGCTTCGCAGCCCCCAGCCCCCCGCGAGCCGGAGCACTCATCCGCGCGAAACGGTCTGTCACACACTCGCGCCGTTCGCGCGGATAAGCACTCCGGTCCGTGGTGAGCGAGGACGCCCAGGTGCCGGGCAGCGGCTTCTATGTGGGATGACTCTTGGGCTGGAATCTGCCCACGGCGCCGGCCACTCCCTTCGGTCGCCCCTACGGGGTGGCCTCCGGCCACGGCAGGCCCCGACCCTGTCAGCGCGGAGAGGAAGCCGCGGCCCTCATGCCGTCGAAGAGGCCCTACCGATGAACCTGCGGAGGCGGAGCGGTGTGCCCCTGAGAAGGAGTCACAGGCCACGACCGCCGGAAGCGGGCAAGAACCCACTCACAGCCGATCCGGACGACCAGAACCGCAATCAGCCCCGCCCCGACCACGATCGGAGCCGCAAGCCACATCCCCCAGCCCATCCACGACGCCAGAGACCACACCAACAGCAGTCCGAAGAGGATCCCCAAGCCGACCACGCCCAGCGCGCCAACGTAGACCCACCGGACGAGGATCGGGGTTACCTGCCGCTCGAACTTCAAGTCGGACAGGGCAGCGAGCAACGAGGCAGGGCGCGCCGAACGGGCACGGTCGTCGGGAGGCATCATGCAGCCAAGATCACCGCATGGAATAAGCACCGGTCAACCGCGCCCAGACCATGCCCCGCGCGTGCCCCACGCGTGCCCCACGCGTGCCCCACGCGTGCCCCACGCGTGCCCCACGCGTGCCCCAAACGTGCCCGTAAGGGCGGTCAATCAGGGGTATTCAGGGGGACTCACGGTAAGAAAGAAAAGGGCCTTCCCCAGGGTGTTTCGCCTGATAGGAAGGCCCTTTTGCTGGTGGTGGCGGGTCCAGGATTCGAACCTGGGTAGGCTAAGCCGACGGATTTACAGCCCGCCATGGATCTTGGCGGCAGTATCCTCCTGACCTGCACCGAGTCTGTTTGGCTGCCTCCCACAGCTCCGGAGCGTTCCGCGTATATTCCGGATCTTGGTATGCGGCTCGACTTGCGCCTTGACCTTGTCCGCTTCCATCCGGTGATCTTGGGTGCATGGTGCCTCCCGACCAACACAACCGCTCTCGTGAACGCTCGTCGCTCGTGGCTGCCCTGCTAGATCTGAAGTTCGAGCGCCAGGTGACGCCGATCCTCGTCCGCTGGGTCTACTTGGCTGCGCTCGTCGTAGTCGCCTTCGGCGTGCTGTTCGCGCTGCTGTGGGTGTGGTCGTTCGCCTCGTGGATGGGGGCGGCCGTCTGGTTGGCTGCTCCGGTCGTCGTCGGCCTGGGCCTGGTGGTGCTCCTCGTCGTCCGTATCGCATGTGAGCGAGTCCTTGCCAGCTTCCACGTGACCATGGGTCGTACACCATCCGCGGACCACATCCCGCCTCGTCGTTGAACGCTTCAACCTGCGGACGCGTGGTGTGCGCTCCCCGTGACGTGCTTGAGCGTGCGGCGTAGCCGCTGTTCTTCCCCCACCTTCCTCCCCCCGGCCCCGACGAGACCTGTACTTAGCGACGGACAGGTTCCGTCAAGGGTGGCGTAGCCATCACGAAGTGACGCGTAGCGCCCTTGACGGGTTCTGGCCGTCGCCATCCTCGACAGATCGGGGTCGGGGGGAGCCCCGTGCCATTCCAGATCAAGCGGCGACATGCTCAACCGAGGTTCGTTAAGGCCGATCTTTCGGCAGTGCGAGCGGGCTGCCTGCCAATGCCGAAGGCACCCCGTAGGGGCGAGCTTGCTCGTTGGCCGGCGGCCTGCGGCCCATGAGTGATGACGTTCGGGCGGCGGCGCGTACCCCGTGGCCGGAGTCAGCCGGGGAACTGGGCGGGGCGCGCGACGCGCGGCCGTCCGGGCCGCCGGTCGGTGACCGGCGCCCACGCCGCACGCGCCGACCGGCGGAGCCGGGCGGCCGGGGCAGCGCGGCGAGCGGCGCCGCCCCTTGATCTCAAACAGCGCAATTCGGCAATGCTCGCTGGCTGCTCGGCGTCACGAGCGGGGACGTCTGCACCGGTCGATAGGCTTCGATGCGCAGGACGGCAGCGCAGGGAGCGGTATGGAGAAGTGGAAGCTCACGTACGTGATCAACGACGGGAGCGGCATGTTCGGCCTAGAGCGGGCAACGGAGTACACGCACGAAGTTGAGTTGGACACTGCCAACTTGGAACGTACGGGCGAGGATGAACAGCGCATTCTAGAGATGATGCGCTCTGCGGTCCGTGAGCACGCGGGAGAAGGCGCGATACTCACGGACGCTGAAGAGGTCACCCGTTAGAACTGGCTCGGCTACGTGCGTCCCGGTAGCGGGCCGAGTAGTACGCGTGATCGCGTGGGTACTCGCGAAGCTGGTCAAGGTTCTGGGCGTATCCGGCTGCGGCGTCGCTGAAGTCACGTACCGCATATGCCCTGTCGGCGCGCTGAAGCTGGGCACGTACCGGATCAAGCCAGTACAGCCAACCCGGCCGGTCCTCGGCATCTGGAGCCTGTAGCGCAAGGTCTAGTGCCTCGTCGGAGAGACGGCGTGCCCGGTCACGCTCTCCGACTGCCGCCGCTGCCATGCCTTCTTGGTGCGCCGCAACGGAAGCGGCTGCCGGTGAGAGCCCATTCGCGCTTCGGCGGGCCAGCTCGGCAGTGCGCAACGCGCGGACGGGGTCACCTCGATCTAGGGCGTAGTGGGAACGCACGCGGTTGACCCATGAGCCAAGGTCTTCGGCTCCGGCGTCGATTGCCCACCCCTGAGCAAGGTCCAACCATGCCAAAGCCGGGCCGCGCTTGCCCTCCTGGGCAGCTACCCATGACAACCAGTGCGCGTGCTCTGCGGCCAAGGTGAGCAACCCATCAGCGACCTTCCCTGACGAATCGGGGAGGCGCTCCGTCACGGCGTCCAACTGGCTGCGGACGACTGGCCAGAGATCAACACCCCCGGCGTTGTCCTCCGCTCGGCGGTAGGTGCCCAACACGTTGGCAATCCAGTTCGCGAGGCTCATGTCAACGCGACCACGGCTCTGAGAGTGGGCGATGCGCTCTCTCAGCTCAACGGCCGGTTGCCAGATGGATGGATCGTCCTGGTGTCGTGCTACGCCGCTCAACTCTTCTGGCACCTCTAGACCGCGAGTGATCCGCTCTACTACCTCGGCGGACGTCACCTGGTGACGCCCCTTCTCGATGTTCGATATGTACGGTTGCGCCATCCCCACCAGGGGCTCTAGCTGGCGCTGCGTCAGACCGGTTACGGCTCGGTAGCGACGGAAGATCACAGCCCAATCGCCCCTTGCCCATGCCGCGCGTAGTTGTGGGTCTGCCCAGGGTTGCGGATCGCTCACGCTCCGACGATACGACGCTCATATACGAGCTGCATATCGGATTCGGTCACTTGCTTCCGCACGATGGTCCTCACCTAATCGCCGATGGGGTCGGAGGTAGCGCGTGAAGGCGAACGACCGGAACGAGTGCGTTGCGTGCATGGGGCGCGGTTGGTCCTGGGTGTCGTCCAGGGCTGACCTGTTGCTCGCGCAGCACAGCTCCGGACGTGGACCGGAACGACGTCGGGAACCCTGCGCCACGTGCCGCGGGAACAAGCGGGCCGAGGTGGCGTAACAAGCTGCGGGACCGGCGACATAGCAAGGAGCTAAGGGGTGGCGGCCCCGTCGCCGGTCCCGCTTTCACTGGAGGTGGGGCGTGGACGTAGTGGAAGCTCCCGTTCCTGACGGGGCCTGGTACCCGGCGGCCCGTGCGCTGACGACCCGGCTGAAGGCTTCGGGCCTTGCGGTCGTGGTGTTGGGGTATGGCGCCGTCCGCGTGTGGAATCCGGCCGGTGCGCCTGACCCGGACGACAAGCGCGGGCAGTTGATGAGTCATGGTCTTCAGCAAGAAGTGCGATGCGGACGCCGGGCTGATGGTCGCCTGTGGTGGTTCTGGGTGTGGTCGGGTCCGACCCGCGACGCTCCTCCGGAACTCGAACCGCTCTGCCCCCTCGAAGATGTCGAGATGGCGGCTGGCCTCATCGTCAAAGTCCTAGCGGTTCCCTTCGCTGAGGCATCGCACGAGGTTGTGTGATGGCAGCCCTTTGGGATGGGTCCTGGCACGCTGAGGACATACGGCGGGCGAAGAGCGCGCTCAAGCGGGACTTCCCCCAAAGCGTCATCTGGTACGGAGAGCGAACCGGATCTTGGTGGGCGTTCGTACGGCTGGGGGAAGGCCCTCGTCTCCTAGAGGCGATCAGTCCTGATGAGCTTCGGGAAGCATTGTCCCAAGCTCTAGCGTGGCCATGGCCGCGCTGAAGAAGTGCCAGCTCAGGAACTAGTGAGGGCGTGACAGCACGGGGCCGGTCTGGTTTCCTTGTGCTACTCGTGTTGTCGAGCTGTTGGCAGGCCCTCATGTCGGATCACAGTGCGTACGCCCCGAAGTATGTCCGGATCATGGAGACACTTCGTCGCCGGATCAAGGACGGGGCCTATCCCGTTGGTGAGCCGATTCCTTCTGAGGCAATGCTCGGCAAGGAGTTCGGGGCGTCACGTCCGACTGTCGTCCGCGCGCTGAATGAGATGCAGCTTCTTGGCGAACTCCAGCGCGAGCATGGGCGGGGCACCTTCGTTAAGGCCCCAGCGTCCTCCGGTCCCGCTCAGCACAGTCGTCCGGGCCTGGCTGTCCTGGACCGCCAGGAAGACGAGACGTCTGTCCGCGTCCTGGAGATCGGCCGTCGCCCCGTAGCGAACCCGATCGCGGTACTGCTGGGCCTGGCCGAGTCGGCGCCGGTCCACCTGCGGCGGTATGTGGGGCTGTACGACTCCATCTCTAGCGAACTGGTCTCGCTCTGGGCTCCGCTCGATGTGGCGCGGGCATCTGGTCTCGACCAAGAGGGCCCGCTTACCGTCCCGGTCCGCCAGCTGCTCACAGCCCGAACCACGGATCGACTGACCCGCGTTGACGAACGGCTCCGGGCTCGGCGTCCCACCGACGAAGAGCGCAAGGCACTCGACCTGGTCGAGAATGAACCGGTCCTTGCGGTGCTCGGCTCGGTGATCGACTCCACGGGACGGACAGTCCTCGCGGTTGAGGTCGTCCTTCCGGGGTCGCTTCACGAACTCGAAGACAGCTACCTCCTGTGACATAGGTCACCTCGATAAGTCGTCTGCGCCTCTTGCGTTTCGATCTTCCTCGCGTAGCCTTCAATACAGCAACTCGACAAACCGAGTTGTCGTCAGGAAGACCTCTCGATGGGAGTGCAAGGATGGCGATTCAGGGTCGGATCCCGGTGAGCTTCGGGGACGTGTTCCCGCACGGCGTCTACGCGACGGGACCAGCGGAACCGCTGACCAACTTCGACACCAAGCGGCAGGAGCTCGACAAGGAGACCGGTCTGCCGGTGTGGGTCGTCGACGTGTACGACGCGGACCCGGACGCGAATCACAAGGCGTCCGCGATCAAGATCAAGATCGATGCGCAGGTGTGCCCGGTGGTGCCGGAACCGGCGTTCGGGCCGTTCCGCCCGGTGGAGTTCGACGGGATGACCGTCACGCCGTGGATCGAGGAGACCGGACGCATGCCCAACGGCGAGATGCGGACGCGGGTGGCGTACTCGTTCCGTGCTCGGACGGTGCGGGCTGCGGGCGGCGGCAAGGGTGCGGGTCGTCCCGCGTCGGCTAAGGACGCTGCCTGATGGCGGGCGGGCGTACCTCGGCGCTGTCGCTGCCCGTCGACGCGACCGCGAGCAGCGAGTTCCGTTCGTTCCGGGCGCGTACTCCGCTGTTCACCGTCTCGGCGGGGCGGGTGCTGGTCACGCTGACGCTTCCCGAGCGGCTGGGGGCGGCGGATGTGGAGTTCGCGCGTGGCCTGGCCGAACAAGCGGCGGCGTACGCGGTGGAGGTCGAGCGGCTTTACCGCTCCGGGCGGCGTCCTTCTG
The DNA here is from genome assembly GCF_039532545.1 of Actinomadura vinacea. NCBI lineage: Bacteria > Bacillati > Actinomycetota > Actinomycetes > Streptosporangiales > Thermomonosporaceae > Actinomadura > Actinomadura vinacea. The sequence goes on along the minus strand of NZ_BAAARW010000045.1, from coordinate 69,663 downwards.
GCCGATCGGGTCGGGGCTCGGGCAAGGGGAGGGCGGCGTGAAGGACTCCTACGGCGACATGCAGATCGTCCTCGGTGAGGGCGCGCACTTCCTCTGCCACACCTACCCCAACGATCCGGAGTCGGGGCCGATTCTGGTGATCGACACCTCGGGCGTGACGTTCCGGCTGACCAACCGTGTCCGCGGCGGGGTGGAGGTCGGCGACGTGCGCAACGCCCGCCGACTGTTGGAGGTCGTCTCCCGCTTCGTGGCCGAGGTCGAGCGGCTGCACGCCCAGAGCAGCGAACGCGCCGAGAGTGCCGCGGAGTCGGCGGCTTGATTTGGGTGGGGCGGCTGGAGCTGGTACCTCCGGCCGCCCCGCTTCTCTGCCCTCCAACCACGAAGAGAAGAGGTGTCCAGGCTATGTCCTGGGAGTTCCGCAAGCTCGGTCCCGGCGAAAACGTCGCCGTAGAGGCCCAGAAAGACCCGTTCGCCGCGCCCAAGTGGGCGCCTCCGGTCTGGCACATGCCCGAGGGGCTGGTGCTGCTCGTCAACGTCGTCCGCGTCCTGGTGCGGACGGTGGTGTTCCTGGTCCGCAACATCGTCCCGGTCTCGGCGGCGGCCGGTCTGGGCTGGCTCGGTTACCGGTTCGGGTGGGTGACGCCCGTGCTCGTCCTGGCCCTGGTCGGCGTGGTCCTGGGGACGTGGGCGGTTGCGGACCGTCCGTCCTTCGTCCGGTACGCGGTCCGTCCGGCGCGGGCCCGGTGGCGGCTGGTGAGGGTGTACCGGCGGGACTGGCAACCGGTCTTGGTCACGGCCGGGCTGACCAAGACCCACAAGGGCCGCGAATACCTGCCCACCCTCGTCCGGGTCCGGTGCGGGCCTACGTCGGATCGCGTGCTGGTGCGCATGCTCAAGGGGCAGGCTCCGGATGCCTGGGAGAAGGTGGCGGCCAACCTCGCGCACGGCTTCGGTGCTCAGCTCGTCCGCGTCCGGGAAGGCGACCGTCCCGGCCGGATCTGGTTGGAGTTCGTCCGCCGAGACGCTCTCGCCGTCCCCATCCCTGCCCTGCCGGTCCCCGATCCGGCTGATGTCGACTTGTCCGGGGTGGTGGTCGGGCGCCAGGAGGACGGGGCGCCCTGGCGGCTGCGGCTGTCCGGGACACATGTCCTGGTCGCTGGGGCGACGGGGGCCGGTAAGGGGTCGGTGATCTGGTCGACGGTGCGGGCGCTGCTGCCGCTGATGCTGGCCGGGCTGGTGGAGGTCTGGGCGGTCGATCCCAAGCGGATGGAACTCAGCTTCGGGCGTTCCCTGTTCGAGCGCTACGGCCGCTACAGCGATGACCCGAAGGGCGGCATGGTCGAGCTGCTGGAGACGGCGGCCGAGGACATGAACGCGCGGGCCGAACAGTTCGCCGGAGTGACGCGCTCGTTCACACCGACGCACGAACACCCGTTCCGGGTCGTGATCGTCGATGAACTGGCGTTCCTGACGGCGTACTGCCCAGAACGGGACCTGCGCAAGCGGGCTGAGCAGGCGATTGGAGTGCTCACCTCGCAAGGGCGGTCGGTCGGTTACTGCGTGATCGGGGCCCAGCAGGACGCGCGCAAGGAGGTCAACAACCTGCGCAACCTGTTCCCCACCCGGATCGCGCTGCGCCTGGACGAGGACGACCAGGTTGACATGGTGCTCGGGCAAGGTGCTCGCGACCGTGGCGCCCTGGCCGACCAGATCTCACCCATCCCCGAGATCGGCGCGGGCGTGGGCTTCGTCCGGCTGGAAACCGTCCCCGATCCGGTCCGCGTCCGCGCGGCGTTCGTCTCCGATGACGACATCCGCGCCATGGTCGCGCTCGGGCTCCCCGAGTCGGGTACCGGGGCCGCCGCATGACACAGCTCACCCTGGACGGCCACGGCTCGGACTCGCCTGCGGCCGAGGAAACCACGGGCGCGGTGGTCAAGAGGTTGCCGCCGCTGGCGCGTGGGGTGCTGGAAGCCGTGGCGGTCGAACACGGGGTGTGCATCCGGCCCGTTCCGATGCGGCGGGTGGACCTGCACACGGGCGCCTCCGAAGTCGTCTACGTCCCGTGCAATCACACCTTGGCCTCGGTCTGCCCGTCGTGCGCCGAACGCAAGCGCAAGCTGCGCGCTGTGCAGTGCAATCAGGGCTGGCACCTGGCCGAAGAACCGGTCATCGAACGTGCCGACCCCGATGAACAACAGCGCTCGTTGATGGAGCTTCGGGCTCGGGCACAGACCGAACGCGACAACGCGTCCGAGACCGGTTCCGCACACGGGGAAGGGGTCGAGTTCTGGGACGGGCTCCTGCGCGAACTCGATGTCGAGATCGAACGCTCGGGAGTCCGCGGTGCCCTCAAGACCGGTGAAGAGACCAAAGGCCGGCGGACTCGCTCCACCCGGCGGCGCCAGGACGCACCCGATCTCCCCCGGCGGCCGGTGGACTCCCGCACGGTCGGGAAGGTGTTCCGCGGCAAGGACGGCAACACCTTCCGACCGTCGATCTTCCTCACGCTGACGCTGGACTCCTACGGACGGGTTCGGGACGGGGTGCCGGTCGACCCGGACGGCTACGACTACCAGCGGGCGGCCCGTGATGCCCTGCACTTCTCCAAGCTGGTCGACCGGTTCGTCCAGAACCTCCGCCGGTTCGTCGGCTACGACGTGCAGTACTTCGCCACCGTCGAACCACAGCGCCGTCTCGCCCCACACCTGCACATGGCCATCCGCGGGACGATCTCACGCGCTGAACTGCGTCAGGTCGTCGCCGCGACCTACCACCAAGTGTGGTGGCCTCCGACCGACCGCGTCGTCTACCCGGGGGATCGACTCCCGGTCTGGGACGACGCGGCGGGCGAGAACGGCGGCTACCTCGACCCCGATACCGGCGTGGTCCTTCCCACCTGGGACGAGTCCCTAGACGCCCTCGGTCAGGACGACGACGCCGAACCTCTGCACGTGATGCGGTTCGGCCGCCAAATCGACGCACAAGGCGTCATGGCAGACTCGCCCGAATCCCGCAAGCTCATCGGCTACCTGACCAAGTACCTCGTCAAGGGCGTCGCCGAATGCCATGAAGCCGAAACCGACGCGCAGCGTGAGCACGTTGACCGGATGGCCGAAACGCTCCGCTACGAGCCGTGCTCACCGACGTGCGCGAACTGGCTGCGCTACGGCGTCCAGCCCAAGAACCCCCGGCAAGGGCTCACCCCCGGCTTCTGCAAAGGCAAGGCACACCGACGCGAACACCTCGGCTACGGCGGACGCCGCGTCCTGGTCTCCCGCAAGTGGTCCGGCAAGACCCTCGCCGACCACAAAGCCGACCGCAAAACCTGGGTCCTCGCCCGACTCGCCGAAGCCGGAATTCCCGTCCTGAATCCGGCCGACCCAGCCGCGGTGCATGTCTGGGAACGGGCGGGGCCTGGTGATCCGGACGTCAAGCCAGTCGAGCAACGGCTGATGCACATGATCAACGAACGCGTCACGCGACGCGCACAACTCGACCAAGCCACCACACAGACCACCCCAGAACTTTCGGCAGCACGGGAGGCAGCGTGAGCACGCGGCGTGATGAGCTTCTCACCGTCGCTCAAGTCCTCGACGAACTCGGCGGCGTCTCGGAACGCACGTTCTACCGCTGGCGCGAGGTCGGGAAGGGTCCTGAGGCTCTCAGACTTCCCAACAAGGAGCTTCGCATCTGGCGGAGTGACCTGATGCGCTGGCTCGGCACCCTGCGGGAGGCGGCGTGAACACCTCCTACAAGGTCACGTTCTGGGAGCTGCGGCCGAACAAATCGGCTCCGAAGCCGGGCAAGCCGTCCAAGGTCATCTCGTACACGGCCCGGTGGACGGTCGGCGGGCGGGAAAGGTCCCAGACCTTCAAGCGGTCAACGCAAGCGAACAACTTCCTCTCAGACCTCCGGCAGGCTGCCAAGAAGGGCGAAGCCTTCGACATCGACTCGGGCCTTCCCCTGTCAATGCTCGCCAAGGAAAAGCCCGTTCAGACGTGGCTAGCGTTCAGCCTGGACTACATCGACATGAAGTGGCCGGATGCTGCTCCGAACAGCCGGGACGGCCTCACGGAGACGATCGCGACTGTGAGCCCTGTCCTCGTGCGGGAGGACGCTCCGAAAGCACCCGATCCCTCGATCCTCCGAACGGCGCTGCGGGGGTACTACCTGTCGCCCGGCGATCGTGAGCGCCGTCGGCCTCCCGAGATCATGGAGGCGCTGACGTGGCTTGAAAAGGTCTCTCTCACCATGGCCGAGGTGCCGGAGCCTCGGAACGTGCGGGCGGCGCTGAACGCGCTTACACGCCTCCTGAACGGCTCTCCGGCGGCGGCCTCGACGGTGGCGCGGAAGCGAGCCGTCCTTCACAACGCTTTCGAGTACGCGGTCGAGCTGGGGGAGTTCGAGCGCAACCCGATCGACAGGGTGAAGTGGACTCCGCCCAAGCTGGCGGAAGAGGTCGATTGGCGCGTCGTGATCGGTCCTCGGCAGATGCGGGAGTGCCTGACGGCGGTTACCTACATCGGCAAGCGTGGGCGGGGCCGACGGCTGCGCGCCCTCTACGCCTGTCTGTACTACGCGGCCCTTCGTCCGGCTGAGGCCGTGGCGCTGTGCCAGGACGACTGTCACCTACCCTCGTCCGGCTGGGGTCGGCTGGTCCTGACCAAGACTCTCCCGGAGACCGGATCACGGTGGACCGACAGCGGCACAACCCATGAACAACGCGGGCTCAAGCTCCGGCCGGTGGACGAGATCCGTACAGTCCCGATCCCTCCCGCGCTGGTCAAGATCCTCCGGGAGCACATCGCCGCGTACGGGACGGCTCCGGATGGGCGGATCTTCCAGACCGAACGGGGCGGCATCGTCGGATCGACCGCCTACGGCGACGTGTGGGCCGCGACTCGGGCTCTGGCGCTCACACCTGCCCAGGTCGCCTCTCCCCTGGCTCGGCGGCCGTATGACCTCCGGCATGCGGGGGTCTCGCTGTGGCTCAACTCCGGTGTTCCGGCAACCGAGGTGGCAGAGCGGGCGGGGCACAGCGTCAAGGTCCTGTTGCAGATCTACGCCAAGTGCATAGAGGGCCAGCAAGACAGGGCGAACCGGCGGATTGACGATGCACTCGACGAGTAGCGGGCGGGCTGTGCCGAACACGTGCCGAAGCGGCGGCCGACTCGACTACCTTGCAGGGACCCCGGTTCACGCCGGGGTCCCTTCCCCGTTCGGGGGTCGACCTGCTGAAACGCTCCGGATTGCATTCCGCGTATATTCCGGGACCAGTGACATGCGGCTGCATCTGGCTGCATCCGGCTGCGGGGCACGAGGTCGCGGCAACAGCACAGCCCCTGACCATCATCCCTGGTCAGGGGCTGTTTCAGCTGGTGTGGCGGGTCCAGGATTCGAACCTGGGAAGGCTAAGCCGACGGATTTACAGTCCGCTCCCATTGGCCACTCGGGCAACCCGCCAGTGGTGTCGCTCTGCGACGGCACTGGAAAGAATAGCGGACGGTGGGAGTGGTCGTGACATCGGGAGCCGTGCGGGGCGGGGCGCTACGCTGAGGCGATACGCGAAAGGTGCGCCGGCGGCGGGGGTGTGCGCGGGCCGGGCGTGCCGTGGTCTGGCCTGTGCGGGTTCGCGTCCCCGGGCCTACTCCGGAGAAGGGCTGGTGTCCCAGTGGCAGATTCTTCTTTTGACATCGTCTCCAAGCTTGATCGGCAGGAGGTCGACAACGCGCTGAACCAGGCGGCCAAGGAGGTCGCGAACCGGTTCGACTTCCGGAACGTGGACGCTGGGATCAAGTGGTCCGGTGAGGTCATCGAGGTCCAGGCCAACACCGAGGAGCGGGCGCTGGCGGTGCTGGACGTGCTCAAGGACAAGCTCGTCAAGCGGGGGATCTCGCTGAAGGCGATCGAGCCGGGGGACGCCAAGGTGTCCGGCAAGGTCTACAAGATCGTCGTGGCGTTGCGGGAGGGCATCTCCCAGGAGAACGCCAAGAAGATCGGCAAGATCATCCGGGAGGAGGGGCCCAAGGGGATCAAGGCCCAGATCCAGGGGGAGGAGCTGCGGGTCAGCTCCAAGAAGAAGGACGACCTGCAGGACGTCATCGCGTTGCTGAAGGGCAAGGACCTCGACGTGGCGCTTCAGTTCACGAACTACCGGTGAGTGTGGCGAGCGCGCCGGTCCCCCTCCCCCGCTGAGGAAGTCCGGCGCGCTCAGTGTGTATGACGGGGTAAACGGGCTGGTGGTTCGTTGCTCTTCGGGCAGAGAATCTTCGCATGGTGTCGTATCGAAGCCCCCGCGAGTGGGAGATCATGCGCGAGGCGGGCCGGGTCGTGGCCCGGACGCTGGAGGCGGTGCGGCGTGCGGCCGAGCCCGGGGTCACCCTGGCCGAGTTGGACGCCGTGGCGGCCCGCACGATCAAGGAGATGAACGCCCGCCCGTCGTTCCTGCACTACCACCCCGACTGGTCGCCGACTCCGTATCCGGCGACGGTGTGCGTCTCGGTCAACGAGGTGATCGTGCACGGGATCCCCGACGGGCGCGTGTTGCACGAGGGTGATCTGGTGTCGGTCGACTGCGGGGCGGAGGTGGGCGGCTATCACGGGGACGCGGCCGTCACGTTCGCGGTGGGTACGCCTGATCAGGCCGGGCAGCGGCTGATGGACGTCACGCGGCGGGCACTGGAGCGGGCCATCGAGGCGGCGCGGCCGGGCGCGCGGATGGGTGATCTCGGGTACGCGGTCGAGCGCACGGCGCGGGAGGCCGGCTACGGGATTTTGGAGGGCTGCACCGGGCACGGCATCGGCACCGCGATGCACGAGGACCCGGAGGTCCCCAATGTGGGGCTTCCCGGGGAGGGGATGGTGCTGCGGGAGGGGCTGACGATCGCGATCGAGCCGATGCTGCACGAGGGCGGGGGCGACCAGGCGGTGATGCTCCGGGACGGCTGGTCGATCGCCACGGCGGACGGCAGCCGCGCCGCCCATTTCGAGCACACGATCGCGGTCACGGCGGACGGGCCTAGGATCCTGACCCTTCCTTAGGGCGGCCCGCCATTCGTTCCAGGCGGGCGATCCGCTCCTCGACGGGCGGGTGGGTGGAGAACAGCCGCCCGATCCCGGCGCCGCGGAACGGGTTGGAGATCATCAGGGAGCTGGTGGTGGCCAGTTCGGGGTCCTGCGGCAGCGGTCGCGTTCTGGTGCCGGCGTCGATCTTGCGCAGGGCGGAGGCCAGCGCCAGCGGGTCGCCGGTGAGGCGGGCGCCGGACGCGTCGGCCTGGTACTCGCGGGTGCGGCTGATCGCCATCTGGACGACCGCGGCGGCGACGGGGCCGAGCACCAGCATCATCAGCGCGCCGAGCAGCCCGGGGCCGTCCTCGTCGTCGTCGCGGCCCAGCGACAGCAGCAGCGCCAGGTGCGACAGGTAGGTGATCAGCGTGGCGATCGCGGCGGCGACGGAGGAGACCAGGATGTCGCGGTTGTAGACGTGCGACAGCTCGTGGCCGAGGACGGCGCGCAGCTCGCGCTCGTCCAGGATCCGCAGGATGCCGCGAGTGCAGCAGACCGCGGCGTTGCGCGGGTTGCGGCCGGTGGCGAAGGCGTTGGGCTGCATCGTCTCCGAGACGTACAGCCGGGGCATGGGCTGGCGCGCCGAGGTGGCCAGTTCGCGGACGAGCCGGTACAGCATGGGCGCCTCGACTTCGCCGACCGGGTGGGCGCGCATGGAGCGGAGGGCGATGCGGTCGCTGAAGAAGTAGGCGACGCCGTTGCCGCCGATCGCCAGGATCAGCGCGAGCGCCAGCCCGCCACCGCCGCCGGCCGCCCATCCCGCGGCGAGCAGCAGTGCCGACAGCGCGGCGATCAGTGCCGCCGTCCTGACGCCGTTGAACCGCACGTGCCCCCCGTTCGTGTGACTACCGGTTGAACGGGTCGACGTGCCCGAATCGTTCCCGCTGGTCAGGTGACCGCCGAGACGGTCTGCAGGACGAGCTGCGGGGCCGCGCTGAGCACGATCGCGCCGGCCGCGGTGGCGGCGATCGCGGCCCTCACGGCCGGGCCGGCGTCGGCCGCCTCGGCGGGGCCGGGGGCGAAGAGCCGGGCGGCCCAGGCCAGGTAGTAGTAGAGCCCGATCACGGTGTTGATCGCCATGACGACGGCGAGCCAGGTGACCCCGCCGGCGACGGTGGCGCGGAAGACGACGACCTTCGCGAACAGCCCCATCACGCCCGGCGGCAGTCCGGCCAGGCAGATCAGGAAGAAGGCGAGGGCCGCGGCGGCGGCCGGGCTGGTGCGGGCCAGGCCGCGGAAGTCGTCCAGGGTCTGCCAGCGCCGCCGTCCCGCGTGGAAGGCGATGACGACGGCGAACGCGCCGAGGTTCATCGCCGCGTACAGGGCGACGTAGGCGGTGGTGGCGGCGACCGCCTCGGGGAGCCGGCGGGCGCCGACCGCCAGCGGGGCGATCATGTAGCCGGACTGGGCGATGGACGACCAGGCCAGCAGCCGGATCGCGGTGCGCTGCCGCAGCGCCATGAGGTTGCCCAGGGTCATGGTGAGGGCCGCGAGCACGGCGACCAGCGGCCCCCAGACGTGGCCGTAGGCGGGGAAGCCGAGGGCCAGGACGATCGCCAGCCCGGCGAACCCGGCGGCCTTGGACACCACTGAGAGGAACGCGGCGACGGGCAGCGGCGCGCCCTGGTAGACGTCCGGTGCCCAGAAGTGGAACGGGACCGCCGCGACCTTGAACCCGAACCCGGCCAGGACGAGCACGACGCCGACGGCGGCGACCGGTTCGAGGTCGGCGGGCAGCCGTTCCAGGGCGGGCGCGATCCGGTCCAGGTGCATGGCGCCGGTCGCGCCGTACACGAGGCTGATCCCGAACAGCATGACCGCGGCGGAGACGACCGAGACCAGGAACAGCTTGAGCGCGGCCTCGGAGGCGGCGCCGTCGTAGCGGCGCAGCGCGACCAGTGCGAACACCGGCAGCGAGAGCGTTTCCAAGGCCACCACGAGCAGTACCAGGTCGCGGGCGGCGACCAGGGTGAGCGCGCCGATGATCGCGGCGAGCAGCAGGAAGTGGTACTCGCCCGCGGGCATCTTGGACGCGCCGATCTCGCGCAGCGACAGCAGCACGACGATCAAGGCCGCGGCCAGCACGATGCCCTGGAACAGCAGGGTGAAGTCGTCGGCGACGTAGGAGCAGGACGGCGGGCCGCCGGCGCGCAGATCGCCGGGCAGGCAGAACGTGGCGCGGCGGTCGCCGGCGGCCAGCGCCACGACGGCCGCCAGCGCCGCCGCGAGGGCGCCGCCGCAGATCGGGCCGAGCAGGCGGCGCGGGACGTCGAAGGCGTCGGCGAGCAGCAGCGCGACAGCGCCCACGGCCAGGATCAGCGGCGGTGCGATCGCCGCGTAGTCGATGCCCTGGATCATCGCTCAGCCGCCTCCCAGGAGCGCGCGGACCGGCGCGGTCGTCACGTCCAGCAGTGTCTTGGGCCAGAGGCCGACCAGCAGGGTGAGCGCGATCAGCGGCGTCCAGGCCGCGTACTCGTACGGCGAGATCGCCGCGACCGGTCCGGCGGCGCCCGGACGGCCATGGGTGATCTTGGCGAGCAGGCGGAGGAAGTAGGCGGCGGTCAGCACGGCGCCCAGCGCGGCCACCGCCATGAACGTCACGAACGTCTCGCGCGGCAGCCCGGCGTGCGGCTGGTACGAGCCCATCAGCGCCAGCAGCTCGCCCCAGAACCCGGCCAACCCGGGCAGGCCCATGCTGGCGACGCACGCGAAGGTGAGGAACGCGGCGAGGCGGGGCGCGGCCGCGAGCATGCCGCCGCCGAGCGCGTCCAGGTCGCCGGTCCCGTACCGGTCCTTGACGGCGCCGGCCAGGAAGAACAGCAGGCCGGTGATGAGGCCGTGCGCGATGTTGCCGAAGAGGGCCGCGTTGATCCCGACCGGGGTGAGCGTGGCGATGCCCAGCAGCACGAAGCCCATGTGCCCGACCGACGAGAACGCGATCATCCGTTTGAGGTCGCGCTGGGCCAGGCAGGCCAGCGCGCCGTACACGATCCCGGCGACCGCGAGGAACCCCAGCCAGGGCGCCCAGAACTCGGCGCCGTCGGGGGCGGCGGGCAGCGCGACCCGGACCAGGCCGTAGGTGCCCATCTTCAGCAGCACCCCGGCCAGCAGCACCGAACCGACCGTCGGCGCCTCGGTGTGCGCGTCCGGCAGCCAGGTGTGCAGCGGCCACATCGGCGCCTTGACCGCGAAGCCCAGCCCCATCAGCAGGAACGCGGTGATCTGGACGCCGCGGGTGACGCCCGAGCCGTGCCGCGCGGCCAGCCCGGTCATGTCGAGGGTGCCCGCGTTCACCGCGACCAGCAGCATCCCGGCCAGCAGCAGGCCGGAGCCGAGCAGCGTGTAGAGGATGAACTTGTTCGCGGCGGCGCGGCGGGCCGGCCCTCCCCAGCGCGCGATCACCACGTACATCGGGATCAGCACGACCTCGAAGAACACGAAGAACAGCACCATGTCGAGGGCGACGAAGGTGCCGAGCAGGCCGACCTCCAGGACCAGCAGCAGCCCGACCAGCAGCCGCGCGGCGCCCCCGGCCGGCGGGTGCTTGGCCAGGTGGACGAAGCAGAGGAAGGTCAGCAGCGCGGTCAGCACGACCAGCGGCAGCGAAATCCCGTCGACGCCCAGGTGGAACCGCAGCCCGATCGCGGGCGCCCAGGCGCCGTCGACCTCCAGCTGCATGCGGGAGGTGGCGCCGAAGTCGAACGCGGCGGCCGCGGAGACCGCGACCAGCAGCGCGGCGCCCGACACGCCCAGGCCGTACCGGCGGACGGCGGCGTCGCCCGGCAGGAAGCGGTCTGCCGGAAGCAGGAGCAGCAGCGCCCCGGCCAGCGGGATCGCCGTCATCAGCACGAGGATCATAGGAAGATCACCACTCCGGCCGCGATGACGACGACTCCGGCGAGGAGGCCGGTGAGGTAGGCCTGCGGATTGCCGTTCTGCGGCCTGCGCAGCGGGCCTGCCAGCCGGCGTGCGACTCTGGCGGTGCCGACGACGAGGGCGTCCAGCCCCCGGCTGTCGAACGCGACGACCCGCCAGGCCAGCGCCCGCACGGGACGGACGATCGCGAACGCGTACGCCTCGTCCACGTAGAAGGCCCTGGCGAAGAGCGTGCGCACGGACGTGCCGAGCACCCGCACGGGATCAAGGGCCGGGTCCTTGTTCCAGACGAGGAACGCCGCCCCGCCGCCCACCGCCGCGAGCAGCAGCGCCAGCAGCGCCGACCCCGCGTGCGGACGCAGCTCGGGCGCCCCGAGCCCGAAGAACCCGAGGATCGCGGCCGGTACGGCGAGCGCCGCGACCGTCCACGACATGAGCTTGGGCGCCTCCCTGATCTCGTACCCGCAGCGCGGCTCGCCGAAGAAGGTCATCAGCCAGGCGCGCATCGCGTAGGCGGCGGTCAGCGCCACCGTCACCAGCAGCCCCAGGTAGATGGTCCAGGCCGCGGCGGCCGGGATGTGCGGGAGCGTCGTCCGGGCGGCACCGCCGGTCGCGAGCTCGCCGCCGTGCAGGGCGGTGTGCTGGGCCGCCTCGATGATGGAGTCCTTGCTGAACCAGCCGCTGACCGGCGGGACGCCCACCAGCGCCGCCAGCCCGATCGTCGTCGACCAGAACGTGATCGGCATACCGTGCCGCAGGCCGCCGTAGTCGCGCAGCAGGTTCGACCCGGCGACCAGGATCACGCACCCGGCGGCCAGGAACAGCAGCGCCTTGAACGCCCCGTGCGTGAGCAGATGGAAGATCGCCCCGGTCTCGGTCCCGGTGGCGAGCCCGGCCGCCATCACCGCGAGCTGGCTGATCGTGGAGTAGGCCAGCACCCGTTTGAGATCGTCCTGCGCCAGCGCGGCCAGCGCCGAGCCGGCCATCGAGACCACCGCGAGCAGGCCCAGCACGGCCAGCGCCGCCGGGACGGCCAGGAACACCCCGTACAGCCGGGCCACGACGTAGATCCCGGCGGCGACCATGGTGGCCGCGTGGATCAGCGCGCTGATCGGCGTCGGGCCCGCCATCGCGTCCGGCAGCCAGGTGTGCAGCGGGAACTGCGCGCTCTTGCCCGCCACCCCGGCGAGCAGCAGCAGCGCCGCGGCCGTGACGGTGCCGTCCGGCAGCGCCGGGAGGCGGGCGAGCACGCCGTCGACCGTGAACGTCCCGGCGCCCAGGCCCAGCACGATGATCCCCAGCAGGAACCCGACATCGCCGAGCCGGGTGACCAGGAACGCCTTGACCGCGGCCCGCGAGTTGGCCCGGTCCTCCCAGTGGTGCCCGATCAGGAAGTACGAGCAGATGCCCATGACCTCCCAGCCGGCGTACAGCAGGATCAGGTCGCCCGCGTACACCACCAGCAGCATCGCGGCGGTGAACAGCGACACGAACGCCGCGTAGGAGGAGTAGCGCGGGTCCTTCTCCATGTACGCGACCGAGTAGAGCTGCACGGCGAGCGCGACGCAGCAGACCATGAGGCCGACGACCGCGGCGAGGCCGTCCACCAGCAGGCCGACCTCGATCTGGACGGTGCCGGTCGGGACCAGCGTCAGCGTGCCGGTGCGGGCGCCGGGCTCCCGCCAGACGGCGACCGCGACGATCGCGGCGAGGACGGTCGCGACGGCTATCGGCAGGCAGGCGATGAGCGCCGGGCCGTCGCGCAGCGGCGAACGCCGGTCCGCCTCGGTCTCCGTCTCTGTCTTCGTCTCCGGGGGCACGGGCGCGGGGCCGCGGGCGCGCAGCAGGCGGGAGAGCCGGGGGCCGAGCAGCAGCCCGGCGAACGCCGCCGCGAACGGCAGCAGGATCACCAGTGCGGCGAGCGCGATCACCGGACGCCTCCCTCGGTCCGGGCTGCCTGTTCGGCGGGCGGTTCGGCGGGCGGCTCCCCGCCGGACTCGCGTTCCGGCCCGGACCCCGCGAGGGCCGGGACGGTGCCGTCCTCGGCCAGCGTCCGCAGCCGGTCCACCTCGATCATCCGGCGGTTGCGGAACACCAGCAGCACGATCGCCAGCCCCAGCCCGACCTCGGCCGCCGCGATCACGATCGTGAACAGCGTCAGCACCTGGCCGCCGTGCAACCGGTCGCGCAGCCACACGTCGAACGCCACCAGGTTGAGGTTGACGGCGTTCAGCATCAGCTCGACCGACATCAGGACGAGGATGGCGTTGCGGCGTGCCAGCACGCCGTAAACGCCCACGGAGAACAGCAGCGCGGACACCACCGTCGGGTACGCGAGATGCATCAGCGCTCGCCCTCCCCGGCGCCCGCGTCGGCGTCGGCGTCGGCGTCGGTGTCGGCGTCGTCGGGGGCGTCCGGGCCTATGTCGGAGCGGGACAGCACGATGGCGCCGACCAGCGAGGCCAGCAGCAGCACCGACAGCACCTCGAACGGCAGCACCCACGTGCGGAACACGCCCGCGCCCAGCGCCTCCGCCGACCCGCCGCCCGCGCGCAGCCGTATCGAGGCGTCGCCGAAGCCCATCACCATCACCGTCACCAGCACCGCGGCGGTCGCCCCCGCGACCGCCAGCGCCGCCCACCGGTTGCCCGAGTCCAGCTCGGCCGACTCCCCGATCGGCGCCCGGGTCAGCATGATCCCGAACAGCAGCAGCACGACCACCGCGCCGACGTAGATCAGCACCTGCACCCAGGCGACGAACTCGGCCGTGAGCACCAGGTAGCCCCCGGCCAGCGCGCCGAACGACACCACCAGCCACAGCGCCGCGTGCACCAGCTGCCGCGTCGTCACCACCAGGATCGCCGACCCGACGGTCACCACCCCGAGCAGCGCGAAGACGATCTCCTGCCCGGTCATGCGGGCCCTCCCCGGGCACCGCCCCGCGGGCCGCCCCCCGCGCCGCCGCGGGCGGGGCGCGCCGCGGCCTTCTCCGCGGCCGACACCTCCTTGGGCGGCTCGGCGCCGGGATCGTGCGCCTGCGGCGGCGGGACCGTCCACATCCACTCGCGCAGCCGATCCTTCTCGTGGGTCAGCTCGGCGATGTCGTACTCGGCGTACTCGAACTCCGGCGACCAGAACAGCGCGTCGAACGGGCAGACCTCGATGCAGATCCCGCAGTACATGCACAGCGCGAAGTCGATCGCGAACCGGTCCAGCACGTTGCGGGTGCGCGCCCGGCCGCCGCCCTCGGCGGGCAGCGTCTCCTTGTGTGAGTCGATGTAGATGCACCAGTCGGGACACTCGCGTGCGCACAGCATGCACACCGTGCAGTTCTCCTCGAAGAGCGCGATCACCCCCCGGCTGCGCGGGGGCAGGTCCGGTTGCACCTCCGGGTACTGTCGCGTGATGGAGCGCCGGGTCATCGTCCGCAACGTGACCGCCAGCCCCTTGGCCAGTCCGCCTCCTGGTAGCCGTCCCACGGGTCACCATGATTCCGTACTAACGGCCGCGGGGGAACGTGGCAGCCCCCGCGTTCGTCAGACCAGACGTGACCGGCCGTGCCGATCACTCGTCCAACGGTGAGGAGGGGACGTGGACCACAACGTGGACGGTCCTCCCGACAAGGAACGTGACCAGGGCGAGCCTCGGCACCGGCCGCCGTCCCAGCCGCCCGGCCACGCTCCAGGGCCGGGCGCGGGTCCGGGTCCGGGTCCGGGCCCTGGTCCGGGGGCGGGGCATCCGACCGGGCCGTTCCGGCGCCCGCCGCACCCCCACCCCGGTTCCATCCCCGGCCGGCCGCCGATGACGCCGGGCTGGCGGCCGGGGCTCCCGGTCCCGCCGGTCCCGCCCATGCCGCCCTCCCTGCCGAGCCAGCTCCCCATCACGCCCGGCGTGCCGCGCGGCATCCTCTGGTCGCTGGTCCCGCTCCTCACCTTCGGCTACGGCACCCCCTTCTCCTTCATGTTCGCGGCGCTGCGGAACCGTTCGGCGGGCCTCGGCGCGACCGCGGCCGGGTACGGCGTCGTCCTGTCGGCCGCGATGGTGGCGATGGTCTCGGGGGGCATCGGCCTCCCCGTGATGGGCATGATCATGATGTTGGTGCTGTGGCTGGGCGGCACCGCGCACGCGTTCGCGGTGCGGCCGTCGGTGTTCCCGCGCGCCTCCCCGCACAGCCGCCGCAACGAGCACGCCGTCAAGCTCGCCCAGTACCGCCGGACGCTGCGGGACGAGGCGCGCGCGCTGGTCACCGAGGATCCGGCGCTGGCGCACGAGCTGCGGATCGGACGGCCCGACCTGCCGCGCGGCTACGACGACGGCGGGCTGATCGACGTCAACCACGCCCCGGCGGCAACCCTGGCCCTGCTCCCCGGCCTGACCGAGGAGCTGATCGAGCGGATCGTGCGGCACCGGGACGAGCAGGGCGGCTTCATCTCGGCCGAGGAACTGGCCGTGGACGTCGACCTGCCCCCGTCGCTGCTGCCCCAGCTGTCCGAGTACGCGATCTTCCTGCCCTGACCGTCCGCCCGGGGATCAGCTCTCGATCGCGACCTTGACGACGCCGGTCAGCGCCAGCTGCGCCAGCGACAGCGGCACCAGCCACGCCCACGCCAGCCTCTGGAGCTGGTCCTCGCGCATGCGCGGGTAGCTGACCCGCAGCCAGATCACCACGAACGCCAGCGCGAACGTCTTCAGCAGCGTCCACAGCCAGCCCAGCTCGGCGTCCAGGAACGGGCCCTTCCACCCGCCCAGGAACAGCACCGCGGTCAGCGCGCTCAGCACCACGATGCCCGCGTACTCGGCCAGGATGAACAGCGCGAACCGCAGCCCGCCGTACTCGGTGTACGGGCCGAAGATGATCTCCGAGTCGGCCACCGGCATGTCGAACGGCGGGCGGCGCAGCTCGGCCAGCCCCGCCACGAAGAACACCACCGCGCCGACCGCCTGCCAGGGCAGCCACCACCAGCGCCACTCCTCGACGATCCCGCTCAGCGACAGCGTCCCGGCCGCCATCGCGACCGACGAGGCCGCGAACACCAGCGGCAGCTCGTACGACATCAGCTGCGCCGCGACCCGCATCCCGCCCAGCAGCGCGTACTTGTTGGCGCTGGCCCAGCCCGCCATGATCGCGCCGATCACGCCGACGCCCATCACGGCCAGCGCGAAGAACAGCCCGAGCCCGAGCTCCAGCGCGACCTGGCCGTCCGGCCCGACCGGGATCACCAGCAGCACCAGCAGGTACGGAACCAGCGCCACCGCCGGGGCCAGCTTGAACACCCGGCGGTCGGCGGCCAGCGGGACGACGTCCTCCTTCTGCGCGAACTTCACCCCGTCGGCGACCAGCTGCGCCCAGCCGTGGAAGCCGCCCGCGTACATGGGGCCGAGCCGGCCCTGCATGTGCGCCATGACCTTGTGCTCGGCCTGCCCCACCAGCAGCGGCAGCAGCGCGAACGCGGCCGCGACCAGCGCGAGCTTGACGACGGCTTCAAGCATTGGGCCCCCAGTCGTCGGGCACTCCGGGCGGCCGGACCCGGCGGCGGCTCGGCGCCCCGCCGGCGGACTCGCCGGGCTCCTTCGCGCCGGGCCACGCCTTGGCGACCCGCGCGGCCAGGACGAACTCCTTGCGCAGCGGATGCCCTTCGAAGCCGTCCGGCAGCAGCAGCGGTTCGAGGTTCGGGTGGCCCTCGAAGACCACCCCGAACATCTCGAACGTCTCCCGCTCGTGCCAGTTCGCGCCCCGGTAGACGCCGGTCGCCGTCGGCAGCACCGGCTCCGCGCGCGGGACGCGGGTGCGGATCAGCAGGTGGTGGCGCCGTTCCAGGGAGTAGAGGTGCACGACGACCGCGAACCCTTCGTCGAGCTCGTCCACGCCGGTCAGCCAGTCGAAGAAGCCGCAGGAAAGGTCGTCGCGGGCGAAGGCGAGCGCCTCCAGCCACAGGTCGGACGGCACCCCGACGGCGAGGCCGCCGAAGGTCTCCTCCATGCTGACGTCCTCGCCGAAGCGCCGCTCCCACGCCGCCGTCAGCACCGCGCCCACGTCTTCAGGGCCCGCTTCTTCGAGGTTCGCTTCTTCAGGGCTTGCGTCTTGCGGGCTCGCGTCTCCGGCGCCGGTCTCGCGCTCGCTCACCGGCCGGCCCGTCCGATCTGGTCGTCGGGCTCGTCGTCGGCCAGGCCGGGGATGATCGAGGGGTCGTGGTCGGCGGACCTCGGCCGCCGGGGCCGCGCGGCACCGCCGGCGCGCCCGGGCCCGACGTCCGGCTCAGCGGCCGCCTCGGGCCCTGGTTCGTCCGGCGTTCCGGACGGCGCGGGCTCCTCGACAGGGGTGACCGGCTGGGTCGCATGGGCGGGGCCGCCCGGACGGTTCTGGTCATCGCCGGCCGCCCTCGGCTCGGCGGCCCCTTCGGTGTCCGGTGCGGTGTCCGGTGCGGTGTCCGGCGCGGTTTCCGGTTCAGCGGCGGGTCCGGAGGTCGCGGTGGGCGGTGAGGGGGGTTCCTCGTCCGGGACGGGGGTGAGGCCAAGGGCCGGGATGTCGTTCTGGGGCGGTGGAGGCTGCAGTGGCCTGCGCAGAACCGTGGCCGAAAGCGGACGCGGCGCGGGTGGCGGCGTGACAGGCTCGCCGCCGCCGTTGTAACGGTCCCCCAGCGACTCGCCCGCGATCTTCTCCTGCAGTCGGACGATGCCGTGCAGCAGGGCCTCGGGACGGGGCGGGCAGCCGGGCACGTACACGTCCACCGGGACGATCTGGTCGACGCCCTTGGTGACGCAGTAGGAGTCCCAGTAGGGGCCGCCGCAGTTGGAGCAGGCCCCGAAGGAGATCACGTACTTCGGCTCGGGCATCTGCTCGTACAGCCGCCGGACGGCCGGGGCCATCTTGTCGCTGACCGTGCCCGACACCACCATCAGGTCGGCCTGCCGGGGGCCGGGCGCGAACGGGATCACGCCGAGCCGGATGAAGTCGTGCCGGCTCATCGAGGTGGCGATGAACTCGATCGCGCAGCAGGCCAGGCCGAAGTTGAAGACCCAGAGGGAGTACCGGCGGCCCCAGTTGAGCACGAACTTCACCGGTTTGGGGGCAAGCCGGGACAGCGGCCCGACGCTGGGCGGGGGCAGGTCCACCGCGCTCATCGGCTCGCTCCGCTCATCGGCTCGCTCCGGTGGTGGTCACAAGAGCATTCTTACAGCCGCGGGCCGGTGCGGCCGAGCCTCAGACCCACGACAGAACACCCTTTTTGCCCGCATAGAGCAGTCCGGTCGCGAGGAAGCCCAGGAAGACGAACATCTCGCCGAGGGTGGTCATGCCGTAGCCGGGCGCGGCGAAGACCGTGGCCCAGGGGAAGAGGAACACCGCGTCGACGGCGAACACCACGTACAGGTAGGCGAAGACGTAGTAGCGCACGTACGACTGGGCCCACCCGCTGCCGACCGGATCGACGCCGCACTCGTAGGTGGTGAGCTTCTCGGCGGTGGGGCGGTGCGGGCGGAGCATGCGGTTGGCGGCGAGCCCCCCGCCGACGATCCCGCCACCGACCAGGATCAACGCAACAACGACGACATATCCGTCGAAATAGTCGGCCACAACCGCCTCCCTGAGCCTCCCGGCGCCGGAAGTCAAGTATCCCTGAGATCACGAGATCGTGAACGTCGCGATCTCGCCCGAACCTCTCAAACGTTTTGTCCGTCTTTGCTGTCAGACTAGATAACTATTGGGGGCAATTGACCTGGAAGGACGTGACCGGATGAGCAACCCTCCGCCTCCGCCGGGTTGGGAACCACCTGGCGGGTCGTCGTGGCCTCCTCCACCCCCCGCGGGACCGGGCGGGGGCGAGCCCGGGGCACCGGGTGCTCCGGGCGGGCCGGGCGCGCCGCCTCCGGCCGCTCCGCCGCCGCCTGGCGCCCCGCCGCCGCCTCCGGGCATCCCTCCGGCGCCGGGCGCTCCGGGCGCCGAGGGCTACCCCGGGCCCGGCACCCCGCCGCCGTTCTACCCGCCGCCGCCCGGTGCCCCGGTCGGGCCGCCCGGACCGCCCGGGATGGGCATGGGCATGCCGCCGCCCAAGCGCGGTGGCAGCGGCGCGCTGATCGCGATCCTGCTCGGCGGCGGCCTGGTCGTGGTGCTGCTGATCGTGGTGGTCGTCGTCGTGGTGATCGCCAACAGCGGCAAGACGCCCGCGGAGCGGCTGACCGCCGCGGCCAATTCGCTGTCCACGGCGCGCGCCCTCAAGCTCAAGGGCTCCTTCAGCGCCGGTTCCGACAGCTTGCAGGGCGAGCTGACCGTGACGCGCGGTGGGCGCGCCGGCGGCCAGGTCACCTGGGACGGCAACAGCGTGACCATGCTGTCGGCCGACCAGAAGCTGTTCGTCAAGGCGCCCAAGAGCTACTGGCAGACCAAGGTGAGCGCGCTGTCGTCCAACCGCTTCCTCAAGGACGGCGACCAGTGGGGCATGATCGACAACACCGATCTCACCCTGGACTTCGACCGTGACCTCACCCCCGAGGCGCTCGCGACGGAGCTGCGGCAGTCGAGCCGGTACAACATCAAGGAGACCGAGACGACCGTCCAGGGGCGCAAGGCGTACAAGATCGGCAGCAGCCTCTCCACCTTCTACCTCAGCGACAACGACGAGCAGCCGGAGCTGCTGCGGTACGAGAGCGCCAGTTCGCCGCGGGTCTCCGCGGACGTCACCGTCCAGTCGACCGCGGCCGCGCAGTCGTCGATCGGCCAGATGCGCACGATGATGGGCGAGCTCACCGACTCCTTCGACTCCAGCAAGACCCCGCGCAACTCGGCCAAGCCCGAGTTCGTGTCCTGCGACCGCGGCGGCGAGCCGTGCACCGTGCGGGTGAAGGTCTGGAGCACGCGGGGCGGCGCGTCGTCCGTGCTCATCAAGGTCAACTTCCGGCTGACCTCGGAGCAGGGCGGCGGCCGGGTGTACGGCGAGTGCGACTCGTCCGGCACTGTGACAGGAATCTCGGACGTGTCCGTGCAATGCACGATCTCCGGCGGCGACTGGGCCAAGTACGGCAAGAACGCCCGCCGGGTGTGGGTGGCGGCGACGCCGGTGGCGATCGCGGCGACCTCGGGAGACATCCAGACGATGCAGCGCAACCTCGACTCTGAGTGAGCCGGGCCGGCCCTGGGCGAACCGGAGCGGGAGCCCGGGGGAGGCCGGGTGCACTGATCATCGGGAGTGCCGGACGATACGCGGTCCTGCTGCGCGGGCGCGTATCGTCCGGCACTCTGTATGTCTGTGATGCCGGTTGTCAGCGGAATGAGCGCCGAGTGAGCGTTGAACACGGAGGGTCGCATTTCGCGAGCCCTCAGCCTCCCTCTCCCTCCGACCCGCCGCCGATGGACCCGCTCCCCGAGCGCCTGTCGTCCCCCGGCGCCGTGCCGCCCGGGCCCATGCCTCCAGGGCCCGTGCCTCCGGGACCTGTGCCGCCCGGGCCCGTGCCGCCGGGCGCCGGGCCGCCGGCCCCGCCACGGCCGGGGAAAGGCGGGAGGTCCCGGCGCAAGCTGCTGATCGTCGCCGGTTCGGTGGTGGCGCTCGGCACCGCCGCCGCGGTGGCGTTCGTGGTGCTGTCCGGCGGCGAGGACGAGCCCGGGAAGCCGCGCCGCGCCGCCGCGCCCGCCCCCGCCGCCTGGACCAAGGAGGCGGGACGGCAACTCAACGCCCTCCCAGGGCTCCGCTACGACGGGACGGTCACCGTGAGCGGCCGCCCCGTCCAGGTCATGCTGAAGGTGACCCAATCGGGCCTCGCCACCGGCACCCTCACCGCGGGCGGCGTCCAGAGCGCCCTGGTCTCGGTCGACGGCTCCACCTACGTCAAGGGCGGCTCTGCCTTCTGGCGCACCTACAGCGGCGAGGCCGCGCGCGCCTCCTCCTTCGCCGGACGCTGGGCCAGGCTCCCGGCGACGTTCCCGAGCCTCGCCTCCGTACAGGACGCGCTGTCCCCGCAGGCGATCGCGAAACTGCTGGCCGAGGCGCCCGCCGACCCGCCGACCGAGAACGTCGGCACGACCCGCGCCTACAAGGTGAAGACCTCGAAGGCCGACTACTTCCTGACCGCGTCCGCGCCATACCGGCTGCTGCGGGTGCAGACGGCCGGGCAGGGCGATCCGCGCTTCACCGCGGCCCCGCTGGCCGACCCGGCGCTGGCGTTCACCGAGATGCGGCCGCGGGTGGCGGCGCTGGGCGGGGCCGCCGACCCTTCGCTGCGCTTCCAGCCGAGCAAGCCGTCCTTCATCAACTGCAACGACAACATGGACGGCTGCACCCTCAGCGTGCCCGCCACGATGACCGTCCCGGCGGGGGCGGTGCCCGCGGGGGCGCGCGCCGCGCTGCTGGCGAAGATCACCGCCAAGAGCATGACGCTGGGCTCGTGCACCGCGGCGGGCGCCGTCCCTTCCGGCCGCCAGGTGACGCTGCGCTGCAAGGTCAGCTCGCGCGGGTGGCGGGCGTGGATGCGGCAGGCGCGCGAGGTGCCGGGGCCGCACCCGTACGAGGGGCACGCCCGCGTGCTCGGCGAGGCGGTGGCGGTCTCGGACGTGGCGCGGCTGGTGGGCCTGGTCGACCGCGAGCGCGCGGAGCGGCGCGGAGCACCCGGATCCGGGGCGCCGTCGGCGAAGCCGTGACCGGAAGTCGATCGACACGCGCGGGCCGGGGACCCGGCCGCGCGTCCGTCCGCCCGTCCCGCCGCGCGTCCGTCCGCCCGTCCCGCCGCGCGGACGCCGGGGCCGGTTGTACCGGGCCTTTTTCGGTCTGTCTATAGTTCGGGGCGTGAACTTCGTGCCACCGGGGAGCAGCGGTTCCCCATCCGTCCCTCCACGGCTCGTGCGGCGGCTTCATGTCGACCTGTGCCGCCTGGCCAGTTGCCTGTGTTCGCGGTGAACTCGGGAACCGTCTAGGTCGTACTACCGGTAAGGACCTGCCCGAATCCGGCTGAGCGGCGTGCCCTCCGCGCTGAAGTGGTAACTAATTGTGCGACGGGGTCGCGACTCCCTGGATGAGGGATGTCACATGGCGGGTGGAACGGTGTCCGAGCCGACCGGGGGTCGGTTGGACCAGGATGCCGCGGGTGTACTCAGACCACCCTCCCCCGAGAAGAGCGTTCCATCCGGGACATACCATGAAGGTAAGCCTAAGTAGCATCACGATCCTGGGTACCTCCTCCAGGACGGGTGCTGCGCGTCGAGGAGGTCTTCCTCTGTGACCAAACAGGTCCAGCAACTCGACCGCGTCATCATCCGTTTCGCCGGGGACTCCGGCGACGGAATGCAGCTGACCGGCGATCGCTTCACCCAGGAGACGGCCGCGTTCGGCAACGACTTGTCGACGCTGCCGAACTTCCCGGCCGAGATCCGCGCCCCGGCCGGCACGCTGCCCGGCGTGTCCAGCTTCCAGCTGCACTTCGCCGACCACGACATCCTGACCCCCGGCGACGCGCCCAACGTCCTGGTCGCCATGAACCCGGCCGCGCTCAAGGCCAACCTCGGGGACCTGCCCCGCGGCGCCGACCTGATCGTCAACACCGACGAGTTCACCAAGCGCAACCTGGCCAAGGTCGGCTACGCCGCCAACCCCGTCGAGGACGGGTCGCTGGACGAGTACCGGGTGCACGCGCTGCCGCTGACCTCGATGACGGTGGGCGCGCTGGCCGACTTCGAGATCAGCAAGAAGGACGCCGAGCGGGCCAAGAACATGTTCGCCCTGGGCCTGCTCTCGTGGCTGTACCACCGGCCGACCGAGGGCACGATCGGGTTCCTGGAACGCAAGTTCGCGCGCAAGCCCGAGATCATGAAGGCCAACATCGCCGCCTTCCAGGCCGGCTGGTCCTACGGCGAGACCACCGAGGCGTTCTCGGTGCAGTACGAGATCAAGCCCGCCGAGCACGAGCCCGGCCTGTACCGCAACATCACCGGCAACGTCGCGCTGTCCTACGGCCTGATCGCCGCGAGCGAGCGCAGCGGCCTGCCGATCTACCTGGGCTCCTACCCGATCACGCCGGCCTCGGACATCCTGCACGAGCTGTCCAAGCACAAGCGGTTCGGGGTGCGCACCTTCCAGGCCGAGGACGAGATCGCCGCGGTCGGCGCCGCGCTGGGCGCCTCCTTCGGCGGATCCCTGGGCGTGACCACCACCTCCGGCCCCGGCCTCGCGCTCAAGAGCGAGACGATCGGGCTGGGCGTGGCGACCGAACTGCCGCTGCTGGTCATCGACGTGCAGCGCGCGGGCCCGTCCACCGGCCTGCCCACCAAGACCGAGCAGGCCGACCTGCTGCAGGCCATGCACGGCCGCAACGGCGAGGCCCCGGTACCGGTGGTCGCGCCGCGCTCGCCCTCGGACTGCTTCGACGCGGCCCTGGAGGCGGCCCGGATCGCGGTCAAGTACCGCACCCCGGTCATCCTCCTGTCGGACGGCTACCTGGCCAACGGCTCCGAGCCGTGGAAGCTGCCGGACGTGGCGTCGCTGCCGGTGATCGAGCCCGGTTTCGCCGAACCGGACCAGGAGGACTTCCAGCCGTTCAAGCGCGACCCGCAGACCCTGGCGCGGCCGTGGGCGATCCCGGGCACGCCCGGGCTGGAGCACCGGATCGGCGGGCTGGAGAAGGCCGACGGGTCGGGCAACATCTCCTACGACCCGTCCAACCACGACCTGATGGTCCGGCTCCGCCAGGCCAAGGTCGACGGCATCGCCGGCGACATCGCGCCGCTGGAGGTGGACGACCCGTCCGGCTCCGCGCGGGTGCTGGTAATGGGCTGGGGCGGCACGTTCGGTGCGATCTCCGCCGCGGCGCGCCGGGTGCGGCGCGCCGGGCACCAGGTCGCGCAGGCCCACCTGCGGCACCTCAACCCCTTCCCCGCCAACCTGGAGCAGGTGCTGCGCTCCTACGACAAGGTCATCGTCCCCGAGATCAACCTCGGCCAGCTGGCGCTGCTGCTGCGCGGCCGGTTCCTCGTCGACGTGATCGGCTACAACCAGGTCCGCGGCCTGCCGTTCAAGGCCGAGGAGCTGGAAAGCGTCATCCGGGATGTGATCGACAGTGAGTGACAACGGACTCAACGGCGCCAACGGCGCCAACGGCAACGGCGGCGCCGACGGGCGCACGGCGCTGTCGCTGGTGCCCAAGACCGACACGCCGCAGAAGGCCAAGGACTTCAAGACCGACCAGGAGGTGCGCTGGTGCCCGGGCTGCGGCGACTACGCCATCCTGGCCGCCGTCCAGTCCTTCCTGCCCGAGCTGGGGCTGCGGCGGGAGAACATCACGTTCGTCTCCGGCATCGGCTGCTCCTCGCGGTTCCCGTACTACATGAACACCTACGGGTTCCACTCGATCCACGGCCGCGCGCCGGCGATCGCGACCGGGCTGGCCTCGTCCCGCCCGGACCTGTCGGTGTGGGTGGTCACCGGTGACGGCGACGCGCTGTCCATCGGCGGCAACCACCTGATCCACGCCCTGCGCCGCAACGTCAACCTCAAGATCCTGCTGTTCAACAACCGGATCTACGGGCTGACCAAGGGCCAGTACTCGCCGACCTCCGAGGTCGGCAAGATCACCAAGTCGACGCCGATGGGGTCGCTGGACGCCCCCTTCAACCCGATCTCGCTCGCGCTGGGCGCGGAGGGCTCGTTCATCGCCCGCACCATCGACTCCGACCGCAAGCACCTGCAGTCGGTCCTGCGCGAGGCCGCCCAGCACCAGGGCACCGCGCTGGTGGAGATCTACCAGAACTGCAACATCTTCAACGACGACGCCTTCGAGCCGCTGAAGAACCCCGACGTCCGCGACGACATCACCATCCGGCTGGAGCACGGGCAGCCGATCGTGTTCGGCGCCGAGCGGCAGAAGGCGCTCCGCCGCACGCCGACCGGGTCGTTCGAGGTCGTGAACGTGGCGGACGTGGACCCGTCGGAGATCGCGGTGCACGACGCGCACGACCCCGACCCGTCGCAGGCGTTCGCGCTGTCGCGGCTGGACTCGCCGGCGTTCGAGCACACCCCGATCGGGATCTTCCGGCAGCTGCGGCGGCCCTCGTACGACGAGGCGCTGCGCGGGCAGCTCGACGAAGCCGTCCAGACCCAGGGCAAGGGCGACCTGGCGTCCCTGCTCAGCAGCGGGGACACCTGGCGCATCGACTGACGTACCGGACAGGCGACACGCGCGGCGGCCCGGGATCCATACGATCCCGGGCCGTCGCGCGTGCGGGGAAACAATGCGTTGACTTCTCCCCAGCTAAGGCGGGGGATTCAACCCTCACGGGTTGACCTTTCTGCTTCACCGCCAACAGCCGACCCGAACCAACGGCGAGGGACGGTGTACCGCCCATCGGTCTTACATCAGCTCCACAGACCTGACATCCCGCCAGCCCGGCGGTAGAGCCGGCCGACCTGGTTTCCGCCAGCCGAGCACTTGGACGTTAGCACATCTGTTCGATCTCTGCAGTGGATTCTTGGCGGACTGCGCTGTGAACGGCGCGCGCCCCTTCCGCGTCCTGACAGACTGAGAGATCATTCTGCCGGGAGGTGCCGATGCGGGTCGTTCCACGCCGCCGGAAGGACCGCGGGAGTCCACCGGGCCCCGTGCCCGCGGGCCGTTCCGCGGGCGCCGCCGTCGCGACGCCCGTGCCGCCCTCCGGCGGCACCGAGACGCTGGAGCTCGGCCCGCCGCCGAGCGAGGCGGCCGTCAAGCGCCGGGCCCGCGCGGCCGAACGGCAGCGGGCCACGACCGAGCTGAAACGCAGCCGCGCGGCGCGGCGCCGTGGCACCGCCCGGCGGGACCGCGCGGCGCGCGAGCACCGCTCCTCGCTGCTGGTCATGGTCATCACGCTGGGGCTGCTGATCGCGACGGTGGTGGTGAGCGGCGGGCTGATCGCCGCGTCGATGCGCACCCGCCCGGTCACACTGGCCGCGCCGCTGCACATCTACCCGGTCACCCAGACCGTGCCGGGCCAGTGCCCCGCCGGGACGCAGGGCATCACCGGCCAGTCGTCCTCCGGCCTGGCCTGCTACCAGATGAGCCAGGGCATCGCGATCCGCAAGGTCGCCGACCTGCGGGTGCAGCGCGCCCGCAACCGGGGCGCCTACGACGTCGCGGTGACGCTGCGCACCAACGACCGGCGCGCCTTCGCGACCCTCACCCGCGCGACCCTGAACCGCGACCTGGCCTTCGTCGTCCGCGAACGGCTGGTGACGGTGCCGCGGGTCGACACCCCGATCCTGGACGGCAAGGTGGTCATCACCGGGCCCGCCAGCAAGGCCGAGGCCAACCAGTTGGTCCGCAGCCTCCGCGGCCGCTGACCCGCCCTGCCGTCAGGACGGCGGGAGGGACTCGCCCTGTACGGCCTGGATCTCCAGTTCCACGCGGAGGCTCTCGCCCACGGCGGCGACGCCGGCCTCCAGGATCTGGTTGTAGCGGATGCCGAAGTCCGCGCGGCGCAGTTCGGTGGTGGCGCGGAACGCGGCGCGGACGCCGCCCCACGGATCAGGGCCGGTGCCGAGGTAGCTCAGTTCCAGGTCGACCGGACGGGTGTGGCCGTTGAGGTCGAGGTTCCCGTGGACGGTCCAGCGGTCGGGGCCGATCGCGGTCAGGCCCTCGCCCGCGTACTCGATCACCGGGTGCGCGTCGGCGTTCAGGAAGTCGGCCGAGCGCAGGTGGTCGTCGCGGGTCTTGTTGCCGGTGTCGATGGACGCGGCCTCGATGCGGGCGGTCACCCGGGACCGCTCGACCTGCCCGGCCACCTCGATGCGGCCCTCGAACGCGCCGAACCGGCCGCGCACGCTGGACAGCCCGAGATGCCTCGCGACCGCGGCGACGCTGGAGTGCACCGGGTCGATCGTCCACGGGCCGGGCGGGGGCAGTTCGGCGCCGCCCGCGCGGGCCAGCGTCACCGTGCCCAGCCGGGCGGCGCCCGAGCCCGGCACGATCAGCGTGGCCGCCGCCGGCTGGTAGCCCACGGCGGTCACGATCGCGGTGTAGGTGCCGGCGGGCAGCGGGCCCGCGGCGATCCGGCCGTCCTCGCCGGCCTGGACCCGGGCGGTCTGCGCGCCGGCCATGTCCGTCACGGTGACGATGGCGTGCGGCACGGCCCAGCCGTCCCTGGTCCGTACGGTGCCGCGCAGGGCGGGCGCGTCGTCCATGTGTGCTCGTCTCCCGGTGTGCTGGTCGTTGCGGGTGTGCGGGACGGTCCCGGGGCCGCGCCGCGCGTCGAGTCTGTCCCCATGCCCGGACGGCGGGCGGCCCCGGGGGCTACAACGGCTAGTCGTCCGGGTGGCCGAGCGTCATGTCGTGCCCGTACTGGTCGGTGCCCGACAGCGACAGCGCGGCGGCCACCGGCGGGTAGCCGGAGGCGATCACGGTGTACCGGCCGCCGACCAGGTCAGCGAAGGCGTACTCGCCGTCCGGGCCGGTGACGACCACCGCGACGACGTCGCCGGCGGCGTCCACCAGCATGACCCGGGCGTCGCCGACGGGGTCGCCGGCGTCGTCGCGGACGGTGCCGCGCACCCGGGCGCCGGGCGGCAGCCGCACGTCCTGGCGGGTGCGGCCGCTGCCGAGGATCTCGGCCTGGACGGCGACCGGACGGTGCGCGGCGGCGCTGACCGCCAGCGTGTAGCCGCCCGGCGCAAGGTCCTTGAACAGGTAGGCGCCGTCGGCGGTGGTGCGGCTGGTGCCGACGACCTCGCCGCGCACGTCGGTGACGACGACCATCGCGCCCTCGATCGGCTCGCCCTTGGCGCTGTGGACCGTCCCGCCCAGGCCGCCGTTGGCGGCGAGCGTCAGGTCGTGGTCGACGGGCTTGTCGCCGACGACGAGGGTCGCGGCGCACGGTTCGTGCTCGCCGGTCGCGGCGATGAGCACGTAGGTGCCGGGGCCCGGGACGGGCAGCGCGTAGCGGCCGTCCGCGCGGGTGAGGGCGCGGCCGAGCTGCTGCCCGCCGACGTCGATGAGGGTGAGGGCGGCCGAGCCGATCGGGGCGCCCTCGCCGCCGCTGACGACGCCGCGGATCTGGACGCCGCCGTCGCCGTTCGACCCGGCGCTGTTGTGCACCGCCAGGGCGCGGCCGGACGGTTCCGCGGCGCGGCTGGGTGAGGCCGCCCCGTTGAGCGCCGGGGCGGCGTGCCCTGCCGGGACGAGCTCTTTCCGCTCTTGATGGGCCGGGCGGACGACACGGGCTGTACGGGGGGCATGGGCAGGACGGGCGTGCCTGCCCGGCTTGCCGGCCATCCGCGGATCGTCGTCCGGCGGGGCGGCGGCAGCGGCGGGCTGTGCGGCGGTGAGCGGGCCGCCGCGCAACGGCAGCTCGCGCAGTGCGAGCACGGCGAGGAAGCCGAGCACCGCGATCGGGATGCCGCACAGGAAGACCATCTCCAGGGCGCCGGTGAACGCTTCCAGGACGATGCCGCGGAACGGCTCGGGCAGCGCGTGGATCTGGTCCGGGGAGCCCAGCACGCCGCCGCCCCCGCCGGGGGGCCGGACGTGCGCTGTGGCGAGCGCGTCCTGCAGCTCGGTGGCGAGCCGGTTGGACAGGATCGCGCCGAAGGCGGCCACTCCCATGGAGCCGCCGAGGTTGCGGAAGAACGAGACGCCGGAGGTGGTGGCGGCCAGGTCCGCGTTGGCGGCGGCGTTCTGCGCGGCCAGGATGAGGATCTGCAGGGTGAGCCCGAGCCCGATGCCGAGCACGGCGACGTCCACGCCGATGACCAGCGCGCTGGAGTCGGTGTGCAGCCGGGACAGCAGGAACAGGGAGGTGCCGACGCAGAGCATGCCGACCACCGGGAAGATCTTCCAGCGTCCGGTGCGGCTGACGAACTGCCCGGAGACCGTGGAGGTGATGAACATGCCGAGGACCAGCGGCAGCGTCATCAGGCCGGAGGCCGTGGGGCTCATGCCCTTGACGATCTGCAGGAACTGGGGCAGGTAGATCATGGCGCCGAACATCGCGATGGCCATGGACATGGACGCGAACGCGGTGAGCACGAACGTCGGGTTGCGGAACAGCCGGGGCGGCAGGATGGGGTCGCCGGCGCGCCGCTCCGCGACGACGGCCAGGAGCACCAGCGCGATCGCGCCCCCGCCCAGCCCGTAGGTCCAGGTGGAGCTCCAGTCGAACTCCTTGCCGCCCAGCGACAGCAGCAGCATCACCAGGGTGGCGCTGCCGGTGATGGTGAACGCACCGAAGAGGTCCAGCCGGGTGTCGCGCTTGACCTTCGGCAGCTTGAGCACCTTCTGGATGACCAGGAAGGCGAGGACGGCGAGCGGGATGCAGACGTAGAAGCACCAGCGCCAGCCGAGCGCGTCGGCGTCCACGATGAATCCGCCGAGCAGCGGCCCGGCGACGGTGGCGACGCCGAAGACGGCGCCCATGAAGCCGGCGTAGCGGCCGCGCTGCCGGGGCTCCACCACGTCGCCGATGATGACCTGGGCCAGCGCGGACAGCCCGCCGACGCCCAGGCCCTGGACGGCGCGGGCCGCGATCAGCTGGCCGATGTTCTGGGACAGCCCGGCGGCCACCGAGGCCAGCACGAAGATCAGCAGGGCGCTCTGGAACATCAGCTTGCGGCCGAACAGGTCCGACAGCTTGCCCCACAGCGGGGTGGAGGCGGTCATGGTCAGCAGCGTGGCGCTGGCCACCCAGGCGAGCTGGTCCTGGCCGCCGAGGTCGCCGACGATCGTCGGCAGCGCGGTGCTGACCACCGACGTGGAGATCATCGATGTCAGCATGGCCATCATCAGGCCGGACAGGATCTCGAGGATCTGCCGGTGTGTGTACTGCGGCCGCACCTCCTGTGCCGCCGCCGGCGGCTCCGTCACCGGCGGCGCCACCGCGCTCGCTCGAACCACTCTGCCCCCATCGAAGGTCCTTTACCTGTGTTCTACATATATATTAAGTAGTCGGGTGTTTACTTGCAAACCGGACTAATGTGACGAGGGATACTTGAACGGTGCTTGATCGACTGGAGCTCGCGAACGCGGGCGAGACGCGGCCACGTCCGAAACGGGACCGGAACGCGACCCGGCAACGCCTGCTGGAGGCCGCCCGCGACCTGTTCGGCGAGCACGGCTACGACGGCGTCACGGTCCGGATGATCGCCGCCGCCGCGGACGCCAACGTGGCCCTCGTGCACCGCTACTTCGGCTCCAAGGCGGCGCTGTTCGCCGAGGTCCTGGAGGGCGACTTCGTCATCCAGCGGGTCATCGCCGGCGTCGGCGACCCCGAGCCCCTCCACCTCCGGCTGGCCCGGCACTTCGTCCGGCAGGCGCAGCGCGGCCCGGCCTCGCCCATCCCGCGCATGCTCGACCGCTCGGTCGGCAACGAGGAGGTCCGGCGCATCCTCGCCGAGCAGACCGAGCGGCTCATCGTCGACCCGCTGGTGGCGCAGCTGCCGGGGCCCGACGCCCGGGTCCGCGCGATGCTCGCTGTGACGATCATCATGGGCGGCGGCCCGGTCCGCCGCACGCTCGGGCTGGACGACCTGCGCGGCGCCGACCCCGAGGAGCTGACCGAGCGCGTCGCCGCGATGTTCGAGACCGCACTGGCTCCGTTCCGCTGATCCCCGGTCACCGTACGCCGCTGGGCGTAACGCGGTGACCTCGCGTACCGCAGCGGGCGCAGACGAGATCGACTCAGGGTCGGAGCAGCCCGCTTTGCCAGGCACATAGGCTTTCCCGCATGAAGCTGGGGGGAGTCAGAGGGCTCCGGGAGAGGTGGGGTTCGGCCCGTGCCGCCACGCGCTGGACGGCGGCGGCCGGAGCCGTCGCGCTCCTCGCGGGCGGCGGAGTGCTGTGGGGCGCGGCCATGGACGACGGGCCCGCCGTACGGGCGCAGCAGCACCGCGTCCAGGTGGTCGACGGCCCCAAGGACGACCAGCGGGTGACCTTGGACACCACCTTCTACCGTCCGGACGAGGCCGGGAAGGTGCCGGTCGTGCTGCTCGGGCACGGGTTCGGCGGGTCCAAGGACGACGTCCGGGAGGAGGCCGAGCAGCTGGCCCGGCACGGCTACGGCGTGCTGGCCTGGTCCGCGCGCGGCTTCGGCCGCTCCACCGGGGAGATCGCGCTCAACTCGCCCGACTACGAGGTCAAGGACGTCCGGCAGCTCATCGACTGGCTGTCCGAACGTCCCGACGTGCGGCTCGACGGCCCCGGCGACCCGCGGGTCGGGATGGCGGGCGAGTCCTACGGCGGCGCCATCGCGCTGCTGACCGCCGGGTACGACGCGCGCGTCGACGCGATCGCCCCGCAGATCACCTGGAACGACCTCGCCGACGCGCTCTTTCCGAACGGGACCGGTGAGGGCGCCGACAAGGGCGTGTTCAAGAAGCTGTGGGCCGGGCTGTTCTTCACCAGCGGCTCCGGCGAGGGCCCCGGCGCCCAGGGCGGCCCCGGCGGCTCCACCGGGCAGACTTCGGCCTGCGGACGGTTCCTCCCGGCGATCTGCGACATGTACCAGGAGATCGCCGAGACGGGACGGCCCACGCCCGAGGCCGTCGAGATGCTGCGGCGGTCCAGCCCGTCCCAGGTCGCGGGCCGGATCAAGGCTCCGGCGCTGATCGTCCAGGGGCAGGCGGACTCGCTCTTCCCGCTCGACCACGCAGACGCCAACGCCCGCGCCATCGCCCGGAACGGCGCTCCCGTCTCGGTGGTGTGGTTCCAGGGCGGGCACGACGGCGGCGACCCGGAGACCGACCGGATCCGCGGACTGGTGCGCGGCTGGTTCGACCAGCGGCTGCGCGGCCGCGAGCCCGCCTCGGACGAGGAGCGCGCCGCGGCGTTCACCGTGACCCGCGCGGGCGGCATCGACTCGTCCACGCAGGAGGTCGTGGTCCAGCCGGCGACCGCCGGCACCTACCCGGGCCTGCACGCCGCCCCGCGCACGCTGCCGCTGGCGGGACGCGAGCAGACGATCCACAACCCGGCGGGCGGCACCCCCGCGGGCGTCTCCGCGCTGCCCGGCCTCGGCGCCCTCGGCAGCCTCGGCGATCTGGGCGCCGGGGACGCGGCGGGGCAGCTGCCGATCGACATGCCGGGGCAGTCCGCCCTCTTCGACACCGCGGCGCTGCGCGAGCCGCTCCAGCTGACCGGCGCCGCCACCGTGCGGGTGCGGGTCACCGGCGAGGGCGACGTGCCGCTGTTCGCCAAGCTCTACGACGTCGGCCCGAGCGGCCGGCAGGGCACGCCCGCCCGCCGCATCGCCGCCCCGGTCCGGGTGCGGGACGCGGGGCAGGGCCGCGAGGTCACGGTGACGCTTCCGCCGATGGACTACCGGTTCGACCGCGGGCACAAGGTCAGGCTCGTCCTGTCGACGACGGACATGGGATTCTCGACGCCGGCCGCGCCCGCCTCGTACAAGGTCGCGGCGGTGTCCGGCCTGGCCGTGCCGACCGTGCCCGCGCTGCGCGCCGCGCCCACGCCGGTCCCGAGCTGGGTGTGGGGCCTGCCCGCGGTCGCGCTCGCGATCGCGGCCGGGCTGCTGGTCACCGGGCGCGGCCGGCGCGGCGCGAACAGGGACCTCGATCCGGAACTGGCCGACGTGCCGCTGCAGATCGACGGGCTGACCAAGGCGTACAAGAACGGCCACCTCGCCGTGTCCGACCTGTCGTTCCGCGTCGAGAAGGGCCAGGTGCTCGGCCTGCTCGGCCCGAACGGCGCCGGCAAGACGACTTCGCTGCGGATGCTCATGGGCCTCATCCATCCGGACGCCGGCGAGATCCGGATCTTCGGGCACCGGGTGACGGCCGGGGCGCCGGTGCTGTCCAGGCTCGGCTCGTTCGTCGAGGGGCCCGGGTTCCTGCCGCACCTGTCCGGCCGCGACAACCTCGACCTCTACTGGCGCGCCACCGGCCGTCCCGCCGGTGAGGCGCACCTGGAGGAGGCGCTGGAGATCGCCGACCTCGGCGCCGCGCTCGACCGCGCGGTCCGCACCTACTCCCAGGGCATGCGGCAGCGGCTGGCGATCGCGCAGGCCATGCTGGGGCTGCCCGACCTGCTGGTGCTCGACGAGCCCACCAACGGCCTCGACCCGCCGCAGATCCGCGAGATGCGCGAGGTGCTGGTGCGGTACGCGGCGGCCGGGCGCACCGTCATCGTGTCCAGCCACCTGCTCGCCGAGGTCGAGCAGACCTGCACGCACGCGGTGGTGATGTCGCGCGGACGGCGGGTCGCGGCCGGACCGGTGGCCGAGATCGTCGGCTCCGGCCGCCGCCTGGAGGACGCGTTCCTGGAGATCATCGGCACGGGGGAAGCCACATGAGCACGCGCGACGCGACGCCGACGCTGGACGGGGACGGCCCGTCCACCCGGGAGGCCGGCGGCCCGGACGGACCGGCCGGGGCCGGTGCGGCGGGCGACGGCGGGGCCGCGGCCTACCGGGTGCGGCGGACGCTGCCGCTGCGGGTGGAGATCGTCCGGCAGTTCCGGCGCCGCCGCACCCTGGTGGCCTTCGGGATACTGCTGGCGCTGCCGTGGGTGCTGGTCGCCGCGTTCCAGATCGGCGGCGACGAGGGCGGCCCGGACAACGGGCCGAGCCTGGTCGACGTGGCCACCTCCGGGGCGCTGAACTTCGCGCTGTTCGCGCTGTTCGTGTCGACCGGGTTCCTGCTGGTGGTGGCGGTGGCGCTGTTCTGCGGCGACACCGTGGCCAGCGAGGCGGGCTGGTCGTCGCTGCGCTACCTGCTGGCCGCGCCGGTGCCGCGTGCCCGGCTGCTGCGGCAGAAGCTCGCCGTCGCGCTCGGGTACGCCACCGTGGCGGTGCTCACGCTGCCGCTGATGTCGCTGGTCGCGGGCACCGTCGCGTTCGGCTGGTCCCCGGTGGAGCTGCCCACCGGCGGCACCGTCTCGACCAGCACCGCGCTCGGCCGGATGGCGGTCATCATGGGGTACGCGCTGATCGGGCAGCTGGTGGTGGCGGCGCTGGCGTTCCTGCTGTCGGTCACCACCGACTCGCCGCTGGGCGCGGTCGGCGGCGCGGTCGGTCTGGTGATCGTGTCCAACATCCTGGACGCGGTGACCGCGCTGGGCGACTGGCGCGAGTTCCTGCCGAGCCACTGGATGTACGCGTGGATGGACGCGCTCCAGCCGCAGATCCAGTGGACCGGCATGGCCAAGGGCACGGCCGTCTCGCTGGCCTATTCGGCGGTGCTGTTCGCGCTGGCCTTCCGCCGCTTCCGCGGCCGCGACGTGGTCTCCTGATCGGCTGGCCGGTTTCGGCCGTGAAGGAAATCGGCTACGCCGAGTGATGGTGCGAGCACATTTTACCAATCAATCCCCCCAGAAAATCGGTCGAACCGGCACAGGCAGTGTCATATGCTCGGCGAACCTTTCGCGTGATGTGTACGTCACACGAAAGGAGTGCGACATCGGCTCGATCGACGGGTTAACACCCGGCCCGACGGGGGAGATGATCACCATGGCACGGCAGCAGCTCGTCAAACGCCCTAAACCGCCACGGCAACCGAGCCCGCCCGACCTCCGGACCCCCTCGGGCCGCCTCCTGCCGTACTGACCCAAAAGACCTCACGAGGGCCCCGCCACAGCCTGTGGCGGGGCCCTCGCCCTTTCCGGGCTCACGCTGGGTATCGACCCGATTTCACCCTTTGACCTGCATAAACGTCCACTGACTGAAAAGCGCGCCACAATGCGTCCATGCTGGAGACCGAACGCCTGATCCTGCGGCCGCTCGCCGGCGCCGACTTCGACGACTACGCGGCGATGCTGGCCGATCCCGACGTGACGAGCGGGCTGGCCGAGACGGTGGGCACCTCCCCCTCCGACGCCTGGCACAGCCTCGCCACGTTCATCGGCCACCACCAGATCCGGGGCTACTCGCACTGGGCCGTCATCGAGAAGGAGACCGGGAAGTTCGCCGGACGCGCCGGCCCCTGGAGCCCGCACGGCTTTCCCGGGCTCGGCGTGGGCTGGTGCCTGAGCCGCGAGCACTGGGGCAAGGGGTACGCGACCGAGGCGGGCCGCGCCGCGCTCGCCTACTGCTTCAGCGCGCTGGACGCCGAGGAGGTCATCTCGCTCATCCTGCCGAGCAACCGCCGTTCGGCCGCGGTGGCCGAACGCATCGGCCACCGGTACCTGCGCGACGAGGAGTACCACGGGCAGACCGTCCACGTATACGGCCAGCGCAGGCAGAACCGCGACTCCTGAGTCAGCAGGGACGTCCGGTGACGGTGAGGCGGGCGTGGGACAGGATCCGCGTCCGGACATCGTCGATCGTCATACCGCCGCCTTCGAGAAGGTCCACGAAGTCGGCGCGCGGCAGGGTGAGCAGGACGTAGGCCATGAAGCCGGCCTCCTCCTCCGGCAGGTCGGGCCGCGCCTGCGCGATCACGTCCGCGAGCCTGGACTGCCAGATCCGGTAGCGGCGCACCCGCTCGGGGGTCGCGTGCGCGCCCATCGCGCGCAGCAGCGGCCGTCCCGGGACGGTGATCCGGTCGAACAGCCCGGCGATGAACGCGACGACGCGGTCGACCGGCTCGGCGGCGGTGTCGCCGAGCCGGTCCAGCGCCTCCGGCTCCCAGTCCTCGGTGAGCTGCTCGAACAGCGCGTTGATCAGGCCGGCGCGGTCGCCGAAGCGGCGGAACAGCGTGCCCTTGCCCACCCCGGCCGCGTCCGCGATATCGCTCATCGAAACCTGGTCGACGCCGTTCTCGCAGATCAGACGGTGTGCGGCCAGCAGGATCGCGCGCCGGTTGCGCGCGGCGTCGGCGCGCTCCCGAGGTGCCAACGAGTCCCTCCCTTGACATAACCGGACCGCTAGTCCGTATTCTACCTTCCATCGAAGCGGACCGCTGGTCCGCCTATGGAAGGATCCTCATGCGCGCTGTACGCTTCCACGACTACGGCCCCGCCGCGACCCTGACCGTCGACGAGGTGCCCGACCCCGCCCCCGGACCGGGCGAGGCCCTGATCAAGGTCGCCGCCGCCGGGGTCAACTTCGCCGACCTCCAGCTCCGCTCCGGCGCCCTCCGCGCCTGGATGCCAGACCTGCCGCTCCCGTTCACCCCCGGGCACGAGGTCGCCGGCACCGTCACCGCGGTCGGGCCCGACACCGACGCCTCCCTCGTCGGCCGCGAGGTCCTCGCGGTCTCCCCGGCGGGCGGCGGCTACGCCGAGCTGCTCGCCTTCCCCGCCGAGGGCCTCATCCCCGCGCCGGACCTGGACGCCCACAAGGCCCTCGCCGCCCTCACCCAGGGTGCCACCGCGGTCGGAATCCTCGACAAGGCGGCCCTCTCCCCCGGCGAGACCGTCCTCGTCACGGCGGCCACCGGCGGCGTCGGCAGCGCGCTCGTCCAGCTCGCCGCGCACGCCGGGGCCGAGGTCGTCGCCCTCGTCGAGGACGACCGGAAGGCCAAGATCGCCCTCGACCTCGGCGCCCGCCGCACGATCACGGCCGACCGGCTGGAGGAGGCCGGGCCCGTCCAGGCTGTGCTCGAATCGATCGGCGGCCCGTTCACCCGCGCCGCGCTCGACCTCCTCGAACCCACCACCGGCCGGATGGTCGTGTACGGCAGCATCACCGGCGCCCCGCACGAGTTCGACCCGCAGACCGTCTACATGCGCGCCCTGTCGGTCCTCGGCTTCGCCAGCGCCCTCCTGCCGCCCGAACGGCTCGTCCCGCTCCGCGACCAGGCCTTGGCGCTGGCCGCCGAAGGCGTCCTGGACCCGCTCATCGGCTCGGTGCGGCCCCTCGCCGAGGCCGCCGCCGTCCACCAGGCCATCGAGGACCGCGCGAGCGTCGGCAAGCACATCCTCACGCCCTGACCGGATCCCCTTTTCAGCCTTGTCCGAAAGGAGAAGAATGGCGATCTGATCCCCCCTCGAGTGAGAGGGACGCGACATGACCCAGATCCGCGACGAGGCCGCCACCCGGCTGCGCCCCCGGCTCTCGGGCCGGACCCTGCTGCCGGACGACCCCGGCTACGAAGAGGCGCGGACCCTGTTCAACTCCATGATCGACCGCCGCCCGGCCGTCATCGCCCAGTGCGCCGACCCCACCGACGTCGCCCGCGCCATCGAGTTCGGACGCGGGCACGACCTGGAGATCGCGGTCCGCGGCGGCGGGCACGGCGTCGCCGGCAAGGCCCTCACCGAAGGCGGCCTCGTCATCGACCTGAGCCGCATGACCACCGTGACCGTCGACGCCGACGCCCGCACGGCCCGCGTCGCCGGCGGCGCCATCATGAGCGACCTGGACCGCGCGACCGAACGGTACGGCCTGGCCACCACCGGCGGCCGCGTCTCCACCACCGGCGTCGGCGGCTTCGCCCTCGGCGGCGGCTCCGGCTGGCTCGAACGCCGCTACGGCCTGGCCTGCGACAACCTGCTCGAGGTCGAACTCGTCACCGCCGCCGGGGAGACCGTCCGCGCGAACGAGGACGACAACCCCGACCTGTTCTGGGCCCTGCACGGCGGCGGCGGCAACTTCGGCGTCGCGACCTCACTCACCTTCCGCCTCCACCCGCTCTCCCAGGTCACCGTGGCCCTCCTGCTCTGGCCGCCGGACCGCGACGTGGTCACCGCCTACCGCGACTTCATGGAGTCGGCGCCCGACACCGTCGGCGGCGCGGCGATCTACCTCACCGCGCCACCGGAACCGTTCGTCCCGGACGATCTGGTCGGCCGCCTCACCCTCGTCATCCTGATCGTCCACGCCGGCACCGGCCCGGACGCCGACGACGCGATCGGCCCCATGACCGGCCTGGGCCACACCGGCGGCCTCATCGCCGAAATGCCGTACGCCGACCTGCAGTGCATGCTCGACGACCCGCCCGGCTTCCGGAACTACTGGTCCGCCGAGTACGTCGCCTCCCTGCCCGACGACGCGGTGGACCGCTTCCGCGCCCGCGCGCCGGACATGGTCGTCCCGTCGGCGTCCCAGCACATCCTCTTCCCGCTGGGCGGAGCGGTCGCCGACACGCCCGCGGACTACCCGATCCCGTGGCGCACCGCCCGCTGGGCCGTCCACCCGCTGGGCCTCTGGGAACGTCCCGAGGACGACGAACGCGCCATCGCCTGGGCCCGCGGCACCCTCCGGGACATGCGCCCCTGGTCGACCGGCGCCGTCTACCTGAACTTCATCGGCAACGAGGGCCGCGACCGCGTCATCGCCGGCCTGGGCACCGACAACTACGACCGCCTCAGGCAGGTCAAGGCCCAGTACGACCCGGACAACATCTTCCACCTGAACCACAACATCGAACCCACCTGACGACCACGTTTGCGCCCGCGACGGCACGTCCGTCCTGCCCGAGGACTCGGCGATCACCGCGATCGCACGGCACCGCGAGGGGGAGCCCCTGGACCCGCGCACCGCCGCGGTAGAGGTGATCAATGTGCTCCGGCCCACCGCGGCCGTCGCCTGGTTCGTCGCCTTCGCCGCGCACGCGCTGCACCTGTGGCCCCGGCACCGGGAGCCGCTGGCCGCCGGCGACGCCGCGTTCGCCAAGGCGTTCGCGCACGAGGTCCGCCGCTTCTACCCGTTCGCACCGTTCGTCGGCGGGCTGGCCGCCCGCGACCTGACCTGGCGCGGCGAGCCGATCCCGGCGGGCGCGCTGGTCCTGCTGGACGTGTACGGGCAGCACCACGATGAGGCTCTGTGGCCGGATCCCTACTCGTTCGACCCGCACCGCTTCACCGGAAGGGAGATCGACCCGTACGCGCTGATCCCGCAGGGCGGCGGCGATCCCCGCACCGGCCACCGCTGCCCGGGCGAGAAGATCACTGTCGCTCTCCTCGGAGCACTGGCCACCCGGCTGGCGCGGCTGCGCTACGACGTGCCCGACCAGGACATGAGCATCTCCCTGCGCCGCGTCCCCGCCCGCCCGAACAGCGGCCTGGTCATCACCGGCATACCGGCGGGTGGCGTTTCGTTGCTCGGCCATGGGTCACATCATGGGAATGACCGACCGTAATGAGGAGCCCAGGCCATTGGCCGACCGGCGCGCCGAGGAGGGCGCCCCGATCGAGGACGACGAGCAGGACTTCGCCGAAGAGCACACGCCAGGGGACAGCGACCCGCCGAACGCTCCCGCTCGGACACCGGGAGGCGAGGACGAGGGCTACGGCCCGCAGACCGAGGTCCCCTGAGTGAGAATCCTGGCACTCGGATTCGCGCTGATCGTCCTGGCGTCCTGTGACCGCGCAGGCGGTGATGCCGACGTTCGCCGTGCGGCGCTGGCCTTCCTGGACGCGGTGCGGCGGGACGACGGCGCGGCCGCGTGCGCCGTGCTGGCGCCGCGGGCCGCGGCGAGCCTGGAGACGTGCCCCCAGGAGGTCACCGGGCTGGGGCTGCAGGCGGGCCCGATCACGACGGCCCAGGTCTGGGGCGACCGGGCGCAGGTCCGGATACGGGCGGGCGGCGGAAACACTCTGTTCCTTGCCCGTTTCCCTTCGGGCTGGAAGGTGACCGGTGCGGGATGCGCGCCGCGTCCGCGCGGCCCCTACGACTGCGATGTGGCGGCCTGAACGATGCGCACCGTCTTCATCCTCACCCTGTTGATCATTTTCCTGGGCCTGGCCTTCGTGCTGACCATCGGGATCATGGGGAGGTAAGCGGATGAGGCGCTTCCTGCGCGAGAACGCGCTGACGCTGTTCTTCCTGGGCATCCTGGTGCTCGCGTTGATCGGGCAGGCGTTCTCGGGTTGGTCCCTGTACAACGATGAGCAACTGGCCCAGGCGGGCGCCGAAGTGTCGTTGTGGCGCTACCTGACCTCCTCATCGTTCGCCGTGGACGTGGCGGAGAACTGGCAGTCGGAGTATCTGCAGTTCTTCCTCTACATCTTCGTGACGGTGTGGCTGGTCCAACGCGGGTCACCGGAGTCGAAGGAACCGGGCGAGGAGGGTTTGGAGTCCGACAGGGCGCAGAAGGTAGGACCTCACGCCGCGGACGACTCGCCACGCTGGGCGCCGATCAAGGGATTGCGCGGTGCCCTGTTCTCCCGTTCACTCGGCCTGGCGATGGGCGGAATCTTCCTGCTGTCGTGGCTGGCGCAGTCGCTCGCGGGCCGGGCCGCCTACAACGCCGAACAACTCGCCTCGTACCAGGACCCGCTCTCCTGGACCGGATACGTCACCTCTGCCGATTTCTGGAACCGAACGACGCAGAACTGGCAGTCGGAGTTCCTGGCCGTGGCCTCCATGGCGGCTCTGAGCATCTATCTGCGTCAGCGCGGCTCACCGGAGTCCAAACCCGTCGGCGCACCGGACGAGGCGACCGGCATCGAGGGGTGACCGAAAAGCGTTCGGACAGCGACGACTCCCTTGCTCTACCGGCCCAGCGCCGCACGGTAAGCCGTAGAGCGCAAACAAGAAAACCAAAGGGGTCGCCATGTGCGAACTGATTACTCCGGCTTCCGACGGAGCCGGAGAAGAACAGACGGCCGACGTGGTCGCACCGGAAGAGGCGCGGCAGATCCGCACGCTGATCGCCAATCACGGCCGGGACGTCGAGGACATCTTCAAGAAGTACCTGAAGGTGCACCAGGTGATCGAGGTCATCGAGCTGGGCATCATCGAGCTGGCGCCCTTCGCCAGGGCGCTGAAGGCCGGCGCCACATACGAGGAGGTCATCGACGCCTGGAACAGGCGTATGTCCCTCCTCTACTACGCCGACTACCGGGCGGCGGGCGCAACTCACCAGGAGGCGCTCGAAGCCAAGGGCATGCCGTACTACGACCACCTGCGGGAGGCGGGCGCAAGCCACACTGAGGCGCTCTACGTCCACGAGAAGGCAAAGGACGCCGACGCCTACCACTTGGCCGTTGAAGGCTATATCAAGGCCCGCAAAGCGGGCGCCACACACGCTGAGATCGTCGATGCACTCGACAAGGGCATCGACTTTCCCCTCTATGCCAAGGCACGCGTGGCGAAGATCAAGCACCATGTGGCGCTCTTCAACCACGCCGAGGGGTTTCTCCAACAACTCATCTCCGGTATGCACGTCCACAACCGGATCTGAGGCGCAACCGCCACCGGCCCTCCCCAAGAGGGCCGGTGGCCATTCACCGATCCACCGGCGAACCCGAGCCTGGTGCGGAGCATCGAAGAACATGATCCCGTACCCTCCCCTGGAGAGTGATCTTGGATACTCCGCTCGCGGCCTGGCTCATTCTCCTCGTCATGGTCTTCGGGCTGGCCGGCTGCTACATCTTCAACGTCATGTTCGCCCATGAGCTGGCGGAGCGGCTGGTGGCGCACGGGCCGCGAGGGTACGCGTCGCTGGTGACGGGCGCCACGGCGGTACTGGCCGGCATCGGGACCG
This sequence comes from Actinomadura vinacea, assembly GCF_039532545.1. Classification (NCBI taxonomy): domain Bacteria; kingdom Bacillati; phylum Actinomycetota; class Actinomycetes; order Streptosporangiales; family Thermomonosporaceae; genus Actinomadura; species Actinomadura vinacea. Next base: position 28,459 of record NZ_BAAARW010000045.1, on the reverse strand, counting down.
CCCTCATCACCGCTTCACTGGAAGTCGGCAACCCCTGGTACGGGCTGGTACTGGGCACGTTGGCCGGGGCTGGCTGGTCCGCCCTGGCCTTGAAGCAGCGGAGCCGCAACGGGGGCCACTGGCTGTCTCGTACAAGGTCCCGCTTGCGGCGCCACCTCGACCCGCGGCACCGGCCCGCCGACCTCGCCCACGTGATGGCGCAGGTACGCCGTATCGAACGGACCGGTGTCCGGCTGACCGACCGCGCCGACGGCCTGACCGTCCGCAGTTGGGCGGCGCGACCGGCCCGGAGGGACCTGCTGACAGCGGCGGTGTGGCTCTCCACGTCCGCTGTGATGGGGGTGCTGGTGCTGGTGAGGTTCATGGGTGTGACCGTGCCGGACATCACCGACCTGGCGGCCATGGCGATCCTGGGGCTGTCGTTCCTGGCCGGCCCCGCCGCGATGCTGCTGCGGCGCGACAACCGGCGTTGGCGGCTCCGCCGGATCGGCACCGAACTGACCGATGACGCCCGCCGCGCCGCAGTGGCGCTGGCCGCTCAGCGGTAATCGCCGCTCTCCGCTTCGGCGTCCGCGATGCAGATCCGAGCCCTTACCGGACGACTGGACGTGCGGGCCGCTCCCCCGGTGTAGCGGAAGACCGGCGGCCCGCCGGTCTGACCCATATGGGGATTCCCCTGATGCGTCTTCCTCGTGGCCGCGAACCTGAGGCCGGACACTGGCCACACAGAGGAAGACGACGGCCCGACCTTCCGCTTTCCAGAAGTGGCAACCAGCCTCAATCGCCGTCGTCCGTCGAGGTCGGTGCCAACGGTGCCGTTGGTCCCGACGTTGCCGTCACATTCAGGGCGTCGAAGCAGCCCGCCGCATTTCGCGCACGCCCGCGAGAGCCCCTCTCTGTGGCGACATGCGCGTTCGGCGATCGAGTCACCGAGCGGCCGGTTGCGGTTCGGCCGCGATGAGCGCGAAGGACTCTCGGACCGCGTCGAGTGCGTTTGCCCGGTCGCGCTGGGCCAGGTGTGCCGGCCCGTAGGTGATCACGGGGTCCAGGACGTCGTAACCGACGAACTCCAGCATGCCGCGGTGGATGTGGAACAAGAAGTCGGTCATCGAGCCGAAGGCTCCGTCGGATTGGAAGGACTCACTGGGGCCACCGGTGGTGAGCAGCAGCACTGCTCGTTTGCCATGGAGCGCGGCCTGGTCGAAGAGTCCGTGGTCGCCACCGAAGACGCCGCCCATCACAAAGACGCGATCGACCCAGCCCTTGAGGACGGCGGGCATCGAGAACCACCACATCGGGAACGACAGCACGAGCAGATCGGCGACGAGCACGCGATCAAGATGAGACGCCACGGTCGCGTCGAGTGTCCCGTTCTTGACAGCACGCATCTGTTCGGCCTGGGGCTTGAACGGCTGCTCCGCGGAGGGGAACTCGTGGCGATCCAGAACAGGCGCCCATCCCTCGGCGTACAGGTCCAGCACGTCGACGGTGTATCCGGCCTCGCCCAAGGCCTGGGCCGCGGCCACCGATTGGGCGGAGCTGAAGGAGTCGGGCTCGGGGTGGGCGTGGACGATCAAGGCTGTGCTCGCAGCGGATGTCAGCATACGCCCAGTGTATCGAAGAATCGCGATATGTCGATTAGACGGTGGTTTCGATCGAGTGTGCGAGTTGAGCGATGCGCCCCTCATCGCGTCGGTAGTGCGTCCACTTGCCCACCCGCGTGGACGCGACCAGCCCGGCACGTTCGAGCGTGCTCATGTAGCTGGACACAGTCGACTGAGCGAGCCCCGCCTTGGCCTGGATGTGAGTCACGCACACCCCCACGGATCCACGGTCCGCGATGGGCTCGTACTCGGCGAAGCTGGCCTCGGGATCCTTCAGCCACTGCATGATCTGCAGGCGGGCCGGGTTCCCCAGAGCCTTGAGCATCTCGATCAGAGCATCGGTATCGGGATTCGCCGTCGCAGCCACACGCCGCCCCTCTCAGACAGTCCTACAAACCACGATATCTCGATACAAGCATCCATGCGGTCGCCTCAACCACGTCAGGCCCCGCAGCCCCCAGTCGGCTGGGGCTACGTCTATGGATCAGGAGAGGGCTGGTGCCGCCGAGGCCGTATTCCCACGTGACCGGTCGGGTGACTCCGCCCGCCCATCCCCAAGGTGTGCCAGGAGATCGCCTCCGGAGGCGTACGGGCACTCCTGCGACAGCGGTCAGGGTCGCGGAATCCAGGGCACGCCCCCTTGACTAGCGCGGATCTCGTGGGCGAGCGGTGCCACATGGCCGATGGAGACGATTCCGCTCGAGCGTTTGACGTAGTGACTACGTCAACCTATCATGAGTGAAATGCTGTTCCCCACACCCGAGCTCAGCGATCTCGACCGCGTCGTACTGGACGAGATCGAGAGGATGCGGAGCGATCTGCGGCACCAGATACGTCGTGCGCCCACAAAGTGGACGGAGGGACTTCGGAAGTTCCTGACAGCGGACGCGGTGGCCGCTTCGAACTCCATCGAGGGTTTTCGGGTGTCCACGGTTGACGTCGTGGATCTGATGGAAGGCGAGCGCGACGTCGAGGTCTCCGAAGACGACCGCGAAGAGACTCTGGCCTACCAGCGGATGATGACCTATATCCAGTCACTGCACAATGCGGTGGACTTCTCATTCAGCAAGGGCCTGCTGAATGCGCTTCACTGGATGCTCCAAGGTCACCGTCACGCGCCGGCCAGACCCGCCGGCCAATGGCGTGGAGGGCCGGTGTACGTCACCGACCCCAGGGATCCGAGTATCGCGGCCTACACGGCTCCCGATGCGGCAGACGTACCGGACCTGATGACGGAGCTGGTGGACTGGCTGAATTCGGACGCGGAAGCCCACCCTCTCGTCCGAGCGGCCATGGCGCACCTGCACCTGGTCTCGATCCACCCGTGGAGCGACGGGAACGGCCGGATGTCGCGCTCACTCCAGACCCTCATGATCGCTCGCGAGGGCGTCCTCGCCCCCGAATTCTCCTCGATCGAGGCATGGCTGGGACGCCCCGGCAACACTTGGGAGTACTACCGAGAGCTCAACGCCCCAGGCACCAGTTACCAGCCCGACCAGGACGTCGCCAGCTGGATCAGGTTCAGCCTGACCGCGTACCACCAGCAGGCTCAGACGGTCAGAAACCGCCTGAGCAGATCCGGCAGAGTCATGGCGCTCCTCACAGACTTCACCGCCGACCAGGGCATGGACGAGCGCTTGGTGTCGGCCCTGCACGAGGTCGCGATGACCGGACGGGTCCGCCGCCTGCGCTATGAACACGCCGAAGGCTTGAGCGTCCAGCAAGCTCAACGGGACCTACGCGATCTGGCAACCTCCGAAATCCTGGAATCCGTCGGGCGAACCCGCGCCCGCTACTACGTCCCAGGTCCCGACTTCCCCGAACCGGCCCTCACCGAAGCGACGACCCCTGCTTCCCTGACCGATCCCTACCACCGCTGACATTCGCTGTTCGGCCGACTCAGGCAGACTGCCGAGCGACTCGGCCGGACCGTGGTCAAGGACCCCCGCGCCCTGGCGAGCGCGGGGGTCTGCGCGTGGCCGGGCCCGCCCACCGCGCGGATACCTCAATGCGGGGGTTGGCAGCTCACGCTGCCGCCCCTGCTTCCGTTCCTCGGGCCGTGGACGGCCCTGCGGTCCGGGTCAGGGTTGCCCTCGAACAACACGGACACGGACACCATCTGCCGACGGCACCTGGCACGGTCGCCCCGGACGGTCCGGCCGCAGTCCCCGCCGCGCCGCAGCACGCGCACCACTGTTGACGGCACCTCTCGTGTCTGTCTTGGGTGCAGGCACGGCACTCGGCGCCGGGCGGAACGATGAGCTTGCACAGGATGCTCCGTACCTTCTTCACCAGCCACCCCTCTGCCGTCAGGACGGATCGCGAGCCGGGAGAGGTCAGGCCCGCAGGGACGAGCCGTTCTTGGGCCAGGGCCAGTTCGCAGCGTTCTCGATCGCGTCGCGCAGTTCGCGGGGGTTGAGCGCCTCCACCAGCCGGGGCCCGCACCGCAGCGGGACCATCGCCCACCATGAGCCGGTCGCGTGCCCGTACCAGGCCCAAACGCCGGGAAACTCCTCCCGGATCGCGTCGGTCACCGGCCGCCCGTCATCCGGCGCGCCGCTAGGGCCCGTCATCGCCCGCCCCGTCCGGCCCATCACCGAACGGGACCGCCAGCACATGCGCGATCCGATCCGCCGCCGTCTCGACATCGGACACCGGGCACAACGGCTCCAGTTCCGCAGACGAGTGCCGCTCAGCACCGGACCAGGCCCACAGCCACCACAGCGACCCGCCCAACGGACGACACACCACCTCTTGCTGTAGACGCGGACTCAGCGCCCGCCCACCCGGATCGTCGACGTCCGGATCCCCCGCCGGGTTGCGAGCCCGCACCGCACCATGCGCCCACGCTTGAGCGACCAGGCCACGCCCCTCCAAGGCAGCGACCAGAGCCAACGCCGCATCCCGCCAGGGATGCAAGGAGGCGGCCGGAGCATCTGGCCCTTGACGTGTGCCCGCCTCGTTGAGTTCGCTTCGCCCCGTCTGCTCCATCGGGCTGGCCCTTCCCGTGAGGTTGTTGGTGCCAGCGATCCTCCGAGCAGACCCCGCAGCCGGGCAGGCGCGACCACCGAGCCGACTACGCCGGATTCCTCTTACGACTACGGATCGCGAAAACGCCACACGTAGCCTTAGCTTCATGGAGCAGACAGAACACAACCTCCCGCTTGCGTTCTGGTCCGCGCCCGGGGTTGCCGCAGCTCTATCTAGCTGCGACATGCCCGCGCTTCTGAAAGAGATCAGACGCGCCCACGGATGGACGCAGGCCGAGCTGGCGGCGGCGGTCGGCTACTCCCAGAGCTGGGTCTCGAAGGTGCTCCGTGGTACTCAACCCCTCACCGTTGACCAGGTTCGGGAGATCTCACGCCGACTTGGAGTGCCTGTTCAATCGCTCCGATTCGGCGGCCTGGAAGGAGGTGACGATCCGACGAAGCGCCGAGATTTCAGCAAGGCGATCGCTCTGAGCTTGCTGCCGCTTCCCAGCCGCGCCGAGGCGGATGGGAGCACCGCGCCGACGTTGACGGCCATCACCGGAAACCATCGGCGGTTGGACGCCAGCACCCCTGCGCGTGAGCTCGCCCGCAGCGTTACCGCCCACGTGGACATGGCGAATCGACTCTACGCCCGAACCGAACGATCTCCGTTCGCCGCCAGCATCGCCGCCGCGATCAGCGAAGCCGCAGGGTTCGCCGCGTGGCTGCACGCGGACATGCACGACCTTGGTACGGCACGGACCTATTACCGCCACGCGATCGAGCGCGCCCGGCAGGCTCGGCACGACCTGTTGGCCGCCTACATGATCGGCAGCCTCGCCGCTTTCGAGATCGACGCCGATGACCCTGACCTTGGGCTGGCGCTAGTGGCCGAGGCCCGCAAGCAGATCGGGCACAAACCGCATCCCACTCCGCGAGCCTGGCTGGCATCGGTCGAGGCACTCGCACACGCCACGGCAGGACGAGACGAGCCCAGCGTGACTCGCGCGTTGCTCCATGCCGAGGATGCCGTTCGGGACCAAGGAAGGACAACCACCCCTCCATGGCCTTGGGTCTTCCCGTTCGATCACGCCAAGCTGGCGGGGTACCGAGCGCTCATCTCCGTTCGACTCAATCAGCCGAGCCAGGCACTGGCCGCATTCGCCGAGTCCCTCAAGAGCACGCAACCGGCCCCCAAGCAGCGAGCCGCCGTCATGTTGGAGGTCGCCACGGCCGCCAGGCAGGGAGCGCAGCGCGAGCACGATGCCGGACGCGTGGACGAGGCGTTCCGCCTAGGGAGCGAAGCCCTCACCATCGGTGTCAGCTACGCATCCGAGCGCGTCATCCAGCGGGCCCGCAAGTTCAGACGGGTATACCAGGGACCGATCACGCCCAAAGTCCGCGAGTTCGACCGACAGCTACGAGCCACCCTCGTGTGAAAGCGGAGCACATGTCACGTATCGCCATCTCTGGGCATCGTGGATTCCCGGACGAGACGGAACGCCTCGTGGACTGGGGCGTCCGGGCCGCCATAGCGGATCACGGGGGGACGATCACCGGTCTCTCGTGTCTGGCGGACGGTGCGGATCAGATCTTCGCTCGCGCGGTTCTGGACCTTGGCGGCACGATCGAGGCCATAGTTCCAGCAGAGCGGTACCGCGAAGGGCTTCCTGAGGAGGCGCACGCTGAGTACGACCGACTTCTAGAAGCCGCCGTCAAGGTGCACCGTCTTCCCTTCGACGACTCCGACTCAGAGGCCCACATGGCCGCCAGCGCGCACATGATCGACCAGGCGGAAGAGCTGTGGGCGGTGTGGGACGGTAAGCCCGCTCGCGGCTACGGCGGGACAGCCGATGTCGTCGGGTACGCACGCGAGCGCCGTGTCCCCGTCCGGGTGATCTGGCCGGACGGGGCCCGGCGTGACTGATTGAACGTGCACGCGGCCTGAGGTCAACAAGCGCCGGGATCAGGACGGGGCCGTGACGTTGGTATCGATCAGTTCGGCCATCTTGAGGAGACGGCTCACATAGTCGCTGTCCTTGCCGCTCAACTGTGGACGCACACCACCGAGTTGCTCGGCGCAACTCCGGAGGATCCTGTGCCTCCTTGCGTCGAGGGTGCCCGACACCAGGTAGGCCTGGATACATCCGGCCATGTATGTGTCCAAAGCCGCTAATGACTCGCCGCTCGGCGCGTCCAACCCACCCATCCCGTCCGGGAACGTCAGGCCCGAGTGTTCCGCCCACAAGATCGCGACCTCATCGGCCGCCGTCCAGGTCACTCGGCCGGAGCTACGCCTACAGGGCAGGACAGGCCCGTTCCGCCGATGCCGCAGTAGCCGTTGGGGTTTTTATTGTCCGAGAGGTACTGCTGGTGGTAGTCCTCGGCGAAGTAGAAGTCGGTGGCCTGGACGACCTCTGTCGTGATGGGGTCGTAGCCGGCGGCGCTCAGGACCTTCTGGTAGGCCTCGCGGGACGCCTCGGCCTGTGCTTTCTGGACGTCGTCGCGGTAGAAGACGGCCGAGCGGTACTGGGTGCCCACGTCGTTGCCCTGGCGCATGCCCTGGGTGGGGTCGTGGGCCTCCCAGAAGATGCGGAGCAGCTGCTCGTAGGTGATCTGGGACGGGTCGTAGACGACGCGGACGGTCTCGGTGTGGCCGGTCAGACCGCTGCAGACCTCTTCGTAGGTGGGGTTGGGCGTGTAGCCGCCCTCGTAGCCGACGCTCGTGGAAAGGACGCCGGGGGTCTGCCAGAACTTGCGTTCGGCGCCCCAGAAGCAGCCGAGGGCGAACTCGGCGATCTCGGCGCCGTCCGGGTAGGGCGGGGCCAGGGGCGCGTCGAGGACCTCGTGCCGGGGCGGCACGGGGATCGGCTCTTCACGTCCGGGCAGGGCCTTCTCTGGAGAGACCATCTGGGTCTTCGCGAAGAACATGCCTCCAGGCTACGCGGTCGAAATGCCATCAGTGTGGGCCGACATGGCTGATTACGTTAGCGTGGCTTCGTGGATCGTCGTGGGTTGGTGTTCGGGGTCGCGGCGTACGGGATGTGGGGGCTGTTCCCCCTCTACTGGCCGCTGCTGAAGCCGGCCGGGGCGACGGAGATCCTGGCGCACCGGATCATGTGGTCGCTGGTGGCCGTGTTGCTGATGCTGGCGGCCGGACGGCGATGGCTGCGGGGACTGTCGTGGCGGCGGGCCGGGCTGCTGGCGGCGGCGTCGGTGGCCATCACGGTCAACTGGGGCGTCCAAATCTACGCCGTCAACACCGGCCGCACCCTGGACGCGGCGCTGGGGTACTTCATCAATCCGCTGATCAGCGTGGTGCTGGGCGTGGTCGTCTTCCGGGAACGGCTGCGGCGGTGGCAGTGGGTCTCGGTGGCGCTGGGCGCCGCCGCGGTGGTCGTGCTGAGCGCCGAGCATGGACGGTTGCCGTGGATCGCGCTGGCGCTCGCGTTGGCTTTCGGCACGTACGGGCTGCTCAAGAAGTTCGCCGATACGCCGTCGCTGGAAAGCCTGGCGGTGGAGACGGCGGTGATGTTCCTGCCCGCACTGGGGTTCGCGCTGGCCCTGGAGGCGCGGGGCGAGGCGGCGTTCGGGCATCACGGGCCCTGGCATGTGGCGCTGCTGGTGGGCGCCGGGTTCGTCACGGTCGTTCCGCTGCTGCTGTTCAACGGGGCGGCGATCCGGCTGCCGCTGAGCGTGACCGGGCTGCTGATGTACCTGACCCCGGTGCTGCAGTTCTTCATCGGGCTGCTCGTCCACCATGAGCGCATGCCGGCCGACCGGTGGGCGGGTTTCCTGCTTGTGTGGACGGCGCTGGTAGTGCTGACCGTGGACGGGCTGCGGGCGCGGCGGCGGGGCCCGGTCACCGAGAGAGATCATCGAACTTCACCGGGTTTCCGGACAACGCTAGAGCAGGGGACCTCCAAGCACTAAAGTGCCGGAGGTCACGTCGCCCGTCCCGAGGAGTCCGGTTGCGCCTGCTGAGCATCACCGTGGTGGGCGCGGCCGTGGTGGCCGCGGGGCTGGCCGCCCCGGTCTCGAGCGAGGCGGGCGCCGACGGTACGGCCGTGCGGGTCGAGCCGCAGGTGGCGCGGCCGGGCACCCGGGTGAAGGTGGTCGTTCCGGGCTGCACGGGCGGACGGCGCGCGGCCGAGTCCGCGGCGTTCGCCGAGTCGGCGCGACTGAAGGGCCGTTCCGGCAGGGTGGATCTGAAGCACGGCATCGGCGCCGGGACGTACCCGGTGACGGCCCATTGCGGTGGGCGCACATACGCCGGCCGACTCACCGTGTCGACGGAACGGTCGTGGCCGTCGCTGCTGCCGGGCGCCCTCAACCCCCAGATGGCCCGCGCCCAGGGCGATCGCTGACATTCAGCGCCGGGACGGGAAGACGACCGGGACGCTGGAGATACCGATGACGCCGGTGGGCCAGTCGACTTGAGGCCGGGCGCCGGGCGCGAGTCCGTATTCGGGGATGCGGCGATGCCATTCCTCCAGTACGACTCGTAGTTGCGTGCGGGCGAGGTGGACTCCGAGACAGCGGTGAGGGCCGCTGCCCCAGGTGAGGTGGTTGTACTCGCGCCGGGGGTCGAACGAGTCCGGGTCGTCGAGGTCGGCGGGGTCCCGGTTGGCGGCACCGACCGCCACGCCCACAGCGGAACCCGCGGGGATCCGCACACCCGCCAGTTCGACGTCCCGGGTCGTGACCCGGGGGACGACGGCGTTGGCGGGGTCGACCCGCAGCATCTCCTCGACGGCGGACGGGATCAGGCCGGGGTCGGCGGCGATCTCGCGCCGTAGGGCGGTGCGCTGGGCGAGCTTGGCGAACATGAGGCTAAGCGCGTTGGTGACCGAGTCGATGCCGGCGAGGACGAACAGGAAGCACAGCCCGATCGCCTCCTCGTCGGTGAAGGTGGCGTCGGAGTCGAACAGGCTGCACAGCAGAGCCTCGCCACGCCCAGCCCGGCAGGCGGCGACATGCCCGCTGACGTAGCCGAACAGCTCGTTGGCCGATTCGAGCGCGGCGGGTGGCGGGGCGCCGGCGCCGGAGAGGTCGGCGAGCTGGACGATGACGTCGCGCCAGCCCAGCAGCCGGTCGAGATCGGCGGTGGGCAGCCCGAACAGGGCGAGGAACACCTGGGCGGGCAGCGGCCTGGCCAGGTCGGCGACCGCGTCGCAGGCGCCGCGCGGGGCGATGGCGTCGATGAGGGCGCGGACGCTCTCGCGGGCCGCCCCTTCGAGGGCGGTGGCGGCACGCGGGGTGAAGAACGGCTGGAGCAGCCGCCGGTATCGGGTGTGGCCGGGCGGGTCGAAGGCGATCGGAACCAGCGGCACCGGGCTGCCGAGGGTGTCGAAAGCGCGCCGCGAAGAGTAGATCTCGGGGTTCTTGAAGACGTGCTCGGCGAGTTCGCGGGTGGTGACGAGGTAGCCGGCGTCGGTGTGGACGACCGGCCCGGCTTCGCGCAGTACGGCGTATCCCTCGCCGCGGTCGTCGGCCATCGGGAGCCGCTCCATGCGGAGCATGCCTTCTTCCGTGATGCCTGCAGTCATACCTGTCTCCGCATTAGAGACTTTTCCCGTTATCAACGCTTTCACTCCGAAGATCATGGGCAGCCGGCCGGCGGCAGGGAAAGGGCGCCGCGCAATCCTGCCGCACCGCACGGGCCGCCGCCACCCCCCTTAACACACAGGCCCGCCAAATCGCTGCAAACGAGATCATTCTTTTACCGGATCACCAGTGCTTGCGGTAAAGATCGCGACGGGATCGGACACCGACAAAGATCTTTCGGCAACCGGCTGGCGATGCATTCTCGACGCCGGCCGCGCGCACTCCAGCTCGATCACAGTGCGTCACCGATCATTGCTCGACGCTCGAGCCATCCGCTTGACGACGCGCTTCACCGCGACCGACAGGCGCCACTTGAGTGACGCAGATCACTCGGAAATCCATATATTTCCTACCATCGGGCACCTTGCTCCAGTTATTTGATCATGTGATACTTCCCCAGAAACACCCATAAGGTACAAGCCACACAGAGGACCCAGAACCCCCGCCAACACACTCCACAAGGGCTGCCGCCCGTGCGCCGACGACCCCGGACCCCCCGACCATCTCCAGCCTGAGGGGCAGTCGACAATGGCCATTGACATCGGCACGATTCCCGCACGTAGAGCCAAGAAGTTCCCCCTTTACAGAACCGCCTCCGGATTTGTCAGAGACCCGCTTCGACAACTCGAACAAATGAGCGAAATCGCCGACGGGCGTCTGGTCCGCCTCGACCTGGGCGCCTCCCGCCCCTTCTTGGCCACCCACCCGGACGACGTGCAGCAGGTGCTCCGCCGCGAGTCCGGCAACTTCGTGCGCGACGGGTTGTTCTGGCGGACGATGCGCGAGCTGATGGGCGACAGCATCCTGGCCGAGGGCGCCGAGTGGGAGCACAGCAAGAAGGTCCTTCAGCCGGTCTTCACCACGCGCAACGTCAACCGGCTGTCCGGCCTGATGGCCGAAGCGATCAATCACGCGGTGGACGGCCTGGAGGAGCCCGCGAGCATCGGCGCCACCATCGACGTGCTCCCCGAGATGAGCTGGATCGTCAACGAGAGCGTGATCAAGGTGCTGTTCGGGGACAAGATCTCCAACGACCAGGCCAACGTGCTGGTCCCGGCCTTCGACCAGGTCGCCACCAAGATCACCTATCGGTTTCTGCTGCCGTTCGTGCCGCGCGCGGTGCCGCTGCCGGGCGACCGGGCCTACCGCGAGGCCGTCGAGACCATGGACCGGATGCTGTTCGACCTGGTCGACCGCTACCGCGACGACCCCGGTGAGGGCAACGACATCTTCACCGCGCTGTGCCACGCCCGGATGGCCGACGACAGCGACCTCGACGACCGCTGGGTGCGCGACAACCTGCTGGCCATGTTCGCCACCAGCACCGAGACCACCACACTCGCGCTCACCTGGCTGTGGCCGCTGCTGCACGACCACCCCCACGTCGCCGAGCGACTCCAAGAGGAGATCCGGTCGGTGGTCGGCACCGAGCGGGTCCACACCGGCCACCTGGACGACCTGCACTACGTCAAGCAGGTCGTCCAGGAACTGCTGCGGCTCTACCCGGTCGGCTGGATGTTCCCGCGGATGGCGACCAAGGACACCTCACTGCGCGGCGTGCCGATCAAGGCGGGCTCCCCCGTGCTGATCAGCCCCTACCTGACGCATCGGCTGAAGTCGGTGTGGGAGGACCCGACGCGGTTCGACCCGGACCGGTTCCTGCCCGAGCGCACCCGCGACCACCACCGGTACGCCTACTTCCCGTTCGGCGGCGGGCCGCACCAGTGCATCGGCAGGCACGTCTTCAACGTCGAGGCGCAGTTGATCCTGACCAGCATCCTGAGCCGGTTCCGACCGCGGCTGCTGGAGGCGGTGCCCGCCGAGCCGCGCATCGGCGCGACGCTGCGGCCGCGCAGCCCGATCCAGATGACGCTGACCCGCGTCCGGCGAACGGCATGAACGTATTCGCATCACCGGGCCCGGAACACGCTCCCCGGGGCCCGGCCAACCCTCCCGGCCCGCTGGACGAGGCGCTATTCGCCGGCACCGTCATGGCCCAGGCCGTACGGGCCGCGCGAGACCTGGTGGCCTGCGCCGAGACCCATCCCGACCTGTTCTCCGCCAAGCCGATCGATACCACCACCTACCACGCCGTCGCCTGCGCCAACGCGTTCGGCTCCCCCGATCTGGAGGCGGGCGACCTGCGCATCGCCAACCGCACCGCATTGTGGATCTTCGGGCTGGACTGGCTGGTCGACCACAAGGCGGCCGCCCGGGAGGAGATCGAGGACCTCAACCGGCGCTGCCTGGCCGTGGCCGACGGCGGCGAGCCGGTACCCGGGGACGGCCTGACCGCCTTCCTGGCCGAGATCCGCGACGAGGTCGCCGCCTCGCCCGCGTTCCCGGCGCTGCGCGCGGACTGGCGGACGGAACTGGACCGGCTGCTGGACGCGGGCGTACGGGAGTGGGACTGGAAGGCTGCCGCGGCGGCCGGCGACACGACCGCACTGCCGACCCTGAACGACTACCTCGACAACGCCGACAACTTCGGTTCCGCCTGGGTCAACGTCTCGCATTGGATCGTCCGCGCCGATCCGGCCACCCTCGCGCACGTGGCACCGCTGCGAACGATCAGCCACGAGGTGCAGAAGGCGCTGCGCCTGCTGAACGATCTGGCGACCTACGAGCGCGATGTGGCCTGGGGCGACCTCAACGCCCAGATGCTCGGGGTGGGCCGCGCCGAGGCCGCCGCCCGGATCGGTCAGATCATCGAGGGCTGCCGTGACCTGCTCGAACCACTGCGGGAAGACTGCCCGGAGGCGACCGCGTACCTGGAGCGGCAGATCGGCTACAGCACGGCGTTCTACGGCGTGAGCGACTACTGGGGGGCACTGTGACCGCGGGCGGGGCCCCGCACCGCACGGGCCTGGTCGATGTCGCCGCTGAAGCCTCGGAGATCGTCGCCGAACTCGTCGCCCACCCTGGGGGCCGCTCCTCCCCGTCGGTGTACGAGACGGGCCGGCTGGTGTCGCTGGCCCCAAGGCTGGCCGGCCACGCCAGACGGGTGCGGTTCCTGCTGGCGGCGCAACGGCCCGACGGCGGCTGGGGCCTGCCCGACGACGGGTACGCGCTGGTCCCGACGCTGAGCGCCACGGAGGCCCTGCTCTCCGTCCTCGTCCCGCTGCACGCGGGCCCCGGGTCGGTGGCGGGTGTGCCGGAGGTGCCGCCCGGAGTGCCGCGGGCGGAGCTGCTGAAGGCCGTCGACGAGGCGCTGCGGTTGGTGTCCGAACGGCTCCTGCCCGCCTTCGGCACGCAGGCGCCCGGCGGCGGTGCCGGAGTGCCCGACATGCCGGCGATCGAGCACATCACCCCCTACCTCGTCGAGCTGATCAACCGGCGGCTGGCGGCGCTGCGCGTGCGCCCGCCCTCGGGACTGGAGTCCTGGCAGGAGGCGGAGCCCTTGCGCCCGCCCGCCGGGATGGCCGGGGAGTTGCTGCCAATGATCCGGGAACTGCTCGACCGGAGCGCGCCCGTGCCGGTGAAGCTGCTGCACGCCCTGGAGGTCGCGGGCGGGTCGGCGGTGGCGGCGCGTTCGGTGCGTCCCGAGCCCTCGGGAACGGTCGGCGCCTCGCCCGCCGCCACCGCCGCCTGGCTCGGCGATGGCGGCTCCGGCGGCGGCTCCGGCCTCGGGCGAGCCAACGCCGCGGTGCGCGGGTCGGCGCGTCGCTACCTGGAGGCGACCGTGGCGCGGTTCGGCGGCCCGGTCCCGGTCGCGGCGCCGATCACCGAGTTCGAACGAGGCTGGGTGCTGAGCTGGCTGGCACGCGCGGGAGTCCCGGTGACGGTGCCGGCGTGGCTGCTCGAGGAGATGAGCGCGAGCCTGGGGTCGTCCGGGACGGGGGGCGGGTCCGGCTTGCCACCAGACGCCGACAGCAGTTCGGGGATCCTGTACGCGCTGTCGCTGCTCGGCCGCCCGCACCCGCCCGACCTGCTGTGGAACTACGAGACGCCCACGCACATGTGCACCTGGCAGGGAGAGAACGGCCGTTCGATCACCACCAACGCGCACGTGCTGGAGGCGTTCGGCCACTACGCGGAGAGCACCCGCCGCGGCGGACCGCGCCATGACGCGACCCTGGCCAAAGTGGCCGGGTGGTTGTGCGACCAGCAGGACGTGGACGGGGCGTGGCGGGATCGATGGCATGCGTCCCCCTACTACGCCACGGCCTGCGTCACGCCGGCCCTGACGCGGTTCGGCGGTGCCGCGGCGGGCGGCGGCACGGCGCGTGCGGTGGAACGCGCCGTCCGCTGGGTTCTCGACACGCAGCAGCCAGACGGATCGTGGGGTCGCTGGGACGGTACTCCTGAGGAGACGGCGTACGCACTGCACGTCCTGCTGCTCGGCCCGCCGCTCGCGCCGGAGGCTCGTCCGGCGGTCGCCCGCGGGGCGGGCTTCCTCAGGTCGGCCATCGCCGCACAGAAAATCGGACTATCTGCACCAGTCATGGTTAAAGATAACAATCTTCCTCTTTGGCATGATAAAGATACATATTACCCAATAACGATCGTGCGTGCGGCGACGCTGGCCGCACTCCACCTCGCCCAGATCTCTCCCGCGTTTACGTAATGTGAATTACCTCACCCCACACCACGCCCTCTCTGGGAGTTTCACCGAAGTAAACGGTTCACCTTGAGGCCCTATGAGTACGTTGGTAAGGTCCTGCGTGCACCGAACCGGTTGAGGCCGGCCGTTCCTGCAAACCCCCGCCACACGTGACTTGCATCCGGGGCCGCTACCGCGCATTGCAAGCACCTTGACAATTGTTGGGCGATTCCAATGCGCTTTCGCAACTCGCGACTGCGGACCAAGATTACGGCGATGCTGCTGTCACTCACCGCGCTGTGGGCGTTCGCGGCGTGGGTGACCGCCCGGGAGGGCATCAACCTTCTCTGGGTGAGCACGCTCGACAGCGTCGCCGAGCCGAGCGACCCCATGCTGGTCGACCTGCAGCGTGAACGACGGCTCACCATCGTCTACCTGGCCGGTCCCTCGCAAGCGCGCCGCGCCGCCCTTGTCGCACAACGCGCCCGCACCGACAAGACCACCGCCGTGGTGCTCAAGCAGGCCGCGTCCGGCTCCGTCAAGCGCGCCGCCGACGACCAGCTCGAACGCCGCCTGGCCGACCTCTCCCGCCTGCTGCATCGGCTCGGCAAGGACCGGCAGGCGATCGACGCCGGCACGATGGACCGCGCACAAAGCTTCGACGTCTACTCGACGATCAACGAGACCACCTTCCGGGTATACGACTCGATGGCGACGCTCGACGACGACGACTTCGCCGACACCGTACGCGCCCAGGTCGCCCTTAACCGGACCTGGGAACTGCTCTCCCGCGAGGACGCGTTGATCGCGGGCATGCTTACCACTGGCCGGATCAGCGCCGCCGACCTGCTGCAGATCAGCCAGTTGGTCGGCATCCGCCGGTACTCCTACGACCGCGCGATGACCGACGTGCGCGACTCCGAGCCCCAGCAGTACACCGAGCTGAGCACCAGCCGGAAACTCGCCGAGTTCCGTTCGACGGAGGACGGCCTCCTCAGGTCCCGTCCGGGGCAGCGCCTCCGAGTGAACGCCGACCAATGGCAGGCCGCGTCCGAGCCCGCCCTGGCCCAGATGCGGCAGAGCGTCCAGTCCGCCGGTAACCGTCTGGTCGGCCGGGCCACCCCCATCGGCATCTGGGTCGTCATCCGGCTGCTGCTCGCCGGAGGTCTCGGCCTGCTGGCGGTCATCGCGTCGATCACCGTGTCGATCACCACCGCCCGTGCCCTCGTCCGCCAGTTGGAAAGGCTGCGCCGCGCCGCGTGGGAGCTGGCCGAGCAACAACTGCCGAGCGTGGTGGAACGGCTCGGGCACGGTGAGAAGGTCGACGTGGCCGCCGAGGCCCCGCCGCTGCGCTTCGGCGACGACGAGATCGGCCAGGTGGGCAAGGCGTTCAACAACGTCCAGGAGACCGCCATCCGCACCGCGGTCGAGCAGGCCGAACTGCGCCGCGGCATCCGCGACGTCCTGCTGAGTCTCGCCCGCCGCACCCAGACGCTGGTGCACCGGCAGCTGTCCCTGCTGGACACCATGGAGCGCCGCCGCGACATCGATCCCAAGGAACTGGACGAGCTGTTCCGGCTCGACCACCTGGCCACCCGGATGCGGCGCAACGCCGAGAACCTCATCGTTCTCTCCGGTTCCATCCCGGCCCGCGGCTGGCGCCGCTCCGTCCCGATGATCGACGTGGTCCGGGCCGCGGTCGGCGAGGTCGAGGACTACACCCGGGTGCAGGTCATGCCGTTCGGGCCGATCGAGCTGACCGGCCGCTCCGTCGGTGACGTCACCCATCTGCTGGCCGAGCTGATCGAGAACGCGGTGTCGTTCTCCCCGCCGGACACGGTCGTGCAGATCGGCGGGCATCTGGTCGCCAGCGGCTTCGCGATCGACATCGAGGATCGCGGGCTCGGCATGACCGATGAGAAGCTGGCCGAGATCAACGCCCGGATCGCCGACCCGCCCGAGTTCAACCTGCAGAGCTCGGTGCAGCTCGGCCTGTTCGTGGTCGGCAAGCTGGCCGAACGCTACGGTCTGCAGGTCATGCTCAAGCGGTCCGCGTACGGAGGCACCACCGCCGTCGTGGTGATCCCGAGCGAACTGATCGTGGAAGACGGCGGGGGCCGCCCCGACCCCGTCGCCCCGGTGGTCCCGGCCGAGGCCGTCCCCGCCGGGACCGCGGAGTCCACGGGGCCGCGGCCGGTGCCCGCCGGCACCACCACCGAGAACGGACTGACCGTCCGCCAGCCGACGATGGTCGGCGCGGCCCCGGCACAGGGCGAGCAGGACGCTTCGCCCGGAGCGCCCGCCGGGCCGGGACAGCCGTCCGCGCCATCGCTGGTCGCGGTGCCCAACCTGGCCCACTCGCCGGGGCCCCGCACCGACGCCGGCCCGGCGGGCTCGCCGACCACGACGGGCCCGCTGGACCCCGCCGTTCCGGCCGGCGGCGAGGGCCACGGCCTGGCCGGTGGCCAGGCCGACGATCCGAGCGACGCCGGGGCCGAGGGCGCCGCGTCCGCGACCCCGGAGGACCTACCGCCCGTGCCCGAGATCGACAGCACTCCCTCCGGCCTGCCCGTCCGGGTGCCGCAGGCGAACCTGGCGCCGCCGCTGCGCACCGCCGAGCCGCTCGCCACGCAGGACGACGAGGACGACGAGGACGAGGACCCGGGCCGCTCACCCGAGGACATCAAGCGCATCATGGGCTCCTACCAGCGTGGCACCCGCCGCGGCCGGTCGGAGGCCGCCCGTTCCGGGCACCACGACGTAGAAGGCGAGGACGATCAGTGATGCAGAAAACGGGCTCGTCGGGCGACCTCAGCTGGCTGCTGGACGACATGGTGGGACGGCTGCCGCACGCCCGGCACGCGATCGTACTCTCGGCGGACGGGCTGCTGATGGCGGCCTCCCGCGACTTCTCCCAGGACGACGGCGAGCACCTGGCCGCGGTGGCCGCGGGGATCCAGAGCCTGGCGAAGGGCGCCGGAACCCGTTTCGGCGGCGGACCGGTCCGGCAGAGCATCATCGAGATGCAGTCGGCGTTCCTGCTGGTGTCGGTGGCCGGCAAGGGCGCCTGCCTGGCCGTGCTCAGCGACGAGGAGGCAGACGTGGGTCTGATCGCCTACGAGATGGCCATGCTGGTCACCGCGATGGGCCACCACCTGAGCACGCCGTCGCGGGCGGAGTCGTCCAGTGTGGAGGGTCGCCCCGTCCGATGATGCCTCCCGAGGATCAGGGCCATAGCCCGCAATACGCCGAGGACGTCCCGCACGACCGGCTGCTGGACGAGCACGCCGGGCCGATGGTGCGGCCGTACGTCATGACCAGCGGTCGGCTCGAACCCACCCGCGGCAAGTTCGACCTGATCACGCTGGTGGTGGCGATCGGGATCAGTCCCGACTCCGAGATCGGGCTGGGCCCCGAGCATCTGGCGATCATGCAGATGTGCCAGTCGGTGATGTCGGTCGCGGAGCTCACCGGCCATCTGAACCTTCCCGTCGCCACCGTGCGGGTCCTGCTCGGCGATCTCCTGGACAAGGGGTTCATCTCGATGCAGGAGCCGGAACCGGAGGCGGACATGCACGACATCAGGCTCTACAAGGCGGTGATCGATGGTCTCCGGGCCCTCTAGTCGCGATGCGAACGGCCGCAGGCTCCCCACTGCGGCCAAGATCGTGATCGCGGGCGGTTTCGGTGTCGGCAAGACCACGATGGTGGGCACGGTCTCGGAGACCCAGCCGCTGCGCACCGAGGAGATCCTCACCGACGAGGGCATCGGCGTGGACGACATCTCCGGCGTGGAGCGCAAGAACACCACCACCGTCGCGATGGACTTCGGCCGCATCACGATGGGCGACGACTACGTCCTCTATCTGTTCGGCACCCCGGGCCAGGAGCGGTTCTGGTTCATGTGGGACGAGGTGGCGCTCGGTGCGCTGGGTGCGGTCGTCCTGGCCGACACCCGGCGGCTGTCGGACTGCTTCCCCTCGGTCGACTACTTCGAGCGCCGCGGCACCCCGTTCGTGGTGGCGGTGAACTGCTTCGAGGGCGCCCGCCGGTACGACCTGGAAGAGATCCAGATGGCCCTGAACCTGGGCCCGAAGGTCCCGGTCATGCTGTGCGACGCCCGCCGCATGGAATCCTGCAAGAAGGTCCTGATCAACATGGTCCTGCACGCCATGAAGGCCAGAGGCCTAAGCCCAGAAGCCCAACACGCCTGAAGCGAGGGAGGGCCTACCCCCAACGGGGTAGGCCTTCTTCGTTCCTCGTGCCGCACGTCCAGGCCAAGGCGCCCCGACACTACGGGTGCCGCCATTCGTCTTCGAGGATCGAGTGGACGATCGAGTCCCGCCAGGATCCGCCGATCTTGATATGCCCCCGGATCCGGCCTTCCTCGATCATGCCGAGCTTGCGCATGAGACGGTCCGACACCTCGTTCCCAGGCGAACGGGCACCCCACAACCGATGCAGCCCCAACTCCCCGAACCCCAACCGCAACAGCAGGGCGACGGTTTCGGCCCCGAGCCCCCGGCCCCACTGGTCGGCGCGCAATGCGAACCCGAGTTGAGCGCTCGACTGGCCGGGATGTTGGGCGTCGATCGCCAGACGCGCGAAGCCGATGCACGTCCCGGCATCGATCATTTCGACGGCCAGGGAGTACTCGCTGCGCGGGTCGGCCTGGGCCGCTCGGGTCACGGACCGGATCGTCTTGGCGACTTGCTCGCGGTCACGAGGATCGAACGACAGATGCTCAGTGACTACCGGATCTCCGTACACCTTCAACACCGCGTCGATGTCGTCCTCGGTGAACTCCCGCAGGACGACCCGTTCGCCCGAGCCCCTCACCGGATACATGCGAGCGAGCCTAACGTTCCGGGGACCGTGCGAGATCTGCTCGCCACAGGCGTCTCGGTGGGGTCGGCGCGGTCTGTTGCCTCTTTCGCTCTGCGGGGCTGGAGGCTTGAGCGGTACGAGGAGCGGGCGTTGGCGATCGTCAGCGAGTTGGCGACGAACGCCGCCGCCGTCTCCGCTCCGGCCGACACCGTCCGCCTCTACCTCACGGCTCTGCCGGACCGCCTGGTGATAGGGGGTCTCAGACACTGCTGTCGGACGTGTGCCCCAGCCTCGGGAGGCGGTCTCGACCGTAAAGGAGATCGACGAGGCCGGCTCGGACGGGTTCGGTGGGTGGGGCTTGCTGCTCGTGACCGCCCACGCGGACGCGGTGTGGACGGAACCCGCCGAGGATGGAACCGCGAAATGGGTCTGCGCCTCGATCTACGTGGAGACGGAGCGGTGATACCGCCGTCGTCCCCTTCAGCCGGTGCGGCTCACCACGTAGTCACAGAGGCCGGTGAAGGCGGCCCTGGCCGGGATGTCGGGGAGGGTCAGCAGTTCGGCTCGGGCGTCCTCGGCCCAGCGGCGTAGGTCGGTGCGGGCACGGTCCATTGCCGGGTGGGCGCGCAGGAGCGCCAGGGCTTCGGCGTGCAGGGCGTCGTCGGTGAGGTCGGCGGCCAGGAGTTCGCGCAGGCGGGCGTCGTCGGTGTTCGTTCCGGCCAGGACGTGGTGCATCGGCAGGGTGCGGATGCCCTCGCGCAGGTCGGTGCCGGGGGTCTTGCCGGACTGCTCGGCCTCGGAGGCGATGTCGAGGATGTCGTCGGACAGTTGGAAGGCGACGCCGATCTTCTCGCAGGCGGAGGTGACGGTGTCGACGACGTGGCCGGGGGCGCCCGCGAGGAGGGCGCCGAACTGGCCGGACACCGCGATCAGCGAGGCGGTCTTGTCCGCGACGACCTGCAGGTAGTGCTTGAGCGGGTCGGCCTCGGGGGTCGGGCCGACGGTCTCCTGGATCTGGCCGCGGACCAGCCGGGCGAACGCGCGCGCCTGGATCCGGACCGCCTCGGGGCCCAGGTCGGCGAGCAGGTCGGACGCGCGGGCGAACAGGTAGTCGCCGGTGAGGATGGCGACGGTGTTGGTCCACCGGGAGTTGGCGGACGGCTCGCCGCGGCGGACCGTCGCCTCGTCCATGACGTCGTCGTGGTACAGCGTGGCCAGGTGGGTCAGCTCCACCACCACCGCGGCCGGGATGACGCCGGACGCGGACGGGTCGCCGAAGTGGGAGGCCAGCAGCACCAGCATGGGCCGGAACCGCTTGCCTCCCGCCTCGACGAGATGCTTGGAGGCCTGGGCGAGCAGCGGGTCGTCGCTGTGCACCGAGTCGAGCAGCAGACCTTCGACGGCGGCGAGCCGTTCCTGGGTCTCAGCCGCCAGTCGTTCGTCCACGGCGATCCCGAACGGACCCTCTGCCGATCCCCCGGCGAAAGCTCTACTCACCCAAGACCCCCTACCGGACGAACATTTGTGTCGCGGCGTCTCCCGCCAGGTCCAGCACGGGCTGCGGGAGCACACCGAGTACCACAGTAGCCGCCAGCCCGAGCGCCACAGCCGTCACGGTCGCCGGGCCGAAAATCACCGACGGGCCGTCGGCCTCCGGCTCGCTGAAGAACATCACGACGATCACCCGGACGTAGAAGAACGCCGCGATCGCCGAGGACACCACGCCGACCACCACGAGCGGGGTGGCGCCGCCCTCGATCGCCGCCTTGAACACCGCGAACTTGCCGGTGAAGCCGCTGGTCAGCGGGATTCCGGCGAACGCCAGCAGGAAGAAGGCGAACACTCCGGCCACCAGCGGGGAGCGCCTGCCCAGGCCGGCCCAGCGGGACAGGTGCGCGGCCTCGCCGCCCGCGTCCCGCACCATCGTGATCACCGCGAACGCGCCGATCGTGGTGAAGCCGTAGGCGGCCAGGTAGAACAGCGTGCCGGACAGCCCGGCCTCGGAGGTGGCGATCACGCCCGTGAGCAGGAAGCCCGCGTGCGCGATCGAGGAGTAGGCCAGCATCCGCTTGATGTCGGTCTGGGTGATCGCGATCACCGCACCGGCGATCATGGTGAGAATCGCCACACCCCACATCGCGGGCCGCCAGTCCCAGCGCAGGTTCTCCAGCGCGACGTAGAAAACCCGCAGCATCGCGCCGAACGCCGACACCAGCGTGCAGGACGCCATCAGCGCCGTGATCGGGGTGGGGGCGCCCTGGTAGACGTCGGGCTTCCACATGTGGAACGGCACCGCGCCCAGCTTGAACAGCAGCCCGACCGACAGCAGCGCGACCCCGCCCAGCAGCAGCGTCTCGCTGCCGGCGTCCCGGCTGAGCTGCGCGGCGATCACCGACAGCCGCACCGAGCCGGCGTACCCGTACAGCAGCGCAGCGCCGTACAGGAAGAACGCCGAGGAGAACGCGCCCAGCAGGAAGTACTTGACCGCGGCTTCCTGCGACAGCAGCCGCCGCCGGCGGGCCAGCCCGCACAGCAGGTACAGCGGCAGCGACAGGATCTCCAGCGCCACGAACATGGTGAGCAGGTCGTTGGACGCCGGGAACATCAGCATCCCGGCGACCGCGAAGGTCATCAGCGGGAAGACCTCGGTCTGGACGACCCCGGCCGCCGCCGCCTCCTGCTCGGCCTCGCTGCCCGGCAGCGCGGACGCCTGCGCGGCGAAGTTGCCCTGCTTGCGCTCGATGATCAGCAGCAGGCTGATCAGCGCCAGCACCAGGATGGTGCCCTGGAGGAACAGGGTGGGGCCGTCCACCGCGAGCGCGCCTTCGGCGGCCACGTGGAACGGCTTGTCGCGCCAGGCCAGCACGATCGTCCAGACGAACGCGCCTGCCAGGCCGAGGAAGGCCAGGCCCACCTGCAGCGGGTAGCGCAGCCTGCGCCCGGCGAACGCCTCGACCAGCACGCCGACGATGGCGACGCCGAAGACCAGCAGCATCGGGGCGAGCTGCCCGTACTCGATGTTCGGGGCGGGGATCTCGCTGCCGCCGCCCGGGGCGGCCAGGACGGCCGCGCCCAGCTGACTGGTGAGGCTCATGGACGGGCTCCGTTCTCAGCGACGTTGCCGGTGATCTTCGGCGCCGGATCTCGCTGCTCCACCCGGACGAGAGTGTGCTCCACCGAGGGATTGATCACGTTGAGGACCGGCTGCGGGAAGAAGCCCAGCGCCACGATGATCGCGAGGATCGGGCCGACCGCCCACAGCTCGCGCCCGGACAGGTCCTTCATCCCCGCGGTCTTCTCCGCGGTCGGCCCGCCCATCGTCCGCTGGTACATCCAGAGGATGTAGATTGCGGCCAGCACGATGCCGACGGTGGCGATGATCGCGGGTACCCGGTAGCGGGTGAAGGTGCCGGTGAAGACCAGGAACTCCGACACGAACGGCGCCAGGCCGGGCAGCGACAGCCCGGACAGGCCCGCGACCAGGAACGTCCCGGCCAGCATCGGCGCGACCTTCTGCACCCCGCCGTAGTCGTCGATCCGCGCCGACCGGCGCCGGACGATCATGAAGCCGACCAGCAGGAACAGCGCCCCGGTGGAGAAGCCGTGGTTGACCATGTAGAGCGCGGCGCCGGACTGGGCCTGGCTGGTCATCGCGAAGACGCCCAGCACGATGAACCCGAAGTGGGAGATCGAGGTGTAGGCGACCAGCCGCTTCAGGTCGACCTGGCCGATCGCCAGTACCGCGCCGTAGATGATGCTCACCACGGCGAAGCCAAGCACGACCGGGGTCGCCCATTTGGCGGCGCCCGGGAACAGCTCCAGGCAGAACCGCAGCATGCCGTACGTGCCGACCTTGTCCAGCACGCCGACGATCAGCACCAGCGCGCCGGCCGGGGCCTGCTGCGCGGCGTCCGGCAGCCAGGTGTGCACCGGCACCATCGGCGCCTTGATCGCGAACGCGATGAAGAAACCGAGGAACAGCCACTTGGCCGTGTTCGGGTCGATGTTCAGCTGGGTCAGCTCGGCGAACAGGAAGGTGCCGCGGCCCAGGCCGCCCTCGCCGACCGGCTTCGCCGACAGCGGGTACAGCCAGATCACCGCGACGAGCATCAGCAGCCCGCCGAACAGCGAGTACAGCAGGAACTTCACCGCGGCGTACGAGCGCTGGGCGCCGCCGTAGGACCCGATGAGGAAGTACACCGGGATCAGCATCGCCTCGAAGAAGACGTAGAAGAGGAAGACGTCGGTCGCCGCGAAGACGCCGATCATCATCGCTTCCAGCGTCAGCAGCAGCGCGAAGTAGGTGCTCGCCGACCGCTTGGCCGGGACGTCGACGCCGCCGGAGCGGTCCGCCTCGTTCCAGGACGCCAGGATGACCAGCGGGACCAGGATCACCGACAGCACGATCAGCACCAGCGCGACGCCGTCGACGCCGACCGCCCAGTGCACCCCGAACTGCTTGATCCACCAGTACTTCTCTTCGAACTGGAAGCGCGGCCCGCCGGTGTCGAAGCCGGCCGCCATCACCAGCGTGCCCGCCGCGACCAGCAGCGAGACGCCCAGCGCGGTCTGCTT
The DNA here is from genome assembly GCF_039532545.1 of Actinomadura vinacea. NCBI lineage: Bacteria > Bacillati > Actinomycetota > Actinomycetes > Streptosporangiales > Thermomonosporaceae > Actinomadura > Actinomadura vinacea. Next base: position 4,334 of record NZ_BAAARW010000045.1, on the reverse strand, counting down.
GACCAGCGACTCGCGGGCCCGCGGCAGCGCGCCCACCAGCACCGCGCCGACCAGCGGCACAGCGATGAGCACGCTCAGCCAGGGAAAGTCTTCCATCAGACGTTCACCACCAGCAGCGCGGCCACGATGATGGCCGCGCCGAAGAACATTGACAGTGCGTACGAGCGGGCGTAGCCGGTCTGCAGCCGCCGGATCCGTCCGGAGCTGCCGCCGACCCCGGCCGCGAGGCCGTTGACCACGCCGTCGACGCCGCGGCCGTCGAACCAGACCGCCAGCCGGGTCAGCCACTGGCCGGGCCGCATCAGCAGCGACTCGTTCAGCGCGTCACCGTAGAGGTCCTTGCGGGCCGCGACGGTGACGAACGACCCGGCGGGCGCCTCGCGCGGCACCGGACGGGCACCGTACTGCCGCCACGCGATCCCGGCGCCGATCACCATCAGCACGAACGTGGCGATGCTCGGCCCGGTGACCGGCTGGAACTCGTGGTGCTCGGGCTCGCCCACCACCGGGGCGAGGAACTCGGAGAACCCGCCGAGGATCAGGAACCCGCCCGCGAAGACGGACCCGACCGCCAGCAGCATCAGCGGAACGGTCATGACCTTGGGCGACTCGTGCGGGTGCACGTCCTCGTCCCAGCGCTTCCCGCCGTAGAAGGTCATGAACATCACCCGCGACATGTAGTACGCGGTGATCCCGGCGCCGATCACGGTACAGGCGCCCAGGACCATCCCGGACGTGCCGCCCTTGGCGAACGCGGCCTCGATGATGCCGTCCTTGGTGAACCAGCCGGACAGGCCCGGGAAGCCGATGATGGCCAGGTAGCCGAGCCCGAACGTGGCCCAGGTGATCACCATCAGCGAGCGCAGCGCCCCGTACCGGCGCATGTTCACCTCGTCGTGCACGCCGTGCATGACCGATCCGGCGCCCAGGAACAGGCCCGCCTTGAAGAAGCCGTGCGCGATCAGGTGCGCGATGGCGAGGGCGTACCCGGCCTTGCCGAGCCCGGCGGCCAGGTGCATGTAGCCGATCTGCGACATCGTCGACCCGGCCAGCGCCTTCTTGATGTCGTCCTTGCCGCACCCGATGATCGCACCGGCCAGCAGCGTGGCGGCGCCCACGATGGTCACCACCAGCTGGGCGTCCGGCGCCATCTCGAAGATCGGCGCGGACCGGACGATCAGGTAGACGCCCGCGGTCACCATGGTCGCGGCGTGGATCAGGGCCGACACCGGGGTGGGGCCCTCCATCGCGTCCAGCAGCCAGGACTGCAGCGGCAGCTGCGCCGACTTGCCGCACGCGCCGAGCAGGAGCAGCAGCCCCAGCGCGGTCGCGGTGCCGGTGCTCAGCTCGCCGGCCAGCCCGACGTGCTCGGCGCCCTCGCCGAGGATCCGGTCGAACCCGACGGTCCCGAAGGTCGCGAACATCAGCATGATCGCGAGCAGGAAGCCCATGTCGCCGACCCGGTTCACGACGAACGCCTTCTTCGCCGCGACCGCCGCGGTGGGCTTGTACTGCCAGAACCCGATCAGCAGGTACGAGGCGAGGCCCACGCCCTCCCAGCCGAGGAACATGGCCACGTAGCTGTCGCCCAGCACCAGCAGCAGCATCGCCGCGACGAACAGGTTGAGGTAGGCGAAGAACCGGCGCCGGTCGGGGTCCTCGGCCATGTAGCCGATGGAGTAGATGTGGATCAGCGACCCGACCCCGGTGATCAGCAGGACGAAGCTGATGGACAGCGGGTCCACCAGCAGGCCCAGGTCGACCTTGAACGAGCCGACGTCGAAGAACTCCCACAGGTGGACGGTGCGGCGCCGTTCCTCGGCCCCGTATCCGAGCATCTGGACGAACATGGCCGCGCCGGCCACGAACGAGGCCAGCGACATCGTGACGCCGAGCAGGTGGCCCCACTTGTCGGTGCGGCGCCCGCCGAGCAGCAGGATCGCCGCGCCGGCCAGCGGCAGCGCGATCAGGAGCCAGGCCAGGGCCTGGATGCCTTCCGCTTTCATCCCCGACCTCTCAGTACTTCAGCAGGTTCGCGTCGTCGACCGACGAGGACCTGCGGGTCCGGAAGATGGTCATGATGATCGCCAGGCCCACCACGACCTCCGCCGCGGCCACCACCATCACGAAGAACGCGATGATCTGCCCGTCGAGGTTGCCGTGCATCCTGGCGAACGAGACGAACGCCAGGTTGGTCGCGTTGAGCATCAGCTCGACGCACATGAAGACCACGATCGCGTTGCGGCGCACCAGCACGCCGACGGCGCCGATGGTGAACAGGATCGCCGAGAGCGCCAGGTAGTGTCCCGGACTCATTGACCAGCCTCGCCTTCAGCCTTGGCGGACGGGGAGGCCGGGCCCGGCTTGCCCGAGCCGACCTCGACCTCGGTGCCGGGCTCTTCGGCTCCTCCGGCCGCTTCGGCCTCTTCGGTCACGGCCTTGACCGCGGCCACGTCCTGCTCCACCGCGTGCTCCTCGGTGTCGCCGTACAGGTCGGCGTGCCGCTCGGCGGTGTCGGTACGGGCGGCGATGACCGGGTTGATGGACAGCTCCGAGACGCTGCCGTCGGGCAGCAGCGCGGGCATGTCGACCGCGTTGTGCCGCGCGTAGGTGCCGGGGCCCGGCAGCGGGCCCGGGTGGGCGGCGCTGGAGGCGAACCGCTCGAACCGCTTCTGCGCCAGGTCGCGCTGGGTGGGCTTGGGCGTCAGCCGCTCGCGGTGCGCCAGCACCATCGCGCCCAGCGCCGCGGTGATCAGCAGCGCGCTGGTCGCCTCGAACGCGAACACGTACTTGCTGAACAGCAGCCGCGCCAGGCCCACGACGTTGCCGCCGTCGCCGTTGGCGGCGCGCAGGCCGACCGAGTCGGTCAGCGCGGCGTTGCCGAGCCCGGCGGCCAGCAGCACCAGGAAGCCCACCGCGGCGATCGCGGCCCACAGCCGCTGGCCGCGGATCGTCTCCACCAGCGAGTCGGTGGAGCTGACCCCGACCAGCATCAGCACGAACAGGAAGAGCATCAGCACCGCGCCGGTGTAGACGATCACCTGGACGAAGGCCAGGAACGGCGCGTCCTGCACGGCGTACAGCGCGGCCAGCGACAGCATCACCGTGGCCAGCATCAGCGCCGAGTGCACCGCCCGCCGCATGAAGATCATGCCGAGCGCGGCGCAGACCGACACCACGGCCAGCAGCCAGAAGATGAACGGCTCTCCCGGCTGGGCGTCGGCGACCTGCGCCACGACCACGTCGGGACTGCTCACTTGGGCTCACTCCTCTCACCGGAACCGGAACCGGCCCCGGGGCCCGAGGAGGCGCTTTCGTCGGACTTGAGGCCGAGGCGGTAGTAGTCCTCCTCGGTCTCGCCCAGCCGCATCGGGTGCGGCGGCGTCTCCATGCCTTCGCGCAGCGGGGCGAGCAGCATGTCCTTGGTGTAGATCAGGCTCTCGCGGCTGTCGTCGGCCAGTTCGTACTCGTTGGTCATCGTCAGCGCCCGGGTCGGGCACGCCTCGATGCACAGGCCGCACAGGATGCAGCGCAGGTAATTGATCTGGTAGACGCGCCCGTACCGCTCGCCCGGGGAGTAGCGCTCCTCGGGGTTGTTGTCGGCGCCCTCCACGTAGATCGCGTCGGCCGGGCAGGCCCAGGCGCACAGCTCGCAGCCGATGCACTTCTCCAGCCCGTCCGGCCACCGGTTGAGCTGGTGCCGGCCGTGGAAGCGCGGCGCGGTCGGCTTCTTCACCTCGGGGTACTGGACGGTCTCGCTCTTCGTGAACATCTGATGGAACGAGACCCCGAACCCCTTGACCGGGTTCAGGAAGTCAGTGAATCCCACTTTCGACCTCCTCACGCGTGGTCGTGGTCGTGGCCGACCGCGACGGGGTCTCCGCCTGGCGGCCGTGGTAGTGGGGGGCGTCCATCGGCGGGACGGGGAACCCGGCCGCCGCGGCAGGGGCCTTCCCGCCCCCGCCCGCGCTCCCGCCGCTGGCGGGCGCCTCGGAGACGGCCTGCTCGTCCTTGCCGCCATCGCCGCGCAGTGTCTCCCACAGCAGCGTGGCCACCAGCACGACCCCGGCCACGATCGCCGCGTACAACGCGATCGCCCGCATGTCATAACCCTCGTTGCGCAGCGCCCGGACCGTGGCCACCAGCAGGATCCAGCCCAGCGAGGCCGGCATCAGCACCTTCCAGCCCAACCGCATCAACTGGTCGTAGCGGACGCGGGGCAGCGACCCGCGCAGCCAGACGAAGAAGAAGATGAACGCCCACATCTTCGCCAGGAACCACAACACCGGCCACCAGCCCGCGTTGGCGCCCTCCCACACCGTGGAGATCGGCGC
>NZ_BAAARW010000044.1:0-113811 GCF_039532545.1 Actinomadura vinacea | reverse complement strand
GGTTGCGGCAGCGGGGGCTGGAGATCGTGTCGTGCCCGTCCTGCGGCCGCGCCCAGGTCGACGTGTACCGGCTCGCCGACGAGGTCCAGGCCGGACTGGAGGGTCTCGACCTGCCGCTGCGGGTCGCCGTCATGGGCTGCGTGGTGAACGGTCCCGGCGAGGCCCGCGAGGCCGACCTGGGGGTGGCCTCGGGCAACGGCAAGGGCCAGATCTTCGTCAAGGGCGAGGTCGTCAAGACCGTCCCCGAATCCCAGATCGTCGAGACCCTCATCGAGAAGGCCCTCGAACTGGCCGAGGAGATGGGCCACGACCTCGACGCCCTGGACTGACCGGCCGTCGGGCGGGCGGAGGAGATCCTCCGCCCGCCCGATCCCTTTCACCCGGTCAGTCGGCGGCGGCGACGGCGCCGTCCCGCAGGACCCAGCTCGCCACGTTGACGCGGGAGGTGCAGTTGAGCTTGCGCATGACGTTGCGCACGTGGTTGACGGCCGTCCATTCGGCGATGCCCAGCCGTCCCGCGATCTGGCGGTTGGTCAGCCCCTGCGCCACCAGCATCGCCACCTCCTGCTCGCGCGGCGTCAGCGACGGTGCCGGCGGCCGCGGCCGGGACGGGGTGACGGGCGGCGCGTCCAGCGCGCGGGTGAACGCCCGGACGACGTTCAGCATCCGGAAGCGCGGCTCCCCGTCCACCGACGGCATGGGGACGAGCAGGTTCTTGTCCACCAGCGTCTCGATGATCTCGGGGGCGAGCTCGGGGTCGTCGGCCGGTGAGAACACCCCGTCGCGGAGCGCCAGCGCGCTGATGGCGGCCTGTTCGGGGCCGGTGAGCCGGTCGTGGCTCCAGCCGATCGCCGCCCGCATGCTCGCGTGGTGCGACAGGGTGGGGCCGCCGTAGAGGACGTCCTGCCCGTCCCGCAGCCGGTCCAGCAGCTCGGCCGGGCGGAACAGTTTGAGCCGTGCCGCGGCGAACTCGATCGCCAGCGGCAGGTCGTCGAGCAGCTCGCACAGCCGGGCCGCCTCGGCCCGCACCCCGCCGTTGAGAGAGAAGTCGGGGCGGACCGCGACGGCGCGCTGCCGGAACAGTTCCAGGGACGCGACGCGGGCGAGCGGCGGTACCCGCAGCACCCGCTCGCCGTACAGGTGCAGCGGTTCCCGGCTCACCAGCAGCACGCGGGTCTCCGGCCGGTCCGCCAGCAGCCGCGGCAGGCCCGCCGCCAGCGCCTCGGTGAAGTGCTCCCCCTGATCCACGATGACCAGCCGGCCGGGGACGGCCGCGGCGGCGAGCGCGTCGAGCACGGTGCCCGCCCGGTCGTGCCCGGCCAGGTCGAGGCGCTCGTACGGGCCGTGCAGGTCCTCGGCGAGGGCCAGCGCCAGCCGGGTCTTGCCCACCCCGGCGGGCCCGGTCATGGTCAGCAGCCGCACGGACGGGTCGGCGAGCTGCTCGCGCAGCAGGCCTAGCTCGCCGTCCCGCCCGACGATCGGCGTGAAGGCGGTCGCGTCCGCTCCGGGCCCCCGCGCACGGGTGGGTCTCTTCGTCGGAAGGCGGGAGTGGACATGACCTGACGCCATCGTGGTGCCCCCTGGCTCTAAAGATCACTTTCTTAGGCGCGGGATTAGATATCCGGTGAGATGACGGAAAGTCCGAGAACGTTCATTCCGTTTGGCGGCCCGGTCGCCGGCAAGGCGGTTCACCGCGACTTTTCGGACACACAACGTCCGCGGCCGCGACCGGCGGCCACATCCGGCCATTTCCGGTGGTAGACCGGGTCGTCGACTCCGACGCGCGGCGTCCCGCCCACGATCTGTCCCCCCAGTTAGAGGACCCTTACGCCACATCCCCAAACAATTCCAGATCACCATCCCCATTCATCCTTTCGCGCGGACGCGGGCGACCGCGGCGACGAATTCATTTCCGCGCCCGGCTCCACCGGCCACCCGCGCGGGCGGCTCCACCCGCTTGATTATGCGAGCACCCGCTCGTATCGCGAACCACGAACACGAGCAAGTATTCGCATTGCAAGGAGATGATCACGAGTGCGGAACGTGCCGGGCTCGGCCGGCGGGCCATGCCGACGGGCGCGGCGCCGACCGCGGGCGCGGCCGGGCTGGGCATGGCGGCGGGACCCGCCGCTACGAGGGCAAGGTGGTGGTGATCACCGGCGCCACCTCCGGGATCGGCGGTGCCGCCGCGATCGCGTTCGCCCGCGAGGGCGCCGAGGTCGGCCCCGCCGGCCAAGATCGCGCGGCACCGCCGGCACGAAGATCTTCCTGAACGGCGTCCTCGACACCCGCGAACGGGCGCCGGACCGGTAGATTGCCGCGGGACCGGTAGATTCGAAGCGGTCTTCTTTGCCCTGTTTTCACAGCCATCTTAGGTCCGCGGTGGCAGGGTGTGACCTTCGTGGTGTCGTCGAGCCCGGAGCGAGTGAGGAAACATGTCCGAGGATGACAAGCCCCGGGGTGAGCGTACGGTCAAGGCCAAGGCCAAGCTGCCGAACGCGAAGAACATCCGGAGCCCGGAGTTCACCCCGCACGGGATCAGCGGAGGCAGCCGCAGCCGCGGCCCGCGCCCGTCGGGCAAGACCGCGGCGCAGGCCAAGCGGCAGCGGCGGATCGGCATCGCGGTCGCGGTGGTCGCCGTGCTGGCCATCGCGGGCGGCACGACCTTCTACCTGACCCGGCCCGGGCCCGAGATCAAGGCCACCGGCGCGCTCGGCACGGCGCCCAAGGTCGCCATCCCCAAGGACCTGGTCCCCACCGGGAAGCTGCAGGTCAACACCGCCATCAAGGGCAACGGCACCAAGCTCGCCAACGGCGACACCGCGCTGGTGAAGTTCACCTTCTACCAGTGGGCGCGCAGCACCGACACCAACAAGCCCGACGAGAGCACCAACAAGAAACTCAGCTCGTCCTGGGAGCGCCCGGCGGGCCAGCAGGTGCTCCCGATGACCCTCGGCAAGACCGAGCTCAAGGGCCTCGACAAGGGCCTGGTCGGGCAGACCGCCGGCAGCCGGGTGATCCTGGAGATCCCGCCCAAGGAGGGCTTCGGCCAGCAGGGCCAGCAGCTCGGGCTCTCGAACACCGACTCGGTCGTCTTCGTGGTCGACCTGCTGGCCGCCTTCGGCAAGAACGCCGAGGCCCAGGGCACGCCCAAGAAGCTGGACGACAAGGACCTGCCGACCGTCGGCGCGAACGAGCCGGGCAAGGGCCCCAAGGTCACCATTCCCAAGGCCGACCCGCCGGAGAAGATGCGGGTGGAGACCCTGATCGAGGGCACCGGCCGGGCGACCACCAAGGACGACGTGGCCGTGGTCAACTACAAGGGCCTGATCTGGCGGGACGGCAAGCAGTTCGACTCCAGCTGGGAGGACGGCTCGCCGGCCACCTTCCCGCTCAACTCCACCGAGGGCATGACCGGCTTCTTCAAGGGCCTGCAGGGCCAGAAGATCGGCAGCCGGGTGATGCTCGTCCTGCCGCCCAAGGACGGGTACGGCAAGGACGGCAACCCGCAGGCCGGGATCAAGGGCACCGACCACACCGTTTTCCTGGTCGACATCCTCGGCACCATGCCCAAGTGACCGGTGCCTAGCGCGGTACGCAACGCGCCGAACGGCGGGGCATCCGCATCCGGATGGCCCGCCGTTCGCCATTCCGGACCGAACGGACTCATCCCGCTAAAAGGATGAGGACAACCGTTCGGGCCGCCGGATCGTCCTTACTGATGGGGAAGCAATGGGAGTGTGCTTGACCCACCGACGCCGTCGAAGCCCTCGGGTATCGTCGGTAACAAAAGAATCACGGGGGGCTTGTGAGCAGTCAAGATGACGACCCGGCCGTGGGCGGCACGGCGAAGGGCGCCGCCCCGGACAGCACCGAATCCGACGAATCCAAGAATGACGACATCGCCGCGAACATGAATGAGAACGGCGTCCCCGGCGCCACCGGGACCGACACCGAGACCCACCACGAGACCGAGGCGCCGTCCGCGGACGAGACGCCCCCGGAAGCCGACTCGGAGGTCGACTCGGCCGACGAGGCGCCCCAGGAAGAGACACCGGCAGAGACGCCGGTGGAAGAGGCGTCCGAAGCTGAGACGCCCCCGGAAGAGACCCCCGCCGAGGCGCCCGAAGGCGATGCGCCGACAGGAAAGGAGCCCGCGGCGAGCGAGGCGCCCGTCGCGGACGAGCAGCCCGCGGACGAGCAGCCCGCGGACGAGACGCCCGTCGCCGTCGCGGAGGCCCCCTCCAAGGCGCCCGCCGACGAGACCGTCCGCGACGGGGTCCCGATCGTCGACGACGCTTCCAGGCCCTCCATCGAGCCCGCGGACGCCCCCACGGCCGCACCCCCCGAGAAAAGCGACAAGAAGTCCGAGAGCGCAGGCTCCGGCGGCGGCGGTAAGAAGCCGCCCAAGAAGCGGCGCGGCAGGCCCGCCCGCTACGCCCGCCGGGCGCTGTTCATCGTTCTCGGTTTCCTCGGCTTCTCCGTGGCCGCGTTCGGCGTGGCCTACCTCATGACGCCCGTCCCCTCGCCCCAGCAGCAGGCCATCGCGCAGGGCCCGACGTTCTACTACTCCGACGGCAAGACGCCGATCGCCAAGACCGGCACCAACCGCGACGCCGTCCCGATCAAGCAGATCCCCAAGGGCGTGCGGGACGCGGTCATCGCGGCCGAGAACCGCAGCTTCTACCAGGACCCCGGCGTGTCGCCGAAGGGCACCGGGCGGGCGTTCTGGTCCACGATCACCGGCGAGCAGCTGCAGGGCGGCTCCACCATCACCCAGCAGATGGTCCGCAACTACTACGGCGGCATCGGCAAGGAGCGCTCGGTCACCCGCAAGCTCAAGGAGATCATGGTCTCCCTGAAGGTCGGGCGGGAGAAGTCCAAGGACTGGATCCTCGAGCAGTACCTCAACACGATCTTCTTCGGCCGGGACGCGTACGGCGTGCAGGCCGCCGCCAAGGCGTACTACGGCATGGACGTCAGCCGGCTGACCCCCGCCCAGGGCGCCTTCCTCGCGGCGGCGATCCAGCAGCCCAGCAACTTCGCCGAGCCCGAGGGCGCGAACCGGGCCTACGCCGAGCAGCGCTGGCGCGCCGTGGTGAACAACATGGTCCGGGACGGGGCGGTCACCCAGGCCGAGGCGTCGGCGATGACCTTCCCGATGCCGGTCAAGCAGAAGATCACCAACATCCTCAAGGGCCAGAAGGGCTACATGGTCAATGTGGCCAAGAAGGAGCTGATCGAGCGCCGCGGCTACAGCGAGGACGAGATCAACCGCAGCGGGCTGAAGATCACCACCACCTTCGACAAGCGGCTGATGGACGCTGCGCGCCGCGCGGTCACCACCAGCGCCCCGCCCGGGATGAGCAAGAAGATCCGCACCGGCATGGTGTCGGTCGACCCGGCGACCGGGCAGGTGGTGGCCTTCTACGGCGGGCGCGACTACCTCATGGAGGCGCTGAGCAGCTCGTTCGGCGACTGGGCGCAGGCCGGCTCAGGATTCAAGCCGATCGTCCTGGCCACCGCGCTCGACAGCGGGATGAAGCTGTACGACTCCGTCGACGGGTCGTCGCCGCAGTACTACAACGGCACCGCGGTGCGCAACGACAGCGGCCGCAGCTTCGGCTACACCAACCTGGTGGGCGCCACCCAGAACTCGGTCAACACCGCCTACGTCAACATCGGCCAGAAGGTCGGCTTGGACAAGGTGACGCAGATGGCCGTGAAGATGGGCATCCCCAAGAGCCAGCTCACCGCCAACGGCGCCAACACCGCGCCCACGTTCCCGCTGGGCGTCATCTCGGTGCACCCGGTGCAGCAGGCGGGGGTGTACGCGACGTTCGCCTCCGAGGGCATCTACCGCGCCCCGTTCGTGGTGAAGTCGGTGACCGACAACAAGAAGGAGCACACCCGCTCGTTCACCGAGAAGGGCCAGCGGGTCTTCAGCACGCAGGTGGCGCGGGACGCCACGTACGCGATGCAGCAGGTCGTCCGGGGCGGCACCGGGACGGGGGCGCAGCTGGCCGACGGCCGTGACGTGGCCGGCAAGACCGGCACCACCGACGCGGGCCGGGCGATCTGGTTCAACGGGTTCATCCCGCAGATGGCCACGACGGTGTCGATGTTCCGCAGCGACGGCAAGCCGCTGGACATCCCGGGGTACGGGGTGTACGGCGGCGCGCTCCCGGCGCGGATGTGGAACACCTACATGACCAACGCGGTCAGCACCCTGGGCTACTCGCAGGAGCGGTTCGGGTCGCCGTCGGTGAACACCGGCGGCACGTACTCCGGGCAGCCGTCCGACCGTCCCGGCGGGCCGCCGTCGCTCGCTCCCGCCCCGTCCCGCCCGGGCGGCTCGGAGGGGCCCGGCCGCGAGTCCCCGTCACGGCCCAGCCAGAGCGCGGAACCGCCGCCCGACGGCCCCGAGGAGCCCGGCGACCCGGGCGGACCCGAGGAGCCCGGCGGCCCGGGCGGACCCGAGGAGCCCGAACGTCCCGATTCGCGCGGCTGATCGGCGGCGCGAAGGCTAGGCGGACTTGAGCGGAAGGGCCCGGCGGCAACTTGGGTTCACGCGGTCGTCGCAACACCTCGATTTGAGGAGTTGCGACGACCCCTTGAATCCGCCCAACGCCGGGCCCTTCCCCTTTCCCTCTTTCCGGTCCGTCCTCCCGTGGCCTAGGGCCTGTCCCGAAGCGGCCTCAGGTACCGCGCGAGCGCGCTACCTGGCCGGTGAGGCGATGCCGAAGGCGAGCCTCACCGGCCAGATCGCGAAGCGATGTCGCGCTCGCCCCAAGCACGGTCAGGGTGCGAGCCGCCAGGCGAGCCCCCTGGGCCGGGATTGCAACAAACACAGCCCGCCAGGCGAGCATCCTGGGCCGGGATTGCAACAAACACAGCTCAGGAGCAGGCCCGGCCGACGCGCTGCGGGGTCTCCGTCATCACCGAGTTGAGCTGGGCGGCGTCCCCCGTTCCGACCGAGGCCGCGGCGCCGCGCAGGCGGCCGGACTCGTCCTTCAGCGCCTTCTTCAGCTGCGGGTCCTCGGCCTTGCCCGACAGGCCGTCGATCCGCCCGGCGAGCTGTTCGGTGGCCTGCTTCCACTGCTCGGGCTTGTTCGCGGGGGCGCCCTTGACCTGGGTGATGTACTGCTCGAACGTCTTCCTGGTGTCGGTGCAGATCTGGGCGGAGTTGTCGCTTCCCATCAGGCCGCATCCGCCCAGCAGCCCCGGGGCGCCGAGGGCGAGCACTCCCCCGGTCAGTGCCCTTACCGCCACGTTCCTCATCGCATCCCTCCATTTGATCCCCGTGAGCATCCGCATATACTTCCGCACAAGGTCATGAGCGTCAGCGATAAGCCCCGGCTTGCTGACCGGCAACCCTTCGTCCGCGATGGGGTGCTCCGGGTGAGGACCTGGCCGGACGCGAGAACGCGTCCCGGCAAGCGCGGATCCCGATGTTCGCGGCCGTCTGCCCGACGTCCCACGGGGTCCCTGGAGCCCTGGGAGGGCCGCCGCATGTCGTCCGCCGGTATCTCGACTCTCGTTCCGCCCGCGCCGCGCGAGGTGAGCGGCACGAGCCCCGCGAGCCCCGACGTGCTGCCGCGCGTCATCGGGACCGACGCCCTGGTCCCCCTGGACGGCGGCGGCAGCGTCGCCTACGCCAACTTCGACTACCCCGCGAGCGCGCCGTGTCTCGAGGCGGTGCACGAGGCCGTCACCCGCGCACTGCCGTACTACAGCAGCGTGCACCGCGGCGCCGGGTACGCGTCGCAGGTCACCACCGAGGCGTACGAGAAGGCGCGCGAGACCGTCCGCGGTTTCCTCGGCGCCTGGACGCGCGCGGCGGTCGTCTTCACCCGCAACACCACCGACGCGATGAACCTGCTCGCGCACGCCGCCCCGCCCGGCACCACCGCGGTCGTGTTCGAGACCGAGCACCACGCGAGCCTGCTCCCCTGGAAGCGCGCCGTGCGGCTGCCCGCGCCCGCGACCCCGGCCGAGGCGATCGCCGCCGCCGACCGCGCCCTGGCCGCCGCCCCGACCGGTCCGCGGCTGCTGGTGGTCACCGCCGCGTCCAACGTGACCGGCGAGGTGTGGCCGATCGCCGAGCTGGCCCGTACGGCGCACGCGCACGGCGCCCGGATCGCCGTGGACGCCGCCCAGTACGTCCCGCACCGGCCGTTCGACATGACCGCGCTCGGCGTGGACTACGTCGCGTTCTCCGGCCACAAGCTGTACGCGCCGTTCGGCGCCGGCGTGCTGGCGGGACGGTCCGACTGGCTGCGCGCCGCCGCGCCGTACCTCAAGGGCGGCGGGGCCAGCGGCTCGGTCGGCGACCACGGCGACCGGGTCCTGTGGTCGTCCGACGCGCAGCAGCGGCACGAAGCGGGCACCCCGAACGTCCTGGGCGCCATCGCGCTCGCCGCCGCCTGCGAGACCCTCGCCGGGACCGGCTGGGACGCGCTGGTGGAGCGGGAGGAGCGGTTGCTGGCCAGGCTCCGCGCCGGCATCGCCGCCATCCCCGGCGTGCGCGAGCTGACCCTGTGGGGCAAGGGCAACCCGCGGGTCGGCATCGTGACTTTCGTCGTGGACGGCTGGAACGCGCGCGACGCTGCGCTTACCCTGTCGGGGACGTACGGCGTCGGCGTCCGGGACGGGAGGTTCTGCGCACATCCCTTCGTCCAGCACCTGCTCGGCGGCGAGGAGGGCGGATCCTGCGACGGACCGCACGGTACGGCGGTGCGGGCCGGCTTCGGGCTCGGTACGACCGAGGAGCACGTCGACCGGCTCCTGGAGGCGCTGTCCGAGCTGGCGGCCCGGCCGCGGGGGTGACGTCGCGGCCCGCGGCGTCCGGTGGGCCGTCCCACCGGGTGGGACACCGGTGGGAGGCTTTGGCCATGTTCGCCCATGTAGCGTAAGGCGAGTCCGTAACTTGCGCGTCAAGAGCCCGGACATCGGGCCCGGGACGGGCAGGATTGAGCTCCGCCGGTGCGCGGCGGGGGATTGACGCAGGCGGGACTGATACAGGGGGTGGCGGTCGTGACCGACACGTGGCGGCCCACGTCGGAACTCGAGCGCCGGCTGCAGGAGACGGTGCGGACCGGCGACCAGGAGGGGTACTTCCGCGTCCTGGCCGGCAGCGAGCTGGTGCTACCCGTACCGCCGGACCTGGTCGAGGAGGTGCTCGCCGACCGGGCGCAGCCGAGCTGGCCGATCCAGGAGGACGAGGGCCGCACCCATGTGCTGGCCTACACCTCGGCGGCGGCGATGCGCGAGTGCCTGGGCCCCGCGTACCGGCACTATCTGCGGCTCAAGTTCAGCGACCTCGCCGAGACCTGGCCGGACGCCCGCTGGTGGCTGGCCGTCGACGCGCCCGCGCGCGGGGCGGACGAGGTGCTGCTGCCCATCGAGGCCCGGCTGCCGTCGTGGTTCATCAAGCAGGTGGTCGAGGGCGACAGCAGGCCGCCGAAGGTCGGCCACGGGCCGTCCGGGTTCCCGGGTGCGGCGGACGGCCGGGACGCGTTCGACGGCGTCCGCGACGCGCGGCGGAGCCCGGCGCACGCGGCGGGCAAGGGGCTGGGGAAGCACGCCGCGCCGAACGAGGGCGGCACCGACGCGGCGGCCGCGCCCGCACAGCCACCGGCACCGCCGCCCGCACCGCCCGCACCGCCACCGTCGGCACCGCGGGGGGTGTCCGAAGCCGCGGAACCGACCCCGCCGCCCGCGCCCGCGGAGGCCGCCGCCGCGCCCGCGCCCGATGGTCGGCCGGACGTGCCCGGCCGCGACCTGCCGCCCCCGCCCGAGGCCGGGATCGCGGCCGCGCTCGGCGCCGACACGTCAGTGCCGCCGCAGGACGCCGCCGACGCCACTCGGCTCGACACCCCGGCCGTCCCGAAAGAGGCGTCCCGGGACAGCGCGAACGGGAACGGGACCGGAAGCGAACCGGCCCCCTGGGAAGAGCTTCAGGAGCAGCACCGGGACCTGCCGCGCGAGGAGCCGAAGCGGCCGGAGTTCCGTCCCGCCAACGACGTCGAGCGGGCCCTGCTGCGCGCCGCGGCCAACAACGACCACGACCTGTTCCTGCAGTCGCTGGCCGACGCCGAAGTGCTGCTGCCGATCCCCGACGACATGGACTTCACGCTGCGGCCAGGCCGTCCCGGCTTCCCCTGGCAGACCCGGGAGGTCGACGGGGCGGAGGTGATCCCGGTGTTCACCTCGCGGGAGCGCCTGGTCGAGGCCGCCGCCTCCGCCGGCACGGGCACCGAGTACACCACGCTGCCGTTCACCATCGCGCTGCGCTACTGGCCGGACCGCCGCCGCGCGCTCGCCATCAACTCCGGTTCCCCGGCGGGCGGCACGATCCTGGCCGAGCAGCTGTCCGGGCTGGCGGCCTGGGCCGACCAGCGCGCCGCCCGCCGCATGTCCGAGTCCTTCGAGCCGCAGAACGACGTGGAACAGCGGCTGCTCGACGCGGCGCTGCGCCGCGACACCGACGCCTTCTTCAAGGTGCTGCTCGGCGCCCAGGTGCTCATCCCGGCCGAGCAGGAGACGCCGTGGGGCATCGCGCCGGACGACTCCGAGTTCCCGTGGCGTCCCGTTCCGGTGCACGGCAAGGTCTCGATCCAGCTGTTCACCTCGCTCAAGTGGATGACCGAGGCGATCGGGACGTCGCGGTTCGTGATGCCGAGCCTGCTGGAGATCGTGTCGGCGTGGCCGGACACCGAGTGGAGCCTCGTCCTGAACCCCGGCACGCCGATCGACGCCACGATGCCCGGTGAACAGGTCCGTGCGCTCAGCGGCCCGTCCCGTGGCGGGCCCTCCTCCGACGCGCCGGCGCCGCCGTCCGCGGCACCGAAGCCGCAACCGGAGCCGGAGCCGGAGCCGCCGAAACCGGCACCCGAGCCGGTCCCTGAGCGGACGCCCGAGCCCCGTCCCCAGAGCACCGCCCCGCCCACGCCCACACCTGCATCCGCGTCCGCTCCGGCGCCGCCGGAGGCCCCGGCGCCGACCGAGCCCGTCCGCGCCGAGGAGCCCGCCGCCCCGCCGCCCCAGGCACCTCCGGTGGCCCCGGTGCCATCGCCGGAGGCCGAGTTCGAGCCCGGGAACCGGATCGACCAGGAGCTGTACGAGGCCGCGCTCGCGGCCGACTCCGACGGGTTCCTGCGCGTCCTGCTGGCCGCGAACGTGCTGGTGCCCATCCCGGCCGACGCCCCGCTGGAGGTCACGCCGGTCCAGCGGGAGTTCCGGTGGGAGGCCGCGCTGCGCGGCGAGTCCGCCGTCCAGGTCTTCACCTCGCTGGTCCGGCTGCGCGAGGTGCTTCCCGAGTCGCGGTTCGTGTACGCCGACTTCCGCGAGCTCATCGGCTCATGGCCGCGCGCCGAATGGGCCATGCTGCTCAACCCCGGCACCCGGATCGGCGCCTCGCTGCGCGGCGAACAGGTGCGGGCGCTCAGCGAGTGGGCGATGCGGGTCGGGCTCGTGCCGCCCCGTCCCGAGGTGCCGGCGCCGCCGCCGTCGTCCCACCCCGCGCCGCCCCGGCAGGAGCCGTTGCAGGAGCTACCGCAGCCGGGCGCGCACCCCCCGGACGACGCGGCCCCGGCCGCCGACGACGCGCGTCCGGCGCCCGCGTCCGCGCAGCAGCACGGGCCGGTGCCGGGACGGCGGGCGCCCGAGCCGCTGCCCGAACCCGACGGCGACCGCGTCGCGCAGCCCACGATCATGCAGAAGGTCGTGTCGCACCGGCACGTCGAGTGGTACCTGGAACAGGGGTACGACCGCGTCGGCGGTTTCGTGCACCCGACCTCCGACGTCGCCGAGCTGCAGACGCCGATCCAGCTGTACGAGGCGCTGGGCCTGCTCTACGACGACTCGCCGTTCACTCCCGGCGACCAGGGCGTGCACGTCATCCGCTGGCCCGCGTACTGCCCCGACCTGTACCGCATCCCCTTCGGCGGCCAGACCGAGGAGGAGCTGGAGGCCTGGGGCGAGTCGGGCTGGGTGATCGAGCGGCCGCCGTTCCACGGCGGCGGGTTCGCGCCCGGCAGCGCCGGCTCCATCCGCGAGTACAAGGTCGACAGTGTCCGGTTGCCGTTCGGCGCGGAAATGTACTTCCTGGGTCAGGACCGCACGGAGCGGTTCGTGGCGATGTACGACCCCGACCGGCTCGCCTGGCTGCGTCCCGAGACGGGCGCGGGCTGGCAGGAGGGCTGGGACGAAGGCCAGGCCGGGCAGGAGGCCGCGCAGTGATCCGCGACGGTTACCTGGCGCGCTGGCTCGGCCGCGAGTTCGAGGCGTCCCCCGGCGCCGACGGGGAGATCCGGCTCTACGCGCCAGAGCCGACCGACGGTTTCGAGGAGCAGCGGCCAGGCCGTTTCCGGCGCGTCGTCCCCGCGTCCGAGGTGGAGGAATTGCGCTACATCCGCACGGTGTGCACCTGGCGCGGTGAGCCGTTCGTGGTCGTGGGCGAGCACGAGGGCTGGCTGCGGGTGGAGTACGCGGGCGGCCGGTCCCCGGTCGCCGAACGGCTCGGGCTGGATCGGATCGACCACGGCGTGTGGCAGTCGTGGGCGCCGCGCAACGAGATCGTGGATCTCCAGGAAGAATTCATCTGATCGCATGAGATGCGGAGCGCGGGGTTGCTTTGACGCACTCATCCGTGTTCGCATGATTTCTGCGACGATCCGGGGTGTGTGGGTGTGGCGTGCCCCGGCACTCAACGAGGACGCGGACACCGCGACGGAGGTGCTGGGGCTGTGCTTCCCCGGTCGGCAGGCAAACCGGTCTTCATCGGCGTGGGCACGGCGGCGATCCTCGCCGTCGGCGCCGCCCAGGTCCAGGCGGAGGCCCCCGCCCCAACGCTGGAGGTCACCGTTCCGGCGGCCAAGACGGCCAAGGCTGGCGCCACGGTGACGCTGCCGGCCAGCGTCAAGGCCGTCGGCGGCACGGCGGAGACCGTGAAGGTCACGTCGCTGTCGGCCGTCGCCGAGCCCGCCGCGGGCGTCGACATCAGCCTCAAGGGCGCGTGCGTGCCGAGTTGCGACCTGACGGCGTCACTCGCGGACGCCAAGGTCGAGACCGTCCCGCTGACCTCGGTGACGGTCCCCAAGAGCCTCAAGACGAAGACCACCGTGACAGTGACGTTCACGGTGGACGCGGCGAACACCGAGGAGAAGGTCGCCACCAGCGAGGTCACCTTCACGCCGGTGAGCACGCCGTCGCCAACGCCGACGCCCACGCCGCCGAAGCCGACACCCAAGCCGCCGAAGCCGTCGCCGTCCCCGACGAAGTCGAAGGACAAGGACGACGACGACAAGGGCAGCGGGTCGTCGGGATCCGGGAGCGGATCGTCGGGGTCGTCGGGATCCGGGCTGGGATCCGGGTCGTCGTACACGCCGCCGAACCCGAACGGGTCGTTCAACACGCCGAGCGCGCCGCAGAGCCCGCAGGTGGCGTTGCCGCCGATCGCGTCGCCCTCGGTGGCCCCGCAGACTCCGCCGACTCCGGAGAGCCGGCTGCGGAACAACAAGACGCCCGTCGCACAGGACCTGACGTTCGAGCGGATGGCGAGCACGCAGGTGGCGTGGCTGGCCGCGCTGCTGGTCGCGTTCTCGCTGCTCATGACGCAGTTGCGGCTGGGACGCCGGTATAACAGGCCGCTGCCGGCGCGGGCGGGCCGGGCGTCGGGACGTTCCAAGGGCGACCACCGCCGGCCACGCCGCGGCGTCTTCGGCAAGTAATCCGGCGAGCGGGCCGGGGCGCGGTTCAGGATCGCATCAGGGCGTGGCAGGCGATCGCCGACGCGGCGACCACGTTGAGGGAGTCGACGCCGTTCGCCATGGCCGCGCCGCTCATCGGGATGCAGACCGGTTCGTCGGCCTCGGCGAGCCAGCGGGAGGACAGGCCGTCGCCCTCCGCCCCGAGCATGAGCGCGACGCGTTCGCCCAGCGGCGCCTTGTCCAGCGGCACGGCGGACTGGTCGGGCGTGAGCGCGAGCAGGGTGAACCCGGCCGCCGACCGGAGCGCGCCCAGCCCGTCCCGCCAGCCGGACATGCGGGCGTACGGGACGGCGAAGACCGCGCCCATCGACACCTTGATCGCGCGCCGGTAGAGCGGGTCCGCGCAGCGCGGCGACAGCACGACGGCGTCGATGCCGAGCGCCGCCGCGCACCGGAAGATGGAGCCGACGTTGGCGTGGTCGACCAGGTCTTCCAGGACGAGGATGCGGCGCGCTCCCGCGACGACGTCCTCGACCGGGGGCAGCGGGAGCCGTTCCATCGAGGCGAGCGCGCCCCGGTGCACCTGGAAGCCGGCGACCGCCTCGACGGTGGCGTCGTCGGCGACGTAGACCGGGGCGTCCGCGGCGTCCAGGAGATCGGCGAGGGGCTCCACCCAGCGCCGGGCCGTCAGGAAGGAGCGGACGGGGTGGCCGGTGCCGGCGGCGCGGCGGATCACCTTCTCGCCCTCGGCGATGAACAGCCCGTGCTCGGCCTCCAGGCTCTTGCGCAGGTTGACGTCGCGCAGCCGCACGTAGTCGGCCAGGCGCGGGTCTGCCGGGTCGGAGACGGGGACGAGTCGGGCGGCCATCCCTCAATTCTGCCTCTGCCCGCGAGCGGGCAGGTCAGGGGAGGCGGATGTCGGCGAAGACGGCGCGGTGGTCGGAGCCCGGGACGTCGTGGACGGTGAACCCGTTCACGGCGCAGCGGCGGTCGACGAGGATGTGGTCGATGGTGATCGGCGGGCGCGGCTGGCCGAGCCCCCAGGTGGGGACGAGCCCGGCGCCGGCGCGGTCGGCGGCGTCGGCGTAGCCGCGGGAGGTCAGGCGCCGCAGCGTGGCGTGGTCGAGGGTGGCGTTGAAGTCGCCGGCGAGCACGCGCACCGGCGCGCGGCCGCCCGGCGCGGACGGGGCGGCCGCGGGCAGCAGGAGGATGTCGCGCCTCCACTGCCGGTACGCCGCGGACGAGATCGGCGGCACCGGGTGCACCGCGGTGATCTCCACGGTAGGCCCGCCGGGGAGGGTGAACTCGGCCCTCGGGGTCGCGAACTGCGTCGGGCCGGGCGGCGGCAGTTCCCGGAGCGGGTGCCGGGAGTAAAGGCCGGAACCGGCCGCGCCGTCTCGCGCGTCGACGACCTTGTGCGGCAGCAGCCGGTTGAGCCCGGCGCGCTCGTAACGGTCCACGGCCTCGGGGCGCAGCTCCTGCAGGCTGAGCACGTCGGCGTTCCGGTCGCGGACGAGTTTCACCAGCTCATCGGGATCGGCCTCGCTGAACAAGAGGTTGACGCTCATGACCCGCAGCGCCGGGCCGCGGGCGGCGGGCCGGTCATCGGAAACCGCTCGCGGGGCGACCGCGGCCACCAGCGCGACCGCGACCACGACCGCCGCGACCGCCGCCCGCCGGCGCCGGGTGAGCAGCGCGACTGCGACGGGGATCGGCGCGGCGGCGACGACGTACGGGGTCATCGCGAGCAGCGGTGCCGCGGGCGCGCCGATCCCCGGGAGGCGGTCGCCGCCGGCGAAGCGCAGGACGGCCCAGCTCCCCCAGCCGATGACGCCCGCCCACGCCACCACGGTGCGCCAGCGGGCCGGCCGTTCGCCGGACGCGGCCGTTTGCGGCGCGGCCTGCTGTTTCTCCGGCGCGGTCATATCGGTCACGGCTTCCCCTCATCGGCCGCGCGTGCCCTCGCGGGCGGAGCGTCCGTCCCCTTGGAGCCCCTGATCTTCTGACGTCCGGGCGGGACGGTGAGTTGCCGTACCGACGCGTACGGCGCGGACGCGGTGCGTGACGAGACCGAAACTGATCGTCGAATCCTACACACCCGGCCCGATGACCTGCATCGTCATCTGATTTGAGACTTTTGTAACCTTCCGTTCGTACTACTACAGTGCCGGGGAATATCGAGGGATTCGCGGGAATCGAGGGCAGTCGTGAGCGGACGTCACAGAGATGACTTCCCGGACGGGTCTCCGGACGACAGCGGGGACGACCCGTCCAGACCTCTCTTCGGTCCCGCGAACGACGGCTCCTCCGACTGGTTCGGCCCGCGGCCGGCCCAGTCGTCGACGCCGCCCGCTCCCCCCGAGCCCGGCTGGGCCGCCCCGAGGTCGCAGGCGTCCCCACCCTTCGCCGGCGCGTCCGACGCGGGCGGCCACGGGACGCGACGGGGACCGCAGGGCGGCGGTTACGGACCGGCCTCCTCTCCCCTGGGAGCTCCTCCTCCGCAGGAACCCAAGGGGTCCGGCTTCAGCGACTACGACTCGATCCGCAGTTCGGACGGCGGCCCAACGGGCGGTCACGGCCGCGGCCGTTCAGACCCGTTCGGCGGCTCTGGCGGATACGGCGCAGGTGGTGGCCCTGGCCGCCCTGGTGGCCCGGGCGACTCGGGCGGCTACGGCAGCGGCACCGGCGACCACAGGACGCGCCGCAAGAAGCGGCGCGGCGCGGGCACCCTCATCGGCCCGATGGCGGGCGCGGTCGGGCTGG
This sequence comes from Actinomadura vinacea, assembly GCF_039532545.1. NCBI lineage: Bacteria > Bacillati > Actinomycetota > Actinomycetes > Streptosporangiales > Thermomonosporaceae > Actinomadura > Actinomadura vinacea. Next base: position 97,336 of record NZ_BAAARW010000044.1, on the reverse strand, counting down.
CCCTTCTGCTCGGCGTCGGCGTGTACGCGTTCGCCGCGAGCGGCGGGGACTGCACCGGCGACGACGCCATCACCCTGAACGTGGCCGTGGCCCCCGACGTCCATCCCGCCGTCGTGAAGGCCGCGACCCGTTTCAACGACGCCAAGAACGAGACCGGCGGCAAGTGCGTCCGGGCCGGCATCACCAAGGCCGACCCGGCGGCCATCGCGACGCTGCTGTCCGGGCAGGGCGTGGCCACGGGCTCCAACCGGCGCCCGGACGTGTGGATCCCCGACTCCTCCCTCTGGACGTCGATGGTCGGCAACTCCGAGAAGGGCAAGGGCTCCGTCCGGCCCACCAAGACCTCGGTCGCCAGCAGCCCGATCGTGGTGGGCCTGCCGCGGACGCTGTCGGACCGGCTCAAGCAGCAGGGGGTCACCGCGACGCCGTCCTGGGACAACCTGCTCACGGCCGCCGGCGGCACCGCGGGCGGCGGCGTCACCAAGAACCAGATGATCCCTCAGGGCGCGGTCCGGCTGCTGGTGCCCGACCCGGCCCGCAACGGCGCCGGCATGGGCGCGCTAATGGTCACCAGCACGCTGCTCACCAACGACCCCAACCGCCAGTCGATCTTCACCGGGATCGTCCGGACCGTCCGGGAGAGCATGCTGCCGACGGTGGACGCCCAGTTCGCGCACTTCCGCAAGGGCCGTACCGGCAAGCAGCCGATCTCGCTGTCGTCGGAGCAGGCGCTGTGGAGCTACAACCGCAAGAGCCCGGCCGAGCCCGCGGTGGCGCTGTACCCGGTCGAGGGCACGCTGTCGATGGACTACCCCGTGACGGTGACGGCCGCCGACAAGGACAAGCAGGACGCCGCCCGGCGGTTCGAGCAGGCGATGAGCACCGAGGCGACCCGCGCCGACGTGCGCGCGCTGGGCTTCCGCTCGCCCGACGGCAAGGCGCCGAGCGGCTTCGGTGCCCGGCAGGGCGTCAGCCCGTCGCGCCCCCGGCAGCTGCCGGCGCCCAAGGCCACCGAGGTGGCGCAGGTCATGCAGTCCTGGGCCAAGCTGACGCTGGGCCTGCGCATGCTGGTGCTGATCGACGTGTCCGGGTCGATGGCCGAGCAGGTGGCGCCGAACGTCAACCGGCTGCAGGCCATCGCGCAGGTGGCGCAGGCCGGTCTGGCGATGATGTCGAACGACTCCGAACTGGGCCTGTGGCAGTTCTCCACCAAGATGAACGGCGGTCAGGACTGGCAGGAGACGGTGCCGATCGGCCAGCTGGGCGAGCGCGTCGGCTCCATCACGCGCCGCAACCTGGTGCTGTCCACGTTCCAGCGGATGCGCCCGAAGCCGGACGGCGACACCGGGCTCTACGACGTCGCCCTCGGCGCGTACAAGGAGATGAGCGACACCTTCAAGCCGGAGTTCGGCAACTCGATCCTGCTGCTGACCGACGGCAAGAACGACGACCCGAACGGGCCGACGCTGAAGGAGACGCTCGCCGAGCTGAAGGAGATGAAGGACCCGAACAAGCCGATCCAGGTGAACATGATCGGTTTCGGCGGCGGGGTGGACCGCGACGAGCTCACGCGGATCGCCGAATCCACCGGCGGCGCCACCGCGGTCGCCATGACCCCGCAGGAGATCTCCAAGATCTTCCTGCAGATGCTCTCCCGCCGCATCCAGAACTGATGCGCACGTTACCCGCCCTTTCGCGGCCGCCCCCGTGACCGGTCCCACGTGACCGTTCGCACGTGGCCACCCCCATGTGACCATTTCCTTGTAACCGTCCCTGACCTGGAGCTCCCCGCAACCGCCCCGCGGGCACCGAAATCTCCGAGATTTCTCGGCCAACCCGTGTCAACCGGACGCGGAGGTGGACCGTCTTGTATTCGGAGGCCCGACGGGGAGCGGGGCCGTCGGGCCTCCGACCCACCCCCGCGATCCACGGCGGGGCAGTCCCCGGTCAGGGGCGACGGAGAACCGCGGCGAGATCTTTGGACGATCCCCCGGCTCCCTTGGTTTTCGCAGGCCGCCGAGCGGCCGATGTCTCAGCCCGCAGGAGGACCTTGTGTCCGGTTGGTCCAGTTCCGGTTGGCCGAGTCCCGACCGCGCCGATGACGAACGGCTCGCCCGTTCGCTCGCCGCGGGGGACGACGCCGAAGCCCTCATCCAGCTCCTCGACCGTTATGCGGCGCGACTGTACGACTACTGTCACGCTCTGCTGCGCGACCAGGAGTCGGCGGCGGGCGCTCTGCACGACGCGGTCCTGGCGGCGTACGCGCACGCCGGGCGGCTGTACGAGCCCGTGTTCTTCCGCAGCTGGCTGTACGCGCTGGTGCGCAACGAGTGCCTGCGCCGCCTGCAGGACCCCGATCGTCCGGCCGAGCGCTACGAGGCGCCCGAGGTCGAGGACATGTTCCTGGACGCCGACGAGCGGGCGCAGCGGCAGGAGACCCGGCGGCTGGTGCACAACGCGCTGTCCGGGCTGCGCGGCCGCGAGCGCGAGGCGCTCGACCTGCTGCTGCGGCACGGCCTGGACACCGGCGAGATCGCCGGCGCGTTCGGGATCACCGACCAGGAGGCGGGGGAGCTGGCCGGTCAGGCCCGGCACAAGCTCGACGACGCGCTGGCCGCGGTCATCATCGCCCGGACCGGCCGCGCGGACTGCCCGAGCGTGGCGGCGCTGGCCGAGGACGGCGAGTCGCCGCTGCCGCAGGCCGCCGCGCGCAAGCTGATCCGGCACATCAACACCTGCGCGACCTGCACCGAGCGGCGGCATCGCACGGTGTCCACGGCGGGCCTGCTGCAGACGCTCCCGGTCGCGCTGATGCCGGCCGACCTGCGCGGCCGCATCCTGGCGACCGCGACCGATCCGGCGAACGCCGGCGGGCTGGCGGCGATCGCGCACGGCGCCGAGCCGTTCGACGCGCAGGGCTGGCCGCGGCCGGCCGAGCGCGGCGGCGCCGCGCGCCGCTCGGAGCCGCGCCGGTCCGGCCCGCCCCGGCTGTGGCCGGCGATCGCGGCGGCCGCGGCGGTGATCCTGCTGGCGGCGGGCGCGTTCCTGGTGCTGCCCGGCGGGTCGGAAGACCGGACGAGCGCGCAGCGGCCGTCGGGCAGCCCGCGGGCCGCGGACCCGTCCGAGTCGCCCGCCGATCCGTCCGAGTCGCCCTCGGAGTCGCCGACGCCGACGCCGACCGCGACCACGTCCTCGCCCACTCCGACTCCGAAGGCGACGACGCCGTCCCCGACGCGCACCCGCGCGTCCCGTACGCCGACGCCGAACCGCAGCACGCGCTCGCCCGCACGCGGCACCCTCGCGGTGTCGGGCTGCGCCATGACGAATCCCGGCCAGCGTTCGTGCGGCGTCTCCGTGCGCGCGGTGGGCGGCCCCGTCACCTGGGGGGTCACCGGCACGAGCGGCGGGGTGCGCGCGGGCGGCGGCGGACGGCTCGCCGCGGGCGCCTCGACGACGGTGCCGGCGTCCCGTCCCGACTGCGACGCCGGCGGCTCGGGAAGCGGCTCGGTCAGCTTCGCGCCCGGCGGCTCAGCGTCGGTCAGCTGGACCTGCGCCGGTGACGACGAGGACGGCCCGGGCGGGAACTGACGGCCCCGGGTCGATTTGCACAGAAGATTACATACCTCCGATCACCGCGAAAATTCTCTGCGTCACCGCGCGTTGAGAAACAGGGCCGCGACGTGGCGTTATGACCACTCGCCGTGTAACTCCAGTCACACAAATCCCCCAAGATGCAGAAAATTCTCATGTTTGGTGGCAAGATCGGGCAACCGGAGCGCCGCGGTATGCGTCGGGCGCTCCTCGGGGGCAAGTCCGAGATCACGATCACCTGGGAGGATTCCCGTGTCCGCTGGGCCAGGTCCCGGTCAGTTCGATGATCCTCGGCTGGCGGATGCGTTGCGCGCCGGCGACGTCATCGCGCTCACCGAGGTCTACGACACCTACGCGCCGTTCCTCTACGACTACTGCCACGGATTGCTGCGCGACCGCGTGGAAGCGGCGGGGGCGCTGCGCAACACGCTCATCATGGCGCGCGAGCACGTCGGCAACCTGCGCGAGCCGGAACGGCTGCGCGGGTGGCTGTACGCGATCGCGCGCAAGGAGTGCATGCGCCGGCGGGAGAGCCCCAACCGGCACACCGGCCAGGAGGCGCCCGAGGCCGATGACGGCGACCTCACCGAGGAGCAGCTGGCCCGGCGCGAGGAGCGGCGGGCGCTGGCGCACAGCGCGCTGGCCGCGCTGAGCGGCCGCCAGCGCGAGGCCGTCGACCTGGCGGCCCGGCACGAGCTGGACGCCACCGACCTGGCCGGGCTGTTCGGCGTCCCGCCGGACGAGGCCGCCCAGCTCCTCGACGAGACCCTCGAGGACCTGGCCATCTCGCTGCACTCCGCGCTGATCGCACAGAACCACTGGGAGGACTGCCCCAGCGTCTCGGCGCTCACCGAGTCCTGGCCGCTGGCCCCGCAGGCCGCCCGGTCCCTGATCCGGCACGTGGAGAGCTGCCCCACCTGCGGCGGCCGGGAGACGCCGCAGCTGCCCGCCGACCGGCTGCTGGCGGTGCTGCCCATCGCGGCCATCCCCGGCGACCTGCGGCTGGACGTGCTGAGCGCCGCGACCGCCGCCGACCGCGCCGACAACCGGCGGGCCATCGCCGCCTACGCCGAGCCGTTCACCGCCCGCGGCTGGCCCGTCCCCTACCAGCCGGCCCCGCCACGCGCGCGCGACCGCGGCGGGCCCAAGCGCAACACCGGCAAGCTGGTCGCCGCGATCGGCGGCGGGGTGGCGGCCATCGCGCTCGCCGCGGTCGCGATGACCGCCATCGGCGGCGCCGGGGCCGACGAGAAGACCGGCGCGACCGGACCGGACTCGCCCGGCACGTCGTCCGACCCGTCCTCCCCCGGTGGGGACCCGTCCCTCCCTGGCGGCACCGATCCGAGCGAGTCGGTGTCGCCGTCGGTGTCGTCCACCAGCGCGTCGCCGTCCAAGAGCCCGTCGCCGTCGGAGAGCCCGACGAGCAAGTCGCCGACGCCCAAGCCGAGCACGTCCAAGCCCAAGCCGCCGCCGCGGGCGGGCAACCTGGCGGTCTCCGGCTGCAACATGGGCGTCGAGGAGTCGTGCACGATCCGCATCACGGCCGTGGGCGGCGCGGTGACCTGGCGGGTGACCGGGACGTCGGGGTCGCTCAGCGCCGGCGGCTCCGGACGGCTGGGCGCGGGGCAGTCCGCGGGCGTGACGGTCACCCGCACCAACGGGCTGTGCTGGGGCAGGAAGAGCGGCTCGGTGTCGTTCTCGCCCGGCGGCGCGGCCTCGGTCTCCTACTGCTGAGGACGTCGCTGAGAACGGCCGCGGGTCCGGCAGGACCCGCGGCCGGTCCACCGGCCCGGGGTCAGGTCACCGTCACCAGACGGAACCGGCGTCCAGGATGCGGTGCGCGCGTTCCAGCAGCACCGGAACGCCCTCGCCGATGCTCTCGAAGCCCTCGCCCACCGTCGCCTTCTGCAGGTAGCGGGCATGGATCCCCTCCATGATCACCGCCAGCTTGAAGCAGGCGAACGCCACATAGAAATCGAGCGCCCCCAGATCGAACCCGCTCAGCTCGGCGTAGCGCTCGGCGAACCGGCGGCGGTCGTGGAACCCGGGCGCCGCGGTGATCGTGCCGCCGACCGGCAGCCGCTCCTCCTCGGTGTCGGAGGCGTCCGTCCAGTACACGAGGGTGAGGCCCAGATCCGACAGCGGGTCGCCGAGCGTCGACATCTCCCAGTCGACGACGGCGGCGATCTCGGGACGGGGCTCCAGCCGCGCCAGCGCGTTGTCGAGCCGGAAGTCGCCGTGCACCAGCCCGGTCAGCCCGGCGGGACCGTTCCCGCTCTCCGGGATCCGCTCCGCCAGCCGGGCCACCAGCCGGTCGTAGACGGGCAGCCGGCGCTCGGTGCCGGTGGCGTGGATCGCCTCCTGGGAGCTGTCCCACTGCTTGCCCCAGCGCTTGAGCTGGCGCGCCATGTAGCCGTCGGGACGCCCGAAGTCGTCCAGCCCGGTCGCCTCCAGGTCCACCGTGTGGATCGCGGCGAGCGCCTCGACCAGCCGCTCGCTGAGCACGCCGGCCTGCTCGGGCGTCATCTCCGCGGCGTCCTCCACGGTGCGCAGCACCCGGCCGTCCACGAAGTCCATCAGGTAGAAGCGCGCGCCGATGACCTCTTCGTCGTCGCAGAACGCCAGCGTGGTCGGCACCGGCACGTCGCTGCCGGCACCGAGCGCGGACAGCACGCGGTACTCGCGGCCCATGTCGTGGGCGGTGGGCAGCACATGGCCGAGCGGGGGGCGGCGCAGCACCACGCGGCGGCCGCCGTCCAGGGTGATCCCGTAGGTCAGGTTGGACCGCCCGCCGGCGATCACGTCGATCGCGGTGATCCGGCCGGAGCCGGGCAGTGTGCGGGCCAGCCAGTCCGCCAGGCGGGGGACGTCGATGCCGGGGACCCCGGCCGGAAGTTCAGCGTCAACGGTCATGACGCACTATTAGAACGTTGCTCGGTCAGCGCTGTGAACCCCGCCCCCTGCCGAGTCCCGTCCCCCGGCCCGGACCGCCCTCCCGTCCGGGCCGCACCCCGTCCCACGGGACGCCCCCGGCGGCCACGCCAAATGATCTCCACCGCCGGACCGTAACTCCCCGGCCAGTTCCGGCCGTCGGCCGCAACTTATTTTCATACTCCGCCGAACCGCGCCTGGACCTGCACGGACGGGCACCCGTCCGCGGAGCCCCGGCGGCCCCGGCCATCACGGCTTGTTGTCACGAGTGTGATTCAGCATGCCCGGAGGGTACGCATCCGCGCCGGCGGTCGATCAAAATAGGACCCACTGGACATCACCCATGTCGGCCGTCAAAACAGCCCATGGCGGCAGGCTGGACTTATAAGTCCGGCTGGGCTACGAACGAGGAATTAGAACGAGCAACTACACCATTCGGGGCCAGACCGCCCGATTGGGGGGGACACACCGTGGCAGACGCATGGCTGCCGGGAGTCGGCCGCATGCCCGTGAAACAGGACGGTGGAGCCTTGCGAGGAGGTGCGCCCCGCGTCGTCTGGTTCAGCAGCGAGTCCGACCCGCGTGTCGTCTCAGCCCGCTCGGTGGCCGCCGACCTGCTCAAGGAGCAGACTCCGGCGCACCTGGTATGGAATCCGTGCTCGGGGGAGATCGTCCAGCTCGTCCCGATGACCCGGGCCGGCGGGCTCATGGAGGGCTCCGTCGGCCACGAGGGACGGGTCTGCGCGCAGGTGCTGGTGGTGGGCCACGCCCGCGACCCGTTCACCGGCACGCTGCTGAACCGGCTCGACACGATCATGAAGTGGCTGGACGCGTGGGGCGTCACGCGGCGCTGGCCGGCCGGCCCGCCGCTGCCCTCGCCGCAGTCCTACCACTCCCGGCGCGCCCGCCGGGACTGGGCCCGCGGCGGCCACTTCGGCGCCTCCCAGGTCCCCGGGCTGCACCGGCCCGACCCGGGCGGCATCGACATCCGGCGCGTCACCGGCCCCGACACCCCCGTCACCGCCCTTCCCAGGCAGCGCCCGATACCGTCGCAGCAACCGGCCCGGCCGGTGCCCGCCCTGCCCCTGACCGATGCGACCCTGACCGACGCGACCCTGGCCGACGCGCCCGACCCCGCCGACGCCGAACCCACCTACGCGAACGGCGGCCGTCTGACCGTCCTCCCCCGGACGGCCGCCCCCGTGGGACCTACGGTGGCGTCCGTCGCCTATTCGCTGGGGACGGACTCACCACTGGACGACCCCGTGGACGCGCCCACGTCCCACAGGCTCTCCGCCCCGCTGGCCACCACGGCACCACCGCCGACCCCTACGCCCGCTCCACCAGTTCCCGAACCAGCGAGCATGCGGTCTTGAGCTCGCTCAGGCTCGCGGCGGCCCCATAGCCGATCACGAGCCCGGACACACGACGCGTACTCGCGTGATGGCGTTCCAGATCGTCCAGCAGCACCCCCCGTTGGGCCGCCGCACGCACGACCCGCCCGGCGACCGCCTCCGGCAACTCCACCACCAGGTGCAGGCCGGCGGTGTCGCCGCGCAACGGCAGCCCGTCCAGAGTCTGCGTCACCGCCGCACGGCGTCGCGCGTACTCGGCACGCATGCGGCGCACGTACCGGTCCAGATCCCCCCGTTCGAGCAGCACGCGGAGGGCCTCCTGCGGGCCGGTGGCCGTACGGTCGTTGAGCTCCTCCCGACGGTTCGCGACGGCCTCGACCAGATCGGGACGGGACACCAGCCACCCGACCCCCATGTCCGCGGTGAGGATCTTCGCGGACGTACCCAGATAGACCACAACGTCCGGGTCCAGACCGTAGAGCGCGGGCAGGGGTGCGACGTCGTAGCGGAACTCGCCGTCGTAATCGTCCTCGGCCACCAAGGCACCCGTGCGTCGCGCCCAGGCCAACAAAGCCTGGCGACGCGGCACCGGCAGTACACCGCCCAGGGGGTACTGGTGGGACGGAGTCGTGTAGACCAGCCGCAAGTCGTCGGGAAGCTCGTCCACTACCAGGCCGTGCTCGTCCACAGGGCACGGCACCAACTCCATGCCCCGCGCCTTCAGCACCTGGCGGGCCTTCGCATAACCCGGCTCCTCCACCCCCACCCGGTCGCCGGCACGGAGAACGGCCGCCGCGAGCAGATCCAGCCCGTTCGTAGCGCCCCTGGTCACCAGAAGCCGTTCGGGAGTGCACGCGACTCCTCGGCTGCGGCGCACATAGTCCGACAGCACCACGCGCAGGCCAGGCAGCCCGAACGGCTCCGGCCTCTGGGCAGGGGGCACCGACGCCGCGAATCGCCAAGCACGACGCCATGCCGGCGTGTTCAGAGCCCCCACCCAAGCGACCCCCGGCCGCAGATCAATGACCCCCGCGCCATCCCGCTCCTCAAGGGCCGCCCCCTCCTCGTGCACCAGAGACACTGGCGGCTCCACGGCGTTGATGTCCGCCACAAAAGTCCCCGAACCGTGCCGCCCCTCAAGCCAGCCCTCGGCGTACAACTGCCCGTACGCCTCCATCACGACCGTGCGGCTCACCTCGATCAGCCCCGCCAGCGCCCTGCTGGACGGCAGCCGCTCCCCGGCCCTGAGCCGCCCCTCGCGCATCGCCGACCGCAACTGCCCCGCGAGTTGCTCGTTCAAGGGCTTCGCCGTGGAGCGATCCACGGTCAAGGGCAGGTCGAACAAAGTGGTCTCCCGCTATCAGCACCAAGTGGCCCTACAGGCCATGCCACTTCCTTCCTAGCGTAAGACCCATGAAGCCCCTGTCCTCAACAGCCCGGACCAGCCTCGGCCGACTCAAGGACCGCGCCCAAACCGAACGCTCGGCCCTCTACGACGTCCTGGACGAGGGCCGCATCTGCCATCTCGGCGTGGTCGTCGACGGCTCCCCCCGGGTCATCCCCACCGGGTACGGCCGCTCCGGCGACACCCTTTACCTCCACGGCTCCACCGGCGCCACCAGCCTCCTCGCAGAGGAAGTCTGCGTCACCGTCACGCACCTGGACGGCATCGTCCTGGCCCGCTCCCTGTTCCACCACTCGGTGAACTACAGAAGCGCCGTCATCTACGGCACCCCACGCAGCCTCATCGACGACGACGAAAAGCTCACCGGCCTACGTGCCATCACAGAACGCCTGGCCCCCGGCCAATGGGACGTGGCCCGCCTCCCTAACCGCAAGGAACTGGCCGCCACAACGGTATTGGCCCTCTCCCTGGAAGAAGCCTCCGTGAAGGTGCGGCAGGGACCCCCATCAGACGACGATGAGGACTACGCACTGGACCTTTGGGCCGGCGTCCTGCCCGTACAGCAAGTCCTGGGCGAACCCGTACCCGACCCTAAGCTCCGCCCTGGAATCCCGGTCCCTCCGCACATCGGATGACCCGCGAGGTCCTTCCTGGTCGTAGGGTTGACCCATGAACGAGCGGCTGGTCTGGATCGACTGCGAAATGACGGGACTCGACCTGCGCGACGACGCGCTGATCGAGATCGCTGCCCTGGTGACCGACAGCGAGCTCAATATCCTCGACGCCGGCATCGATGTCGTGATCAAGCCGCCGCAGGAGGCCCTGACCCAGATGTCCGAGATCGTGCGGGACATGCACACCACCTCGGGCCTGCTGGACGTCCTGCCCGGCGGCGTCACCCTCGCCGAGGCCGAGGAGACCGTGCTCCGCTACATCCGCAAGCACGTCCGGGACGCCAAGAAGGCCCCCCTGTGCGGCAACTCCATCGCCACGGACCGCTCGTTCCTGGCCCGCGACATGCCCGCGCTGGACGCCCATCTGCACTACCGCATGGTCGACGTCTCCAGCATCAAGGAGCTCGCCCGCCGCTGGTACCCCAGGGTCTACTTCGCCAGCCCGGAGAAGAAGGGCGGCCACCGCGCCCTGGCCGACATCACCGAGAGCATCCAGGAGCTGCGCTACTACAGGTCGGCCATCTTCGTCCCGCAACCGGGCCCCGACTCCGACACCGCCCGCGCCCTGGCCGCCAAGATCGTCGACGGCGCCTGAGGGAAAACCGGGTGGCCAATCACCCTCCCGGAACCGCTACACTTCTTGGAGCCGGGAGCGTGTCCCGGCCACGGTGGGTGTAGCTCAGCCGGCAGAGCACCAGGTTGTGGTCCTGGATGTCGCGGGTTCGAATCCCGTCACTCACCCCACTCCGAAGGGCCCGGTCAACGACCGGGCCCTTCGCGTGTAGCTCCTTCGCCCACGGGCAAAACCTCCCCTCGACCATCATGGGAGGCAGCCGTGAAGATCGGCTATAAGCTGTTCGCCGAGGCATACGAGCCGAAGGAGATCGTCCGGCAGGCCCGCGAGGCGGAGCGCGCCGGCTTCGACTTCGTCGAGGTCAGCGACCACTACCACCCCTGGCTCTACAGTCACGGGCACAGCGGCTTCGTCTGGTCGATGCTCGCCGCGGCCGCCTCCCGTACCGAGACCATCCACCTCGCCACCGGCGTGACCTGCCCGTTCATGCGCTACCACCCGGCGATCGTCGCGCAGGCCGCGGCCACCACCGCGCTGCTGTCCGACGGCCGCTTCACCCTCGGCGTCGGCTCCGGCGAGCGGCTGAACGAGCACGTCACCGGCGCCCCCTGGCCCTCGGTCACCGTCCGCCACACCATGCTCCGCGAGGCCCTGGAGATCATCCGCCTGCTCTGGTCGGGCGGCTACCAGTCGTATGAGGGCAAGTACCTCTCGCTCGACGACGCCCGCGTCTTCGACCTCCCCGGCGAACGACCGCAGATCATCGTCGCCGCCTCGGGCGGGCGCTCCGCCGAGATCGCCGCCTCCCACGGCGACGGGCTCTTCGCCACGGAGCCGGCGTCCGACGTCATCGGCGCGTACGCGCAGGCCGGCGGCACGGGCCCCCGCTACTGCGAGGTCCCGCTCGCCTACGCCAAGGACGAGGCCGCCGCCGCCGCGTCCGCCCACCGGCTGATGCGCTTCGGCCTGACCGGCTGGAAGGTGCAGGCCGAACTGCCCAACCCGATCAACTTCGAGGCCGCCACCGCGTCGATCACCGAGGAGGACATGCACGCCGCCTTCGGCTGCGGCCCTGACCCGGTCCGCCACCTGGAGGTCGTCCGCCGGTTCACCGACGCCGGCTTCGACCACCTCACCCTCATGAACGCGGGCCCCGACGTCGACGGCTTCTTCGACTTCTACGCCACCGAGTTGTCCGGCAGGCTCGTCGGCTCCTGATGATCGCCCGGTCACACTCCAACGTTGCGACTAGCGCGTCGCCCTGAGCGTCTTCGCAGCCCACGCACAGCCGGGCGCCATCGGATGGTCCCGCACGCCGCACATGCGTGGCCGTGTGGCCGCTCATTGCTTCACCCCTGCCGATGGCGGATCCCGGGATCAGGCCCTTCGCCAGTTTCGCCCCCCTGTTCACGCGTTGCGTGTGATGCAACGCTTATTGCGCCCTTTGCCTCGCCTGTCGTAATGTCTCCGACACTTCGCTGGAGACTTCGCAGGTAGGAGGGCCGATGAGCCAGAGCCTGGCCCGCGTGCTGCGCATTCTCGTCGAGCTTTCCGAGGGCCCGCGGTCACTGGACGACCTGGCGCAGGCGACCGGCGTCCACAAGTCGACCGTGCTGCGGCAGCTGCGCGTCCTGGAGGGCGAGCGGTTCGCCTACCACGACGCCGCGCACCGCTACCACCTCGGCTCCCGGCTCTTCGCACTCGCCGACGCGGCGCTGGAACGGCGCGAGGTCCGCGGCGTCGCCGCCCCGCACCTGGCCCGGCTCAACCGGTCCACCGGGCAGACCGTCCACCTCGGCGTCCGGGAGGGCGACGAGGTCATCTACCTGGACAAGTACGAGGCCCCCCACCAGATCCGGATGTACTCCCGGATCGGCCTGCGGATGCCGCTGCACGCCACCGCGATGGCCAAGGTGCTGCTGGCCGGGCTGCCGCCCGTCCGCCGCGAGGAGATCGCCGCCGGGATCGACTACACCCCGTTCACGCCGAGCACCATCACCGGTCCCGAACGGCTGCTGGCCGAGCTGCGCCGGGTCGGGCGGCAGGGGTACGCGGTCGACGACGGCGAGCACGAAACGTTCATCACCTGCGTCGCCGCACCGATCCGCGACGTCGGCGGCCGGGTGGCCGCGGCGATGTCGATCTCCGTACCGACCATGGTGCTCGACCGCGACCAGGTGTTCGGGCTGCTGCCCGAGCTGACCCGCACCGCACGCGCGATCTCCGCGGAGTGCGGCCACATCGAAGGAGAAGAACGTTGACCACCGCGCCGAACGGCAAGACCGAGGTCCGCACCGACGGAGCGCCCGCACCCGCGTGGGTGTTCTCCCAGGGCGTCCGCAAGGGCCCGCTGCTGCAGGTCTCCGGCCAGGGCCCGCAGGACCCGGTGAGCGGCGAGTACGTGCACGCCGGGGACGTCAGGGCTCAGACCCGCCGCACGCTCGAGAACGTGAAGGCGATCCTGGCGGCGGGCGGCGCGAGCCTTGAGGACGTGCTGATGCTGCGCGTCTACCTGACCAAGCGCGCGGACTTCCCCGCGATGAACGAGGCGTACGGCGAGTTCATCAAGGACAACTGCCCCAGCGGCGTGCTTCCGTGCCGTACGACCGTGTTCGTCGACCTGCCGCACGAGGTGATGCTGGTGGAGATCGACGCGCTCGCCGCGGTGGCCGGGGAATGAGCCTGCCGGAGATCGAGGACCTGCTCGGCCGCATGATCCGCATCCCCAGCGTCAACCCGCGCGAGCGCGCCGAGCCCGCCGAGACGCCGCTGGCCGAGTTCGTCGCCGATTGGGCCGAAGGCAACGGGATGCGCGCGAGCCTGAGCGAGGTCGCGGACGGGCGCCGCAACGTCCTGGTCACGCTGGACGGCGACGGCGCTGAGACCGTGCTGCTGGAGACCCACCTCGACACGGTCGAGACCGACGGGATGACCGTCGACCCGTACGAGCCGGTCGTCAAGGACGGGCTGCTGTACGGGCGGGGATCGTGCGACGCCAAGGGCCCGCTCGCGGTGTTCATGACCGCGATGGCGGCGCTGGCCAGGGGCGGGCCGCGGCCGTACACGGTCGTGCTGGCCGGAGTGGTCGACGAGGAGCACGTCTACCGGGGCGTCCAGGCCATGCGGCGGGAGTTCGCCGAACGGGGCGTCGCGCCGATCGGGGCCGTGGTGGGCGAGCCGACCTCGCTGCGCATGGTCACCGCGCACAAGGGCTGCATGCGGTGCCGGATCACCGCGCGCGGGCCGGGCGGGCACAGCTCCGAGCCGTGGGGCAAGACCAACCCGATCACCACGGCCGCCCGGATCGCGGCGTACCTGGCGGACGAGTACGCACCCGCCCTGGACGCCCTGGCCCGCCCGCTGGTCGGCCCGCCGTCCCTGGCCGTCACCATGGTCGAGGGCGGTTCCGGGCCGAACGTGCTGGCCGAGCGCGCCACCCTCACCCTGGACCGCCGCACGGTCGCCGGGGAGGACCCGCACGAGGTGTGGCGGGAGCTGCGCGACCGGCTGCTGTCCCGCTGGCCGGACGGTGTCGAGGTCGCCGACCCGCACGTCGTCGACTACGCGCTGGAGACCGACCCGGACTCGGCGTTCGTCCGCGGCTTCGCCGACGTGCTGCGCACGGCCGGGCACGAGCCCGCGCCCAAGGGGGTCGGGCACGGCACCGACGCCTCCAAGATCGCCATGGACGCGGTCCCTTCGGTGGTCTTCGGGCCGGGCGCGATCGCCCAGGCCCACATGCCCGCCGAGTTCGTCCCGCTGGACGAGCTGCACGCCGCCCGCGACGTGGTCGAGGCGCTGCTGCGCAGGGAGGGGACGCGATGACCGGGCCGCTCCACGACGGGCCGGTCGGCCTGCGGTTCAAGGGCCTGCCGCCCGGCCTGGCCGGCGAGACACTGGACGCGATCGGGAAGCGCGGCCTCAGGCTGTTCGACTCCGGCTTCTCCTGGCCCCTCATGGTGCTCCGGGACTCGGCGCTGCGGCACAACGCCGCCCTCATGGGCCGGTACACCGCCGACCGCGGCCTCCTGCTCGCCCCGCACCTCAAGACCACCTCCTCCCCGGACATCGCCGAGTACGCCATGCGGGAGGGCGCCTGGGGCATCACCGTCGCGACACCGCACCAGGCCAGGGTCTTCATGGCCGCCGGGCACCGCCGGATCCTGATGGCCAACCAGCTTGTGGAACGTTCCTTCGCCCGGGAGGCCGCCGCCTGGGCGGCGGCCGAGGACCGCGAGTTCCACTGCTACGTCGACTCGGTCGCCGGAGTGGAACTGCTCGACGACTCGGTCGAGCATCCCCTCTCCGTCCTGATCGAGGTGGGCCACGCCGGAGGCCGCGGAGGCTGCCGCACCGCCGAAGCCGTCACCGCGGTCGCCTCGGCCGTACGGTCCAGCGAGCACCTGGTTCTCGCCGGAGTGTCCGGCTACGAGGGCTCGGTCAGCCACGCCCGGGACGAAGCCGGCCTGTCGGCCGTACGCGGCTACCTGGCCCGGCTGCGCGAGACGATGATCTCCGTCCTGCCCCAGTGCGAGAACCCCCTGATCTCCGCCGGCGGCAGCCTCTACTTCGACCTGGTTGCCGACGAGCTCACCGGGCACGGATTCCCCGTCATCGCCCGGCCCGGCGCTTACCTCACCCACGACCAGGGCCTCTACCAGGCCCTCTCCCCGCTGTCCGGCCTCGTACCGGCCATCGAGGTGTGGGCGCCCGTCCTGACCCGTCCCGAACCGGATCTCGCCATCCTCGGCGCCGGCCGCCGCGACCTCAACCACGACGAGGGCCTCCCCGTCCCCCTGGAGGTCCGCGACCGCCTCGGCCGCTCCCGCCCGGCCGACGGCTGGGAGATCACCGCCCTCAACGACCAGCACTCCTATGCACGGCTCCCCGCCGACTCCCCCGCCGCGCCCGGCGACCTCGTCCGGCTCGGCATCTCGCACCCCTGCACCGCCCACGATCGCTGGCTCACCGCGGTGATCGCCGACGACGCCGACACGGTGGTCGCGGTCGCCCGCTGCTATTTCTAAGGACCCCCATGACCTCCGCCCTCCTCGCCGCGGGCCGCCGTACCCGGACCCGGTACGCCGTCCTCGCGGCCGACTTCGTGATCCTCGCCCTCAACTACGCCGACCGCGCCGTCATCGGCGTCGCCGCCCCCGTGATCATGTCGGAGCTCGACATCTCCAAGGCGGCCTTCGGCTGGATCCTGGCGGCCTTCGCCTTCACCTACTCCCCGTTCGGCTTCATCGGCGGCTGGCTGGCCGACAAGTACGGCCCGCGCAACGTGATGGGCTGGGCCGCGATCGTCTGGTCGGTGTTCACCGCGCTCACCGCCGCCGGCGTCGGCTTCGTCAGCCTGCTGATCGTCCGCCTCCTGTTCGGCTGCGGCGAGGGCCCGCAGGCCACGGTGACCGCCAAGGTCATGCACAACTGGTTCCCCAAGCGCGAACTCGGCATGGCCGTCGGCGTCGCCAACGCCGCCACCCCGCTCGGCGGCGCGATCGGCACCCCGATCGTCGTCGCGATCATGTCGGCCACCCAGGACAACTGGCGGCTGCCGTTCATCATCTTCGGCGCGGTCGGCATCTTCTGCGCCATCGGCTGGTTCGTCGTCGTCCGCGACACGCCCGAGCAGCACCCCCGGGTCTCCCCCGCCGAACTCGCCCACATCCGCCAGGACGCCAAAGAAGAAGAGACCGCTCCCACCGACGACCGCCCCTGGTGGAGGAACCTCTCCCTCCCCGCCGTCTGGGCCACCGCCATCGCCTACTTCGGGTACGCGTGGATCCTCTGGACGTTCCTCAACTGGTTCCCCACCTACCTCACCGAGGAGCGCGGCATCGACATCGAGGGCCTGGCCGTCGGCGCCGCCGTCCCCTGGATCGGCGGCTGCGCCGGCCTCGCCCTGGGCGGCGTCTTCACCGACTGGCTCGTCCGCCGAACCGGAAAGTCCGGCGCGCCCCGCCGCTGGACGGTCATCCTCTGCCTCGCGGCGACCGGCATCCTGTTCGGCTTCCTCGGCCAGGTCGGCAACACCTTCAGCGCCGTCGCCCTCATGACCGTCGTGGTGTTCCTCCTCTATTTCACCGGAGCCCAGTACTGGCTGATCGTCGGCGAGGCCGTCCCCGCGGCCTCCTACGGCTCGGTCTCCGGCGCCGTGCAGATGTTCGCCACCACCGCCTCGATCATCGCGCCCGCCGCCACCGGCTATCTCGTGGAGTCCCGGCTGGGCTGGGGCGGCATGTTCGCCATCGCCGCCGGCATCGCCGTGCTCGGCTCCCTGGCCCTGGCGGCCTTCGGCCGCAGCCGCGCGTAACCGCCCCGGGCCTGGCGGGGATCCGCCAGGCCCGCATTGGCTCCAGGTGATCGGGCGGTTATGCTCGTAGCCCACCCCACCGGAGACGGGATGAGTGTCGACGAAACGGCCCCGCTGCGCGTTCTCGTTGCGGTCGCCGATCCCCATGCCCGCGCCGACGTCATCACACGCTTGGCCGCCGGGCCCCAACTCGAGATCGTCGCCGAGAACGATGGCCCCAACACGGTGCCCCTGGCCGAACGCCTGCGCCCCGACATCACCCTCCTCTGCACCGACAGCGCCCACCACACCCCGTCCATCACCCACCTCTCCCGCGTCTTCGTCCTGACCCCGGACGGCTCCGCCGTCCCCGACGGCGCCACCGGCCACCTCCCGCCCGGCTTCACAGTCTTCGACCTCCTCCGCCACATACGCGACGCCAGCCGCATCACCCACGGCCTCTCCGCCCGCGAGGCCGAGGTCATGGACCTGATCGCCAGCGGCCGCTCCAACGGCGAGATCGCCCGCCAGCTCTTCCTCAGCGAGAAGACCGTCAAGAACCACGTCAACCGCATCTACGCCAAGCTGGGCGTGGACTCCCGAGCCACCGCCATCGCCCTGTGGCGCGGCATGATGAGCGCCCTGCCGGCCAAGGACTAATCGATTCGCACAGGTCGGCGCGTCCTGCTAACCTTCTGGATGTCGCCAAGGGGCAAGCTCCACCACCCCCCACCGACAAGCGCCGTTAGCTCAATTGGCAGAGCAGCGGACTCTTAATCCGCGGGTTCGGGGTTCAAGTCCCTGACGGCGCACCCCGCTTCACCAGGGCAAACCTCAAAGATGTACCGGTTTGACCGCCACTCTTTATGTCCGGCTTTGTTCCCATGTTGGCTCCATGTTGGCTCGCCGACACAAACCGAGACAACAACGGTCGCCGCCACGGGCACCGAGTGGCGTTCCGGAACTAGCCGCCCTGCCCTCGACCGAGCGGCCGTGCCAGGACTATTGATCACAGCAGGTGTGCTCTGACGTCCGGCCGGAGGACGTCGCAGCCCGTGGGGCTCCTGAGGCGGAGGCCCCCGGATAGTGGCGATCAGAGCAGCAGGTGTTATTCAGGCGGGTGAACAGCCGTGCGGCACGGTTGATGGCGCATCGGCGACGAGCTGCTGGATAACGACGTCCTGCTGCTGCCGGAGGAAGATGCGGCGGGCTTGAAGGGGTCCAGCTTGCCGCCGGCGGTGTTAAGGATCTCCCACACCGTGGACGCGGCGATCACATACCCGAGCCGGGCCAGCCCACCCCGGATCCTCCGGTGCCCCAGGCCGGACTGTCCCGCGCTATCCACACGCTCGGCATCCTGATCGAAACGCCGATGGACGGCCGTCCGGTCGGTGTAGGTCCACTTGCGGGCGACCAGGTGGCGGTGCCAGCGCCGGGGCGTTGCTGGGGTGACCGGGAAGATGTCCGCCCACCGGCGGCGGTGAGCCAGCTGGGACAACGCCGCCAACCACAGCCAGGTCGCCGTGATCCCACTGCGGCCGACCACGCAGCTGGCGACGGAGTACATGGTTCTCGTGCCGCAGCACGAGCAGTTCGACGGCGGCACACCTCCGGGGGCGTCGCCCAGTCGATCAGCGTGGCGGCGCCCGTTGTCGTTCGGCATGCACAGGAGACCGCCACCTCAATGCACTACGAGGTCAAAACAATCTTCGACCCACTTCTCTTCGCCTGCCCTTTCGAAAGCCTGTGCTGCGCTGGCGGTAACAACCGTGGCAGGGCTGCGATATTGGACGTCACGGCCCTGGCGTGTCCGCGCAAGCGGAACGTGGATGACCTTTCTACGCTTGATTGAGTGGTTGATCAGTTCAGAGGGAACATGCCGATGCGGCCGTGGTATTCGCGCCCGAGTTGGTCGGTGTCGCTGCCTACGATTAGGCCCTCAGGGACAGCCACGAATGCTTCCACGCCGACACCCAGGCTGCGTGTGGGGTTCCAGGCGATGTCTTTGGCCTTGCCGGTTTCTGGATGGATTGCTCCGATCCCAGGACGCTCAACAGCGCCGGGGCCAGCGCTGTTGTAGCCCTGCGGATTGTCCAACCAGCGATGGTGTCCGCCCACGTAGACGGCTGGGCCGGTCACGGCCACCGACAGCAGGGTGTCCCCTCCTGTGTAGTTCACCCACGTGGGGCTCTGCCTGGGGCCGGTCCGGTTGGTCTCCCACCTGGCGGCGGTGTCGCACAGGCGTGTGATCCCATAGCCGGGGCCGCCTGTGGTGACGACGACGAAGTAGGAGCCATCGGGTGAGAAGTCCATGTCCCGCATGTAGGTGTGATAGTCCGGATGGCATTCACCTGAGTAGTCGTCGGTGGCCCAACTCGATAGTGTCGGGGTGGAGGCCAGATCGATCACGGCGATCTGCGGCCGTGACTCACCGTTGACCTTGGTGAAGGTGCCGTTGATCAGTAGCTTGGTGTGCGCTTGGTCGACGGCCATGTTGCGCACGTTGAGCTGCGCCGCTTGACGTCGCTTGTCGGACGCGATGATGTTGAAGGCCGGGTCTACCGCCCCGGTATTGGGGTCCAGGCGCGCGAGATTGGACCGGTGCTCGTTCGTGACGGTGTCGGTGATCGTTCCGAACTCACCGCTGGCATAGAGGAAGCCTCCGCGCGAGACGAGAGAGGTGATGACACCAAAGTCGATGGTGGACCGGTTGAATCTGGTGTCGACCGCTCCGGTGGACACGTTAAGCCGTGCGAGCCTTTTGGTGGTCGTTCCGTTGATGGTCTCGAATCTTCCACCGATGAAGACGGTGTTGTCCGGCCCCGGTGCGACGGCGTAGATGGTGGGGGGAGTCTCGGGCTTGAAGACGATCTGGGGTTTGAAGTTCTGTTCGATCAGTCCTGTGGTCTTGTCGTAGGCGAATAGATGGTTCTGCTCGATTACCGGCGATCCTGTCGCAGCGTTCTGGATTTTGCTGAAGTCGCCTCCGACGATGACCTTGTTGCCGACGACGGCAATTCCTCGCACCGTTCCATCGAGGACGTGCGGAGTGTTGTCCACAGGATTTTCGCTGACGACGCGGCTGTGCTGAATGTCTGCCCTCGCGGCCGGGGCGGCGGCGATTCCCTGTGCGAACACTGCTAACGCTGTGAATGCGGTAGCAGCGATCTTCCCCTTTAGTGATGACATTTACATCCTTCCTCGGAGCACCGTTCAGGGGGCTTGAACATAACGGGTCATCGAATCTAAGCGGGGATGGCTTGGTCACGGTCGGCGCGGGTAATTGAACAGCGTGATGGGAGTCGCTAATTCGGTTAGCCTGGCCAGTTCTAGCAGGTGGCCCGTAATGCGCTCCAATCCTGGTCAGTCAAAACCTCACGTTCAGGCTGGAGTACTCAGGCGCACTGAACGAAACGATGGCTGATGTTCATTCAACAAAAGCCCCCTGCATACAAATGCCAGCCTACGAATCATTGCGAGGTTCGGGTAGGACCCACTGCGCACCGTACCTGTCAGTCTGTTTGTAGATTATTTGTGGTTTCGCCGGCGCTGGCCATACCTGTATCAGGTAGTCCTCGACCGGATCCTGGACCGCAGAATCAATCGCGGTGTCCCTGCCCCGAGCATGGACTCGCGTCCGGTAGTGGCCTGGACCATCAGGAGTGAGAATCGGAAACGGAGGTGCCCAATCCATCATTGCGGCAACCTCCATTTCACCTTCGGTGGCTTCGAGTGTGACTTCTACAGCCTCGTCCCACTCGTCCACGCTCACGGGCGGCGCCTGGTGGTGGATTTCGACGACCAGCCGCACATATCCCGAGAAGATACCGGTTTTGACTGCCGCAAAACCCGGCGCGACCGCGATCAGTCGGTTGGTGAAGTCCGGAATATTGGGGCGCTCCTCCAGTTCGGCGAGGAAGAACAGGTGATGGTCCACCCTCAGGTTGTGCTGTGCCCTATCCGTGCATGAAGCCATGGTCATATGATACATGGAGTCGCCTACGGCACGATGTTGATATAGAACGGGTCGAGATTGATCATTCTTTGCGTTCGATACATCTCATTCCGGCGATGTCGCTCGCGCTGGGGCTGATGAACATGCTGCCGTTCTTCCCCTTCGACGGCGGACGGATCTGGGATGCGCTGCTGGGCCGGTGGGTGTCCCGCGCGCTCAGCGGGTGGTGCGGTCGCTCGGGCTCTGCTGCGCCCTCGGCCTGCTGGTCTACAGCGTGGGCAGTGACGTGGCGCATCTGGTCGGCTTGTGACCCTGCTTACCGCCTTCCACCGCATCTGAGGAGCCTGCAGTGCCCGACACCCGTACCGTCTGCCGTTCCTGCCAGGGCACCAAGCTCGCCCGGCACTACCTGTGCGGCGACTGCTGGGCCCAGCTGCCCGAGCCGGCCCGTACCGCGCTCAACCGCCGCGACAACGTCGCGTTCCGCCGCTTGGTCGACCTGCACACCCAGCTCCGCGAAGGCGTCCCCCTCCACGAGATCGAGGTAGCCCCATGGCCCGCACGCCCGAGCACCTGAGCGACGAGCAGCGCGAGCGGCTCGTCGAGCTCCTGGCCGCCCGCATCCGCCGCGACGTCCGCATCCACGCTGGCCCGAACGCGCTCCTCCACTCCCGATAGGGGTTCCGGTAGTAGGGGTCCCGGTAGCAACGGCCGAAAAACCAACGGATATGAGCGTGACGGGACAGAACGCAAGGTCTGTCCCGTCTCTGGAACAGCATCACCGCAGGTCAGGCTCTTGACGCCGGTTTCCGACCCAATCCGGTCCTGCTGGCCGTACGGCGTGCCGCCGCCGAAACCCCTTGCCGAGTCCGGAGGGATCGCCACAGGTCACGGACAGGTTCGTTGGATTTTCCGCGATTGCTACCGGGACCCCCAAAACGATCACAATCAGAGGTCGCTGTGGCAGCAGATGCTGCCGCAACCGATCGCACATTGCGCGGCTCCGTTGCCCGATCCCCTCTCTCGGTTCCGTGTGGCCTCCGTGCTGGACGGCTAACGACCTTGCTCAGAACCCGGCCCGCGGTAGACCAGCGAGGATGAGTGCCAATCGGCCAGCCGTCGGCGACGACCGGTGGGGGTTCCCTTGACAGCACCGACTCCCCGTAGCCAACTCAGATACCACTCGCCGAAGTCAGGGCCGGGCACGAGGGCACCGCCTACGCTCACCTCGTCACGCCAGACTTGTCCGCTGGCCGGTCCTGTCACGATCAGTCGGAAGAACGCACCGCAGCCGATCTCGGTGATGATCATCGACCCGGTCAGCACGTCGTCGTAATCCCCGTCGTCGTCCAGCTCGTCGAAGCACTCCGCGGGAACGCGAGTGGTGAACGGGAACGGTATGGCCAGATACCCGGGCCCGTAGGGCGGCCCGTGGCCCACCCACCGGGCGGACCGATGAAGCGGCCATAGACCATGGTGCGGACCGGCCCCGCCGTCACCGACCTGAAGGACGAAGTTGCGATACGACTCAGGCAAACGGACCTCGTGACTCCGCTCTAAGGCAAGAACGTACTCCAACTCCAGCGGCGGCCTCAGTTCAAAGCCCTCGCGCGGCAGCGGACCTCTCTCCCTCAGCGAAGCAAGGCCAGCAAGGATCACACCGGGATTCCATCCTAGTCCATGCCGCGTCCATCCCCTCAGTGGCGACGCTCAGGTGACTCACCTCGGAATCTACGCCGACAACGGCCTCCGCCGCCAGGCAATAGATCGTGGTGCGCCAACCGTCATTGCCGTGTGATCGTCAGCAGTGGCGCGCACGCCGTGACCGCCAGCGACACACCGTTGACCAAGAAGGAGCGAATCTCAGACGAGGTAATCACCGATCCGTGAGACACCGGAGTAGTGACATGCTCGACTGCGTGGGGAGAATGAAGTCACCGATCGGGTCGCGTGAGAGGCTGATCGCACGGAGAACCAACCGGCAAGAACGACCACTCCCTACGCTGTCGTAAAGCCTCACACGGCGCTGTCGGGTATGACACCACCGAACTCCTCATGCGAGGCGCTCGGGAAGGACAGGGGTCATCCTCGCACAGCTGGCGCTGCCCGGCTCAGCGAGCAGGAGGATCTGACAAAGTTCTTCGTTGTCGAACAGAGCTAATGTTCGACCTCCTACACCAGGCGGACATCGACTTCCCAGGAATCTCACACGTCCCCGACCAGCTGATTGGCGAACATGACAGAACTTCCCCGTACGCGGCTCGCGATCCTCTGCCGCTTCCCTGGATGCGACCAGGCGGCGGCGATGGTGGAGCTTGTGCCCAATGGAGGGCGTTACGCGGACGGCAACACCGACCTGCTCCACCAGATCCAGCTAACCGACTCGACCAGCTCCGGCACCATCAGGCTGAGCGGCTTCCTGCCCTATACCGAGTATTCCATGCAGGTCACCGACTACGAGGCGACAACCACCGCAGTACAAAACGCGGGCGCCGACGCCGCATCGGTACTCCACGAAATCGACAAGGAGTACGCACCGTTCTACTGTCGGCATTGCCTTCGCCCCTACTGCGGACAGCACTGGCAGCTGAAGGCAACGTTCGACCACGGCTTCGACTACTACTCAGGCTCCTGCCCGTACGGACACCGCAAGTTCATCGACCACTGATACCCGCTCCGTACTGAGGCGACCGGACAAGCAATGCTCAGATCCTGTGGATCGGGCTCGGGAAGGCGTACCGCGTTGCCGCGTGGGTCGGGAAGGCACACTCGTGCCCAGCGTAGTGAACGCCGACGGTCGCCCTCGTCGGTGCCGGAGCCCGCTTCGAACGCGGCCACCTCGTCGAACGACCCGACGAAGCCCCTGTCCCCACAGCCGCTTGATCCTCGCTGGAGCGAAACCATGAACGACATCGCCGGGAATGGCGTCGACTTCACCGCATCGATCAACAGCCAGGAATGGCACGTTGCGTGGTATCCACCTCCTGACCCACCGCCGGGTACGCCACACGGCGCGGAGGCGGTGTGCGTCACCGGCGATCGGATCGTCGCGGTCAGCAAAGACGGACAGCGGTGGGGCCTGCCCGCCGGTCGCCCCGAGCGACATGAGCACTGGGTCGACACGATGCGCCGCGAAATCTGTGAGGAGGCCTGCGCCGAGGTGCTCGATTGCCGGCTCCTCGGGTTCAGCCGGGGCGTGTGCGTGCGGGGTCCGCAGGAAGGGCTCGTGCTGGTCCGGTCGATGTGGCGAGCAGAAGTGCGCCTGGCTCCGTGGGATCCACGCTTCGAGATGGCTCACCGCCGCCTCCTGCCGGCGGAGAAGACGTTCCAGTCCCTGACCATCCCCGACGGCCTTGGCCCCTTTTATCGCCGACTGTTCGTCGAAGCCTCCATCTCCCGCCCCGACATCCACGATCTTTGACCGCCAGATCACCCAGGCGACGAACGCATTAAAAGATCTTGATCCACAGGTCTTGACGATAGCTCCGACCGGACCAACCGGAGCAGACCAGCCCTATAGCCGGTCACGCGGTGAGAGGCGGCTCCAATCCGGAACCCGGCTCGAGCTCGGAGGTGGGTGAAGGTGCCCGTTCCAGGTGGTTCAGTGGTACCACCACGCAACGGAGGTCTGCAGTTCGATGAACTGGACCGGGCTGATGGGCTTGCCGTACAGCTCGTACGGGCGGCCCACTGCGCGGCCCGTGGTGCCCTGGGGCAGTTCTTCCCACTCGAGCCGCATGACCACGGTTTCGCCGTCGCGGAACAGGTTGAGCTGGTCGTACACGTGGCGGTCGTTGTCGAGGTCGAAGGCACCCCACGGGTACCGGTTGGCGCCACCAGCGTGCGAACGCCTCGTCTCCGGCGAACTTGTCCAGCACGTCGCGGTACACGCCCAGTTCTTCATAGTCCATGGGCCGGATGGTCCAGTCCAGGAGCCGCGCGTCCACGATCTTGGGCATGACACCCTCCTCGGCGAACCGGTCGAGCAGGTCGGCTCCGAGCTCGTCCCAGGCCTGGGAGCTGATGACCGCGGTGCCATTGAACGGGCTGCCGCCCTGGATCACAACGGAGTTCTTGAGGTCCAGGACGGTCTTGTTGATGGGGCAGGTGACCTGCCGGGCGACGTGCATGCGCAGCGTTTCTTTGTCCATGGGCTCATCGGGGGCGGCGCGCCCGGCCAGCGTGCGCAGCAGCTCGTCCACATCGGTCTGTTTCTTGGTCTCCTTTGTGGTCTGGGGCGTCGGCCACGCGGGACACGGGCCGATGAGCATGGCGAGGCAGAGCAGGACGGCGGACGGGTCTCCGATACGGCGCGCATAGGCCAGGGACGCACCGACCTCGGCGCGCTTCGCGGGGGTCTGCGGGTGGTTGATCACGCACCAGCACCGCCGGGTCTGCTCACGCATTGGCCAGCTCCTTCTTGACCTGGAGCAGGCGCGCCCGAAGGCCGGCCCGCGTGGTGTGGTTGGTGACCTTGACGGCTCCGGCGTGCCAGCACCCCGATGCTGCGAACAGCGGCTGTCCCTGGGGCGCTCGGCAGACCGCCACGACGGCATCGGGCCAGCGGCCCAGTGACGCGCCTTCCCACACGACCAGGGGCCGCCAGACCAAGGGCCGGCTCGGCAGGGCGCGGATCCAGGCGTACCCGTCCTCGGCCACGTACGGGGGCTCGGGGATGGCCGACGCCCGCCGTTCGAAGAACCCGCAAGCCACGTCGTGCGCTTGGGGACGTGTCGGGCCGGTTGGGATGGTGGTGCCCGTGGGGATCTCCGGGCCGTCCCCGACGATGCGGTACTCGGTCAGCTCGCGGTCGCGGTTCCAGATCAGGCGCCGTTGGTCTGCGGTGTGCGGGTCGATCCAGCTCCAGCGGGGAGCGCGCGTGCGGGGGTCGCTGCCCTCGCTGACCCGAACACCGCTCGGGAGGATGTGGTCCTGGACGTCGCCCTGCGGCACGGGTGGTTCGCGCGGGCTGACCGCTTCCAGGCAGAGCAGTGGGACGCGCAGGCACGGGCCGCCACCGGTCAACTCGACCGCCACCGTGAACGCTCCCGGCGTGCCCTCGGTCTGACCGAGGAACTCGGCCTCGGTGCCGCTCGGGACGCCTTCCCATCCGATCCGGTACCGCACCAGGTCACCGGGGTAGATCGGGCTCACAGGGTGGTCTCCGTCATTCTCGTGGAGCTCTGGTCTCCGTTCTCGTGGGGGCCGATATGGGGCTTGACCTGCTGGTCGCGCCTGTGCCGCATGGTCCTGCCTTCCTGCTCAGGAGGTGGAGCCCGGGCCGCGTCGCATGCGGCCACGGGCACAGGGGGCGGCCCCGTCGAGGGCCGCCCCCTGCTTGTGGGTGGCTACTTCGGGACTGCGACCAGCGCCTTCCCTGGCCGGGAGATCTGACCGTTCGAGCCGGCTTTGGCGCCGTGGTGATCGGCGGTCAGGACGATGGCGGCGGCGTCTTCGGCGGACTGGCGGGCCAGCTGCGGGAGCAGGCTGGTGTAGATGTCGGCGGCGATGGTGATCGACGACAGCCGCAGCGTCTCCTGGACGACCTTCATGTCGTATCCGGCGGCCAGCAGGAAGGTCGCGGCGCCGTGCCGGAGATCGTGCAGGCGGATCGGCGGCAGCCCGGCTTCCATCGACAGGTACTCGAACTGTTCGGTGACCTGGCTGGGGTTCAACGGCTCACCGGTCGGGGTGGTGAACACGTACCCGGTCTCCACCCACGCGTCCCCGGCTTCGAGACGTACAGCGTTCTGGCGGGCCTTGTGCGCGCGCAGGACCTTGACTGTGGTGCTGTCGAGGCTGATGGTCCCCTCCCCGGCCTCTGATTTGGGTTTGCCCTCACGGGTCTCGGTCCCGTCCTGGGTGATCTGCCACCGGATCGTGGCCGTCCCGTTCTCCAGGTCCAGGTCGGACCAGCGCAGGCCGCAGGATTCGCCGCGGCGCAGGCCACGGAAGGCGATCAGGTGGAACTGGGCGTACAGCCGGTGGTGGCGTGCGCGGTGCAGGAACCGCTTGGTCAGGGCGGGTGTCCAGACCATCACCCTGGAGGGGCGTGGGGCACCGATGTAGGCGTCCAGCCGGTTGATCCGCGTCCCGATCCTGGTGTGTGGTTCGAGCTGTGATTGGCGTTTGCGGCGTGCGTTCATCGTCTCGATGTGAGCGGCGAAGTCCCGCTCCCATTGGGTGATGCGTTCGTCGGTCCACACCAGCGCCTTGGGCGCCTTGCCCGAGGGCAGCTCTACCAGGGCGGCCACGTTCACCTCGATCAGCCGCTCGCGGATCGCCTTGTTCAGCGCCGATCGCAGGGTCGCCCGGATCCGCTGTTTGGTGGCCGAGCCGACCACCCGGCGCCCTTTGACCTTGGCGCGCAGTTTCGGGTCGCAGGATTGGCGGGCCTGGGTGATGGTCTCGTTGTGTTCGTCGATCGCGTCGAAGACGCGGTCCACGTCCCTGACGCCGAGCCGGTCCAGCCGGATCTGGCCGAGGTGAGGTATCAGGTAGAGGTCGATGTGGTTGGCGTAGCTGCGGCGGGTGCCCTCGCGCAGGTTCTTGCGCCCGGCCAGCCAGGACTCCAGGTACTCCCCCACCGTCACCGACGACGCCAGGTCCTGGCCGGTGCGGATCTTGCGCCGAACATCATCCGCGACCGGGAGTGTCTTGGTCGCGCGGACGGTAGCCGTGATCAGATCGGCGATCTGCGCCCGTGCCGCTTCGTCGTCACCGGCAATCGCCAGCAGCTCCTTGGCTTGGTTCATCTCCTCCTCCGCGGCATCCTGGGAGGAGAACCCGCCGCGGCGCAGCGGTGCTCGCCGGCCGCCCGCAGCGGTGAGAGGCAGCTCCAGCTGGTACTTCCACTTCCCGTGGCTCGTGGTCCAGCGCCCGTCGCTGCGGCGCAGCCTGGGGCATCTAGTGCCCAGCAGCCTGCCTGCCTCATCGCGGCATCCGCAGGCCTTGAACGTGCTTCCCTTGGCGGCCACTCATTCCTCCTGTTGCTGTGCGGGGCTGCCCGTCCGGCGACGGGCCGAACGAGGTGTCCACGGCCAGGCCGAGGGCGGTGAGCAGGTCGGCGGTACGCACCCGGTAGCTGCGCCCGATCCGCAGCACCCGGCACGGGAACTGTCCGGTGCGGGCGAGCTGGTAGGCGGTGGTGCGGCCGATGCCGAACGCGCGTCCTGCGGTGACCAGATCGACGGTGACGGGCAGCGAACGGAGCTCCGCTGGTGTCAGTCCCGGGTTCACCACACGTCCCCAACACGACCGCGACGACCGGCCCATCGGGCGCGGCTGGCCGTCCGGGCCCGGCGTGCGGACCGCAACCGGACGGACCCGGGGGTACCGGTGTCGGGTGTTGGGGTGTCATGGGTGTTCTCCAGCGGATCGGGATCGTTCCGGCGGTCACGGCCGCCTGCCGTAGCCCGCGGACGCGGGTGTGGGCGATGGCGGCCGGTCGTGCCGGGGCGCTGGTATGCACGCTCGACTCGTCCCCGCACGTCAAGTCCGCCGCTGGCGCGTGGGAGGAAGCGAACGACGGTGACGGGCGGACCGGTGATCTGGCTCTGTCCCGGGATCGAGGTCAGATGCCAGCTCGGCCCACAGAGGTAGGCGCGGAGCCGGGTTCCGGGGGCGGCGACGCGGGCTGCTCGGCGGGCTGTGCGCCGGGTCAGGTAGCGGGCCCTTCCGCAACGTCCGCAGGCGCCCAGTTGCAGACGGCCCAGCACCTCCTCGATCCGTGGTCGGCTGGTCCGGTTCTTCTGAGCGGTGCGGTGGCTCCTGGGGTCGGTCATCGTGGGCTCCTCGCTCGTCTCGTGGGTGGTTTTCGTCCAGATCGATGGCGCGTTGGAAGATCAGGAGGTCTTCGTGGGCGGTGGCGCAGGCGGGTATGCCCTTGTCGTGGGCGCGGCGGGTTTCGAGCATCTGGAAGAAGGAGGCGCGCGGTATCAGTTCGCCGTCGCGGAGGCCGGCCAGCAGTGCGGCGAGGCGGTCGGTGAGGACCAGCCCGTGGTGGTGCGCGGTTTGGATGACGCGGCCGGGCAGGTCGATCAGCTCGCCTTGGTGGCGGATCGGGCGGACGGTGATCGCGATGATGCCGCAGGGCCGCAGCAGTTGCGCACTGGCGTCCAGGATCTGGCCGAACCCGCTCAGCAGGGCGGTGAGGTTGTGGTGGGCGAGGTTGCCGCGGTCGGTGGAGTAGCGGTGGTTCCATTTGGTGACCGGGCCGCCGTCCCCGTCGCGGGTGCCCGAGCGCACGTGTCCGTGGGTGTGAGAACCGTACGGTGGTGAAGTGAGGATCAGCGTGGCCTTGCCCTGAAGGGGTGCGTGTGCGCTGGCGATGGTGCGGGCGTCGCCGATGACGAGTCGGGCGGTGCCGGTGGCGCCTTGGCGCTGGGCGAGCAGGACGTTGGCCGCCGCCATTTCCGCCCAGGATGCTTCGTATTCCATTCCGGCCGCGTCGCGGCCGAGGTGGATCGCCTCGACCAGGGTGGTGCCGATCCCGCACATCGGGTCCACGACCACATCGCCCGGAGCGGTGAAGGCTTCGATCACCTGGGCGGCGAGGGCGGGCAGCATCTTGCCTGGGTGCCGCATCGATTCGGGCGTATACCGGCCCTGGCGTTGGAGCCGTGAGGGCCGCTGCCCCGTCGCCAGCACCGACAGCAATGGCATGTTCATCGGGCGCCTCCCGGTCGAAGGAACAGGCAAAGATCGGCGTGGACTGTGACGGCGGGTGGTAGGACGCGGGAACGGCTGTCGCGAAGTTCGGCCAGATCCGTGGGGCCCGCCTGGACCATCAGGGAGTCTTTGTCGACGGGGACGCGCAGCGCGATGACGTGCTGGGCGTAGCGGAACCCCAGCCCTTGGGCTTGGCGGATGATGCGCGGTGCCGGGTCGATCAGCCGGTCGTTCTGGTGCCGGGCGGTGGTGATGACCGCCAGGACTCCGCCCGGGCGCAGCAGCTTCCAGGAGGCGGCCAGAAACGCTCCCAGGTGTTCGCCGCTGGGCGTCCCCATGTCGGCCCGGCAGGCCGGGCACCCGCGCTCCCTTGATCTAGGGCTGCCACCGCCGGGGTCGTAGGGAGGTGGCGCGGCGATGACCAGGCCGACCTCGCCCAGGTGGTCAGCCATGCCGCGGGCCATCTGGTCGGGGCGGCACGGGCGCATCCCCGCCCGCGCCAACTGCTCCTCGGTCAGGGTCGTGCGGAGGCGCGAGCCGATGTGCTGGGCAAGTGGGAAGTGCGGGACGGCGGCCAGGCCACGCCGGTTGAGTTCGGCTGCGGCGACCAGAGTGGCCTCGCTGGTGGTGAAGGCTTCGGCGACCGTGTCTCCTTCGCGGGTGCCTAGCGCGATGAGGTGGCGGGCGAGTTGGTGTCCGACGGCCTGGCGGTGCCGTGCGCAGAGCTCTGCCGTTCGAGCCGCCGCCGGGGTGTCGGATGGTCTGGTGTCGTGGTCGGGCCGGGTGGAGTTGTCGGAGCAGAGCCAGACGGTCAGTGGGAGCATCCGCCGTGTCGTGGAGGCGGTGTCTGGGCCGCCGGAGCGGTGGTGGCCGTGGTCGTTCGGGTTGGAAGGTGTGTGGTGCATCTGCTGGGTGACCCGAGACGGTCACCCGATCCCCTGTGCACCTTTGAAGCACCGCCGAGCAGCCCGGTTTTACGGCGGAGGCCGGTCACGTCTTCGTCAAGAACTCGCGACCGGTGCTTTGCCCGGCCACGCGCGACCGGGGACCGGCCACCACCGTCACAGCGCAGTGTCACCAGGCGCTCGATGCCGCCCCGAGGCGCATTCACAGGCGTCACCGCTGGTCAAGGTTCAGCAATCTCTTGCGGCGTGGGCGTGAATCTGGGCGGTTGAGGCGGTGCTTCATGGGGGCCAGTCGAGATCACGGGCCCGGCACGGCCAGGGCGGACGGTTCACCCGGTCCCCACCGTGCACAACCCGTCACCCAGTCGCCTTTCGAGGAGGACGCCCGCAGCCCGGGCTGTACCGGCGCCCGTGATCTCGTCCGGCAGTTCGTTCTTCCCATCGTCAGATTCTGGAGACGCTGCCATGAGCACCAACAACCGCTCGCACCACACCGCCCCGACCGCCCAGGAGCAGCCCAGTGCGCCCCGCGTGCGCTGCCAGAGGGCTAACCGGGGTCGGCTGGTGGCCGCCTCGTTGCTGTGGACGGCCGGGTGTGCGGCCACCGCGCTGGTGGTGCCCGATGTCGCCGAGGCCGGGACGCTGCTGGCCAAGGCCGAGTCGCTGAACCAGGTCATCACCAACCTGCGGAACGTGATCGTCAGCCTGCTGGTGGGGCTGGCCACGCTGTTCGCCACCATCGGCGGCGTCCGCTACATCCTGGCCGGCGGCGACCCCGGAGAGGTCGAGGCCGCCAAGAAGACCCTGCGCTACGCCGCGCTCGGCTACGGCGTAGCGGTCCTAGCACCAGTGCTGGTCAAGCTGCTGCAGAGCGTCGTCGGTGAAGCGTGACCCCGGGCCCGACCGGCCCTGCCGTGGTCAGCTGGGGCAAGTGGCGGTCGCAGCGGGCTTGCTCGTGATCGCGGCCGTGACCCTGATCGCCGGTGCGGCGCCGGGCGTGGCGGATACGCCGTCACCAGCACCCTCCCTCACCCAAGCCCCGTCCCCGACCGCTCCCACACCCAGCACGCCGCCGCCGGCGCCATCGTCCAGTCCGGCTCCGCAGCCGACCAGCTCGAGCCCGGCGGCTCCGTCCCCGCTTCCAGCGCCAGCCTCCTCGCCTGGGACCGGGCAGCAAAAGTCTGGAGGGGAGGAGTGCGGGTTCGTCGATGTCGGGTGCATGGCCAAGCGGGCCGTGAACGGGTGGTTTGAGGACCTGGTGTCCTGGGCCGCCAAGCCGGTCTTCGGGATGTTGCGCGCGACGGTGCTGGGGACTCCGGAGCTGGACTCACCCGATATGGCACGGGCGCGGGACCTGTGGGGCACGTCGCAGACCATCGCCAACGTCTGTTTCGTGCTGGTCGTGTCGGTGGCCGGTGTGCTGTTGATGGCCGGGCAATCCCTTCCCGGCGGTGAGCTGACACCGGGGCGGCTGCTGGCCCGGCTGGTGGCGGCGTTCCTGGCCTCGAACCTGAGTCTGATCGTCATCGGGTACGGGATCTCGTTGGCCAACGGGCTGGCCGGAGCGTTCCTGACAAGCGCCGAGAAACGCATCGATCCGGGCGTGATGGCCGATGTGATCGCCGGCTACATCGCCGCGAGCCTGATCCCGATGCAGCCCTTCACCGCGTTGATCGCTCTGGGCGTGGTGGTGCTGGCGTTGTGCGTGGCCTTCATCTACATCGTCCGCGTCGCGATCACGATGGTGCTGATCGCGGCGGCGCCGGTGGCGCTGATGTTCCACGCCCTGCCGATGACCGACGGGCTGGCGCGGCTGTGGTGGCGGGGCATCACCGGTGTGCTGGCCATTCAGGTGGTCCAGTCGCTGGTGCTGGCGACAGCGTTCCAGTTGCTGTTCACCGAGATCAAGAACGATCAGGGCTCGGTTTTGGGCATCCCGACCCGCAACGACGCCATCGACCTGCTGCTGGCCACCGCGCTGCTGTGGCTGCTGATCCGCATCCCGGCCTGGGTGGCACGCACCATCTGGCAACCCGCCCAGCCCCGCATGCTCGGCCAGCTCCTCAAGAGCTTCCTGCTCTACCGAGGGGTGGGCGCCGTGATGAGCAAGACGGGCGCTGCGGCCATGCGTGGTCTGACCACCTCAAAGCCGTACCGGTTCCCGCAACGAGACCAGCCGAACAGGCGCTGGCAACCGCCGCCGCCCACCCCTGCTCCCAGGCATCCCGTTCCGCCGCCTCCGTCCGAGCCGGCGGGCGAAGACTCTGACACCGACCAAGGCAGGAGCCCCGTGCAACTCGCCCTACCGATCCCGGCCGCGGGCCACTCCGCCTCCAAGCGGCCGGTGCAGCTTGCGCTTCCGATCCCGGTGACTCGCGTGCCGCGTCCGCCCGGGGCCCGCCCGGCTCCGGCTCCGCGGCGACCGCGCGTGCGGTCGGGCCAGCTGATGTTGCCGGGGATGCCCAAGCGGCCCGTGCCGCACCGTCAACTGCCCTTGTGGATCGAGCCGCCCAAGACCCGAAACCCATCCCGGAGGAAACCGTGAACCGCCACGACACCCCGCCCCTGTCGGCGAAGATCCCGGCGGATGTGGACCGCCCGGACAAGATCCTCTACGGCATGACCGCTAGGCAGCTGTCGATTCTGGCCGGCAGTGGTGCGGTCGCTATGGCCATAGTGCTCGCGGGCGGTGACCGGTTGCCCTTGCCGTTGCTGGCGGCCCTCGTCCTGCCGGTCGTTGCCGGCGGTGCCGTGCTCACGGTTGCGCACCGGGACGGCTTGAGTCTGGACCGGCTGGCGGTTGCCGCCCTGCCCCATGCCCGACGCCCCAGAACCCGGGTGTCAGCGGGCGAGCCGGTGCAGGGTCCGCCCTCCTGGTGCCGGATGCGTGGCCGCCTGCCCGCTCCGCTGCGGCTGCCCGTGCGGGCGGTGCGCGAGGACGGGGCGATGGAGTTGGCCGAGGGCGGCACCGCAGTGATCGTGCGGGCGGGAACGGTGGCCTTCGGGCTGCGGACGCCGGGTGAGCAGGCCGGGCTGGTCGCGGTGTTCGGGCGCTGGCTCAACTCTCTTGACGCGCCTGTCCAGATCCTTGTCCAAGCGCGCCCGGTCGATCTGTCGGGCCTGGCCGGACCGATCCTCGAGGCCGCACCCACGCTGCCCGATCCGGACCTGGAACAGGCCGCCCGGGACCACGCCGACTTCCTCAACGAGCTCGGCGCTCGGCATGACCTGCTCATCCGCCAAGTCCTCATCGTGATCAGCGACACCACCCAGCAGCACCAGACCGATCCCCGTCCCTGGAGCAAGTCCCGCAAGCGGAGCGCGGGCCGGGACGCTGGCGCGGCCGTGGCCCTGCGGCGAGCCGACGAAGCCGTCCGCTCCCTCAGTGCCCTCGGCGTCACGGCCGAGGTTCTCGACGCGGCCATCTGCACCGCCGTCCTGGCCGAATCTCTATCCCCAGCCGAACCCCGTCCTGTGGATAACGCAGGGCCCGATGAAGTGATCACCGCCAAGGAGGAGCTGTGACGCGACGAACGATCATCAGCTGGCTCGCCGAGGGTCTCCAGCGTTGCGGCCCGTTGAACGAGGAGTCGGAGGTGGGTGCGGCGAGCGTGCCCGGTCCGTCGGCGTTGCGGGTGAACGCCAGGACGGTGGAGTTGCCGGGCGAGGTGTGCGCCTCCTTCGCGGTGACCGGGTACCCGCGCGAGGTCGGCGCCGGCTGGCTGGAGCCCCTGCTGACCTATCCGGGGCGTTTGGACGTCTCGTTGCACGTTGAGCCGGTGCCGCCGCTGGTAGCCGCGCAACGGCTCCGGCGGCAGCTGGCCCGTCTGGAGTCGGCCTCCCGCGCCGATGCCCACCGGGGCAGACTGGCCGACTTCGCGGCCGAGGCCGCTGCCGACGATGCCGCCGAACTGGCCGCCTCCCTCGCCCGCGGCCACGGCCGCCTGTTCCGCGTCGGGCTGTACCTGACCGTGCACGCCGCCACCCAGGACGACCTCGACGCAGAAGTGCAACAAGTGCGGGCGCTGACCGCGTCCCTCCTGCTGGACGCCCAGCCGGCCACGTTCCGTGCCCTGCAAGGGTGGACCACCACTCTCCCGCTCGGGGTCGACAGCCTGAACGTGCGGCGGGCGTTCGATACAACCGCGCTGGCGGCCGCGTTCCCCTTCTCCTCGCCCGACCTGCAGCCCCGGCTCGGTGAGACGCCGGTGTTGTACGGGCTGAACGCCTACTCGGCCGGGGTGGTGGTCTGGGACCGGTTCGCCTGCGACAACCACAACTCGGTCACCATCGCCCGCTCGGGCGCGGGCAAGTCCTACTTCACCAAGCTCGAAACCCTGCGCCTGCTGTATCAAGGCGTGCAGGTCGCGGTGGTCGACCCCGAAGACGAATACCGCCGCCTCGCCTACGTGGTCGGCGGCACCCACATCGGGCTCGGGGCCCCGGGAGTGTGCTTCAACCCCTTCGACCTACCGCCCGGGCAGGACGAGGACACCCTGATCCGCCGCGCGTTGTTCGTCCAGACGCTGGTGGCGGCGATGCTCGGCGAACCGCTCGCGCCGACCATGCGGGCGGTGCTGGACCGGGCCGTGATCGCCGCCTACGCCGCAGCCGGCATCACCTCCGACCCGCGCACCTGGAAACGCCAGGCCCCGCTGCTGGCCGACCTGGCCGCCCAACTCGACCTCGCTGCCCAAGCCGGAACAGCCGAGGCCGGGGAGCTGTCGGCGCGGCTGGCCCCGTACGTGACCGGGTCCTACCGGGGCCTGTTCGCCGGGCCGACCACCACTCGCGCCGAGGGCCATCTGGTCGTGTTCTCGCTGCGTGACCTGCCCGAGGAGACACGGCCGGTCGGGATGCTGCTGGCACTGGATGCGATCTGGCGCCGGGTCACCGACCCCGACGACCGTCGCCGCCGCCTGGTCGTGGTCGACGAGGCCTGGACGCTCATGCGCGAAAGCGAAGGCGCCCGCTTCCTCTACAAACTCGCCAAATCGGCGCGGAAACACTGGGCCGGGCTCGCGGTGGTCACCCAGGACGCCGCCGACCTGCTGTCCTCCGACCTCGGACGCGCGGTCATCGCCAACTCCGCCACCCAGATCCTGCTCCGACAGGCTCCCCAGGTCATCGACGAGATCGCAGAGGCGTTCCACCTCACCGACGGAGAGAAGGCCTTTCTTCTTTCGGCGGGCAGGGGCGAGGGCCTGTTGTGCGGCACCGAGGGCGGCTCCGACCGTGCCGCCTTCGCCGGGGTGGCCAGTGCACAAGAACACAGGTTGGCCACCACCGACCCCGCCGAACTCGCCGCACCACAGCGAAAGAAGGCAGGCCCGCAATGACTCTGCCCCTATCACCCGCACTCGACACCGGCGGCTGGCTGGACTTCCTGGCCCGGCTCTTGCGCGACCCGCAGCCACTCATGGAGACGGCCAGTGAGCATGGGCCGTTCGCCGGTGCGTGCGTCCTGGCTGGGGCTGCGGTGCTGACGGCGGCGCGGTCGCTGCTGTGGCGTTGGCAGAACCAGCGACTCGCCCCAGGGGCGCGGCTGATCGAGATCGCGGTGCCGCCCAAGATCGAGGACAGCAGCGCCGCCGCGTGGTGGTCGCGCCTGGTGGGCCTCACCGCCCCCGCATGGAAGCGCACGCTCTTCGGGCAACCACATCTGACGTTCGAGTACATCGCCGACCACAACGGCGTCCGGTTCCAGATCTGGGTGCCCGGGACGATTCCTGACGGGCTGTTGGAGAAGGCGATCCGGTCCGCATGGCCCGGCGCCACCCTGACCACCCGTCCCGCCACACCCCCGATCCCAACCGAAGCCGCAGCCGCCGGTGGGCGTCTCGTGCTGGGACGGCCCGACTCCTTTCCACTCAACACCGACCACACCACCGACCCGCTGCGCGCCTTGTTGGGCGCTGCGTCCGGCCTGGCCGAGGGTGAGCACCTCGCCGTCCAGGTGTCCGCCCGCCCGGTGACCGGACGCCGCCTGCACCGCGCGCACCGGGCCGCAGCAGCACTCCGCGCAGGCAGTTCCACCAGCGCTCGCGGGAGGGTGTTCGACCTGCTCACACCAGGCAGGACACCCTCCAGAGAGTGGCAGGCGGGCGAGATATCACGCCATTTCCCCGAGCGTGCCGACCAGGTCCGCGCCATCCTCGACAAAGCCTCACAGCCCCGTTTCGCGGTGCGGATCTGCTACGCGGTCGCCACCACCAAGCTTGAAGGCGGCGAGGCCAAGGCGTGGCTGCGGGGCTACGCGCACGAGATCGCCTCCACCTTCGCCCTGTTCACCTCCGGCCACCAGCACCTACGCCGCCGACGCCTCCCCAACCCCGCAGTGCATCTGGCCGCCCGCCGACTCGACAGCGGATACCTGCTGTCGGTCCCCGAGCTGGCCGCCCTCGCCCACCTTCCCCACGATCTGGCCGCGCCCGGCGTCACGCGCGCCGGCGCCCGGCCGGTCACGCCCTCGCCCGCCGTGCCCACCGCAGGCCCCGGGATACGGGTGCTCGGGGACTCGGAGGCGGGGGCGGCCCGGCCGGTGGGCCTCACCGTCGCCGGCGCCCGCCAACATGTGCACGTCCTCGGGCAGACCGGCGTCGGCAAATCCACCTTCCTGGCCAACCTCGTCCTCGCCGACGCCCAGGCCGGACGCGGCGTCCTTGTCATCGATCCCAAAGGCGACCTCGTCTCCGACGTCATGGACCGGCTACCCGAACGCGCCATCGACCGAACCGTGGTGTTCGACCCGGCCGCGCCCGGGAAGCCACCGAGCCTGAACGTGCTGGCCGGGACGGATGCTTCGTTCGCGGCCGAGTCGATCGTCACCACCTTCCGCCGCTGCTTCTCCTCATCCTGGGGACCCAGACTCGACGACCTGCTGCGCTCGGCCTGCCTGACCCTCGTCCGCGTCAACGGCGCACGCGCCACTCTCGGCGACATCCCTCGCCTGCTGGTCGACACCCCATATCGGGCGCGGGTGACCGGCAGGCTTTCTGACGAGCTGCTGCGCGGATTCTGGGCTTCCTACGACGAACTCACCCCCGCCGCACGCGCCTCAGCCATCAGCCCGGTCATGAACAAGCTCCGCGCCGTACTGCTGCGCCCCTTCATCCGCCACACCCTGTCGGGTGGCCAGTCGACCGTCGACCTCGCCCACATGCTCGACACCGGCGGGCTGATCCTGGCCCGTCTGCCCAAGGGTGTCCTGGGTGAGGACGCCGTGCGGCTCTTCGGGTCGCTGCTGCTGGCCCACACCTGGCAGGCCGTCACCCCACGCGCCCAGCAGGCCGAGCACCAGCGGCGCGACGCCGCCGCCTACATCGACGAGGCGCACAACTTCCTCAACCTGCCCGGCTCGGTCGGCGACATCCTCGCCGAAGCCCGCGCCTACCGCTTCAGCCTCGTCCTGGCCCACCAACACCTCTCCCAACTACCCAAAGACCTCCGTGAGGCAGTCTCGGCCGACGCCCGCAACAAGATCTACTTCGCCGCCTCACCCGAAGACGCAGCCGATCTGTCGCGTCACACCGCTCCACTCCTCACCCCACACGATCTCTCCCACCTGGGCGCCTTTCAGGCCGCCGGACGGCTGATGCACGGCAGCGCGCCCACTCCCGCCTTCACCTTCCGCACCCGCCCACTACCCGACCGCATCCCGGGGCGGGCACGGGAGGTTCAGCGGGCCTCCCGTGAGCACTTCGTGGCCACCGTCCCCGAACGCGAGATTCCCGACGTCGGGCTCCGCGACCTATCAGCCGATCCCAGCGGTCCTCCAGTCAACGAAGGCCCATCACCTACGGACAAGGATGAGGAGCTGGCATGACGCAGCCCAGGAAAGTCGTCCACCGTCTGCGTGGGGCGCAGGCTCGTCCACCGCGGGTGACGCCGGAGCTGGTGGCCGATCTGGCCTATCGCCTCACCGACCGCGATCGGACGATGCTCGGCCTGGTGTGGGAACACAAGGTGCTCACCACCGACCAGATCACCGCACTGTTCTTCCGCACACCCGAACGCGCCCGCCAGCGGCTCAACCAGCTCTACCGCCTGTATGCGCTGCTGCGGTTCCGGCCCTGGGCCCCGGTCGGGTCCCGGCCCTGGCACTGGGTCCTCGGGCCTACCGGCGCCCACGTCCTGGCCATCGCACAAGACAAGACCCTCGAGGAGTTCGGCTACCGGCAGGCACGCGCCACCGCCATAGCGCTCTCGTCCAAACTCGGACACCAGGTCGGCGTGAACGACTTCTTCACCCGCCTGAACGCCCACGCCCGCGACCGATCGGACGGCACCTCGGTGCAGGAGTGGTGGTCCGAGCAACGCTGCGCCAACCTGTGGGGCGACCTCGCCCGCCCCGACGCCTTCGGCCGCTGGACCGAACCCGCACCCGACGGCACGCCCAACACTCTGGACTTCTTCCTCGAGTACGACAACGGCACCGAAACCCTGGCACGGGTCGCGGCCAAACTCGGCGGCTACGCCGACCTCGCCGAATCCACCGGCACCACCACCCCCGTCCTGTTCTGGCTGCCCAGCCCACGACGCGAAGCCAACCTACGCGAACGACTCGGGACCCCCGAGGTCCCCGTCGCAACCGCCGTCCACACACTTTCCAGCTCTCTCCAAGGGCCTGCTGGGCCGGTGTGGCGACCAGCCGGAACCCACGGCCCAAAGCTCCGCCTCGCCGCCCTGGCCCGAGTGTGGCGAACCACCCGAAACCCTGAACCCGAGCGGTCCTGATGCCGCTCCTCATCGGGGCGGTGGTCGCCGTGCTCATGCTTGCGGCGGTGTTCGTCGCCGTCCTCGGTGCCGTCCTGCCCGGTTCCGACTCCGGAGAGGCGGCGTGCCAGCCGCCCTCGGGACAGACCGGTCTCGGGATCCCCGCCGTCTACGGCGCCTTGTACCTCAAGGCAGGCCAGCGGTACGGAATCGGGTGGCACGTGCTCGCCGCCGTCGGCAAGATCGAATCCGACCACGGACGCGGCACCGAACCCGGCATCAAATCAGGCACCAACCAGGCGGGCGCGGCTGGACCCATGCAGTTCCTGGCCGGGACGTGGGCGGCCTTCGGCGTGGACGGCGACCGCGACGGCGACAAGGACGTCTACGACCCCGCGGACGCCGTCCCGGGCGCCGCCCGCTACCTCAAGCACGAAGGCGCACCAGACAAGATTCATCAGGCGCTGTTCCGGTACAACCACTCGACCACCTACGTTCAAAGCGTCCTGCGCCAAGCTCGCGCCTACGCCAAGGCCGGCGAGACCACCCGAGGTGCCTCCTCAACAGCGCCGCAGGCGAGCGGGGCCTGCGGCGAGGTCGACGCGTTCCCGGTACAGGCTCCCGGCCAGGCAGCCTCAAAGGCGATCACCTTCGCTCGCGCGCAGCTCGGCAAACCGTACGGCTGGGGTGCCGAGGGCCCGGACTCTTTCGACTGCTCGGGCCTGACCTTTGCCGCCTACCGCTCCGCCGGAATCACGATCCCACGCGTGTCCGGCGACCAATGGAGACACGGACCAAAGGTGCCGCGAGGGCGGGAAAGGCCAGGAGACCTGGTCTTCTTCAACTCCGGCCCCGGCACCACGACCACCAACCCCGGTCACGTCGGCCTGGTCATCGCCCCCGGCAAGATGATCGCCGCACCACGAACCGGAACCGTCATCCAGATCCAGTCCTACAACCGCAGCAACCTGCTGGGCTTCACCCGCCCCACCCCGCGCCGCTGACATCCCGCGCCCGGTTCCCGGGCGCCCGGGCATGGCCGTCAACCCGTTCCACAGGAAGGCATGAGGCGTTCAGCGTTGGCCGTGGTCGTGGCCGATGAGGGCGCGGCCGAGCGCGTCATAGGCATCGGCAGTAGCAGCGTCTTCCGCGTGGTCCTGGCAGAGCTGACCGTCGTCAGCCTGCCCCAGTCACGGCACCAGTCCGGTGCACGGCCTCGGTACTCGGCGGCATCGCGCAGCACGCGAACGAGGACCTCTCGGCGCCCAGGACCGGCATCGCGGCGGCAACGGTCCGGCGGGCCGCCAAGATCAGCTCATCTAGGGCCAGCGTGAAGTTGCTGGCTCCTGGTCACGGGATGCACCGTCCACATGATCGAGAACCTCGGTGAGATCGCGAATCCGGTCGAGCAGCGGCCCGCCAACCTCACACGGGCGGTCAAGGTTCGCAGTGTGTGCCACGAGGACTTCCTTGGAGTGTCCCGTGTCGCGGCCAGTGGCCCCGAGGTTGGTCGTCATCTCTGCGGCTCGACCCCGGTGACAAGGGCCGCAAGGTGTGCGGTGTCGCGGTAGAACCGGCGTGCGCCCTCGATCGAGGCGACGGCGAAGCCCAGCTTGATTGGACAGGCGGCGCGCGGGGGCGGCCGGTCGAGCAGGACACGGCGGGCGGCCTCGCGGCCACGCAGCAAGGCGTCGGCTGGTCCGCTACCGGCCTGATCGATCTGGGTGATGACGCTGTCCCACCAAGCGGCCACGGCGCGGGCCTCCGCGACGGCCCGCACTTCGCGGGCGATGGCCTCGCCCTCGTCGATGCGGGCAACGAGTCGGCCCTCGGCGTCACCTCGCAGATGAAGCGCGACTTCATGGCGGTCACGCATGTGGCTCTCCAAATCGTTCACGGTCTCCTTCTCCTCGTCTTCTCGGCGGTGAAAGGTGCGGGACCTGTGGTCAGATGCCGCCGCCCCGGATGCGGCAGGCGCGTTCGTCGTCTTCGTCGAGAAGGACGACGGGGAGGCGGTGGATCCCGGCGTTCAGGGCCCGGTGGATCCGGTGGTATCCGTCGATCACCAGCGGCGTCTGGGTGTTGGGGACCGGGACGGCCAGCAGCGGGCGCGACAGGTCGGCGGTGGCGGCGTGGTCGGGATCGATCTGGATCACCGTGCGGGCCCAGGCCAGCGGCCGGATATCAGGGCGCGTGACGGGGTGCCGGACGGCCAGCCGTGCAGCGGTGTCGATGTCCCATGCCCAGCCGAGAAGAACGAACATCTCGCCGGCCATCGGAATCTCCCATCGAGTCGTCGGGGTAAGGCAAGACGGGGCTCGTGCCCGGTGCGGTCCTCCGGGGGTGGGGGGCCGCACCGGGCGGGGCGGTCAGGCGAGGCGTAGGGCGCGGGTGGCGGCGGCGCCGATGGTGTCGGCCGCTTTGGCCGGGTCGGATAGCGCGACGAGGTGGGCGCCGTTCATCGCGTTGGGTTTGCCGGACAGGGCCAGCCACAGGACGGCGCAACCGGTGCCGGTGAGGCGGTCGATGCGCTGTTGCCCGGTGCGGCGCTGCTCGGCGGTGAAGATGCCGTCGGAGACGACCACCAGCAGGCGGGCGGCGCCGGGGCGCGACAACTCCAGGGTGCCGTCGAGGGCCTCGACGGCTTCGACGAACTGCTCGGTGGAGTCGTGCGCGGAGAACTCGCTGACGCGTTCGGGGGTGCGTCCGGGGTAGGTGACCGGTCGGACCTTGGCGCCGAAGATGACCGTGGCCGAGCGCGCGTCGGGCACGTGCGAGGCGGCCCGGGCCAGGATCCACGCCGCCGAGGCCACCGGCGCGGCCAGCGTCATCATCGACCCCGACACATCGCACGCGATCCCGATGCGCAGCGGCGGCGCGGGGACGTGACGGCGCGTGGTCTGTGTGAACGGTTCGGCGGTCGGTACGGATCCGGCGGCGCGTTGCGCGTCGGCGGCCAGCGCGGCCCGCATCCGCAACCGTCCCGGCGGCGTGGGCGAGGTACTCACTGTGGTGAGGCGTTCGCGGTGCGCGGCGGCCCGCAACCTGCGCGCCAGACGCCGCGCGGCCGCCTGCTCGTCCGGGCGCGGGGTACGGGTACCGGTGATCGCCGTCGGCCCCCGGCGCCCATGGTCGGGGTGAGTGGCACCGAAC
Source organism: Actinomadura vinacea (assembly GCF_039532545.1). NCBI lineage: Bacteria > Bacillati > Actinomycetota > Actinomycetes > Streptosporangiales > Thermomonosporaceae > Actinomadura > Actinomadura vinacea. The sequence continues at coordinate 55,113 of NZ_BAAARW010000044.1, read as the reverse complement.
ACGCGGTGCGCGGCCCGCCGGGTCTTGTCGCGGGTGGCCTGCTCACGGCGCCGCTCGTCCGCCTTCACCGACCTTCCCGTGGTGTCGGGGGTGCCCGAGGTGGACAGGCCTTCGGCGGTGGCGACGGCGGTGAGGGCGCCGCCGATGGCCTCCGCCAACGGCGAAGGCGAAGATCCCGACGCCTCGCCGGAGGCGCCTGGTGACGGTTGGGGGGCGGGGCGGTCGGGGTCGACCCCGACGATCCGACACCAGCGACGCCCGAGATCGATCATCTTCTCCTGATCGCCATCGCCCGTGGCGTGGACGATGTGCCACAGGGCCGACAGCGCACTCAACCGGCTCGCACCCAGAATCTTTGTGACGACGGCTGCCAGCGGCGCGACCTCGTCGCGATCCAGGACGCCCGCGTCCACACGCGCCAGCAGCAGGCCCGCCGCGCGCCCGGCGTCCCACGGCGTCATCTCCGCGCTCGGCGCGGGCATGGCGGGTGTAGGTGTCGTGGGCGGTGTGGCGGTGGCGCCCGCGCCGGGGACGGTGGCGGGGGCGGGGGCGGGTGGCATGAAGTCGGCGAGGACGAGGTGGGTGGCCGAGGCACGCAGCCAGTGGCGGTCGGCCGGACGGCGGCGTATCTGGGCCGCCTCGATGCGCGACTCCTCCAACACCAGAGCGGCGTCGGCGTGCGCGGCGGGCGTGCCGTTCGGCGGTGACCACCGGGTGTGGTGGGCGTGCGCGGCCTCATGCACCAGCACGCCCCACAACGCCGGGTAGCGTTCCCGGTCCGAGGGGCGGGACGGGTCGCACGTATGCGGGGCGTGCCCCAGGTGCGCGCCGTCCAACTCGACCGTGGCCAGGTCGGGGATGAAACAGCCCGGCGCGCCGCGCCCCATGCCCGGGGCGCACGTCACGGTCAGGTCTTCGCGGTCGGCGAGATCGGTCACGGCGTCGGTGAAGGCGGCCGACAGCCTCAACCAGGCGCCTCTCGGGTCAGTGGCGGGCGTCGGTTCGGGTGCGGCGATCACATGCGCGGTCATCGGAGATACCTCCCTGTCGTCGGGCTGGTCCGTCGGCTGGTGGTGGGTGGTGGGACAGGTCAGATCTGGCGGCCTAGGGACAGCGGCGTGATCGCACGCCCGTAGACGGCGCCGACGACTTCGGCGACGACCTCGCGGTCCTCCTCGGGCGCGACACCGACGAGATTGGACACGGCCGCGTCCGCCCCGAGGACGCCCGCGATCTTCTGGAAGGCGATCAACTCGCGCAGCTGCGGCGCCCACCCGATCTCGCCGGACTCCTGACGACGGGCCAGGTTCCGCGCCACCTTCACCGCGCGGGGATCGATCTTCAACGTGCGGGCCAGGTCGTAGTCGGTGGACACGCGGATCTGCGCCGCGAACCGAGACGCCAGCGCCTCGGTCAACACCGCACCGTGAACACCCGGGTTGTGACCGGCGACCACGTAGAACCCCTCGGCGGCAGTGATCGTCTCGCCCTTGTGCGCCTTCACCGTGATCTGGCGGCGCCCGTCCATCGCCGGGTACACCACCGCCAGCACCTTCGGCGAGATGAGCGTCGCGTCATCGATGAGAAGGGCACGGCCCTCGGTCATCGCGGTCACCAGCGGCCCGTACACGAACTCATATCCGCCACCGGGCGCTTGGGTGTACTCACCGATGAAATCGGCCACCGCCGTATCACCGTCCCCCGCAACCGTGATCAGGTCCGGGAACGCCGCCTCGACCAGCGACGTCTTCCCGGTCCCCGGCGGTCCGTACAACAGTGCAGGAATCGACGCCTCACGCAGCCGCCGCAACGCGCCGACATCAGGAAGATCGGCCAACAGGCGCGGGTGATAGACCTGCCCGTTCGGCCTCGTGATCGTCTTCCCGCCCGCCGCCGTGCCCGGCGTGGGGCTCTTCGCCGTGGGGCTCTTCGCGGCGGGTGGGGTACCGGGCGCCGGTGGGGTTCGGGGTACCGACGATCTCGCGGGGGTAGGCGCCGCGACCGGTTCCGGTGCCGAGGGCCCGCTTGGCTTCACGGCGGGTTTGGCGGCCTCACGCGTGGTCGCCGTGGCCCGGTAGCGGCGCGGGCCGGTCCCCACCAGTTCGGCGTGCCCGTGGTCGGCCAACGTCGCCAGCGCGTTACCCACGGCACCAGCCGACCGGTCAAGGGCCTTGGCGATCTCACCGGGCGTGAACCGAGCCCCCGGATAGGCAGCCAGGTGCGCGGCGACACAGCGCCGCAACTCTCCCTGCCCCAAACGCCCGGCACCAGCCGGAATCGTCGCGTGCACGGGCGCGGTCGTGGTCGTGGTCGTGGTCGTGGTCATCGGGTCCTTCTCCTGTCGGGTTGAGATGCGGTCGGGATGTGGCCCGGTCGGGCGGGCGGTGGCGCGGTCCTGCAGCCAAGGCCCGCCCCCGGACCGGTCGGCCGGTCAGTGCGCGGTGGTGGCCACCGTGCGGGCGCTGTCAGCGGCGGGGACGGCGGTGAACCGGCGCGGCCGTTCGCACACCAGCTCGGCCCGACCGGCCTCCACCAGGCGGTCCAGGGCGTTGGAAACGGCACCGGCCGAATGCCCCAGCGCCTTGCCGACCTCATGCGGGGTGAACTCCGCCCCCGGGTACGCGGCCAGATGCGCGGCGACCTTCGCCCGCATCTCACCCGGCAGAGAACGCGCGATCCCCGAGGCGTTGCGCGGCCGTCCGTTCGCCGCCGCACGCACCAACCGCCGCGCCCGACCCGACCCCCCGTAGACCGCCTCAACCGCCCCCAACGCCGCCGCGCCATCCCCACCGTCCAGGGCCGTCAGCGCGTCCGCGATCGCCGCACCCAACGCCCTCAGCGCGTCACGGGCCTCGCCGACCGCCGCTGTATCGATGACCGGCCCGCCGTCGTCGCCGGATGTCCCGGTGTTGGTGTCGGTGGCGTCGGTATCGCCGTCGGTGTCGGGGGAGGTCTGCGGCACGTCCTGCGGCTCGGTGTCCTTATCGGTCCCGTCCGTGGTGGCCGTGGCTCCGTCCGTGGTCGCGGTGGCGCCGTCCGTGGCCGTGGCTCCGGCATCATCAGACGGGGCAGTGGGCGCGGCGTCGTCCGTGGGGGGCGTGTCGGTGTCGGTGGGGGGCGTTACGGCGTTCCAGACGTCGGGCAGCCGCTTACCGCCGTCCCACCCGCCACGCGCCCGGACGGCGCGGCCATCGCGTTCCAGGGCGGTCAGCGTGCGCGTCACCGTGGCGCGGCTGACCTCGGACGCCGCCGCGATCGCCGCGACCGTACCGCCGGGGGTGGCCGTCAGCGCGTCCCACACGTCCCCTGCCGCGCCGGATGGACGTCCCGCACCCGCGATAGGCGTCACGCCGTTCGCGGCGCCGTCCGCACCCGTGGGACGGTTTTCGGTGGCGGTGTTCGCGGTGGTGTTCTCCGTTGCCATTTCGTCTCCCATTTCGTTGGTGACGGCGCCCGCATTTCGGTGCCGTTCCCGTTCACCGGGAGCTCGACCATTTCTCGATAACACGCCACTAGCAAGGACCTTCGGCCGCTTTTTTATTCACCTCAACGGCTGAACCAGCTAACCCCGAACACCCCACACGACCGCACCCTAAAGACGCCGCAAAAATAAATTCGCCATACGATAGGTGCGGGCGGCCACGAACCGCGCGCCTCTTTCGCAATCCGCCTCGGGCGAAGATGCCGTTGCCGAAGGTCTCGTCAGGCACCTTCTTCTCACGCGCCGGGGGCGGTGCGACTCGCGCCCGAGGCGACTCGGGCTCGCACGCGGGCGGCGCTGGCCGATGCTCCAGGGGAAGCTCTCCCATTCGGCAGGGAAGGCACTGACCAGCAGGGCTGGGAGTCAGGCCCCAGAGCAGGGGCACCGGCCGTTGGCAGATTACACAGTCCCGCTATTACCAGGAGTCGTCCTACAGACGAGTCGGGGCCACGAACGGAATATGCAGAAGCGACCTGGCCTGCACAGACGCACGCAGGGCACCCTGCCGTTCATAAACAGAAGACCGAAGAGAATCCCGTACAGAACACTGGACGGAACCCCGAAAAAATCGCACCGAAATCTACTGTTTGTCCCTGGTCTACGGCTCGGACATCAGTCGGCCCGGCGCCGAACTGCCGCCCCATGGCCTGGCCCCCAGTGCGATGACGGCGGCCAGTGCAGCGGCGGTGTGTCGACGACGAGGCCCCACCTGCCTCCCTGTCAAGGGAGACCGATGGGGCCTGAGGGGAGGCGGTGTTCTCGGTATCCTGCCTCCGAGGGCCCAGCCTGATAGCCGCAGGCTGGGCCCTCCTTACGACGCCGACGCCAGCTCGGCGCCGCCGACCGCCGGGCCTTGACCGCCGAGGGCGACGTCCGCCCATACGGTGTGCCCGAGCCCGGCAGAGCCATGGATGCCGTAAGAGACGGCGAGTTCGGAGACGACCTGCAGGCCGCGCCCCCCTTCGGTCAGCTCGCACTCCGGGTTCTTGGGGCGGAACAGTGGCACGCACCCACCTCCGAGATCGGTGACCCCGATGTAGGCGAGTTCACCAAAGGCGACCTCCAGCCCGAACCATCCCCGGTGCTCTCCCGACCGCGTGTGGCGGATGGCGTTGCTGGCCAGTTCAGCGACCACTACGGCCGCGTCATCCTCCCGCCCGCTACCCGAAAACAGCGCCTTGGCGAACCCACGCGCCCACGCCACCTGGTCAGGCCTTCCGGTATAGGCCCGCCGCCATCGCATCGGTTCCGAACCCCACAGCCACTCGGCCGCGGTGCACATCCCCCAGTTCCCTCTTGCCATTCCGCTCACACCCCTTCTTTGCTTGACTTCACGGGACCGGCCACGCCACACCCCTCCCGCAGCGCGGCCGGCACCGCCCCAAGGAATACCGCCTTCACGCCCCGGGTCAAGCCGCACACCCAAGAAACTTCACCACCATGCACCGCGAAAGAATCCGCATGCCGAGTTCGGCCAATCGAACCCAACGACCGCAGCCAATATGTTCGCCGCCCCAGGCCGTGAGCCGAGCAGAAACCAGCCTTTTCGGAACCGGCGCCCTGCTGAGCGGTGCCATGGCCGGTGTTGTTGAGCTTCTCAGAGTCGTAGTGCTCAATAGCGGCATGGATTGACGCAACGGCCTACTCTCGCATGCCCCGGCACGAAAGTCCTGGTGCTGTGCGGCCTGCCGGCGTCGGTAAGTCGTCGGACGCCTATGAGGTGTCCCATCAGCTTGCCCGGCGCGACGTCCCACACGCTCTGAGCGACTCCGACGAGTCGGACCGTGTGAGGCAGTCCGACCCGGCCTCGATGATCCGGATCGACACCAGCGACCAGGACGTCACCGCGGTCGCCTTACGCGTCATCGACCTGTGGCCGTCGGGATTCGTGAGCGCCCTGACTGACGGTTCCTGAGGACGCATGCGCGGCCGGTCGACGGCGTGCATGCCCGTGCCCGCACAGATACCGAGCATCTGCACGGACACGGACGGACACCGTTGTTGTGGACCTTTGTCGTTCTCAGACTCGCGGAACGCAGCCCCCACCTTCGTCGGTCAGGTGACGCGGTAGGGGGCCAAGCGAGTGAACCGCTGGTCGTAGGCGTCGCCGGTGAGATCGGTCCAGTAGACCCCGGGGTGGTCGGCGTCCTGATGATCGACGTGCTGAAGAACGCCGTTGGCACGGAAGGCACACTGGGTGAAATGGGCACCCGGGATGATGTAGATCTCCGCGCTGTCGGTGGGCAGGTAGATGATCAGGGCGGCCCAGTCAAGGTTGCCGATCCAGGCGTAGGCGGGGTCGGTGATTCCGGGACGGAACGCGCGGATCCCGACGGTGCCGTGTTCGGTGCGGATCGTGACGCCGTCGATATCTGGGTCGTCCTCGGACTCGGCACGCAGGCGGTCGACCACGTCCAGGATCGCCTTGGCGAAGCTGTCGGGGACCGGGACCGGGACCGGGACCGGACCGTTCTTCGGCGCCGTCGAGCCGTCCGCACCGTCAGGGTGTCGGTGATGGTGTCGGTGTTGGTGTTCATGCCCTGTCCTTCCTGGTTGGGCCGGATGCATTCCGGCCGGTGTTCGCGGGCAGGGCACTGTGGCTCGCCTCTTTTCGGCCGCACAAGTCGCGGCCGGTCGATCCTTCCGCGCTGCGTTGATCACGCGGTCGCCTATGTCGTTCCTCCCCTCAATCCACCTCCGGACAGAAGGTGAGGCCCTTCACTTGGCCCCTGCCACCCACCGCGGCTGAGAAGCAAACTGGCGATGGACACGAGTAGACGCCCCTCGGCCCATGGACCTCGATCCGGCCGCTGGCTGCATCCGGAGACTCCTCGGCCCCACAGGCGGCGAGCTCGGTTGCCGAAGTCCTTACCGAGAAAACCCGGCGTTGACTGCGGACCAGGTCAGGGACGGATCTAGACACTGACGCCTCCTTTGCCACCCCGCCTGGCAAGCACCGTCAGAGCAGCATCTCTGCAGGTCACAGCCAATCTGAGCAGACTTTAGGCGCGAGCGCAGCAGCCCGCGTCTGCCTAGAGGGTGCCCAGGAAGTGCACAGGTCGGGGGCGATACCTGGCGGCACCAACCCTCACGCACATTCGGAGGCCGCCATGACCCACGACAACAACGCCGACGGCGCAGCAGGGAACGCATGTGTGGGCGACCGGCCAGGGAACGCCCTGGCAGTCGCCGAGCGCACCTTCCAGCTTCTGATCGCCGGCCCCTGCCCACTGGCGCTCGACGGCCGCAAGGTCGGGCACGGACAGCCCGCGCGAGCAGTGGATCTGGGCGAGCTGCGCGAAGCGCTCCTGGCCCCCGCCGCGACCGACACCCTCAAAGACGCCGTCTGGGCCGAGCTGGTCACCCGGGCGCGCACCAAAGACCCTGCCTGGGTCATCGGGTGCGTAGGAGTCGCGATGCCGGGGCTGAAGAACGTCGCGGCACGGGTACTCCGCTCAAGCCCCGAACGACTCGCCGACGACATCGTCTCCGAACTCCTCACCGAGTTCGTCGCACAGCTGCACGGCATCGACATCACTCGCCCGCACATCGCGGCACGCCTGATGCTGTGGGCGCGCAAGGGAGCACTACGCGCCCGTGCCCGGGAAAGTCGTCACCTCGCTTGCACACCTGAGGAGATGCCCTCGTGCCCGAGCGGCCAGGACTCCGATCCTGTCGACCTCCTCCTCCGAGCCGCGCGGCAGGAGATCATCACACCGGACATGGCCTCACTGATCATCGCAACCCGCCTGGACGGCGTGTGCCTTACGGACATCGCACAAGACCGAGGCATCGCACCGAGTCGGCTCTATCGGAGGCGCATGAACGCAGAGGCACGCCTGGCCGCCGCGATACATGCCGGCGATCTTTCACCGACTTCAGACAGAATATCCACCTGAAGGTCATATCGACCGGGCTAATACTCCAGCCGTAGATCGTGATCTTGGGGGTGGGGCACCGCTGATATGGGCGTGGCCACCGTGGCCATCTGGACGAGATCGGCCGCGCCGTCGGTGGTGTCCGTCGTTTTTCGCCTACTCAAGTCCACCGAGGCGAAGGGCGTCCTCGATCTCGCCGAGCTTCGCGGACGGCAGGACGCCCACCTGCCCGATCAGGTCTTCCCTGGTCAGGGTGACCAGCCAAGTGCAAGGGATGAGGCCGGGACGTGGAAGTGCGACTCTGAGGACGCCTTCGAGGGGCAGTCCTTCGGGGGCGCCTACTGTCACCTCAACGGCCACGCCGCTGAGATCGGTGCCCGCGGGAGCGACGACCTGCATCGCCAGGAAACCGGACGCCTCTTCTCCGGACAGCAGTACGACTGCCCTGCGCTCGTCGAAATCTGCCCACCAGACGTCACCACGTCGCATATGTCCTCCTGACACGGGACGGCGCGCCTGCATCGCCCCTTCGGTCGCCGCCTACTCCAGCCACAGATCGTGAGGTTGGCTGGTCAGGGCTGGTGAGAAGACGGCTGCGGCCACCGCTGATCATCGGTGTGTGAAGACAGAAGATCATGCGGTGGCCGCAGGTAACAGCGTAGTCCCTGCTGGCTGGCGGGATGTGTTCGAGGGCCTGATGGGTCGGATCGCGGGCCGGTTCGCCCGGGTCGAACCCCGCTTCCGGGCACGGCAGTTGGTACTGGGGCTGCTTGCGGACCTGCCGCGCAAGAACTGCTGGACCATCGCCGAGCACGTCGGGGACGCCACTCCGGGCGGGCTGCAGCACCTGCTGGGGCGAGCGAAGTGGGACGCCGATCTGGTCCGTGACGACCTGCGCGAGTTCGTGCTGGAGCACCTGGCCGATGACGAGGCCGTGCTGGTGGTCGACGAGACCGGTGATCTGAAGAAGGGCACGCACACCGTGGGCGTCCAGCGCCAGTACACCGGCACCGCGGGCAGGATCGAGAACTCCCAGGTTGCCGTCTACCTCACCTACACCTCCCGCCACGGTCACGCGGGCATCGACCGCGCCCTGTACCTGCCGAAGTCCTGGACCGGCGACCGGGACCGATGCGAGCAGGCCTCCGTTCCGGACGAGGTCGGCTTCGCGACCAAGCCGCAGCTGGCCCAGCAGATGATCGAACGTGTCCTGGACGCCGGAACCCCCGCCGCCTGGGCCGCCGGCGACGAGGTCTACGGCGACAACCCGAAACTGCGCGCCGCGCTGGAGAAGCGCGGGCTCGGCTACGTGCTCGCGGTCTCGTGCACCCACCGTGTCCTCACCGCAGCCGGTCCCCAGCGCGCCGACCACCTGGCCAAACGCGTCCCGCGCCGGGCCTGGCAGAAGCTGTCCGCCGGACGTGGCGCGAAGGGACACCGCTGGTACGACTGGGCGCTGGTCGCCATCACCGCAGGTGATCCGACGGGCCATCAGCACCTGATGATCCGCCGCAACCGCACCACCGGTGAACTGGCCTACTACCGCTGCTACTCGCCCCGACCAGTGCCGCTCTCCACGCTGGTCAAGGTCGCGGGAAGCCGCTGGACCGTGGAGGAGACGTTCCAGAGTTCGAAGGGCCTGGCGGGGCTGGACGAGCACCAAGTGCGCCGCTGGGACTCCTGGCACCGGTGGGTCACGCTGGCCCTGCTCGCGCACGCCTTCCTCGCCGTCACCGCCGCCCTCGAACGCCGCGACCAGGTCCCGACAGACGACGGGACCAGCCCAGGCGGACTTATCCCGCTCACCTGCAACGAGATCCAGCGACTGTTCACCGCCCTGGTCGTCCGGCCCGTCCGCGACACCGCCCACCGACTGCGCTGGTCGACCTGGCGCCGACGCCATCAAGCCCGCGCCCGCCACAGCCACTACCGCCGCCAGACCACTCTGCAGCCATGAAGATCACGATCTACGGCTGGAGTACTAACGGAGTTGACCTGCCTGCGTCACTCATTGGACACAGGCAGGCCATCCATTTACGACCCACCACCCCAGCCCGACCCAAAGCGGACAAGCTTCAAATGGCTGGGGATGCACGGCTGGCCGCCAGGATGGTTTTACCTTCTCATCGAAGAGAAGAGGACACAGGGCGGTCCTCACACACCTAGCATCACACGGAGCCTGCGACCGCCCGCCGAACACAGAGGTCCACCACTCCGCTAGGCGGCTAGATGCTCGAATGATCGCCAATCAGGGAGATCGGCTTGATCAGAACCGGTGGATGGTCGACCACGACCATCGCAATAGCGAGCGCGGCTGGCGCCACCTTCCTTCTGAGCAGTTGCGACGACAGGCGGGCAACAGTCGCCCTGCCAACTCAATCCGAAACGCCATCACGCACCCCTTCAGTTTCTGCAAACTCCACCGACCACCAAGCGGTCGAGCGAGCATATCGAAAATTCATAGCCATTCTCGACCAGGCAGACTCACTTCCCAAATCTGGCCGCAAGAAACAGCTATCGACCCACATGGTCGAACCGCAACTTTCCAAAGTACTCACCACCATCGAGCAGCACCAAGCGAATAAGGTCTCGTCCTACGGAATTAGCGTCGTTCACATTAAGAGCATCGCGATCAAAGAGAGCGAGGCCACGGTCAACGATTGCCTGGATTCCAGCAAAGCCGGCATGCGAGACACGACAACTCGCCGCAAGATCAACCGCGGAATAAGAAGAGAAAGCATTACGACAACCCTAAAGAAGGGCAGTGATCAGCGCTGGCGGGTCAGTAAGTATGTCGTACTGGGTGAAGGTTGTTAACAGATGCCAATCGTTGCCACCAATACCCTCATACTATTCACAGGAACCTTCCTGACGCCTACGGTCTCTATAGCCGATCATTTGCCACCGATCGGCAACAAGAACGGCTATGGCTTCGGGGTGCGCCAGGAGGTGGGTTCCGCTGCCCCGCGGGGAGCGGCGTCCAGCGCGACTGAGAGCGCGGTCTATATACCCACCGAGGTGACCTCTACGGCTACGTGTCAGCCTGGGGTTCTCTGGGCGGCGATAAGGATCTGTCGGCCCAATCGTCCATTGGATGCCAAGGCTGGGCGGTCTCCGGCTGAGGTGGCGTTGTCGGAGTGGCGGCGGTTGCCGATTCCTGAGCCGGAGGTGCGGACGGCTCCGCCGCGTGGTTCCTCGGGTTTGGTTGGGTTGCCGCATTGGTTCTGGGTGGCGAACTGGCGGCCGTTGTCCGAGCGTGCCCAGGCGGGGGGCGCGTGGGTCGAGATCACCGCCCGGCCGCAGAGCTTGACCGTGGATCCAGGGGGTGGGCAACAATCGGTTCGTTGCCCTGGGGCCGGGACGGCTTATGACGCCTCGCGGCCTGCGGCGTCGCAGCGGACCGATTGCTCGTACACCTTCTCGCGCTCCTCCCTGCATCAGGGCGACAACGCGTATCGGGTTCGGGTGACGGTGACCTGGGGCGGTACGTGGGTCGGTTCCGGTGGGGCGGGTGGCGTGTTGCCGCCGCTGAGTCGTTCGACGAGCTTTCCGGTGCGGGTCGCCGAGGCGCAGGGCCTCTACAGGTGACGGTGGGAGGGGACATGACATCGGCGGGCAAGACGCTGCCCAAGCCCAGGCGGTCCAAGGAGTCGGGTGGCTTGGGGCGCGCGGTGTCGGGCCGGGTGGCGCGGCAGCGGCGGCCGGGGTGGATCGCCGCCGGTGTGATGCTGATGGCTCTGGCGGTGCTGGCGAACGTCTACTTGTTCCAAAGCTCGAGTGAGCGGGTGTCGGTCGTGCGGTTGGTGCGTGATGTGCCGGTGGGCCAGCAGATTTCGCGCGCCGATCTGAACACGGCGATGGTTGCGGTGGATGCGACGGTTCACACGATTCCCGCGCGCCAACTCGCCGAGGTGGTCGGGCGTAGAGCAGCGGTCGGGTTGCGGCAGGGAACTCTACTATCGGCCTCGCAGCTGACCGTCCAGGCGCATCCCGCTCCCGGGGAGGCGCTGGTGACGGTTCCGCTGAAAACCAGCGAGGTGCCACCGGGGCTGGCGCCGGGGTGGGAGGTCCGGGTGGTGACCACTCCGGGTGCTCCGGGCCGGGGCGATGCCCCCGCGGCCGGTGAGGGCGCTCCGGTCAAGGACGTCGCAGCGCTCGTCGACCACGTGGGTGACCCGAACGCCGAGGGCACCGTGACGGTGTCGTTGGTGGTCGTGGACGGCGACAGCAGCATGGTGGCCAGGCAGGCGGCAGCCGGGCTCGTGTCGCTGGTCGTGACCGCGAGGAGGGGCTGAACCCGTGGCGTTGTACTGCGTGATCTCTGCGGGCGGGGCCCCGGGCGCGACGACCACCGCACTGGGGCTCGCCCTCACCTGGCCCGGCAAGGTGCTGCTGGCCGAGTGCGATCCGGCGGGGCGGCGGGTGCTGTCGGGGTTCATGGCGGATCGGTTGAAAGGGCCTGCCGGCCCGGGGCTGCTCGGGTTGGCGATGGCGGTACAGGCGAACCCGAACGGCGCCGCAGCCGCGCTGGAGGAGTACACCCTGCCGTTGACCCAGGACGGCGAGGCCCGGCTGCTGCACGGCATTCACGACCCCCGGCAGGTACGGCAGCTCGCCCGGCTGTGGCGTCCCCTCGCCGACACCTTCATGGCCCAGGACGGTGACGTGATCGCCGACTTGGGACGGGTCGGCGGGGCTGAGACTCCGGTGGGCCTGTTGGAGGCCGCTGACGTGGTCGTCATGGTGCTGAGGCCGACGCTGGGGCAGGTCGATGCCGCTCTACCGCGACTGGAGGTCCTGCGGGAGGTGGTCGGTGAGGGCGCTCAGATCAGATTGTGCCTGATCGACGATGGCGCCTACAGCGCCGCGGAGGTTCAGCGGGTCCTGGGCCATCCGATCACTGCCGAGTTGCCGTGCTCGCCGCCCGATGCCCGGGTGCTTTCCGATGGTGCCGCGCCGCGGCTGACGTTCAACGCCTCTCTGCTGATGCGGGGTTTGGAGACCATGGGGCGACGCGTCCGCAAGGCCGCCGAGGAAGCCGGCCGCGCAGATGCCTCTTCGGAGGAGACGGATACTGCCGCGCAGGCCGTCCAGCCCTCGCCAGCTGCGGCGGCCTCGGCTGGAGGTGGCCGATGACCGCCACAGGATGGGGGCCGCCGATCGACGCCCTCGAAGTCGACCAGGATGCTGCGGGCCCGCTTTCCATGGGCGCTCACGAGTCGCCCTCCGACGACCAGGGCTTGGACTGGGCAGCGGTACGCGAAGTCTCCCAACGGCTGGTCGATGTGCTGGACGACCAGGTCGACCGCCACCAAGCCTGGAACCGGATCAACTCCGAGGTCCAAGTGTGGGCGCACGAGCAGATGACCGCCGGCGAGCTGATGCCGACGGCCGAGGATCAGCGGCGTGTGGCGCGGGCGGTGTTCGATCACCGTTTCGGGCTGGGTCCGTTGCAGCCGTACCTGGAACGATCCGACGTTGAGAACATCGTGGTCAACGGCTGCCGTCAGACCTGGATCACCTACACCGACGGTTCCAAGAAGCCCGGCCCACCGGTCGCCGAGGACGATGCGCGGCTGGTGGACTGGATCCAGCTGCTGGCACGTCGCGGTAACACCGGTAGGGAGTTCTCCCACGCCAGCCCGCTGCTGGACGTGGCGCTGTCGGATGGGGTACGGCTGGCGGTGGTGCATTGGGTGTCGCGGCATCCTCACCTGGCCATCCGCGTGCACCGCCTGGTCGATGTCTCCCTGCACCAGCTGACCCGTCTGGGCACGCTGACCGAGCCGCTGGAGGAGTTCCTGCGCGCGGCGATCCGGGCGCGGCGGAACATCATCGTGTGCGGCGAGGTCAACAGCGGCAAGACCACACTGGTGCGTGCGCTGGCCAATGAGATGGACGCCGATGAGCGGATCATCACCCTGGAAAGCGACTTCGAGCTGTTCCTGGACGACCCGCGGCTGGCGCACCGCCATCACGACGTCGTCGCCCTCGAAGCACGCCAGGCCAACTCCGAAGGCGTCGGCCTGGTCCGACTGCAAGACCTCGTGCCGGCCTGCCTGCGGCTGAATCCGGATCGGGTGATCGTGGGTGAGGCGCGGCAGGGCGAGCTCGCGCCGATGCTGGAGGTGATGTACAGCGGGGCACGCGGCTCGATGTGCACGCTGCACGTCCACCGCCCCGAGCACGTGTTCAACCGGGTGGTCCAGCTCGGCCGCCGCGCCGACCTCGGCCTCAGCCCCGAAGACCTGCACCTGATGTTCGGGATGGCCGAACCGCTCATCGTCCACCTCCACCGCGATCCCGCCCGCAACCAACGGTACGTGACCGAGGTGATGGAAGTCGGCCCTCCCGCCGACTCGGCGGAACCGACCCGCAACCACATCTTCGTCCCCGGCCCGGACGGGGCCGCCACACCGGCCGGCGGACACATCAGCCCGGCCCTGCTGGAGGAGCTGGCTGCTCACGGATTCGACTCATCCGCGCTCACCGCCGCCGAGGGTGATCTCGCACCGTCTGGGCAGAGGTGGTCATGACGATTCTCCTGGCGGCGGGCGCCGGTTTGTGCGCTGCAGCGTCCGTCCTGGCCATCGTCGCGGGAATGTTGGGCGTCCAGATGCGTCGCCGTCAGGGGCGGCCGCCGTCGCGCGTGCGCCTGGCGCTGCGCGCGGCCGCCTCCCCTGGGCGGCGGAAGCGGCTGCTGGCGGCCGTCAGTGCAGGGCTGGCAGTGTTGCTGGTGCTGCGGTGGCCGGTGGCCGCCATCGCGGTCGGGTTGGCTGTGTACGTGCTGCCGCCGATGCTGTCGGGCCGGGAGCCGCAACGCCGTATCGCCCGATTGGAGGCGCTGGCGCAGTGGGCACGGCGGCTGGCGGAGATGATGGGGGCCAGCCGCGGACTGGAGCAGGCCCTGGCCGACAGCGCCCGCGTCGCACCCCAGGCGATCCGCGGATCGGTTGGCGTGCTGGCCGACCGTCTCAACAACCACGCCCCCACCGAACAAGCTCTGCGGGCCTTCGCCGACGAATTGGACGACCCGATCGGAGACCTGCTCGCCTCCGCGCTGATCCTGGCCGCCAAACGACGCGGCCCCGGAGCGCGGCAGGCCCTCGCGCTGCTGGCCGACGCGGTGGAGCAGGAGGTCATCGTCCGCCGCGACGTGGAGGCCGAACGGGCGAGCCTGCGCACCACGTTGCTGGTGATCGTGCTGTCGGTCGGCGCCCTCAGCGCGCTGTTCGTCTCCTCCCAAACCCTCGCCGACCCCTACGGCACACCGCTCGGACAGATGGTCCTGGGCGTCGTCGCCGCCATCTACGCGATCGGCCTGTGGTGGATGCGGCGCCTATCGGCGCTGTCGACCGGCACCCGCTTCCTGCGTTCCGAACACGCCGCAGCCGCGTATGGCCCAGGCAGGCAAGGAGCAGAGCGGTGACCGCGCTCGCCGCCGCCGCCGGCTGCCTCGCCGCCCTCGGCCTCATCATCGTCGTGCGCGAGCTGCGGCCCGCACCACCACGTCTCGACGCCGCGCTCGCCCGCATCCAGGCCACTCCACTGCGTCCACCCACGGCCGCCGCGCAGCCGGATGGTGTTGACCGCATCGGCGCCTGGCTGGCTCATCACCTCACCCGTCCCGCCGGGATGCTGGCCCTCCCGCGCACCGACCTGGCCCTGCTCGACCGCTCCGCCGAACGGTTCATGCTCGACAAACTGGCCCTGTTCATCACCGGCCTCGCTACCCCCTCGCTGTTCTTCGGGTTGATGGCGCTGGCCGGTGGCCGCCCGTCATGGACGTTGCCGGTGCTGGCCAGCCTGCTCCTGGCCGCAGTGCTGTCGTTCACCCCGGACTGGAACGTCCGCTCCCACGCCCGCCAGCACCGCAGGGACTTCCGGTACGCCTTCGCCGCCTACCTGCAGCTCGTCGTCCTGGAACGCGAGGCGGGCGCCGCGTTGAACGCCGCGCTCGAGGAGCCCGCCAAGATCACCGACAGCTGGCCTTTCCAACGCGTCCACCACGCACTGACCCGAGCCCGGCACGCCCAGCAGCAGCCCTGGCGCGCTCTGGCGCGTCTCGGCGAGGACATCGACGTCCGTGACCTGGTCGACCTCGCCCACACCGCCGAGATCGCTGGCAGCGAGGGCGCCAAGATGCACGACGTCCTGGTCGCAAAGATCACCGGCATGCGGCATGAAGCCTCCGCCGCCGCCCGTTCCGAAGCCAACACCCGCACCACCGCCATGTGGGTCCCCACCTCCCTGCTCATGCTCGGCTTCGTCATCCTGGTCGGCTTCCCGTTCTTCTCCAGACTCCTGGGATCCGGCTGAACACCAACCACCAAAAGGGGGGATATGAAACACCTGAACGCGGTAGCCGTGCTGATCGCGATCACCCTTGTCGGGCGCTTGGAGGAGGTGCGCGAGAACGCCCGCAACGGCTCTGACCGGGGCGCCAGCGTCGTCGAGACGATCATCCTCGTCGCCGGCTTCGCCGGCCTGGCCTTCACCATCTACCTCGCCGTCAAAGGCAAGGTCCACAACTGGATCAACAAGATCCCCGGCTAGGGCCCGTGAGTCCCCGCATACGTCGCAGTCGATGCCGGGACGGCGGCTCGGCCGCCGTCTCCATCGCCATCGTCTTTCCCGCCGTCGGCCTGCTGTTCCTGGCCCTGCTCCAGGCCGTCCTGGTGTCGGTCGCACGCGACGTCGCGCTGGCAGCTGCGGAAGAGGGCCTGCGCGTCGCACGCGCGCGCCATGGCAGCCACGCGCAAGGACGCACCGCCGCCGCGGGCTTCGCCCGCCACGAACCGGTCCTGCAAGCACCCGCCGTCACCGTGACCGGCGCCGACACCATCACCGTCCACGTGCGTGGACACGCGCCTTCCGTCCTGCCTGGCCTGCACCTGCAGGTCTCGCAAGCGGCACGCGGCGCCCGCGAACACTTCACCACACCGCAGAGACCATGACCTCGATTCCACAGCGGCAACCACCCGGGCGGCGTCGGCATGACCGATGCGGGGACGCGGGCAACGCGGTCGTCGAAACGGCCATCCTCGCCCCGCTGTTCATCCTCTTCCTGGCCGCGCTCCTGACCGCGATGCGCATCCAGCACGGCAGCGCCGTCGTCAGCCAAGCCGCAGCCGACGCCGCCCGCCACGCCTCCATCGCCCGCACCGCCACCCAAGCCCAAACCGACGCCACCACCAGCGCGATGACCACCCTGCGCGACAAAGGACTTCACTGCCACCCACACGTCCGGCTCGCCCTATCCGGCTTCCACGACCCAGCTGGCGAAAGCGGCACCGTGACCGCCCAGGTCACCTGCGTCATCCAGCTCTCCGCCGTCGCCCTGCCTGGCATGCCCGGCCACCGCACCGTCACCAAGTCCCACCGCTCGAACATCGACCCCTACCGAGGACGCTGACCAGCATGAGGCCCTGGTCGCGATCGCGAAACCACCCACCGGTGAGAGACCAACGGCCGGACCGGGGATCCATGAGCGTGTTCGCCGTCATCATCACCCTGGTCGTGGTCGTGTTCTTCGGCGCAGTTGTCGACTTCGAGCAAAAGCTCGAAGCACGCCACGACGCCCACACCACCGCCCAGGAAGCGGCCAGAGCAGGCGCCGGACACATCGACCTCGACCACGCCTACGGCCACGGCCGCTTCGTCGTGGGACGCCAAGCCGCCCAACGTGCCGCCGAGCAATACCTCCGGGCCGGCGGCCACGCCGGCTCGGTCACACCCGTCGGCACGCGCTCCATCCGAGTCCGCGTCACGGTCACCAGGCCGGCCCTGTTCCTTCCCCTCATCGGCATCTCCACGCTGCGCGCCGACGCCGTGGCCGTCGCGGACCTGACCTACGGAGTGGAAGGACCCAGCCAGCCATGAGCCCAACGGCACCAACCCGCCTCGCCGAGATCTGGCGCGGCATCGGCGCGCTCGCCGTCCTGGCCGGGCTGCTGGTCGCCTGCCCCGTCCTGCTCTACGCGGTCGGCGGCTCCCCACTCCCCTGCGATGCACCAGCCTGGCCGGAGATCAAGGCCTTGCTGCTGCAGCCCGACACCGACCACGCGCTGTTCCTGGGAGCGGTACGGCTGATCGGCTGGGCCGCCTGGTGCCTATTCGCCGCCATCATCGCCGCGGAAACCATCGGCTACCTCGCCGGACGATCCGCCCCCAGACTGCCCCGGCCCATCCGCCCCGCCCAGCACCTGGCCCGCGACCTGATCGCCATGACCGCCCTCATCTTCACCACCAGCACCGCACTCACCCACCCGATGACCAGCACACCAGCACACGCCACCAGCCCCGCACCCCAGACCACAGACCCCAGGGCCCCTGCATCCGTCGGCGCCGAGAAAGCACCGTCCCAAGAGAGCCCGCCAGCCATCAGCGGCGCAGAGCAAGCAGAACGCCCGCGGTTCCGTACCCGCATTGTCGAGCGAGGCGACACCCTGTGGGCCATCGCCCGCCGCGAGTACGGCTCCGGAACCCGTTACCCGAAGATCTTCAAGGCCAGTCGGCGCCTCACCCAGCCCGAGGGCGTTCCCCGTCTCACCGATCCCGACCGCATCTATCCAGGACAGACGCTCCGCTATCCCCAGCCCAAGACAAACAAGGGCAAGCGCTCAGCCGCCAGCCCTTCGAAACCGGTGGCGCCCAAGAACTCCTCCAGCCCACCAGCAGCCCCCTCCACGCAGCCACCCAACCGACCGGAGAAGCCCCTTCCCCCGTCGCCCACACACTCGCCGGGGAGTGGGCCGACCTCGGCTTCTCGCCCTCCGGTCGATCCGCCTCCTGTAAATCAATCCTCCGGGCCGCAATCGCCTCCCGCGGCACAGAGAGCCGAGCACACCAAGCCGTTCGCCATCACCCTGCCCAGCGGCGCCTACCTCGGTCTCGGCCTCGCCTCGGCCCTCAGCGTCGCGCTGGCAGCCACCCGCCTGCACCGGCGCCGCCGCCGAACGCTCGCCAGCCGGACCTGGCCGACACCCGCCACACCCGAGCCGGCACCGCCGCCCGCCGTCGCCCAAGCACACCGAGCCCACCTGGACACCTACGCCGACCGCGACGAGCCCGTCCCCATCGACGCCGACCTCCTCGCGCGAGACCTCGCCACACCCATCCCCGACCAGATCACCCTGGGCATCGGCCCTAACGGCGCTATCGCCCTTCCGCTCCCTGGGCTCGGACTCGGCATCGCAGGGGACGGAGCCATCGGCACGGTCCGGGCGATCGCCACTGAGCTCCTGGCCAGAGCACGCGCCGACCGCGTCG
The DNA here is from genome assembly GCF_039532545.1 of Actinomadura vinacea. Lineage (NCBI taxonomy): Bacteria > Bacillati > Actinomycetota > Actinomycetes > Streptosporangiales > Thermomonosporaceae > Actinomadura > Actinomadura vinacea. The sequence goes on along the minus strand of NZ_BAAARW010000044.1, from coordinate 36,483 downwards.
AACTCCTCATCCCCGCACCCGACGCCCACACCCTGTTCCCCGACACCGACATCACCGAACTGGCCGACGCCCTGCCCGGGCTCATCGTCCCGCCCACCCTCAACGCGGCCATCACCCACCTGGAAGCCGAAATCATCCGCCGCGCCCGCCTCCTGGAAGACACCGAAGAACCCGACCTGCCCAGCCTCCGCGCGACCGACCCTGCCGAACCGCTCCCCGCCGTCCTGCTCATCGCCTCCGTGCCCGAGCACGCCAGCAACACGCTGCACGCCATCGTCCAGCTCGGAGCCCGCTACGGCATCGCCTCGCTCCTCCTCGGCTCCTGGCCACCCGGCACCACAGCCAATGTCCGCAACGACGGCTCGGTCACCAACGCCGAAGGGCACCACGCCGACGCCCTGCACGACGCACGCCTGTTCAACCTCACGGCCACCGACGCCTGCGGCATGCTCCAGACCATCCGCACCGCCACCGGCGCACCCGAACCGGCACCGCCCCAACCGCCCACAGAAACCGACCGCAGCCCCGACCCCGTCCCGCCGCCCCGTGCCTCCAATGATGGCCAGCAGACCCTCGTTCAACTGTCCCTGCTCGGCCCCGTCACACTTCACACGCCCGACGGGCCCATCACCACCGGGCTACGCAGAAGCTCCCGATCCCTGCTGGCCTACCTGGCGCTCCACCCGGACGGCGTCAGCCGCGACCAAGGCACCGCCGCACTCTGGCCCGACCACGACCCCGACACCGCCACCACGATGTTCCATACCGCCATCAGCAACACCCGCAAGGTCCTCCGCCAAGCCACCGGCCTGCGCGAACCCATGTTCATCATCCACGCCGCCGGCCGATACCGACTCGACCCCCACCTCATCGACGTCGACCTCTGGCACCTCACCACCACCCTCAACCGGGCACGCCATGCCGAGAACGACACCGACCGCACCCAAGCCCTCCGCCCGGTCACCGACCTCTACACCGGCGACTTCGCCACCGACCTCACCCACGAATGGGCCGAAAACCATCGCGAACACCTCCGCCGCACGGCCACCGATGCCCTGGCCCACCTCGCCCACCTCACGCGGCATGATCAACCCGACCACGCCCTCGGCGCACTGGAACACGCAGTCCGCCACGACCCCTACTCCGAACCCCTCTACCGCCGAGTGATGGAACTGCAAGCCCAGCTCGGCCGCCCCGACGCCGTACAACGCACCTACCGCCTCCTCACCACCCGCCTCGCCGAACTCGACACCGAACCCGACGACCAAACCCACCAACTCATGACCGCCCTTACCAGCAGCTAGAATCCGATGAACAGTCCCGCCCGACTGGCCGCCGTCATCTCGACCGCCGCTCCCTCTTGGAGCCGTAGCGCATGACCGCAGAGAACACCGGTGAGAACACCGCGAAACTGGCGGTACTGATCGACGCCGACAACGCCAAGCCCGCGATGGTGGAGGGGCTGCTGGCGGAGGTCGCCAGGTACGGAACCGCCCACGTCAAGCGTGCCTACGGAGACTGGACCGGCACGAGGCTGAAGGGTTGGAAGGAACAACTGCTCGCCCAGTCGATCCAGCCGATCCAGCAGTTCGCCTACACGACTGGCAAGAACGCCACCGACGCCGCGATGGTCATCGACGCGATGGACCTGCTGTACTCGGCGCGGTTCGACGGATTCTGCATCGTCTCCAGCGACAGCGACTTCACCCGTCTGGCCGCCCGAATCCGAGAATCCGGCCTGACCGTGTACGGATTCGGTGAACGCAAGTCCCCCAAGCCCTTCGTCGCGGCCTGTGACAAGTTCATCTACATCGAGAACCTCCAAAGCACCGCCGCCCCGGCCGAAGCCAAGCCCACCCCGCGCACATCGGCGACCAAGCTCAAGGGCGACACCGGCCTGGTCAACCTGCTCCGCCACGCCGTGGAGGCGGCCTCCGACGACGACGGCTGGGCCCAGCTCGCCTCCGTCGGCCACATCATCACCAAGCAACGCCCCGACTTCGACTCCCGCACCTACGGCTACACCAAACTCAGCGACCTGCTCGCCGCCACCACCCTCTTCGACCTGGACCGCCGCACCCCCGGTGACGGAAAAGCCGCCATCATCTACGTCTGCGACAAACGCCGCACCGACAACACCCCAAAGCAAGCACCCAGAGGGGCCGAACCGTGACGCCAATCGGTACCGTCGCCCCCGACAGATATTTGCTTTCAACCCGTAGAGCAGGCGCAACACAACGCCGCTGCCGTGCAGGACGGCCCGGGATCAAGTTCCCTGAATCATCAGAAGGGGTACTTCTGGGGCACGAGCGACGTCATCGCGTCGTATAGCAGTAGTTGCTCTTGTCCTTGAAGTAGTGCCTGGCCTCCGGGACGCCGTACCGCCACCGGCAGCCCGCATTCCGTTGGGCCGCCGTCAGCAGCATCGTGTCGTCCGCCCGTCTGACGCAGTACGCCCCGGGCTGCGGCGTCTCGCGGTACGCCACCCACTCCCAGCCGAGCGATTTGCAGTACTCGGTGAAGTGCCCGGGCCCCCTGGGGCTTCGCCGACGGCTGGGCGGGCGAGATCCGCGCGCGCCTGGCCTGTCGTCATCACCACCTCCCACCCCGGCGAAGAGGAGTCCCACTCCCGCCACGACGGCCGCCACGACGGCCGTGGTTCTGTTCGTGCCTTCCGACCGCAGATGTTCGCGACGGACGACCGCACCCTCGTCACGGCGAAGGTGGCGTTCGCCAGTTGTGACCGCACCCGATCGCTGCCTAGGCGGGGGCGACTTCACCTGCAGCTCGTCAGCGCTGATGATCATGCTGGGCCCGGGTGCACGGTCACATGTGACGAGCAGCCATAGGAGTGCAGCAGGACGCGGACCATGCGGCCGGCCAGGCGTACCGGCACCGAATGGCGGCCCATACGGACACAGATCTCGGATCGGCGGACATCCACTCGAGGATGGAAGACCCGGCCGGTCTCAAACGGCTCGTTCGGTACCGGCCGCAGCAACGGCTGTTCCAGCGCGAAGTGCTCCCCGCCGGTACGCGCGCGAGAGTCGATCCGCCGCAGGTCATCGGCGGCTTCCTACTCGGCGATCCGCGCGTTGAGCTCCATTCAACCCGGTAGATTCTCGGCCATGTATCTCGATCTCACCGGCATTCCGGATATCCAGGTGCCTGCGGCCGAACTCGTTCCGTTCTCCCCCGAGGACGGCCTCGGGTGCGATATCGCCTTCTCTGACGACGGCCGGCTGCTCGCGGCCATCAGCTATGAGGGAACGCTGGTGGTGTTCGAGACCGCCGGCTGGGCCGAGGTGTGCCGCGTAATGGAGGCCGTCAACTTTGCTTTTCCGCGGCTGATGTGGGTGCCGGGCGGTACGGTCGTCACGATCGCGGCCGCGGACGACGACACCATCGAGCAGGTGGCCTTCGACCCGCGTACCGGCGACTCCGTAGCGGTGCCGGCCGAGGCCGGGGTCAGGCGGTCCCGGACGGGCCGTGTTCGCGCCACCTTTGGATACGACGCGGGCATCGAGGTCCTCATCGAGGACGGTACGGGACCGCGCCGCCACCGGACCGGGCCGGACCTTCTCTTCGAAGCCGTCTCGTTCACCGCGGACGAGACCCGTATGTACGCGGCGACCCTGGACGGTGGTGTCTACCTCCTCGAACCGCCGGAGGCCGATCGCCTCACGAAGACCTTGCCGATGATGCCCGCGGTGGCCACTCTGGCTGTGGCGCCGGACGGCCGCCACCTGGCCGTTTACGGTGTTCCTTCCGCTGATGGGGAGGAGTACGTGATCGCCGTCGTCCGGCTGGAGGACGAGGTCGTGGTCGCATCGCACGACCTGGGCCATCACGTCAGCACATTGGCCTGGTCGCCCGATGGCACAACGCTCGCCGCACTGGTCATGCGCGACCGCGACGCCGGTGGCGACGTCGAGGTCATCCGGATCATGACGGCCGGCGGCGATCGCGTCCCTTCACAACTCGCAACCCACCACCCCTGACCGCCCACCCCCGGCCCGCCCACAGTACGGTCACTTCTCACAAACATTGATCATGGCTCCGACCCCAAGCGCGGTCAGAACTCACGAACAAACGCGGCCACTTCTCGGGATCTGGCTCAAATTCCGTGAAGCGGTCACGGTCCGTGAAGAGTCACTCGGTGGAGGCATGGGCGGTGAGGACGCGGACCATGCTGGTGTCACCTTCGACGATGGCCGCGGCGTTTTCGTAGGCGCGGGCCTCGGCTTCGTAGATCTCGTGGTCCTCAGGGTGTTGGAGGGCGAGGTGGCGACGTGCTTGGGCGATGCGGCGCAGGTCGGTGGAGATCTGTCGGCGGGTCGGATCTGGTGAACGGGCCATGTCGCTCCTTTTCAGTGGGCGTTGAGGACTCGCTTGCGCAGTAGCGGGAATCCGGCTCGGCCGAACATCTGGCGTTTGAGCATTTTGATGCGGTTGACGTGGCCTTCGACCGGGCCGGAGTTCCAGGCGAGGGTAAGCCCGGTGGTGACGGCGTCCAGGTCGCGTTCGAGACCGTTGGCGAAGCCGTGGAGGCTGGGCAGATCGTCGGCTCGGACCGCGGTGATCCAGGCCGGAAGGTCCTGGCCTTGGCGTTGGGTGAGGATGACGGCGAAGTCGCGGACGTGGCGGGCGAGCGCGTCCAGCTCCGGGCACCGTGCCTGGATCGCTTTGAGGTGGAGGTGCTGTTCTTCGTCGAGCCGGTCGGGGCGGGTGGCGATCCAGCCGGTCACCTTGCGGACCGAGGGCGCGGCGGCGGTGACCGGCTGCGGGACCCGCCAGGGCCGCAGGTAGGCGCTGAGGGCGCCGTAGCTGCCGCGATATCCCATCGCGGTGATCTCTTCCAGCAGCCGGGTGGCGTTGCGTTCGCCTTCGTCCCACCGCTGGTGCAGGTAGGTCCTGTAGTCGTCGACCATGCTGGGCTTGGCGGTCCACTGGCCCCACAGCAGTTCGTCGGCGGTCTCGGCGCGGACGTAGCGGATCACGGTGCCAGAGCCCATGCCGAGTTGGCGGGCGATCGAGCGGATGCCGTGCCCGGCGTCCTTGAGTTCGTGGATCCGGGCGTGCTTGGCGCGGGTGCGGTCGGCGAACCTGGTCGAGCCTTTCGGCTCCGGGGCGGGCGGTGCCGGCTCTAGCTCGGGGTGCGGATCGCGCAGGCAGGAGCGGTGCCGGGAGACGGATCGTTCGATGGCTTGGATCAGGTTGTGCCACAGATGCCACCTGTCCGCGCACTGGATCGCTTCGGGCGCGCCGTTGCGGGCTCCTTCGGCGTAGGCGCCGGCACGGTCGCGGCAGATCACCTCGATGCCGGGATGGTCGGCGAGCCAAGCTTCCAGGGTCTCGGCTTGGCGATCGGGCAGCAGATCGATCGGACGGTGGGTGTCCATGTCGATCAGCACGGTGCCGTAGACGTGCCCGCGCCGGGTGGCGAAGTCGTCCACGCCCAGGACGCGGACCTGTCCGACCGGCGGGTCCGGAAGTGCCTGGACCAGGCGGATCAGCGTGGACCTGCTTGCACGCAACCCGATCAGGCCCGCCAGCCGTGCGCCTGCCCGACCCGCCAGGGCCAGGCCGAGCCGTTCCAGCAGCCGGTGCAGCAACGCCGTGCGGCGGCCGTGCCGCCTGGTCACCACCGGCACCTGCTCGGCGAACGTGCGCCGTTCGCACACGGTGTTGTCGCAGAAGAACCGGCTCACCTCAAGGACGATCACGACCGGTCTGCCACCCGCCGTGAGGTCGTGCAGCCGACGGCGGTAGCGGCTATGGCGCCGGGCGGCCGGCGTCCCGCAGTGGTGGCAGACCGACCTTGTGGTCTGGGTCCGCGCGGTGACCACGACACCGTCCTCGGCCTCGGTGACGTTATCGACCTGCACATCCTTCAGGTGCGGGAAGAGCAGATCGGCGCAACAGGGGTTCTCGCCCGTGCGGGCATGCAGCACAATGACCTCGCGGCCGCTCGTAGGGATCAGTTCCGGGATGAACAAGATCCTGACGATGCGGCCGCGCCCATGCGCGCAGAGTTACTCAACCGCGATTCGGCCCGTCTCACCGCCTACGAAGCACACTCCGTGACCGCTTCACGGAATTTGAGCCAGATCCACTTCTCGCGAACGAAATCACGGCCGCCACGGCGAATCCACCGACGAGCTGGGCGACCAAGCCATGACCGAGGACGCCCCAGATTCGGCGCCACCATTTCCGAGGCTGGGGGTCAGGCTGATCCGTCATCAAGAACTCCCGGAGAAGGCGGACATGGCGGCGCGGTCACAGTAAGGCCGGGGAGTTCACTTGTCCCGGATGAGGGCAAACCACAATGGCCAGGAAAGACGGTTGTCACCTCCGAGCCGAGCCACCGCTTTCAAAGCGGTCTTCACCATGCCGCCTCTGATCAACGAAGGCCGCTCGTCCGGTCAGGGCGGAGCACTCACAGACCGGGCCCGAGATCAAGATCAATTTGTCACCCACGGCCTCGTGTTTCAATGGCGGGATGCGGCTGCTGATCGTGGGCGGATCTTGGTTCGTCGGGCGTGAAATCGTCTCGGCTGCGATCAGCAGGGGATATGACGTCACGGTCTTCAATCGTGGCCGTTCTGGTCGGCCGCCGGTCGGTGCCACCTTCGTCCAGGGCGATTGGGAAGATCGCTGGGATGTTGCCCGTCTCGCCGGGCACGGCCCGTGGGACGTCGTCGTGGACGTAGCGGGCTCGATACCTGCTGTGGTGCGCAACGTTGCGCGCTCCCTCGCACCGGTCACCGGACGGTACGTCTTCATATCCACGATCTCCGCCTATCGCGACTGGCCGTACGCGCCAGTTGATGAGAGCTCACCACTTTGGGACTCCACACCGGATCACGACCCGGGCACCAGGCGGTGGGATCCCGATGCTTACGGGCCTCTGAAGGTCGGTTGCGAGCTGGCGATCCGACGTGAGTTCGGTGACGACGTCCTGGTCATACGACCTCACGTGATTCTCGGACCGCACGAGTACGTAGGGCGCCTGGCCTGGTGGTTGCGCCGCATCGACCGGGGCGGGCGGGTGCTGGCTCCGGCACCGCCCGATCGTGGATTTCAGCCGGTGGACGTCCGGGACGTCGCGTCGTTCACACTCGACCAGGTTGGCCAGGGCAGCAACGGTGTCTACAACGTCGCCGCCCCGATCGGACGTGACACTTATGGCGCTCTCCTGGCGGCATGCAAGGAGGTGACGGGCGGTGCTGCCGAGATCGTCTGGGTGGACGAGCAGTGGCTGTTGAGGCAGGGCGTGGTCGAATGGACCGAACTGCCACTTTGGCGGGCACTGCCGAACGCCTGGGCCATGGACGCCGGCCGCGCACAGGCCGAAGGATTGCGATGCCGTCCGTTGGAGGTGACGGTGCGAGACACCTGGGCATGGTTGAGCAACGGTGGCCGTCCCGTGGACCACGAGCGCTTCGCCGAGCACGGCATCGCCCCTGCCCGCGAAGCGGGGCTGTTGGCCGAGTGGGATCGCGTCACTCCCCGTGCGGCAGCTTCTTGACGAATGCCCGGTTGATTTCGGGGTCCCTGTAGCCGACGGCGTATCGAGGTCGAGGTTGGTAACCCGTGCTGGTGTAGAGCGCGAGCGCGGCAGTGTTGCGGATCCCGGTCTCTAGGATCGAGTCGGTGAAGCCCGCTGCCGCGGCGCGGCGCTCGAGCTCGGCGAGGATACGTCGCCCCAGACCGGTCCCGCGGAGTCCGGGGAGCGAGTACATCTTCTTGATCTCGATCGTCCGGCTCGGGGCGTCGTGGGTCCGGTAGCCGCCGCAGCCCACCGGGACCGCTCCCGCATAGGCCACCAGGAACAGGCCCTCGGGTGGGGCGTAGTGCGCCGGATCGGCTTCGACCGGGTCGGCATAGCCGTATCGCTCGACCTGGTCGTCGAAAAGGGCGCGGACGAGGCGGATCGCGGCCGGGTGATCGTACGGAAGCTCGTGAAGCGTAACCTTGCCGAACTCGAGGGGAACGCCGGTACGGCTGTCGATCATGTTCGAGGAAGCGCTGCGTCGAATTCCGGTAGGAAGTCCGAGACTACCTCGGAACGCCTGCGCCGGGCGAAGGCGGAGCGGAGGTCTCGCAAGTAGGTGATACCGCGGATGGACTGAACCTCGGGAAGCCTGGTCAGTGCGGCTCTTGCGGCGTCTACCGCGGCGTCCAGGTCACCGTTGAGAAGGTGGGCCTTGGTCAGGAACGCCCCGTGCAGCAAGGCGGAGCGGGGGTAGCCGGGCCGGGCACCGATCTCGGCGTTCGGGGTAAGCAGGGCGATGGCCTCGCGGAGCAGAGCCCTTCGCCCGACCAGCGTCCGCTCAGCCAGAACCACGAGTGCCTGGCCCGCCTCGGAGACCAGTTGTTCGGGCTCCAGATAGTAGAGGTAGCCGGGCACGTCCCCCAACACGCGCTTACTCAGGAGATTCCGAGCGGTGTCCGACGCGTTGCGGAAGCCCGACACATCGCCGACCGCGGCGTACGCGGTGGCGTTTCGTCCGAAGACACGAGCCTGAAGCACAGGAGAGGCCGGGCAGGACCGCTCGGCCGCCGCGCAAATGTTCACGGCATCGGCGCCGTGACCGGCGAAGGCCGAGACGTAGGACAGCATGCCGATCGCGTTGACAGCCCGCCCAGGCTCGCCCAGGCCAACGGCCACTCGCTCACTCAACAGCAGGTAGCGCTCGGCGGCGCCCCGCCGGCCGGCATCGAAGTGCACCCAGCCGACCAACTGGGCGAGATCGGCCACGATCGTCAGAAGCTGTCGACCGATCGCGGGCTCGTAGTCCGCCGACCGGACGAGGTCGAGCACGGAGCGCAACTGTCCGGTGATGTAGCGGAGGCTGAGCGCGCCTCCGCCATGCTGGTCGTCGAGCTTGCGCAGCGCCGTGACATGCGCGGCGATGACATCGATCTGAGGCTGCAGGACGCGATCGCGGTGCGAGTTCTGTTTGCTCCATTGAAAGGTGACCCGCAGGCCTTGATGGACGGCGGCGGTGAGGTCCGGGCCGGTTGCCGGTGTCACCTCGGCATGTGCACCCGCGCTGCGGGAGGCCAGTTCCGCCAGGGCTGTCAGATTGCCGTCGGGTGTGACATGGCCCTCGAGACCTCCCATGGCGGTGAGGACTGGACCGCCGTCCCTCCGACGGTCCGGCCATAGCTCGTCGACTGTGACGAGAGTCCCGAGACGCTCGGACAGCACGGCCGCCGCGACCGAAGGGATCGGATCGTAGGGCTTGTATCCCTGCCGCACCCACGAGTAGGGCGCCGTGAGATCAATACGGCGATCGCCAAGGCGGCGTCCATCCAGCCACCTGTTGATCTCCGTGGCGAGCTGGCGCGGATTCATCTCGGCACGACGTAGCGCCTCGGCCAGCGGTGACGGTTCTTTGGCCATCTGGCCCTCCCCAGCCCCTGCCCATCTTCGCGAACGGTAACGCTATAGGTACGCCGGGCGAAGTGGGCTGCTGATACGAACAGCCAACCTTCACGACCTTCACGGGAAGGTCTTCAGGTTCACGATGTTCACGCTGCGTGCTGGTACCGCACGTTGTGCACGCGCTGGTCCACTGGACGAACCGACAGCGGCGCCTCGGCACCGCGATGACGTCCAGGAGGTGTGCCAGTGAACGCCGTTGCACCGGTCGGATGCCCGCCGCCTGAGCCCGCCCTTTGAGCTGGAGGCGGCGCCGCGGCTTTTGACGTCGCGGTTGCGGCGTCGCCTCCGTCCACGTGGGTGCGGCCGGCCAGGGGCCTGTTGCCGGCCGCACTCACATCGAGCGTCGTGCGGTGCCTGCCGTCTTCCCCCCCGTTTCGGCGGGCGCCGTACGACCCCGCCCCTCAATCACCCGAGATGAGGACGCCTCCATGCCATCCCGTCCGTTCGCCGCCGCGGGCTTGGGCGGCTCCATCGAGGTCGTCGCGCTGAACTATGGCAGGACACTGGATGACAGCCGCCGCTACGACCCGGAGCTGGGCATGCGGCCCGTCAGCGATATCGCCATCCAGGTCATCCGTGCCCTCCACACGCAGCTGGGCCTGAGGCTGCTGGTGGCCTCCAACACTCGCCCCGGGCAGGATCGCCGACGAGCCCTGGCCGCCGCCGGTCTCGGGACGTGTTTCGCCGGTGTCGTGCAGTCCCATGAGCTTCGGGATCTGGGCAAGCCGTACCGCGGCTTCTTCCGGCACGTCCAAGCGGTAGCCGGCTGCGCTCCAGGTCGACTGCTGTTCGTGGGCCACAACCTGTTGCACGACGTACTCACGCCCGTGGAGTTGGGCATGCCCGCAGTCCTCGTCGGGCCCGTGCCGCCCCGCGGCCTCCCACTCGGCGTGCAGCTTCCCGATATCGCCGTCCTTCCTCAACTGCTGGTGGAGGGCACCGATGACTGATCACGTCTTGCCATCGGACGTCGACCGCCTCGGCAAGCTGCGCGGCACCGCACCTTCCTGCCCACTCATCACCCAAAGGAATGACCCCATGGACGTTTCGCCCTTGGCCTTGCGAGTGGCCACCTACAACCTCAAGGGCGGCACCAGCGCACGGGACCGTACCCGGGAGCTGTGTGACCTCGCCTCGCTCGCCGCGCTGGCCCCGCACGTGATCGGCCTGCAAGAGTGCAAGTGGTGGAACCACGACCACCGTCGTCACCTGGGCGTTGCCGAACGCATGCTCAATAAGCGCGGGATCCTGTTGGAGAGCAACAGCGACGGTTGCCATCTGGCCCTGCTCGTCGACCCGACCGTCGTGGAAATCGTCGACCTGCGACACCGCACGCACGGCTTCCACCACGGCGTGCTGTGCGTCCAAGCAAGAGTCCACGGCCACCCGCTGGATCTGGCCGTGGTGCATTTGGCGCCCTCCAGTCCGCTGCGGCGCGAACTCGAAGCCGAACTCTTCAAGCTCTGCGTCCCCATCGACCATCCGATCATCGCGATGGGCGACTGGAACGCCGCTCCCAGCGAGGAGGCCGGGGTGAAAGTCCCCAACGGCGTCGACCCCGCGCACGCCCGCCGCAAGCTCGACACCCGCGCGGCCAAGGCCCTGGAGGAGGCCGGGCTGATCGACGTCGGCGCGCACCTGGGCGACCACAGCCCGACCGTGGGACACACCGGAGACCACGAGCTCGCCTACCGGTGCGACCGGATACTCAGCACGCTGCCCACCACCACCTTCACCGGCCATCAGGTCCACGACTTCGGCAGTTCCGACCACAGACCCGTCGAAGCCTGCTTCGACCTCGCCAAGGCCCGGTGAGCACCAATGACCTGGCACCCCACCAACAACAGGCCGCCGATCGGCCCCTCGCCAGCACCCGCCGCCCGACCCCACGCGCCCATGATCACTCCGCAGCCGGCAATCGCGCATCTGGATCGCCTCGCCGGCGCGTCGCAGCGCCTGGGCTGGCCCGCCCGGTTCTGCGTGCAGACAGGCCCTCGCCTTCTGGTGCACCACCCGCAGCGCGACGACATCCACCTGACGATCACCGTGGAACCCCACCCACTCACCCAGGACCCCAACCTGCCCCACTACCGACTATCCACCGGGCCGCTCATCCCGTGCACGAACCTCGACGCAACGCTCGCGGCCATCACCAAGACGCTGACCGAGAGCTTCGGCCAGCGTTCTGAGGCTGTCAACGACGCGCCCATCCCCAACGGAACAACCGCGGAGGAGCAGGAGAAAGTCGACGAGCTGCTCACCGCGCTCAAGCGTCAGGGCGTCCAGGTCTGGCATGGCAACGCGACGCACAGCTGGTGGGCCTTGGTCCCCGACGCCATGACCCACGACGGGACTCGCGAGGCTCGGCTTCTGGAGTCCCCCAAACCTCGCAGCCTCATCGACGCGATCTTCAAAGCACGCGGACGGCACACGCGGTGAAAGACCCGATCATGATCCAAAGCCCATGCGGCGCTTACGTCATCACGCGCGACGGCCAGGAACTAGCCGAATTCCGCCCGGACGGCACCGGCTGGTGGGACGCCCGCATGGCCAGTGGCAAGCCTCGCCGACTGTGGGCCACGCACACGCTCGAAACCGAGACCGACGTGGCGCTGACCGTCGCCACCCGTCTGCTCTACAGCTGACCGCGTAGGTTGTGTGTTCTACGGTCTTGGCCAAGCCCACGGCCGACGCCCTCCACGCTGGTTGCAACTGGACGACCCAACTGCAACCAGCGGCGAGTCAGAGACGCAAGAGCTGATCATGGTCGGCCCCGACAACCGAGGAACCGGTGGTTCGGGAGCCGCTGCAGGTCCCCGAGCGTGCACGCGCGGCCCGAGTGCGATCAACCCGCCGGGGCCGCCCGCCCTGACGCCAGTGAAGAGCCAGTCACCACAGGATCAGCGGTCAGATCTGGGGAGGACACTCGACGTGGCAAAGGCTCAATCCCCTGGCCAAAGTGAGTTCCACCGCTTTGGTGATTAGCAGCCTGAACTCGTTGACCTGGTCTTTCTGGAGGACGGGCGCGACGGTGTAGTAGGAGTTGTACAGAATGGCCAGATCCAGGAGATGGCGCACGAGGATGGAAGGGTTGTCCTCCGCAGCAGCCTTGGCGACTTTCTCCGGGTACTCAAACAACCGGAGAAGCAGCTGTCCTTCCTGGCTGTCGACGGTGAATGCATCGATGTCAGCTGCCTTGGGCAGCGCCTTGCCATAGCGGCGCAGGATGGACCGAGCTCGGACGGCGGAATAGACGACGTAGGGACCGCCTGACTTTTCGAACTCGGCGATCACTGGGGCCAGGTCGCCCTGAGGGATGGGCACGGTGCCCTTCATGTCCTTCTTCAGGTCGTTGAAGAAGACGGCCCCTACCGCTAGTTGCCGGGCCGCCTGTTCGACCTCCGCAGGGCTCAGGTCGTTGCTACCCTCGGCCGTCTTGGCACGGTAGTGCTCCACTGACTCGGCCAGCAGGTCATTGACGCTGGCGACGCTGTCGCGGCTGGAGAGCTTCTTCCCGGTCTCGGCGTCGACGTAGAAGCCGAACGGGATGTGCCGGAAGCTCACCTCCCCCGGCTTGACCAGACCGAGCGTCTCAGCGGCTTGGAAAACCCGCGAGAAGTGGACGCGCTGCTCTTGGCCGACGACATAAACGATGTCAGAGGGATCGAAGATCTCCCGACGCATCCGAATCGCGCCCATGTCGCGGGTGGCGTAGATGCTCCGTCCATCCGAGCGCCGCACGACAAGCCGCTCACCGTCTGCGAGGGGCACAACGATGGCATCCAGATCCTTGGCGAGGGTAGTGGCGGCCTGGTCGCGGGCCTCAGACGTGAGCTCGTCATTCTCGACGAGCCCATCGAGCCTGGTGAGCTCCTGGTCAACCATGTCCCGGGTGAGTCGGTAGGCGCGGCCGGCCTCTATAGCTTCGTCCACCACCTGGTTGCCGGCGTCAGCGTAGAAGCTCTCGCCCATGGTGAAGTCGATCTCGATATCCAGCGCCCGGTAGAACGACTGGAAGTCCTCCAGGCTCCACGCGACCATCCGCTCCCAGAGGGCGACCTCATCCGCGTCTCCTTCTTCCAGCTTCTGGAAGCGGGCGTCCGAAGCAGCCACGAATTGCTCGTAGGCCATCTTCAGTTCTCCGGCGGTCTTCACGTCGGGGAAGTAGGTGTCGATAACCTCTCGGTCCGTCGCCGGCAAGACGTCAAGATCGACGCCTGCCTCGACGGCGCGTTCAAGAGAACGGCGGATGGCGTAGATGGACAAGAGCCGATCGTTCTCGCCCATGGAGGCAGGGAACCGGTCGTGAAAACGGCGGTATCCCTCCAGCATGAAACCGAAGCCGCCGAAGTCGTTGATGTGGTTGACCCGGTAGACCAGCCCACCGCACGCCTTGTACAGATTCGTCAATACGTGCCCGATCATGGTCGAGCGCAGGTGGCCGGCGTGCAGCCGCTTGGCCACGTTGGGCGAGGAATAATCAACCACATATGTGCGGTCTGCCCGGCTGTCGTTCAGACCGAACTGCTGGTCCAGGTCTACGACCGCTTGGACGCTCTTGAGGTACCAGGCGTCGGCCAGGCGGATGTTGACGTAGATGCCCTTGTGGGCCACCTCATCGACCACGTCGCTTAGATCGGGCCCACGCACGGCCTCGACGATCCACGGAACGTGGGAGCCGATGTACTCCTTGGCTCCAAACTCCTTAAGCAGACCGGTCACCCGGATCGCGATGTCGGCCCCCATCTTCGCGCGATCAAGGATGTCCAGTTCCCAGCGCAGGTCGGTGCGTCCGGAGTGCTCTTCCAACGCCCGCGTGATACGGGCCTTGAGGTTGGCCAACGGGTAGCCGGCAGCAGCTGGGAACGCGGAAAGCTGTCGGCGCTCCTTAACGGAATCGCGGAGCGACTCGATCTCGTGCCGATAGATCGCATTCAGCTTGGCCAACTCGTTCATGGGATGGGTTCTGGTCCTCGAAGTAGTCGTTACCTGCCGACGTCTCAGTCGATGCTCAACTCAGGCGCATACAGGGTCGAACATGCCACTGCCCGGCCATGCCAGTCGGCGTCGGTCGTCGGCGTGCAGCACCGTGTCCCGGCGCCTCGTGGCGCCGACGCGAGGCATGCCTGGCCAGCAGTCGCAGCCCACCTGCACCCACCAGCCCGAAGATATCGCCTGGATCGACACCCTCGCAGTGGCCAGCGTCCATAGCGTAGGTGTTTGACTCAAGAGGGTACCTCAGCAGCCCCTGGCTCATCCTTGCCGCCGGTGACTGCGGGTCGCACCACTCGTCGCGCTACTCACCGATGTCCTCGGTCCGACAACCAACACGGTCCCGCAGTGACGCCGCGGCGAGCAGGACGAGATTCGTCCTGGCGAGTCCGCAGGTCGGAGAGCGACTGAGCTCGAGCCTCGTCGCCAAGAGGCTCCGCAGTATTGACCTCCGACGCCTCGGCGCTCATTATGTTTGCTGGGAGCCGAGAATACCTCTGCACAATGGAGGCCGTGTTTGACATCCCTTTCCAGAGCAGGCGGTTCATCTTCCTCAAGAGCTGAAATCTTGAGCCGAATCACAGGGCGTTCTTGGCGGGATGAGAATTTCTTGGCGCTTCTGCTTTCGGATCCCCGCGCTGCACTGGTGGACGAGTTTGGAGAAGTTCCCGAAGGTTTTGAGAACGCCGTGTTCCGGCCCCGCGAGGTCGACCGTGTCATTTCTCGGGCCACTCCGTCGGGTCATCGCCTGAAGGTTCGCCCCAAGCGGGGTGATAAGCCACTGAGCGTGGTCACGCGCTACTTCCTCGGTACGCCGGAGCTCGTCGTGGTGTTTTACACTAAGCGTTGCCGGTACCAGTGCACGTTCTGCACCCTGCCGGCGACATCGGCCTACGGCGACGTACCAACGGAAAGTATCCAGGCACAGCTAAAAGCCGCCTTGGAGTTCGCAACACAAGAGCTACCCGATATCCGCATGGTTTCTCTTGGCAATGAGGGATCGATCCTCGACGAAGAAACGTTCAGCCGTGAACAACTGCGGTACGCACTGGAAACCTGCGCAGCGCTCCCCTCAGCGGACGAGATCGTCTTGGAGACGAGGGCGGAGTTCGCCACTGAAGCCCTATTGGACGAGCTCGTCGAGCTGGTCTCGCCAAAGCGACTGACTCTCAAGATCGGTCTTGAGAGTGCGGATCCGCAGGTCAGAGAGCGAATCCTGCGGAAGAAAATGGATCTTGGCGGGTTCGAGAGGGTCGTGCGGTCTCTAGGAGAACGTGATATCGGCCTCGCGTCCTATGTGTTGGTGAAGGCTGACCCAAGTCACTCCGATACCGATGGGCGAGCCGACGCGATCGCCACCTGCGAATATCTGAAGGACTTGTGCAAATCAAGTAACACCCGGCTTACCTTGCGGGTTAATTCCATGTACCGAGCAGAGGGGTCCCTGTGGTCCACCTGGGCGGAGAGCCAGGGTTGGACGCCACCTTCACTTTTCGACATCGCCGAGGTGATGTACGCCGTCGCAGATGAGGACGTTCAAGTGTTCGCAGGCCTGTCAGAGGAGGGGCTCGCCACCCCCGGCGGACACTTCGAAGCCAGGGAAGACTTCCAACCCTGGGCACTCACGGCGCTGGAAGAGTACAACCGCTCAGGAAAGATAGACCTACTCCGCCAGGTGGCCACCCATCGTTCCATCGGGGCTCCTGCCCCGGAGCCGAGATGAACATGTCGAAGTTCGACGGCCAGGTCCGCAACCTTGGAGAGATCCCGCACGAGTTACTGGACCCGTTGATATCCCGCATCCGGGACGCGGAGCATTTGTGGGTGGTCGGCGACTCCAGATTTGTGAAGACCCTCGACGACTCACGTCACATCGTCCTGAGCTTCCCCGACAGGTATCCAGACAACCATTACCCAGCTTCCTTCACCGAACACTGGCCGGAGTGGAAGCCGCTCGTGGAGCCTGTTATCGACCTGGTGAGGGAACGGTACGGATTCACAGATGCCGGCCTGGCCAAAATCATGTTTTCCGCTCTCAACGCACGTGCCTGCGTCCCGCTCCACGTGGATACAAACCTGTCGTCCCGGGTCCCGCACAAGGTGCATGTTCCTCTCATTACGGACTCGTCCGTCCACTTCGTCATCGATGGAACACGCCATCACCTCGCTCTCGGGCAGGCCTATGAGATCAATAACCTGCTCCCTCACAGTGTGGAGAACGGAAGCGACCACGCTCGAGTGCACCTGATCTTCGAGATCTACCAGAAGGCCCCTGTATGACGGCCTTGGGCCCCGTGAGAACGGCCTCGCCGCTCCTGCATCCGTTCGTCGAGCTGTACCAGCTGACACCGCGGGCAGTATTGGCGATGACCGGCCGAACGAGCTTGCGGCTCGTCGGCGATGACATCAGTGCGATGCTGCTGGACGTCGACGGCGCCACACCTGGTCACGTTCTGCGGGACCGGTACGGCCAGGAGCGAATCGGTCAGTTGCTCGGCGCACTGGACCGGAATGGGCTTCTGGTTGACGAAGACTCGGCACGCTCTGCCGAGAGTGTGGGCCCTACCTCTCACATCCGAGTTGCCGCCGACTCCCCAGCGGTTCGGCGGTTCGGAGCGTTGTTGGAGCAGGCGTGGCGGGGCGATGAGCCGACGGTTATGGTCACTGACTCCTACCTTCGATCGCCCCTGAGGCGGCAGGCGGCATCGGCTGCGGGGAGCGGCCGGCCATGGATCCTGGTCAAGCTGGACCTCGAGTCGGTGTGGATCAGTCCGATCTTCGCCTTGGACCAGACTCCCTGCTGGAGATGCTTCCAGCGACGCATCCTCTCGCGGGACGACCGCCTGGCTCTGCTGCACGCGCACGCTTGCCCTCTGCTCACCTCACGATCGGGCGGTGGCGTTCCGGTCGGCCCTGGACCGCCTGAAGCGACACGGGTTGCGAGGCGGATCGAAGCGCAGATCCTTCCTTGGAAGAACGACGAACCCCAGAAGCTACTGCGGCTGCGGGGAGAGGGGGCTATCAACACACACACCGTGATCGCCTACCCAGACTGCGAGCAATGCCGCCGACCTGCGTCGCCTCGCCGCGTCAGGTCCACCGATCTGCTGGCTGGTGTCGAGTCGGTATTTGGCGACTGCGTCGGACCGGTTACCGGGCTGGTGACCGATCAAGGGACGGTGGAGGTTCTGGGGCCGACCAAGGTAGCGGTCGCCAACTACGCGATGCCGGCCCCCGGGGCCGCCTTTTGCCAGTTCAGCCTCGATGCCTCCGGCGCTCTCACGGCCGTGCCGGGCAGAGCCCGCTACGCTTTCGGCGCAGGTGAATCCGAGGAAGATGCCCGTGCTCGGGCGCTCTTGGAAGCCGCTGAGCGCTACTGCACGCTGAGACACGGAGACGAGCCCACCGTCCGTAGCATCCGTGCTGACCTTGATGGTCCTGCCCACGTCCCGAATGACCTCATGGGCTTCAGCGACGACCAGTTGGAAGGCAAAGGGCCGCATAGCGCGATAGAAGTGGAGCCTGACCTGCGCGTGCCCCGCCGGTACCGGGACGGCGACCTCCTCGACTGGTGTGCCGCCCTAACGCTTAAGGGCGAGCAGCGCTGGGTTCCAGCGGCTTGCTGTTACAGATACCCCGACGAGCATCCCGATACAGCGGTCTGCGTGTACGACAGCAACGGCTGCGCCGTCGGATTCTCCCACGAGACAGCCGTCGTAGCGGGATTCTTGGAGAGTGTCGAGCGGGACGCCGTGGCGATCTGGTGGTACGGAAAGATCCCTTGTCCCATCGTCGACCTCCGGTCCTTCGACGACCCGTATGCCAATCGTTTTGTGGCGAGCATCCGATCAGAGGGCCACCAGGTAACGATCTTTGACGTGACCTGTGACACCCGCGTGCCCGTGCTCGTGGCCCTATCTGTCCCGCCCGATCGAGAGGTCCCGCTTCTCGGCTTCGGGGCCCATTTCGACGTGCGCCAAGCCCTGCGCTCTGCTCTGCGCGAGCTCGCCCAAGCGGTGTGCTTTCAAGAGCACGAACGGGCCAAGTGGCAGGGTTTTTCCTGGCGGGCGCAGACTCACCTCACAGAGCCGACCTGCGGAACTCGTCGCTTGAGCGACTACACGCTGCTTGATCGCGAGCCGACGCTGAGCGACTGTCAGACCGCTGCAGACGCCGCCGGCGTTCATGTGCTCGTCAGGGACTGCACACGGCGCGACCTTGCCATCCCCTGCGTGAAGGTGATCATTCCCGGCTTTCGCGGTTTCCGGCCCAGATTCGCGCCAGGCCGCCTCTTCGACGTCCCAGCACGCATGGGCTGGCCGAACCCTCCTCGCTCCGTGACCGACCTCAACACCCACCACCTGCGGGGGTGACGAAAATGCCGCCGAACTTCTTCGTCATCGGCTCCGCCCGAAGCGGCACCACCTCACTACGCCATCACCTTCGATCCCACCCCGCCATCTACGTGCCACCTGTTGACGAGCCCCGATTCTTCGCCTTCGAGGGGGACAACCTGGACTACACCGGGCCGGGCGACGAGATGTTGCGCGAACGGGTCGTCACCGACACCGCCGCCTACCACGCTCTGTACTCGGGAGTGACCAACGAATCCGCAGTCGGCGAGGTCTCTCCTGCCTACCTGTGCAGTCCCGTTGCGGCGGTTCGCATCCATGAGCAGGCGCCTGACGCGAAGATCATCGCCATCCTCCGGCATCCAGTAGAGCGCGCCATCTCCAGCTTTTACCGGGAACGGCTCGATGGCCTAGAGGCGGCTGCGACCCTCCAGGAGGCGCTGGACCTTGAGGAGTCACGACACCGCGCCGGCTGGTCCTACGTCTGGCGGTACCGGCACCGCGGCCTGTACCACACTCACCTAGCCCGCTACTTCGCCCTGTTCCCACGCCATCGCATCAAGGTGCTGCGTTACGAAGATTGGGGCCAGGACCACGGGCGTTTTATGCTGCGATCGATCTTCGAATTCCTTGGCGTGGATACGGACGCGGCCATGCCCAATCGAGTCGCCCACCTTAACTCCACCAGAGCTCAACAGGCCACGTCACGGTACGAGACAGGAGGTGAGCCGCCCGAGGATCTCAAAGCCGAACTGGAACGGTTCTATCGTCCAGAGATCGAACGTCTACAAGAGATGGCAGATATCGATCTCTCCAACTGGCTGCAACCACCAGAGACGATCCAAAGGTAAGGAGCTTCTCCATGAGCGCGCAAGAACAAGCTCTCAATGAAGTCGACACGATTGACATCCCGCTGCCCGCGACCGAAGAGCAGCGCGAGCTCGTCTTGGCCGGTGCCAGCCTGGAGATCGAGGAGATCTCCGCCGACGCCGGTCACTTCTCGAGTAGCTACCGCCGCTGCTGATTCCCAGGGCGCCCCGTCGCTCACACCGGGCGCGGGGCGCCCCCCCGGCCCGCAGCCGGTCAACCCGCCTGGAGAGAGCGATGATTCGATTTCGCGAAGATCTGGGGTTCTACTCCGCCAAGCTCCGCCAGTTCCGCGCCAGGCGGATCGACCCGACCTTGACCAACCACCCCGAGCATCTGACGAAGCTGCGCCGCGATGGCATCGCAATCGTGAAGGATTTCATCCCTCCCGATCGCATCGCGGCAATCGTCGATCAGATCAGCAACAAGACGGACTTGCTCACCGAGCGCACATCGCCCGGAATCGTCAAGCGCAATGCCCGTTTCCTGCTCCTGGAACCAGAGCAGGCCCTCCCGTCAACCCGGGTGTTCTTCCAGAACCCTGAGATTCGCGGTCTAGCTCGTGCCTACCTCTCCAAGGACGCGGTACCCGATCGTCCTGCCGTACAACTCAAGGCCGACATCGGAGAGAAGGCCATCGTCGATTTCTTCCACATCGACGAGTGGCGATACTTGATCTCGGTATTTCTTCTACTGACCGACGTGGGCCCCGACGAGGCCCCCATGGTCTACATGAAGGGAAGCCATCGACAGCGACTATGGCGGATACCCAAGGAACGGGAGTTCTTCTCTTACTACGACCGCCAGTCGGACGGGCAGTACGCGAACGAGGAGAGCCCCTACTGCGGTTGCCTACTGCCGACTGAGGCCCGCCGCCTGCGCGAACGTCACGGCTACTCGGAGATCTTGTGTACCGGCCAGGCAGGCACGTTGATCATCTTTGACAACCTCGGGCTTCACCGGTCGACGGAGCTCCGCGCGAACAAGCGGCTCATCCTCTCCAGCTACTGGATGCTGCCCAAGTAGCCCGCCCACATCGCTCACCGAGGAAGCAAACGGGCCGTCACTAGCGAATTTTGCCCGATCCGCAGGTGACGGCCCGCCGGGACCAGTATTCCACATCCTTCTGCCGCCCTGCGCCGATGTCACCTCTCCACGGCCATCCTCCCGAACGGGCCATCGACGAATTCACACTCGAAGCCGCAGACGCTCTGCGTGTGCATTTGAACAGCCGGCTTCACCCATGATCGCAGTATGAGCTGGTCACCGTCAGCAGTCGCCCTCGCGCCGCGCCGCCCAGTGTCCGTACCAGAAAGAGCACGCTCGAAGCGATCCGCGCCGCAGCCGATCACTTCGAGGCCACCCGCACGAGCCGGGTTGACCGTCACAGGTGCCGCTGGGAGGCGCGTCGGCTCGTGTCCTCCGAACCTCAAGCCTCATCGATGCGCTACTTGAGGCGCGGGGCCGAGGCCGACCCCCGCCATGAGCGACCCGATCATGATCCAAAGCCCATGCGTCGCCTACATCATCAGGCGCGGCTCGCCCCGACGGCGTCGGCCGGTGGGACGCCCACGCGGCCAACGACCAGCCCCGCCGACCATGGACCACGCACACACCCGAAGCCGAAACGGGCTGCGCTAGGCTTCGCCGCGGGCACGCCGCGACCATAGGGGCGCAAGGGTCGCTTCTCTTCCCTCGATACGCGAACGGATGGTGTTGTGAGCCGGCTGTTCGCTGTGCTGATCCGCGGCCTCCCGGGGACTGGGAAGACGACGACCGCTGCACTCCTGCGGGACACGCTCAACCCTGCGGTGCGCGTGTCCAACGACTCCGTGCGGTACATGGCGCAGCCGCGGGACTTCACCACCTTCACGTTGGAAGCGTCCGAGCGGGCGTGCCTGGACCTCGCGATCTCTTACTGCGACAGCGGTTTCCTCCCCATCCTCGACGGCGTCTACGAGGACGTTGAATTCCTGGAGAGCCAAGCGCTGCGCTTCGACCGGCGAGGGTGCAAGCTCATCACGATTTCGCTGACCGCCGAGATGGCGGACCTCGTGGAGCGCAACAACCTCCGCGACCCCCTTCAGCGGATGGACGAGGCCCGGCTCCAGCAACTCCACTCCAGCTACCAGGTCGTCGGCTACCCGTTGCCCATCCGCGGGAAGCTCCCCGAGGAGGTCTGCGACGACATCCTCGACATCATCGAGCAGGAGCGGCCTGACAAGCGTGAGACTCTGATCGGTGAGGACGAGGTCGACCTGCTGTTCATGCGGCACGGCGCACCCGACTATCCCGCGGGGGTTTACCCGGACCCGTTCACCATGGGGTTGTCCGCCCGCGGTCGCGCCGAGGCCCGGGCCGCGCAGCCCGCGATCCGGCGGTTCGCGCCGGACGTCGTCATCAGCTCGGACTTCGCGCGGGCGGTGGAGACCGCCGAGCTGGCCACCGCGGGCACGGAACTGAAGACCGAAGTCAACGAGGCGCTGCGGGAGCGCGTGTTCCTCCAGTTGGTCGGCAAAGAGGTCTCCGCCATCCTGGCCGAGATGGGCGCGGACGGCCAGAGCATCATGGGCGGCAACAGCGATGCGGTGGAGCTCGCGCAGGACGAGTCATACGCGGATGCCCGCGAACGAGTGCTCGACTTCTTCGGGAGCCTGCCCGCGAGGTACGGCGGCAAGCGCGTCCTGGTGGTGGGGCACGGCGGACCGCACCAGTGGTTGGTGGAGCAGGCACTCGGCGTGGACCTCAAAGGTGTGCGCCGGTACCGCTGGGACACCGGCTCCTTCAGCCGCTTCACCCTCACCGCCCGGGAGACCCGACTCGAAGCGATGAACCTCGGTCCCAGCGCGGTGGTGCCCGGCCGTGACCTGGGAGCCGTGTAGGGCACACTGGCGGCATCCTATTCCGGACCGCAACGGCCGTCAGGGCCACCCAGCAATAGGCGAGGAGAACGTGGAGTCTTCGGAGTCCCAGGTCCACCCGGCGCAGTTCCGTGAACGGCTCGACCAGTACCAGCGCTTGGGGAACGCTCCCCTGCGGCTCGTCTACGTACCCACCCACCGCGACTGCCCAGAAGTGTTACAGGCCGTCTTGGATGAGATGCTGGCCGCGGGAGAGTGCTCCGCTGACGAGATCCGACTCCTGCTGATCGACGACTGACCCAGATAGCTGGCGGATGACAACCGCCTGTCCGCCAAGCGCCTGGCGGAGGACTCCGGCCAGGTCATCAACTGGCTGGGTGTCGAGACGTGGGCCGACTTCGTCGACTCGCTGGTGGCGAGCACCGAGTTGTCGGACGCGGAATCAGCGGTAGCCCGGAACGCCCTGCCCAAACCCACCGGTTCCTATGGCGGAGGCATGAACAAGGCCGCGCTGTTCGCCGCCTACCTTGCCGCGGCGACCCTGCACCGGCGCGACAGCGACGAACTTCCCGCCTACGACGAAAGAACCGGCGTGAGCACGCTCGAGGTCGAAATCGCGGCACTGAGCACCGCGCTGCCGACCGGTGCCGGTGGGCACGCAGCCTCGTTCATCGTCGGTTCGAGCGTCGAGGGCGCCGGACCACCGGGATCTCGAGGAGGCATGCCTGCAGTTCGGCGCCGAACTCGAACCCGACGATGATCAATTGTTCTGAGCGGATCCTTACATCAGAGCACGCCCCGGGGTACGCGCCCTGTCACTGCTCGCGGCGCAGCATGCGCGTCGCCCATGGCAAGGACGCGCCTGCGGTCCCACGGCGCCCTTGTTACTGGCCGTATCACCGACTTTACCTGGATCACCATCCGATGGCGTGCTCGGAGGTGATGTTGTTCGAGGCCGTGCTTGCCATGGACAGGGGTCGCTTGCGGCGTGACGTGTTCACAGGGGGTCGTTCACACCTTCGTGATCGTCATGGAGGAGTGTCTTGATTTCAGTTGCGCAGCGGTCGACGTTACGGACGATTTCGCCGCCCCAGAAAGACAGGACAGTCCACCCTGCCTGTCGCATGGCGTCCCGTTTTGCTTTATCGGACTCTTGGCGTTCGGGGGTGTTGTGGTGCTTCCATCCGTCGCAGAAGACGGCGATCTTCTGGTGGGGCCAGGCGAAGTCTGCAACGGTGATCGGGCGGGGGGTCCCGTCGGTCGAGCCCCGGTCTCCCCACGGATACTGGGCGTGGCCTCGTGGGACTCCAAGGGTCATCAACGCTATGGCCAGGCGCCTCTCGATGGCCGATCGGGGTCTGCCGACGAAGACGTCGGAGTAGGTGGGGACGCGAAGGCCGGCGACGTCGGGGGCGTCGATGAAGTGGCGGAGGAAGTCGGCTGCCACCTGGCGGTTGAGCAGGTCACCTTCGAGCTGGTTGCTGAACGAGCGGAGGCATGCGTAGCAGGACCGTTCGCAGGAGCAGTTGTCGAGAACGGGGACGAGGACGGCCGCGACCTCGCCGAAGCGTTCGGCGAGTTGGCGGAGGTAGCCGGCTCCGCCAGGGACCTCTTCGTACAGGACGGCGAGGCGCATGGAGGCGTCTTCGCTTTCAGGGTCGGGCCTGGGCCAGTCGAACCCGGCGACCTCGTCTTCCCCGGCCTGTAGGACGACCCGGCAGCCCAGATCCAGCGCGGCCCTGACGCTGGCGAGGAACTCCTCCAGGTGATCCGGCGGAATGTCGAAGGTCTCCAGGTCGGGAAGGATCTGCAGGCAGTCGACGCGACGGTCGGTTTGCAGGACGCTGGGATCAAGCCTTTGGTTGGTGCAGATCGCGTCGTGGAGTTTGATCCGGTTCTTCTGCGCCTGGGTGGGCTTGGGCCCGGGGATATCGTCGAACCATAGGCCGCAACCGGTGCAGATGATGAAGCGTTCGCTGTCTCGGTGATCCTTGGCGACGCGTCCTCGGTTGAGGATCGTGAGGTCGGCACCGCGTTCCCAGTGCAGGACGAGGCCGGGGCGTTCGAACAGCCATGTTTCGGCGGTGTTGGGGGCGCCGAGATGGTGACTGACGTCGAAGGGCGTTCGTGAGCGGTGTTCTTCGTCGGCGGCGATGCGCTGGCGACGCGTGGCACGCATGGCCCGCATGGGAACGCTGAGCTGGGGGTTCAGCTCGTCGCTGTTGCAGGACATGCAGTGCGCGTCGGTGGGCGCGTTGACGGTGTCGCAGCGTGTGCAGAGGTTGATATGGCTCAGGGCTCCGACGCCGTCGGAGTTGATCAGGTTGGCGCGGCGGAAGTCGACCTGGTCCACCAGCCACTTGGCACCGCGGGCATAGACCAGTTGCCCGGGTGCGTAGTCCTTGAGTGCCTGGACCGAGTCTTGGGCGAGCTCGGTCGTCTCCCGTTCCAAGACCAGTGTGGTGGTGTCGGTTGGGAAGGCGTAGGAGGGCAGGAAGCCGACGTTGCCCAGGTAGGAGAGCACGTAGGCTCGGTTGCGGTCGGTGCGGCGCATGGCTTCGAGGCTGGCGCTGATGCTCGCTAGGGCGCGGGATGCCTCCCTGTCACCGGGACGGTTGGCGGCCTGGGTCCACTCCTCGATGAGGGTTTTCTGCCGGATCCGGTACCCCTCGACCGCCTTGTTGAGATCATCGATCCAGGAGTCGACGACCGAGCGGGCCCAGTCCTCGGTCAACCATGGCAGGTCTTCGTCTCCGAGACCGAGCCGGAAGGAGCGATGAATCCGCTCGGCGATGCGTTGGCCATCTTCGGCGAGGGCGGCCTGTACGTCCTCGACCCCGTGAAGGTCACCAGCTTGGTCCTCGGTGACCAGGGCACGCATCCATACCGGCAGGTCCTGGCCGCATAGCTCCAGGGCCATGGCCCGCGCGTGGCGGGTGATGACCCGTTGGTTGTCCAGTAGGAAGGCCGGCGGGCGGATGGCTCCGCGGATCATTTCCACGGGCCGGGCGTAGTAGTAGCTGTCGTGCGGCATGCCTCCGGCGAAGGTGACGACGAGTGCGACGCGCTCTTCACGGCGTCCGGCCCGGCCGGCGCGTTGAGCGTAGTTGCTGGGCCGTGGCGGGACGTTACGGAGAACGACGGCAAGGAGCTGCCCGAGATCGACGCCCAGTTCCAGCGTCATGGTGCACACCAGCAGGTTCAGCTCGCCGTTCTTGAAGCGTTCTTCGATCTGCTCGCGGGTCTCCAACGGGATCTGGCCGGAGTGCTCCTCGGCCTTCACCACGAGCGGAGCGTCGCTGGTGACGAGTTGTCGTTCGTGGTCCTCGGGATCTCCTTGCCAGGGCTCCAGGCGTCCCATGCAGTTGAAGGTGGAACAGCGCCCCCTGGGTGACTGTTCGGGCTGTACGGTCCGGCAGGCGCGGCAGCGGTGGAGTGTTTCGGCGGCGGGCCGGATCTCCATTTCCTGGGGGTCGACCTGCCGTAGCAGAACCCGCGAGCGTCCACTTCCAACTTGGGTGTCGCGGAGCAGCCCGTGCCGGACGAGCAATTCGACCGCGTTGCGTGTCCCGCGTTCCACAGCGTCGCTGTTGGTCACCTGGGGAAAGGCGATCTTGACCAGCCGGGCGGCTGAGCCTTTGACGCCCATGCTCAACGGGTTCGCTCCCGGCGCCTTGACCGTGGTGTCCCCGAATCCGGTCACGGTGTTGCCGCCGCGGAGGGTGGCGCCGGCCTCGGCCAACTCAGCTTCCACTTTGGCGTCCAAGCGCGCGCTGAGTAGCTCGTGGGCGACGCCTCCACGGGTGCGGGCCAAGTCGAGGATTCGGGCGAGCAGCCAGCGAGCCGCGACGATGTCGCCACCGAGGTGTGCGGTCAACGGCTCCAGGGCCGCATCGCTGAGAGCCTCCAGAGTGGGGTAGCCGACGGTGATCACGCCGAGACGCTCCAACGTGGGCGGGCGCCGCTCGTCGCTGGCGATTTCACCGAGCACATCCCACTCACAAACCCGCAGGGCCCGCTGACGAGCGTCCTTACCGGCCGGATTCAGATACAGGCCTGACTCCTGGCCTCGCCGGAAGACGTCCTCCACTAGGCCGTTGAAGCTTGCGTCCGGACGAGCCTCGCGAGCACGAGAGGCAACGCTCTCGACGATCATGCGCCGTACTTGAACGGCACGGGACCGGTCACGTACGTAGCCCGCTTGAAAAGCGGTGTCCTGCCGGGAGTCGGCGAACACAAGCAAGCGGCGGAGCATCTCATCGTCACTCTGGTCGGCCAATCCACTGTGCAGGCTGAACGCCGCTGCCGTCACCGCAGCGGCCGTACGCGCGGTGAACTCCTGAACGGCTCCCCCATTGGGGCGCAGATAGCCGCAGACCCGGCACCGCGTGAGCGGCCGACCAGGGTCGGGAACAGCGATGAACACCGCGCGGGTGGGCGCGGCGCAACCGAGGCAGGTGTCGCCATGGGCGTCTTTGCCGCACACGGTGCAACGTCGCGCCGGGTACCACGCCTGGCTACGCGGTTTTGGGTCTTCCAACGGCTCCTCAGTAATCAAGCGACGGGCCACGTACCGCATTGGCGGACCGCCCGGCTCGTCGCTCTCCAAGTCATAGTCCTGACCGCATCCCAAGCACACCCCGACCGGGGTCGTGGAACGCGCCTCGCAGCCATCAGCGGTGCAAGTGAGGGCGCCGTCGAGCAGCAAGTGCTCAGCCTCCGCCGCGCAGCGAACCGGGTTGGGCAAGCCGCGCAAGAACAGGTGGACCTTGGCCTCCAAAACCGGAGGGCCCTCGGAGGTATGGGTACCCGCGCCCAGCAGCAACCACCCGGCAACCTCATCGTGGATAGCCGCTCGCTCTACACCCGTCCGTTGTGGAACCGCGGCGAGCGCCTCCACCAGTTCCTCGATCGTTGTCGGGGTGGCAAGCCGGGCACGAAGCAGGTCGAGCACCGGGCTGGACTGCGGGTCACCAAGTATCGCCTGGAGACGGCCGATACCGCCACCATCGGCCAACGCATGGCGAAGCGCCTGCCGATCGGGGGGCGATCCGATCGCCTCAGGAGAAGGGGCAGGTTGCTCAACCGCCGTCTCCTCCACAATCGAGTCGACATCGAAAGCGGAGGCGAACAGGCGCCTGGCGAACGCAGCTGTACGGCGCAGATCCGCCGCGTGGTCTCCACCGGCGCTGACCGTCGCCGACAGGCCGATGCACACCAGACCGGCCGCGTCGACGTGGCCACGGAGCCGTCGGATCAGACCGGCGATCTCGGTGCCGAGGGCCCCCTGGTAGGTGTGCACCTCATCAAGGACCAGATGCCGTAGAACACCGGAACCAAACAGCTGACGGTCATCACGCCGGGTCAGGACGTACTCCAGCATGGAGTAGTTCGTCAGCAGGATGTCGGGCGGGTTCTCCTGCATCCGAGCCCGTTCGTGCTGCGGAGTGGCGCCGGTATAGACGCCATAGGTCAACCCCAAGGCGTCGCATGCAGCCCGCACCCGGTCCTGCTGGTCGTTGACCAGGGCATTCATCGGATACAGCGCGATGGCCTTCACCCCGGGGCGATGCCTGTTGAGATACGCGTGCGCAACTACCGGGATGAGGAACGCTTCGGTCTTACCCGACCCGGTACCGGTCGCCACCAGGGTGTTCTGGCCGCCATGGATCCTGGTGATCGCCGTAACCTGATGGGTGAACAGGCGTTCAACCCGAGGAAACGCCTTGGCTAGCTCCGGCGGCAGGCCGAGCCGACCGACAAGCTCGGCCAGGGTGGCATCCAGTTGGAACCTGGGTTGCACCGACAGGTACGGACCCCGCCACAGCAGCGCGTCCTCATCGACCATGTGCTCCAACTGCGCACGAAGGCCAGGATCGGCAACCGGGTAGGTGGTCCAGGTGAACCGCCGGTAGTCATCACGCAGCCGCTCGGCCAGCTCAAGGGGATTCATACCGGTCGCCTCCCAGTCGCCCTCTCCACCTTGCACACGGGCATGTCTCCCAAACCGGAAGGTGCCCAGGCGAGCAATGTAGCGGCCGATACTGACAAGCGGGTCTCATGGCGTGACCAGCTTCAGTCAGCCAAACGGGCGAAATGCTTGCGAACGAGCTGCTTGTACCCCTCATCGGGACGCACCGGACTGCCCTCGGGGTCGGCACTCTGCCTGAAGTCAGCGAGGATCAACTCTAGATGCTGCGCCGTCAGCCCATAGAGATGAGCCACGCGGGCATCGAGCTCGGCCCGAAGATCACGTTCCTCGTTCTTGGACAGAGAAGCGCACTCGACGCCGAGCACCTCAGCAAGCTCCTCGAACTCCGGCGCCCGACAGGTCAGCCGCGCCGAGATCCGCACGACCTCAGCGCCCGGACCACGGTCAAGCGGAACGTCCGGAACCGGCAAGGTAGCCATGATCGACTTGGTTACATGCGCACTCGCTTTGCGACGCACGATGAAGTCCCAAACGAGACTATTCATAAGCGCTACTACATAGACCATGGCGTCAGCGCCAAGGACGGTGTGATAGCCGTTCCCCAAAGGGTCCCAACTAGACCGATAGAAGTAGTGCACCGTGTGGGCGAGCGAAGTGCCGGGAGGCAAAACTGCGGCGATCAGTGTGCGTTCATCACTACCCCGCGCCGTTTCTCGAAAGCAAGGTCTGTAGTGATCTACTGGAGGCTCCAAAACTCCCACGCGAGGCCCATCAGCCAGCAGAACTTTTTCACCTTTACGCCTTGCCAACCCATTAACATTCTTCTTCTTGGCCCGCTTTCGTGCCCGGTTAATGAGAGCCTGCTCACCGAGTTCATACTTCAGGCGGTAGACCGGCTCAGCGAAGTCATGGACGTATTGGTGAATATGTTTACCTTCTCGCAGCGGAATCCCGGTACCCTCGACACTGAAGTATCGCCGGTCATCGTCGAGATGCAGTTCCCTACCCCAGTCGATCCGCCAGCCTCCAGCATCCATTTCATCGAGGAGATAAGGCCGATCGCCATAGATTGCAGTAAGGAGATCTAGCAGTGCCGAGTCCCGGGCGTCAGGAATAGCAAGGGTATCTGGAGCTAGCGCTTCGATCGTGCTGAGCGAAATAGGTAGCGTACGCCGCTCCAAGTCGAGCAGATGCTCCAATTGCGATACATCACTTGTGAACGGCAGAGGATCGGTCGAACCACCAGTCCCGGCCACCAGCAACAAGAACTGTTCACGGCTGTCAATTGGGAAGATTTTATTAACATTATCACAGAGCACGAACTGCTCAACGGTGCAGCGTTCGAGCAGCTCACGACGATGTTCCGCAGTGGCGGCATCCGATACCACACCAGAGTCGATCACAATTCCGAGCCTGCCGCCTGGAGCGAGCAATCCCAACGCCCGCTCCAGAAAGGTTCGGTAATAGTTAAATGTAGTCCCGTGGGAGTACAGCATCCGATATGCGCCAGAGCTACCGATGAACCTCTTCACACCTGCCAGGTGTGCGTCTACCTGTGATCCGGCCGCAGCCACATTAGGCAACTCCTCCAGCGCGGCCTGCCGCCTCAGCTTCTCGTTCTTTTTCCTCAATAGCGAGTAGGACGGGTCGAATCTCCCGTAAAATTCGGCCGCCTTGAAGGTAATGGCCTCCCATGGAGGATTTCCGATCACAGCATCGAAGCCAGCATCCGCACGCCGCTTTCCTTGGGCGTCGAAGAAGACCTCGGGGAATTCAACCTCCCAGTGCAGCGGTCGTACCGTCTCGCGAATCCGGTCAGGGATGTCGGAGATATGGGGAACGAGTGCATTACCGTGCTCGATGTCTCGACGTCCGGATAGCCATTGGGCGCTATTGCGCTTCAGTTGCTCGTCTTCAAAGAAGGGGGCGACCCACCAATCACCGAGAGCTTGCAGACGCTTAAAGTCATCCCCTTTGACCAGACGGGCGAACGTCTGCTCCTTCTCACGAATGTCCAGCCGGTCGTCCGATGGGGCAACGGCCAGCCTCCGGCGTACCCTGATAACACCGGCCAGATCAGGTGCCGGGAGGTCGAAGAGACTGGGTTGTAGCTCGTCGTCGGCCGATGCTGCAGTCTCGGTGTTGCGGCCCCCCTGCGCCGGCGCCGGGACGCCTTCCCAGGTGTCCAGGCTGGCGCCGATCACCGCGTCTCCGCAGCGCAGATGGGCGTCGAGGAAAGACAGAGGTTTGCCGACTGCCATCGTCGCCAGCCAGAGCGAGACCTTGGCGAGTTCTACGGCCATAGGGTTCAGGTCGACGCCGTAGATGCATCGTTCGACGATCAGGCGGCGGTAGGCGGCGCGCTCGGTGTCATCCAGTTTGTGGTCGAGGGCTTCCCCCGCACGTGCAAGCGCTTCGCCGTAGGCTTCGGTGAGCCGGTGTACCGCTGGCACTAGAAAGGCCCCAGAGCCCATGGCGGGGTCGCAGATGCGCAGGTTCAGGATCTGCTCTGGTGTGGCGTTTTCCACCAAAGGGCGTAGTGTCTCGCCAACGAGGAAGTGCGCAAGCGGTCGTTTGGTGTAGAACGAGCCTGAGCCCTTGCGCTGACCTGTGGCTTCGAAGAGGTAGAAGGATCCTTCCTCGTACCGCTCCAGTTCCTCCGCTTTGTCCGGCAACTGGTCGGCATTGAGTACCTGGATGATGGCGGACTGGCCTCGGCCGACGCGGGCCAGGACCTTGGGGGTGTCGGCGATCTGCGGTTCGAACGACAGCAGGCCCTCGTAGATGCTGCCCAGTTGTTCGACGCCGAGTTCGCGGTAGTTGACGGGCCGTCGTCCCACGGTGTCGCGCCGGTTGATGCTGGTCATCGGCTCGGTGTAGGACAGGGCGTCGATGACGTCCCGTACGAAGGTGTCGCCGATGGTCAACTCGGTGTCATCGAGCAGTGGGCACTTTTCCGGGTCGAAGAGTCCGCCGTTGAAGCCGGTAATTTGTAGTTCGCCTGCGTCGGCGCCGCCGCGCAGCAGGCCCCATTGGGCGCGCAGCGTGTTCCACAGGTATCCGCTGTCGGGTTCCCAGGGGGCGCCGGGATCGAGGATCTGCCGTCGCAGGGTGCGTAGGGAGTAGCCGTGGTCATAGGCAGGTGTCCCGACCGGGAGCAGCCCGCGGTCTTCGGCATAAGCGACGAACAGTAGGCGATATGCGATCTTGAGTGCGTCAGCGAACAGATCGCGTGGTGTGGGGGACGGCTGGCCGCGGCGGCCCCAGTCGGCGAGCGCGCCGTTGGCGAGGGCGATGATCGCGGTACGGACTCCGCCGGACAGATTCTCGCTGACCGAGGTCGCGGCATCGCCACTGGCCGTTTCGAGCCGATCCCACAGGGATTCACCAGTGCCGTCGGGGGTGAACGCTTCCGGGCGGAACAACGCCCACAGCACGCGCCATTCGTGGTCGTCGCCCAGGTCTGCCAGTCCTGCGAGGTCGACCGTGAGGTAGCTTGCCTCACCGCCAAGACCAGGGTCGCGGCGGATCACTCGGAGCTCGGAGCCGTTGCTGAGCAACACGGCGGGCAACGAGCCTTCACGGGCACAAACCTCG
Source organism: Actinomadura vinacea (assembly GCF_039532545.1). Taxonomy (NCBI): domain Bacteria; kingdom Bacillati; phylum Actinomycetota; class Actinomycetes; order Streptosporangiales; family Thermomonosporaceae; genus Actinomadura; species Actinomadura vinacea. The sequence continues at coordinate 4,428 of NZ_BAAARW010000044.1, read as the reverse complement.
GCTTGGCGCTGGGGTCGTAGCTTGCCTGCGCGTCGGCCGCTGGGCGCGGCATCGAGGTGTTGACCGGCCGGGGCGATCAGAACCCAGGCTCGGTCATTGCCCGGATGGTCTGCTGCGTGGGCGGTTAGCGGTTCCTCCACTAGGGGCAGAGTTGAGGGGAAGCGCCAGCCAAAGCACGCGAGCCAGGTGAGCATGCGCTGCCGGGTCTGCCCGGCCGTACTCGTCTCATCAACATCTGCGATCAGACGGCGCAGTTCCCAGCGCGCCGTGCGGATGCCCTCGTCGGCATCCTCGGCTCCGACCCGGCCTTGCTGGTCGTGTAGGAATAGTCCAGGGTCGGACAGGTAGTAGGTGGACAGCGTGGTCCCGGCCACGGTGATGTTCAGCATGCTCAGGCCTCCACGCATACGACGCAGCCCACCGGCTCGGCCGGGTCCACGTCAGCTACCTGAAAGCCGCGCGATAGCGCCTGCCGCCGGCGGTCGAACTCCTCGTCGACCAGGGTCTTGGCCTCCTCAAGGCTGTGGAAGCCTTCGTTGCCCATGTCGGCGAACAGCCCCAGTTGCACGACGTCCCCAACGCTTGTGCTGAACCGGCGCTCGGCTTCGGCCAGTTCAGCCTTGTGCCAGCGATTCAGATCCCTATTGAGCCGGTCGGCTTCCGCGGACAGTTGGGCGCGCAGGCCTTCGGCCCGATGGGCGAGTCGGCGGGATGCCTCGGCCTGTGCGAGGTCGGCGGCGGTTTCAAAGCTTCCGGAGAGTTTGTGCCATGCCTTGTCAACTGCGCCGTTGGCGTCGGCGACGCCGCGCTGGCGCAGGCGTTTGAGGTCAAGGCCTTCGTCCTGGCTGGCTTTTCCCGGACGGCCTTCCTCGTGCGGAACGAACACTGGGACCAGCGGTTCCTCCAAGACCCTGCGGTCGTCGGAAACGATGCGCCCGACAAAGGTGAACAGCCACCCCTCGTCCTCACCCGAGATCGGCCGTACTGCAACACGATCCCGAGCGCCATCGTCGTACAGGCGGGTGCGAACGCGTTGAAGCACGGCCCGCACCAACGGGTGGACCGGTGTCAGGAAAGCCAGCCCGCGGTTGGCGGGGTGCAGCGCCACAGCGCGGCTGAAGGTGGCCTTGAACGGTTCGGCGGGAACCTGGGGGTACTGGGTGAGCAGCGGGCCCGGACTGATCTCAACGATCTCGCCGCCTCCGGTCACGCGGCCACCACTTTGCTGCACGACCGAGGTCACCAATCGGCGGAATTCCTCAAAGTCCGGCAACAGCCAGCGGGCCAGCTCGCGAGCGGTGCTGGTATCGGCCTCGGCTTGTTGTTCATTGCGCATGCCCTGCATGAGCACCAGAGCGCCTGAGCGTTCCAGGTACTGGCGGACCTGATGGACCGCCCGCTCCAGCCGTTCCTCCAGCTCCTGTTCGGGCAGATCTTCCAAGAGCCCGTCGATGACATCGCTGCGGCCGGCTACGCCCAGCACGTCGCTGCTGGAGCCGAGCTGCTTGGTGATGACGGTGAGCTTCTCGCGAAGCCGTTGCAGAATCTCCTCATCGCGCGTGTTCGCCAGGTAGAGATAGCTGATCTCCACGATGTTCTGCTGGCCGTACCGGTCCACACGCCCGTTGCGCTGTTCCAGCCGGTTGGGGTTCCAGGGCAGCTCGTAGTGCACGACGACGTGGCAGGCGTCCTGAAGGTTGAGACCCTCTCCAGCAGCGTCGGTCGCGAGCAGAATAGCTCCCGGGGCGCTGGAGAAACGCTCGAGGATGGCTCGTCGCTTGACCAGCGGTACAGTACCGTCGATGCGCAGCAGCGGCCCGAGCCCCAAGTTCTGTTCCAGGTAGTCCAGCGTGTCGCGGTACTCGGTGAAGATGATCACTCGCTCACCGCGGCGGCCGGACCGAAAGCCTTCCAGCCAGCCGCGTAGCCTGGTCAGCTTGCTGTCGTCACCCGGCGTCAAGGCTTCGACCTGCTGCAAGAGCGTGCCGACGAGGCGTTGCTCCTCCCTCAGATCCTCTTCCGGCAGATGAGCCGCCACGCCCTGCAGCCCGAGCTCCTCGACCGTCAGCAATTCGGTCTCCGGCAGAGCCGTGTCGCCCCGGTACTGCTGCAACGCGTCCAGGCGCCTGCGCCCGGTGTGACCCACGGCTGGCACACCGAGGTTCTCCGCGCGTCGCCGAAGACTCTGAAGCAGCGCGTACGGGCTGGACAACGCGCGTTTCCGCAGCACCTCCAGAGCGAAGGCCTGAACGTAATAGGAGTCGGTATCTCGTAGCGCCCGCAGCACACGCTTGCTGTGGCCACGCAGTCGCTGATGAATCTCCTTCTCCCGAGCCGTGGGGTGCACCTCGATCGGCTGCGGAGGGTACCGCCGACTGATCGGCTGCGGAGGGTCACCACGGGCCACGTCGTCCTTGAGCCGGCGCACGATGTACGGGCGGACCACCTCCGGGTCCAAGCGACCGTCATCCGCCGCCAGATGAGGCGACAACAGCTGCAGCAAACTCGCAAACGACTCCTGATAGCCGTTGTGCGGAGTAGCGGACAACAGCAGCAGTTCCCGACCATGATCGGCCAACACCCGCGCCAGACGACTTCGGTCGGTAGCCGACGAACGGCCCTCACCGGCGTAGGCCCGCGCCACATGATGCGCCTCATCGATGATCACAACGTCGAAGGGGGGCGCGGATTGGATCGCGCCCAGGTTGTTCTTGAGGTAGTCGATCGAGGAGACCGCGTACGGCACCGCGGTCCACGGGCTAACCGTGGTCGGGTTGTCACGGCGCAACTCCAGCCACTTTTTGCTGTCGACCTTCGTGAAATCCAGGTTGAACCGGAACCGCATCTCGTCAACCCACTGGTCCTGCAACCCGGCCGGACAAGCGATCAACACCCGGTCCGCACGCCCTCGCCGCGCCAACTCCAACAGCACCAGGCCGGCCTCGATGGTCTTACCAAGACCGACATCGTCAGCAATCAGGACACGCACCCGCGGCTGACGTATCCCCGCCAGCACCGGCACCAGCTGATACGGCTCGACATCGATGCGACCGTGCTCAACGGCGAGCAGATCCCCCCGGCCATGCGCCATCGTGAGCGCAAGAGCGTCGTGCAACTCGGCCAGCCGCACCGGGTTCCCCGGCTCGAACCGCAGCCCCGAGGCGACCTCTGGTTGCAGAGTCGGCTCCAGAGCGGCCAGCACCGTCACTCGCCGAGGACCCGGGCGATCATCAGAACGACGCAACTCCAGGAAGGTCTCCGCGCCCCCGCCCCGGACCGCCTCCACCTCCCACAACCGATCCCGAAGACGCACCCGCATGCCCCGCTCGAACATCCCTGTAGCGCTCCCTAGCCCCATGCGACCGGCGAGCCTGAAGGCTATCGCCGATGACTTCCTCGCATCGACCATCGAGGACGATGGGAGTAACCCAGCTTTCTCGGCCGCCGCGGCTTGTCCGCCGCGTCGGCGCCCGACTCCCGCAGCTGTCGCTCACCGCCACGCGGCCCTGAGCTCAGCCGAGCGTCTCCTCTTTCGGCCCGGAGGCAAGAGCGTGGCTGCCCACCGGATGGCTACGCGCGGACACGCTCGGCTGCCGATTGGTTGCGGGCGACGGCCTCTCCGTGCCGACCGGCATGCATCAGTGGGCCCTTTCTAACAACTCATGACCAGCTGTCAGGTTCTCGTCGATGTGGCCAGTTCCGGAGTGATGTGGCCAACTGGGTGGCCAGTCCGGGATGAGGTGGCCACCATTACTAGGGCGTGTTTCAAAGGCAGGTCAGCCAGTCGTTGATGGCGGCGATGTGGAGGACGGCTTCGTAGAGGACGGCTTCGTAGAGGACGGCTTCGTAGAGGACGGCGAGCTTGTCGTAGCGAGTGGCCACGGCGCGGTGGCGTTTGAGCCGGTTGATGCCGCACTCGACGGCGTGGCGCTGCCGGTAGTCCAGTGCGCAGAACGCGGGCGGGCGTCCGCCGTGGCGGCCTCGGTTCTTACGGTGCCTGAGCTGGTCGGCCTTGGGTGGGATGGTGCAACCGATACCACGTCTGCGCAGGTAGGCGCGGTTGGCGCGGGAGCTGTAGGCCTTGTCGGCCCGGACCCGGTCCGGTCGTCTGCGGGGACGGCCCACGCCCATCCGGGGCACCCTGATCGCCTCCAGGACGGCCCGGAACTGCGGCGAGTCGCCGCGCTGACCGGCGGTGACCAGCAAGGACAACACCTTCTGGCCCTGCTCGCAGGACAGGTGGATCTTGGTGGTCAGCCCGCCCCGCGACCGGCCCAGCGCGTGATCGGCGGGTTCATCGCCGGCTCCGCCCGGAGGTTCCTTCTGCTCCTGCGGCCGGGTGCGGGCTCCGGCGGCGTGCTGATGCGCCCGGGCGATGGTGGAGTCCACACTCACCTCCCAGGTGATCAGCGCTGCCGCATCCGCCCG
>NZ_BAAARW010000043.1:0-28488 GCF_039532545.1 Actinomadura vinacea | reverse complement strand
TATTCAGGTTCTTCTTGGTCGATGAACCCTCTACCGGAGGCCTCACTGCTTTCGGCGCAGGACATGCCGCTCATCTCACTTCGAAACAGGCCCTGGTGTGGACATCAGATCGCGTGACGTGATCGATGGGTTTGAAGCGATCTACGTCGTTGAGGACGGTTGCGAGCGACGGGTTGGCCTGGAGGAGTTGAGCCGGGCGGGGCTGGAGGAGGCCCTGCCGGTCCGGTCGTTCCCCTCGCCGCTTCAGATAAAGACGTCCGCGCACTTGCGTCCGGGAACAGCTGCTCAGCACGAAGTCAGGAACATGATCATTGGCGGTTCGAGCCAGACCTGTGACGCCTGACCTGTCAACAGCTCCATCGATCGGCGGTCACGCCACCCACTCACCTCACTCCGCGAGTGACTGCTGAGTCCTTGGGGGAAGCAGGGGACGTGCCACAGGCTTGTTATCGAGTTGCCCGGGCGCACGGAGTATCTCGTCCCGAACGGCATTGATGAACTCCAGGCGAGCCTCCTCCATCGCATCTCGAGCGGCCGCCCATACGTCTTCGTTCGTCACCTCGCCGTCCTTGATGCGTCCGTGCTCCACCCAGAAGAGCTCGTCCATGCGATAGGCGGCGGCGATGACTATCTCTGGGCCGACCAACCAAATCGATGCGAGCGCCTCGTTCCAGGCAGTCCAGTCAATCGGCTCGTTCTGCTTCCACTTGCGCCGCAGAGCGAGCTGGCACCGGGTCGACTCAGCGATGATCGACTTGCAAGCGTCGATCTGCCGGTCCCTGGACCAGTGCTGTCGCTGTGTCCGGCTGGAGAGCACCGCTCCTACCGCAACGCCCAGCAGAGAGGCAGCCGCTCCCCCTGCGCTGGACACAACCACTTCCCACGGGAACGGCATGACCCCTCCTTGACCCCTCTCTGGTGAGGATGACTGAAGGACGAGCCCTCGTCGAGAGGCGCAGCCCCCCAGCCACTTCCGGAAAAGGCCTGTCGGCGACGGTCGAATCTGGGGCCGATGCGACGGTCGAAAATGAGGCCACCGGCTCGTGGTGCTCGGATCTTGGGTTCTGACGCTGGGCAGCGTGTCGATGCCGCGGTTGCGTAGTCGGTAGCTGGCGCCCTTGAGGGTGAGGACGTCGGCGTGGTGGACGATGCGGTCGATCATGGCTGCGGCGACGGCTTGGTCGCCGAAGACGCCGCCCCAGCTGGAGAAGGGCAGGTTGGAGGTCAAGACCAGCGAGGCGTGTTCGTAGCGGGATGAAACGAGCTGGAAGAACAGGTTCGCGGCGTCTTGCTCGAACGGCAGGTAGCCGACCTCGTCGACGACGATCAGAACAGCTTCGCGGTGGCCAGGTGCGCCGGGTCGGTGACCGTCATGCCACGGGCCCAGACCCGGGCATGCTGGGCAACCAGCCGTCCCTCGAGGCGGACCTGAACCTGCTCCAGGTCCGCATGCACGTCGACCAGCCTGCCGATCACCGCCGGATCCACGGAGTAGTCCGATGCATCAAGGCGGACGTAGTAGTCGCGTCCCAACCGGATCCGGTTCGACCATCCCACCGGTGGCGGCACCGGAGGCAGGGGCAGCATCGCCGCCCGATCGGCCTCGAGCAGATCCACCGGACGAGCCTTGATCGTGCGCACCACCCTGCTGTTGGCGCGGGTGAGCCACTGGGTGAACTGGGCGTTGAAGTCGGCCGGAGAGGTGAACTCACGGCCCGGCATGAACGAGGTCTCGAAGAATCCGTTGCGGCGCTCCACGACGCCCTTGGACTCCGGATCCCGCGGCCGCAACCGCACCAGGGTCGTGGCCAACGTGCCGGTGAACGCAGCCACGCCCTCGGCATGCCGTTTCCCGCAACCGATGCCGGGCTCGTTGTCCCAGATCAGCCGCCGCGGCACCCGGCCCAGCTCACCGAGCAGCTCCCAACTCGCCAACAGCAGGTCCTCGCTGCGCCGGGTCGGGATCATCCGAGCAAGCGTGAACCGGGAGTGAGCCGCGGTGATCACCAGCACCGGCAACAACACCCGGCTGCCGTCCTCGATCGGAATCTTGCGCGGCGGGAACCACAGATCACACTGCGCCGCCTCCCCGGCCGCCCAGGTCAGCCGGTCGGCAGGGTCGGGCCTGCGATGCTCCGGCCGCAGCCGGCGGACGTTATCGCGGAACCACGTGATCGACCCCGTCCACCCGACCCGCTCCGCGATCAACGTGGCCGGCATCTCCGGGTGCTCGGCCAACATCGCCCGCACCCGAGACTCGAACGGAGCGAACGAGGTCTCCACCGGCGGCCGCTCATACCTCGGCGGCCGATCCGAGGCCACCGCCCGCGCCACCGTCGACCTACCGACGCCCAGATCCCGAGCCACCTGCCGCTGCGGAACACCCTCCGCGACAAGCCGCCGGATCAACGCCCAATCCTCCGCTGAGATCACCCATCCAATCTGTCTGGGTGGCCTCGTTTTCGAGCGTCGTCGACAAAGGCCACTTTCAATAGGACGATCACTCACCTTCGCGTCCAGGGATAAGTGGCCAGCCACAGGTCATAGCTTGATCATTGGCCAGATACTTCTGGACCTGACACCAGCAACCAGTTCCCGCGAACCCGCCCCACCTCAACGCCCAGACCAGGCAACCACGCGCGGGTTCCCAGCGCACCTCGTCCAGGAATCGACGAACCCGCACGCTTTCGGCTCCTGCACCACGCCCACATCGCGGTCACCCAGGGTGACACTTTCCGGCTCACCCAAGCCACCTCAGGCCAGGGGGTGAAACCCTTCACCTGACCCTGACCAGCACCAACGGTGGGGAGAAAACCTGGCCGCCGTTGGGGACGACTTCGCGACTGCCAGTGGGGCGATCTCGAGGCCGCCTACGGGGAGTACTGAATGGCCATTGACACGTCGCCTTGCTCACCGACGTCCAGGCCCGCAGCCCGCATGAGGGCGGTGCAGAGGATCAGTGACCGTTCCCTCTGGTCGGTGATGGAAGATCACCTCTCCAGGCATGTAGACGGGTCTCCCCGGGGACGCACACGGCAGACACCCGGCCTGACAGCGGGACCCCCGGCCCGCTAGGTGTGGAGGCAAGGTAGCGCTGCGAGGCGCTCGGCCAACTGATCGATCGCCGAGGTGGGCCAGCTGATCGATGTCCAGCCGTTGGCCCGTGCCGGAGTCGACCGAACACTGTCGATGTCGTTGAAGGCGGTAAGCAGGGCCGGGGCCGCGTCCGCTCGGACGGTGATCCAGGCGCGGCCGGCGTTGAGTCGGGCCAGCCGCTGGACCTGATCCGGTTCGGCTCCGGTGGTACCGGCGAGGGTTGCTTCACCGCCATCTTGGCAGCTCAAAAGTGTCTCGAAGCCGAGTCGCCATAGTTCGGTGACCACCGGGACCATCAGGTCGTCGATCTCGACGCGTTCACCGTCCGGCGTCGTCAGGAGCTGGGACGGGTGGTGCTGGGGCACGGACACAGACGATCTCCCTGGAGGAGGGGCTGCCGTCAGCCTGTCGTCGCAGGCTACGCCATCGAGGAGATCATGGGCGAGGCCGAGCGAGGGCTGAGGATCCCCCGCCAGGTTAGCGAACGCTCGATCATCACCGCCCTCTCTCTGTGGACGGTGCGTTCGCCGAAGAAACCCTGAATATGTTGTTGGAACGAGTCCTCGCCCCGACGCCAACGGCGGCTGAGTACCTCAAGCAGAAAGCGAAGTGATCGGGATGGAGTTCGTGCCGGTTGAGCGCGCTTCGGAGGCGTTCCAGCAGTCGCTGACCGCGAACGAGATCGCAAAGGTCTGCCGACGGGCCTTTGGTGCTGCTGCCAGGCCCGTCTCCGTGGTCGAGTTGGGCACGGGCATGTACAACAACGTCTACCGCGTCACTCTCGCCGGGCGTGAGCATCCGGTGGTCCTGCGGGTCGCGCCGCAGGAGGGCCGCCAGTTCCGCTCCGAGCGGCATCTGATGCGCAACGAGTTCGCGAGCGTGCCCTGGTTGTCGGTGATTGCGTCGCTGATGCCGCAGGTGATCGCCGCGGACTGGTCACACGAGGTGGTCAGCCGGGACTGGATGATCCAGACCTACCTGGACGGCGTCCCCGCTCCTGAACGGCTTGGGGCCTACCCGCGCACAGCCTGGCCGGCTTTCTTCCGGCAGCTGGGCGCCATCACCCGGGCCGTGCACGGGGTGCGCGGTCCCCGCTTCGGTCCGGTGGCCGGTCCGGGCTACAGCACCTGGAGCGAGGCGGTGATCGCGTCGCTGGAGAAGATCGCCACCGACCTGGACAGTGTCGGCCTGGACTCCACCGATGTGCGCAAGGTCGCCGCCGCGGCCGCCCATGACCGCGCCGTGCTGGACGAGGTCACCGAGCCCCGGCTGCTGACCGGGGACCTGTGGACCGTCAACTGTCTCCTGGACCCCTCCGCGGCAGAGCCCACGATCGTCGGTGTACTGGACTTCGACCGCACTGAATTCGGAGACCCGCAGGCCGACTGGTCCATCCGGATGGCGACGGCGAAGCAGGACGAGCGCGAAGCGTTCTGGGAGAGCTACGGGAACCCGGCTCGCTCGCCAGCGGCGGTGTGGCGGGCGCGGATCTACCAGGCCCGCCACCTGGGGGCGATCCGTCTGGAGCGCCACCGGCTCGGCATGGCGAACGCGGTCGGGGAGAGTTAGTCCCTGTTCCTGAGCTTTGATCTCGTGTGTGCGGCGGTTGTGGCTGGCGGAGGCATGGTGACCAGCGGAGATGGTGCTGTCTGCTTGGGTTGTGGCGGCGCCTGGGCAGCGGGTGTGTCCGAGTTGTGGGCAGATCCTGCCGGGCAAGGCCCGGCGGGATGCGGTGTATTGCTCGGATGCGTGCAGGTCACGGCATTGGCGGTGGCAGCGGCGGAGCAAGGTCCGGTGACCCCGCCGACACATCAAAACTCCTCTGCATCCAGCCGGGGGCGTTTTGGGTGGTCGCGCTCTGGTGACGAGATCCAGGTAGCCCCCCGACGAGCTTCACGAATGGCGACACGGCCTACTTCGATGCAGGGCTGGAATCTGCGTGCACCATCGACGCCGGCGCTGACTCTGGCAGGTTCGTCTGGGATGTGAACGGCGAGTTCGACCGGCTACGGGAGTCCGGGGAACTGCAGCACACCCCGGTGTCCCGGCGGATCAGGCGCACGGCACTGTTCGGTGGCCCGTTCTGGGTCGGTAGTTCAGTTGCCGTTGCGGGCGGAGATGAGCTGGTCGCGGGTGAAGACACCGCCCTCGTCTTGGGGGACGCGTTCGGCCATGCGCAGGAGCCCGGGATTGGGCTGCTCTTCGCGGAGGCTGCGGACGGCGGGGGCGTTGATGTCCTCCAAGAGCCGGTTGAGGAGCATTGCCAGAGTGGTGGGGCCGTTGCCGCGGTACCCCCAGGTCAGGCCGTCGCCGTCTTCTGGGGCGAGGTAGAGGGTGCCGTCGCTGGTGCGGATCCAGACCTGCTGATCGCGGAGGATGACTGTGTGCAGCGGGGATTGGGCTGGGAGCCTTTGCGGGGTAGCGGCCCAGGCCTCGCCTTCGGGAGTGGTGATGACGGGCAGGTCGGTGGCGGGGTCGGTCCAGTAGCCGGCCGTGGTCCAGTCGTCGAAGACCTGGGCGGCGGCGGTGCGTTCAGCGGGCTGCAGCCGGGAGATGAACTCAGCGGCTTCGGCGGAGCGTTCGGGGTCGAGATGGTTGGGAGTGGAGAAGGGGAAGTAGCGGCCGGAGTTCCAGCGCAGGGCGAGGTCGACGCAGTCTTCGGCGAGCCGGTCAGTGCGTTTGAGGATCTGTGCCCAGCCGTCGCGCAGCCAGTATTCCTCGACGTCGGGGGCCTCCTCGACCTGCAGCAGCGTGGCGGCCAGGGTGATGGCCTCGCGGTCGTGGGCCTCGTCCAGCAGGTCGATGTCGCTGCGGGCGCCCATCGCGGCCTGGGCGTCGATCGCGCGGGCCAGTTCCAGCGCGGCGGCGGCCACGGTGGAGCCGTCAGGGCTGTCGGAGACCAGCCGCAGCAGCGGCCCGGTGTCCAGGGCGGGGTGGCGGGGCGGTAGGACCAGCGGCGGGCTTCCCGGCCGCCAGCGGGCCATCTCTCTCGGGATGGTCAGGCCGGACGGCCAGTAGGGCACCGGCATGCCGAGCAGTTGGGCGAGGTCGGTCCAGCGCGGGTGGTAATGCCGGTCGGGGTGGGCCTTGTCGACCGCGCGCAGCTCCGGACCCCACGCGTCGTGGAACCCGGCGTCCATGCCGACCATGGCGTCCGCTCCGGTCTTGGGGAGTAGCTTGTTCAGCGCGTGGACGATTCGGCCCGCCTCCATGCCGCGGGGCCTGTAGAGGAAACAGATCCTGCCGAGCTCGCTATCCCAGTTCAGGATCACGTACCCGTCGACCATGCTGGTGCCCAGGTAGTAGGCGCCCTGGCCGGAGGCGGGGCGGAACAGCAGGGGCGCGCGGGCGGCCAGGTCGCGTTTGGTGGTGGCCGCCCACCGCAGGATCTGGGACTCGTACCAGTACTCCCGTCCCTGCTCGTCGCGGCCTGCGGATTCGGGGAAGGTCGGGTCCTTGCGCAACTGCCACACCCGAGGCCGGGAGACCCCCAGTAGCCGTGCGATGTCGGACGTGCCTAGTTGATCACTCACAGAACCATCGTAACTTACGGGTACCGTAAGAGGGAGGGTTGCGAGTCAAGTAACTTACGCGTTGCGTAAGCAAGTCTGGGGCGTGGTCACGTGGCGGCTCCGGCGCATTCCAGGACCCGGTACACCGTTAGTACCGGGCGACGACCACAGCGCGGTTGCCCATCGCGGTCACTGCCCGCCGGGCTGGCTGCCGGGCGGGACGGGGAAGCCGTGCGTCTCCAGTTCCCGGCGTAGTCGCTTGAGGGTGCTCGGGCGGGGATCAAGCATGATCAGCTTGTTGACTCGTTCGCGCGTGATGTCGGCCGCCAAAACAATGATCGGGCCGTTCGCCCTCCACGGGCGCAAGACCAGGTTGCCGACCCACTCCGTTCGGGTCGATGTTCACCGGTCCCAGATGTGGACGGTTTCGCCAGTCTTGAGCGGTTTGCCGTCGGGGCCTTTGATGTGTGGGTTGATCCAGATGGGGCGATGAACCTTTCGGCTGGGGTACCACTGCTGGCGCCAGTGGCCTTTGACCATCCATCGGCAGGTGTACTGGCGAGCGGCGTGGTCGTCGTCGGGGGCGCCCGGGGCGCGGGTGGCAGGGCGCAGGTGCAGCAGCCGTACGGGTCCGGTGGGCAGGCCGTCGCGCTGGTCTCGGCGGGCTGAGGCGCGGGTTCCGTGGAGGTCCTCGGCTTCGGCGATGTTGGGCTGGTTCATCAACAGCCATGCGGCGCGCAGGGTCTGGGCCCAGGGGGCGAAGGAGTCAGGGTCGCCGGTATGGCTGTCGCCGGGCTTGTAGTGCGCCTTGGCCTGCGAGCCGTATCCGATCGCGGCTTCGTTGTCCCAGGTGAGGGGGCCGCGGATCTGGCGTAGCCGGGCGCGTTCGGCGCTGCGTGCCGGACGTCCGGCCTGGGTGGCGAGCATGCGTTCCAGTCCGGCGAAGTCGGTGGGGGCGTAGTAGGTGAACCAGACGCCGCCGCGTGGGAAGGCGGGCAGGTCGCAGGGGCCCCAGCAGACCGCGACGATCGGCACCCGGGCGGTGAATCCGCCGTCGGTGTTGATGTAGGAGCCGATCGGCTCGGCGAACACGATGAATCCGGCCGGGGAAGGAACGTCGGGAGGTTCGAGGCGGAAGTCGGGAAGTGACTCGCCGGCGGCCACGGCCAGTGTGGTCATCTCCGCGCTGACGAAGTACAGCTCGGCCGCGCGTAGCCGCTGGTACTCCTGCTCGCACAGTACTTGGGCGGCCGCCTCGGGGGTGGGCGCGTTGGGGATGATCGACCCGCGTCCCATGGCCAGTGCCCCGGTCGTGTGGCGAACCTCCCACGGGCTGCGCATCTGACGGGCCATCGCGGCACGCAGCTGCGGCACCGCGGCCGGGGCGGGCGGCTTCCAGTCGGTCTTGTGCACCTCGTCGCCGGGTTGCTGGGGCATCGGTTCTCCCTTGGATGGCGAGGTTCTTCACGGCTCGTCGCCGATGGCCGCGACGGCGCGGTCGAGTTGTGCGCACAGCTCGATGAGTTCGGCGAGCGTGGTGTCGGCGGTACCGGTCTGGTCGGCCAGCCGCAGCACCTCTCGGGCCTGCCGCCACGACATCGTTGCCGCAGCGGCGTCGTGGAGCGGGGTGAGGTGACGGAACAGGGGCGCCGGGAGCGGTCTGCGGCCGAAGGCGAGCATGTACCGCGTCACGGTCGCCGCGCGGTCGGCGTCCGGCTCGTCGGGGTCGGCGACGGCGAGGGTGACGAAGCCGCGGAAGCGTTCGACCCAGAGCCGGTTCCCGGTGGCGGGGTCGGTGAGTACGCGGTCGGCGGACAGGTGCCGGGCGGTCTCCCACAGGCCTTGTAGGTGCGGCTCATGTTCGGGGTGTGTGCTAACGCGGCGGGGGCTGGTCAGCCCGCCGAGGCCGAACGCGGCCAGGAGCGTACCGATAAGCGCCAGCGGCAGGCTGGAGGTCCACAGGTAGGAGGCAGCCAGCGTCACTCCAGCGAGGGTGAGGGCGGCGGCCGCGATGCGTGGACCGGTCACGGGTGTCCCCTTCCTGGTCGTCATATTCCTGGCCGTCGTCAGCGGTCGACGGTGAGGTGCGCAGAGGGGCTGCCTTGTCCTCGTCGGTGGGCTGGCTGTAGACGCGCAGGGTGTCCAGGCGGGAGTGGCCAGCGAGTTCAGCGACAGTGACGAAATCTTCGCCGCCGCGAATGAGCTGGGTGACGAAGGTGTGCCGCCCGATGCAGGCGGAAGTGGCCTCGTTGAGCCCGGCGGTCCGGCCGATGGCGGTGAACACATCGGAGGCGCCACGGGCGGTGAGACGACCGCCGCGGCGGTTAAGGAACAGTGCCCGCTCGGCGGCGTTCTTCCACGCAGGCCGTTCATCGAGCCAGGCAGTCAGCGGGGCCGCGAAGTTGGGCATGGATGGGGACTTCACGAACCTTGCCGCCCTTGCCGTAGACGACCAGGGCGCCCTCGCGGGCCGACATGCGCACGTCGGAGACACCCAGAGCGACGGCGTCGCCGGTGCGCAGGCCCGCATAGAACGGCAGGAGTGCCAGGGCGCGGTCGCGGGCGTGCGGCCAGTCCTCGACAGCGCGCAGCCATCGGATCTGCGCGTTGCTGTCCATCGCCTTGGGGCCGTTTTGGGGATGCCCTCGCGACTGATGTTGGTCTTGCCCATGCCGAGCCACACACAGAAGTCGTCGAGGGCGGCGAGGGCGCTGTTGACGTAGCGGACGCTGCGCTCTGGGGTCGGCCTCGCGTAGCAGGTACGCCCGATAGTCACGGATGGCCCAGTCACGCGAGCGCGGGTTGGTCAGCGGATCTTCACGGAACCGTCGGCGGCTGTCCCCGCTGGCGAGCCACGCCAGGTACATCCGGACCCGGGAGAGGTAGGTGCGGCGGACATCGGGCGACAGCGGCACATCGTGGAGCGCTGCGGCGTCGTCCTCGAGGATCTCGGCGTACGTGGCCGGCAACGGCGTCGGCCGGGCGCCTCGCCGCTTCAGCGTAGAGCCGCCCTCGTCCGTGTTCTCGGAAGTAAATTCGGGGGTTTGTGATCCGCCGGGGACCGGATTCTCGGAAGTCACAGCAGGAGTTTACTTCTGGGAACACGTTCTTCTCGGAAGCTCGCCGGATCCGGTCGCACAACCGTGAACGACGAATCTGACGCGGTGGCTCCGCTTGTGATCAGGGTGTTGGACTTCCCAGCGGGCTCATCGGCGAACACGCGATTCCAAAGGCCCGGCTTTGACCCCACCACCGGCATCGTCCCGACCGGCAGCCGGTGGGGGTTCACCGCTGGGCGTTGTTGTGGTGGATGCCGACGTCCGCCCCGCGCCGGCCGGGATCGTCCGGTGGTGGCGTACTGCTTGGTACCGTCGTCGTCCACCCAGGCGTATATCATCATCGACGTCACGATCATCCCGTCCGGACTGACTGGCAGCAGCGCCGCCGTCCAGAACGTTTCGCCGTTGCGTAGGACCAGCTGGTGCATGTGCTTTACCGGGCGTTTGATACCGCGGGTCCGTTTGTTGTGGGTAGTCAGGTACCACGCTAGATAGAAGAGACGCGCCCATAACCTCGGTAGCGGGCCGGCGCATCTCCCGAGACGGGATCATCGGTAGCCGTGAAGATGTTCGCAGAGGTCGCCGCCGACGAGTTCCCGCTGGATTTCCCGGACGTCCGAGCGCCCCTGTGCCGGGCGTCGATCGAGTTGACCGACGCCGAGCTCGCCGAGCTGGTCCGTCTTCCCTGGAATAGCGGTCGGCTGCGGCTTGACATCGGGCCTGAGCCGATCCTGCAATGCAGCCACGAGCATGGGCACCCCGGCCAGCACATCGCGTTTGGCGCTGAGAGCGGCAAGCTCACCGTCTGGGTGGCCTGGGATGGGCAGCGCAGCCACATCTTTCCGGCCGACTATTGCCGCCGCAAGTCCAGCTCGGGCGGCATGTGCGTCTTGAACGATGGACATACCGGCCGCCACGCAATCGGTCGGGGGTAACGCACCGTCGGCCCGATTGGCGTCGCTGCCATGGGCGGCGCCTGACGGTCGCGAGCCCGTTCACCCTTCATCGTCGGACGCCCTCGCGTACAGGGCGATAACCGGTCACGGACGGACCGTGTGCCGCTCGGCCCCGACATCTCCACCAGCGCCGCCACCCCACTCGCCGATCAGGACCCTGGCCAGGTGCGTCCGATGCTGGCTGCGCTGGCCCAGGCCGGTCTGCTACCCCAGACCCTGGAGAGGGCCGGGCGATGGCGGATGCACGACCTCGATCAAGGTGTTCGCGACCGAGTTCACCTCCGAGGGTGACCCCCCACCAGGAGGCTCTCGGTCGACTGCTGGACTACAACGCGATCACCACTGACGCTGCCGACGACCACCTCACCATCGCACACTACGCGCTCGTGTGCCTGTAGGGGTTTCCATCCGGTTTGACACTTGTTGATCTAGTTGTTGTGTTTTCCTGTTGGCGAGCCCAGATCTCTTGGCCGCGAAGCCGTGTCGCAGACGCGCGTGTCGCAGGCCTGCATCGACATGCCGGGAGAGCAGTGGACGTCCAGTGGCGGAAACCCCCTTGGCTAGTGGGGGATGAGGGATTACTGCGGGTGGGGCCGGGCACTGGTGGCCATGAGGAGCATTCGTGTCCTTCTTCCGTGGCCGCGAAGGCCCGTCCTGCGTTGCGTGTGGCTGTGCGTTCGCGTCTGCCGCAAGAGCGTCTGGAGACCTTTACGCTCCGCCCGGTCATGGCAGCGCTGGATGAGATCGAGTATGAAGATGTCCCGGTCGAGTTCGCGCTGGCCGGGCTGCGGGGCAGTTCACCGGCTGTTCATGAGGGACACCTTCGTTATGTGGACCACGCGGTGCGGCTATATCAGGAGCGCCACGATAGCGAGGGTCTCAAGCCGGTCCAGCCTTACTGGGTCGTACAGCGTGAGGACGAGAAGGTCTGGGAGCTGTACGCCTGGTGGCGACGCTACGAGTCACCCGATGGGAGCGTTCGTGAATTCCGGAGGCTGCGACACGGAGCCGCTCGTGGATCATCGCCAGGAGAGCTAGGCATCGCCGCCTACGTGGCCGCGCATGGGAGTCCGGCCACATGGCCGAAGCCGTGGGGTGAACGTTTCCCGTTGTTGAAGGGAGCGGTAGACCGAGTCCGGCTCATCAGGATCGTGGAGGTGGGTCTGGCGGACGGGCAGGACGGGGTTCAGTTCGAAGGCAGCGTTGCAGAGGCCGAGAGCTACTACCGCCGACATGGGCACAAGCATGTCTCCAAGGTCGTCTCCGCCGGCAGCCTGTCAACGGGCGGTTCCTGCTTCGAATGCAAGCAGATGACCGCATGTACGGCGCTGCCGCGCGTGCCGGGGATCTTGGGTTTACCATCGCGGCGCGCTTCCCTTCGGAAGGTGTCCACTTCCGATCTTCGGTACTACTTGGACTGCCCCGCGCAGGCGCACCTGAGAGCCCTGCATCTCCCGGTGGAGGGCGAGTACACCGACTCGGCCAAGCTCGGGCAGGCGGTTCACCACTGGATCGAAGTCCTGCATCGTCGTGATGATCACCCTGCGTGCTCGCTCACGGACATGCCCCCCTCGGGAAGGAACTGGACCGAGGGACGCTGGCGGGTTCCCGATGGCCTTGCCGAGATCGGTGCTCGCATGCTTCGTCATCATGTCGACGCTTGCCCCTTCCAGGCTGAGGACGTTGTCGATCACGTCGAGGTGGAGGCAAAGCGGGCATTCCACGACACCGCGGCCCAGGTCGTTGTCGTCGCCAAGCCCGATCTCCTCTACCTGGATGACGGTTCCTGGGTGTGGAGGGAACTCAAGACGACGCAGAAGGAGCGCTGGTTCCACGACGACCTCCTCGACGAGTTTCCGCAGCTCGCCCTCGGTGTCGTCGCTCTGGCTCGGGGCGCTCTTGGCGGCGACCCGAGTGGCTCGCGGGTTGAGGCCGAGATCCTTCGGCCCGGGGGATCTGACCTGCAGATTATTGATCCGTTCGAAGCTGACCGTCTTGAGAAGGCGCTCACGGTCCTTCGGCGCTACGCAGGGCCGTGGCGGGCGGACGAGGTTTTTGAGGCTCGGCCCAGCAAGAACTGTCAGTGGTGCCCTGTATCCAGGTGGTGTGCAAGCTACTCCGCCGCAGACACGTGAGCGCGAAGGGACGGTGTGATGGTCAAACCTGACCAGGCGCCCGCTGCGCCGTCGTTCTTCGACGGTGAAGTCCTCATGCGATTGATCGCTACTGCCTTGGTTACGTTGTCTCGTCAGCGTTCGGTGCCGAGCCCCGTGTATCCGGCGAGGGTGCAGAACGCTTACAACCACCTGGTTCTGCACTGCCTCAGAGAGAACGAGGAGCCGCCGGGCAGCGTGGCGCAGATGGTGTCGTGGTCTGCCGAACGCCCGCTGGCGGAGTGGCCGGTGACTCTGCCCGAGGAGCTGCTCGGGGGTGATGGCCTCCTGGTTGACAAGGACACGCGCACTCCCACCCAGACTTGCCTGGAGTGGGAGGTCAGCGCGGCCGACCCTGCGGCCGAGTTGTTCGAGAACGAACGGCTGCTGGACGCGATCGCGGCCTGCCGCGCCGCGGAGGAACCCGATGCCTACACGGCCTTCCGGCGTCACCTCACGGCGCAACCGGTTCTCACGGGTGCGGAGCTTGCCGAACTTGGCGGGGACCCAGAATTCGGGCTGTTGTTGCACCCGATTCTTAAACGCTGCTACGAGCCCGCTCCCGCCTCATATCAGCGGAAGGGCACGTTCATGCAGTGCGTACGCTGCCGTTGCCTGATGGTGCCAACGAGCTGGGGCGGATTCCGGTGTGAGCTTGACCGTTGCCGCCGAGACGGAAGGACCGGCGACGGGACTCCGCTGGCCGTAAGTAGAGGGGGTGTGTTCCAGCTCAGCAGGCCGTTGCGCGTGTTCATCACGAGTCCAGGGCTTGCGGAGACCGACCTGGAACAGGCTCTGATCAGCAAGTTCGGGATCAAGCCTGAGATGTGGCCGAACTACGACGCCTACGACCTCAGGGTGGTTCTCCCCAACGGACAGGCGTGGGCGGTGGATGTAAAGGATCGCGTGAATCCGGTCCTGCTCGCACGGACGGCCAGACCCTTCCGGAAGAAGCCGCCCTACGATCGAGCCTTCCTCGTCGTCCCTCGTTATCGATTCGAGGACAACGACGCCTACGGGAGGATCTTCGTCCGGCATCTGCCGGCCGAGTTGGCCGAACAGATCACGCTGCTGGACGATCAGGCGTTTCTCAAACTGGTCGCGTCGATCCGGAACAAGCCGAGGGGGCGGCATGCGTGACCGTAGCGGCTGGCACCGCAGGTGTTCCCCGTCCCAGCTCAACGATGTCTGGCCAGCGAAGCTGGATGCCTTCCGGCCCGGTGACCTGCTTGACGTCGAACTCGGGCTTTACCTGCTCAAGTGCATCATGCCCACGCGGTCGGCCAATGACGCCTGGACGCTTCTGGGCGGCTACCCCATTGCCGAGGCGTTCGGTGATCTCCACAGCGAGGAGCAGCGGCTTCGTGTGCTGCGCGCTCGGCACTACCTGTGGGACCTCCGGCGGCCTAAGACCTGGCGTGACAATCTTGGCGACTACCTCAAGGTTCCGCAGGAACTACGCGGTTATGACCTGGACGATCTCGACGACGTCCCTCATCGCAGGGATCCGTCGCGGGCCGCACAGCGCTTCGAGATCTACGAAGACCTCCTCACGACCGCGCCGGACTACGCCACGCGTGAGATCCCGCTGGCCGAGGCAGGCGAGCACACCTTCCGCGCCAGGGACCGGGAATACTCGGTCACGTTCGCACCCCGGCTCCTGGTGGATTCAACGCCGAAGGCGCACGACCTGGACGCGCTTCCCGCCGGTGAAGGCGATCCCATCGAGGTCACGTGGGAGGAGCTCGAACAGGCCGCCGCCGAAATGGACAAGATCGAGCAGGCGAACGGCGTTCCCCGGGGCAGTAGATGGTCGTGGCGGCTGAAGCGCGTCAGGCTGTTGGTCCGAGATAATGAGGCGGGCAGTTTCATACGTCGGCGCAAGCTGCGCGTGGATCGTCTTCTTCATCTGGTCGGAATGGTCGGCGCGGGAAAGTCCACGATCCGTGACATTCTCGCCTTCCATGTGGCGGGGAAGCAAAAACGGCGTGTCACCATCGTGGTCGGTGACGTCGCCGAGACCCTCGCCGTCGTCGAGCAGTTCAAAAAGTTGAATCTCAGCGCTGCCCCTGTGCTGGGGCACTCGACCCGAGAACGCAACATCGGCCGCTTGCACCGGCGAACAGCGACAGCGGGCGCCACGACCATGCTTGAGCACAACGATCCCGGTTTCGCATACTTGAGCAGTGCCTGTCCGGTGGATGCTCTGCGTGGCTTCGAAGCCA
This sequence comes from Actinomadura vinacea, assembly GCF_039532545.1. Classification (NCBI taxonomy): domain Bacteria; kingdom Bacillati; phylum Actinomycetota; class Actinomycetes; order Streptosporangiales; family Thermomonosporaceae; genus Actinomadura; species Actinomadura vinacea. The sequence goes on along the minus strand of NZ_BAAARW010000043.1, from coordinate 13,487 downwards.
GAGCGCCGTTGGGTATCAACGAAGCCCCATGCTTGTCGCTCTACACAGTGCCCGATGAGGCCGAGGAATCCTCCGCCTCAGACCTCGACAATGCGCACAGGACGCGGCAGCCCAAGCCGAAACGCCAGCTGTGCCCATTGTGGAATCGCTGCCCTCGGCATCACGGTGCCCGCGAACTCGTGGACGCGCAGATCTGGGTCGCCACACCTGCTGGCCTTGTGCACAGCGCGGTACCCCAACACCTTCAGGTCGAGCAATTGCGCTACCTGGAACTGGCCTGCAGGCGCAGCGACCTGATCATCGTCGATGAGGCCGACAGGGTTCAGATGCAACTCGACACGGCCTTCGCGCCGGCGAGCACCCTGGTCGGCAGATCACCGAATTCATGGTTCGACGAGGTCGCCGTTCACAAATTCCAGCAGATGGCCCGTGACGGGCGCCTACAGTTGTCCGCACGTGACGTCGACGACTGGACGAACGCGGTAAACACCGTCAGCGCCGCCACCGACCGGATCTACGCGCTACTAGTCAAGGACAACGACCTCCGCAAATGGATCAGCGTCGATTACTTCAGTGCCTTCACCCTGCACTCGCTCCTGATCAAGAGCTGGTTCCCGGGGATCGATCAGAGCGATCCTCCGCCACAGGTTCAACTCGTGGAGGCGGCCTTGTCCCGCTTCCGGGACGACCCGCTCCACCAGGCCCAGCCGAGAGGGGATGACGACGAGGTCACCGATCTGGTCAATACCTTCGTCCATCTCGCTCTGGAGTTGTTGCACGCGCCGCACGGATCGATGACGCGGGACCGGCTGCGCGACACCCTCTTGAAGATTGTGGGTCAGGATCCCGAGATACAGGACAAGCTCGACGCGCAGGCAACTCGGTTCGAATTCACGCTGCTGCTGGCTGCGCTGCACAGTCGGCTCAACTTCATGACGATCTTGTGGCCGCGAGTGGAGGCGGCGATGAACCTCGAAGCCACCTCCAATGTCCTGTCCCGGAGGCCGCCCAAGGACTACGAGCCCATCTTGCCCGAGTCACCGATGGGCAACGTTCTCGGCTTTCAGTTCCGGCATGACGACCGAGAGCGTGATGGCGGCCGTAGCGGCGAACTCCGGTTCTTCCGCTGCAACGGTGTTGGCCGTGAGTTGCTCACCCGCCTTGGCGACCTCGCCGAGGTTGATGGGCGGCCCGCACCGAACGTGCTGCTCATGTCGGCAACGAGCTGGGCGGGGACGTCAAGCAGATATCACCTGCATGTCCCGGTCGGGGCCATCCTGCGTCCCCGTGAGGAGGAAATCCAAGCCATCCTGGCGACCGAGTTCCGCAAAGAGTTCCTCTACTGGCCAGACAGCGACAGGCCGGTCAAGCTCTCGGGATGTGATCCGGAGGAACGGCCGGATGCACTGCTGCAGATGCTGCACCAGTTGGCCGTGCCCGATCGGAGCCTCACCGACTCGGTGAGCATGCTGGACGCGGAACTGGATGAGATCGAGGACCACGAGCGGCGTCGGATCCTCCTGCTGGTCGGCAGCTACGTAGAAGCCAGGACGGCGGCGGAGTTCCTGAACCAGATCCCGGAGTGGAACGGCAGAGTCATACAGCTGATCTCCGACGACGCGGACGCGGACCCCGCCTGGGCCCGTATGCCGGAAACCTCGGCCGTCCGAACACTGGCCCGGGGCAACGTCAGCTCGTTCGCCCGCTCCGGTGGAGAGATCCTCGTCGCGCCGCTACTGGCCGTCGAAAGAGGCCACAACATTGTCCTGAACAACGGCAAGGCCGCGATCGGAAGCGTCTACTTTCTCGCTCGTCCGCATCCCCGTCCCGATGACATCTCCCTGGCCATCCAGGCCATCAACGACTGGGCCGTACGCCAGCTTCGAGACGAGGACGGCCTGTTCCGCCAGGCAGCGCTCGCGGCAGGAACACCGGACCGCGCCGGAACCGAACTGCGCTCCCGGGCACGGAAACGGTGGAACCGTTTCCTCACCAGACGCCTGGCGTGGTCCAGCCTCCGCGATGACGAGAAGATCGCCTTCACCTGGGATCAGCTGGTGGTCATCTGGCAGGTCATCGGCCGCCTGATCCGCGGCGGAGTACCCGCCAGAGTCGTATTCGTAGACGCGGCGTTCTCACCTCAAGAAGCCGGATTCCGCGCTACCGACACCGCCGATACCAGTCTCCTGGCCAGCATGCGGGACGTCCTCGCCTCCTACTTCAACGACAACCCTGAGCTGTCCCCAACCGATCGCTCGCTCGTCCAAGAACTCTACGAGCCGCTCTACCGCGCGCTCGTCGAGATGAACTAACCGAGATTCCGGTCAAGCCACGTTGGAGGGCTCGCAGTGGAGTATCCAGAGATCCGGTCCGCGTCCTATCGGCCGGACCCGGACCGTGGGGGCTTCAAGGCACGGATGCATACCCTTGCGCTGCCCGCTGACTGGGAACTGCCGATCAAGAACCTGTACCACCACGGGATGACGTCTCAGAAGGCCGAACGGCGCAAGCGCATCCCGACGAAAGCGGTCAATCAGGTGATGCGCGCGGTGGCGCCGGACCTGGTGTCGGTCGACCACAGCGCCACGTTCGGCACCGAACAACCCTGGCTGTACGCCGCCACGCCCTATCCAACGCCCATCGTCAACGCCTTCGCGGCAGCGTGGTTGCGTGGCCTACAGCAGAACCCCGAAGATCCCGAATCCCGTCGCCTCCTGCACAAGACCTTCCGGCTACTCGAGACCGGAGCGCTCACCTGGCAGGAGAGCACCGTGGACCTCCTGGAGAACACCGTCTCCGACGGCGGCACCGTGCTCCCAGCGAGCCACCTCTTCCGTTTGCTTCCGGACGTCCTGGCCGCTCGTATCACGCAGCTCGACCCGTATGAGCACCAGGGCGAGCGCCTCTCGTTCCGGCAGGTGGCAGGCGATGCCCGAGCAGGCGGTGCAGAGCTGATGTCCTGGCCCCCATTGACCTACGAATCCAAGAACAAGAAGGACGACGGCACCAAACGCTGGCGCTACTCCGCCTACATCCGGCTCAGCCTCCGATCGACGCCTTTCTCCGAGATCCCGAGAATCCATCTCAGTACAGGCATCCGCCGCTTCGTTCGAGGGCAGGTCTGGATGCCCACCGAAGACGGCGTGTCGGTCTACCTGCTTCCCGATGAATCGCTCATCCCGAGAGGGCCGGCCCCGTCGAGGTTCTCTGTCGCCATGATCGAGTGGAGTCGGGGAACAACGAACTGGCGACATGGCGGACCGCAAGGCATGCTGGTAGGAGTCTCCGCACTGCAACAACTGCCGCCTGTGGAGCGGCTCGTCAAAGAGGCCGATCACTGGATCGACGGTCGGCATGATGGCATCTCGGTCGCGGTCAGCCATCACACCGCGATGGGCCACCACGCCGTCGGCACCGGGCTCATGCCAAGCGAACGCCGTCGGCTGACCGAGTGGGCCGAACAGGCCCTTCTTCCCGACTTCCTGCCGGTCCCCAATCTCCGACGGAGCAAAGTCGCCCAACCGGCAAAGAAGCAACTGGAATCCCACAAGAGTGTGCCCAAGAAGGAGATCCCGGAGGAAGAACTCGCCGCGATCCTCACCGAGAACAAGGCTCGCGACGATCGAAACGGCGTCCTGCGGCGGAAGCGCCTCGCGGAAGCCCTCGACGGCCTCCCGCTCATCGCAATTGTCCTCTACCAGGCGGACGGCACAAGAGACCGGATCATCCAGGCCGCCGAGGACAGCCTTACCCTCTCCCCTCACCGGGTTGAGCAGGGCCCCACAAGGTGGGTGTGGAGCACTGACGACCTGGACATCAAGATCTACGCCCAGCCGATCGGAACGCTGGGCGGTCCTCTCGGCCGAGGCGACAAGCCACCAGCGAAAGGGCGAGAGCACGACCAAGCGATCGCCGCACGCCGTACCGCCGTCGCAGCGTTCGTGGAGAACCTCAAAGAGAAGGCACCGGGCGCCAAGCTTGCCCTCGTCGAGCTCGATGGCAAAGAGAAGTTCGCCAAGGCCAAGCACCGCAACGACCCGAAGTACGCGATCAGACTGGGTCTGGCGGACGCAGGTCTCGTCAGCCAGTTCCTCCGCCCCTTCGACCATGACACCGAGGACCCCGAAGACGCAGAACAGGACGCGGTATTCCGCGCCGACGCCGCATGGCTGGACGGTCTACGGCAAACCGGAATGCGCTTCGTCCCCCTCCACACACTCAGCGATGCAATTCCAGACCAGCTCAACCAGCTAGCGTTCTGGCTCGTCAAGCGCCGCTCCGACGGGCCGACCAACAAAGCGCAGTTCACCCCCATTGCCGTCCTCATCCGCCCAGGGCAGAAGTGCATCATGGGGAAGACTGCGGACATGGCCGAATGGGTCCCCTACCCTGAACTCCTCCTCAGCCTTACCGGAAAGATCACTCAAGCCGATCTGAAGACCGAGGCTCAGCAGTCGGCCGCGACCGCCGCGTTCGTGAAGAAGACCCTGAGCATGATGCGCGGCAACCCGACGCTGGTCCTGACCCGAGCCCAGAACATCCGCATGAGGTGGCCCTGGCTCACCAATAAGGGCCTGATCCAAGACCGCATCGGGTTCGACAGGGGCCCGCTGCAACGAATCAGCCTCATCGGTAAGAAACTGCGTGTGATCAGGGTCGCCGATGGCGACCGCGATGAGACCGCTCAGTGGTGGGGCCCAGCTGAATTGGTCTACAAAAAGCACGAAGGAAAGCAACTTGGCGGCACTGCGAAGGGTCTCTGGACGCCAGAAGAATCAAATCGCATCTTCTACAGCTCATCCGACAAGCCAGTCAGCCACACAATAAGCAGAGAAGCAGCGAAGCTTACTCCCCACGTCAACGAGAAGGGCCGTAGCGAGCGCCGGCCCACGAAAAACGCATGGAACCCCGACCTTCTCGAACTTGCCGTCGCCTGCCTGCAGCCGGGCGACGATCCGGAGAAATGGGCCATGTTCGTGCACCAGCAGCGTTTTTGCGATGACTACCGGGACGTCCTCGGTCTACCTCTGATACTACATCTGACAAAACTCGCTGATCAGTACGCGCTACCCCAAGGCGACATCGAGACCGCTTCCCCAGCACAGGAAGAGGAACAAGCATCGGAACAAATGATGATAGAGCTTGACTTCGAGTAATCCCAATCTTGCGCCAAGGAGCGCCACAGCGTCAACTTCCGCCCCTACGAGGAATATTGGGGGCAAGATGCGCAACCCAGTCTCGCGGCTGCCTCGTCTGGAATCTGATCAAATGCTAAGTCCGTAGACACGACGAACCAAAGGCAGTTCTTGTCAGGGGGTCGCCACTTCCTCGAGGCGTGGCCTGGCAAAATTGGATATGACACGTCTGGGAGATCCTGTTGAGTACTTACGCCTATGACGAGGACCGCCATGTGCTCATGGTGTTCTGGAAGACTGGTACCGCTCACGCCGCTTCCACCGTCACTGAGCTGTCCAGCAAGATCCCCGGCGAACATGCTCGGCGTCTGGCCCAGGCACTGACGCGGTTCTGCGTCCAGGCCTGGCGCACCTACACCCACCCTGCTTCGGCCGCCGAGGACCAAGGGGAGAACAGCGAAGGTTGGCGCAGGGAACGGCATCGAGAAGCCTTCGCCAAGGCCACCGACGCCGCGACCAAGCCGAACCTCCCCACCGATGGTGGGCTGCTGCAGTCCTACAACCCCGTCGAAGAGGCTGCCCACCAGGTCGGGCGCGCCCTACATGCCGCGAGCGATCCTGGCCTGACGGCGCGGGTCGTCGCCGAAGTCCAAGAGGAACTGGCCGCAGTGGAACGGGCCGAACTCGGCGACCTCACCGGCCGCTCCCGCCAGGCCGTAGCGCTCACCCGCGCCGGCGCCTCCCCCGCACAAGTCCACGCCGCCGACACGATCCTCTCAAGGAACCCGCTCGGCAGCCCCGCCCTGTTCACCGACGTTGATCCGGTCGCCGCCTCGATCGCGGCCGCCCACTGGCTCCAAGCCGCCGCCGATGTCACCGCCGAGGTATCCGGCCTGCAACCCACGCAGATCGTCGTGGAAGCCGACAACATCGAGGCCCTCGCACACATCACCCCCACCGCCGTGCTGGAGCACCTGGAACTCGGACTCACTCCGTACACCGCGATCACCGGCATGATCCGTGACGCCCTGATCGTCGCCGAAGGCCGTATCCCTGACATCGACGACCTGTGCGAACGCATCGACGAGGCCGAACAACTCGCCGACGAACACCAAGACCCACGCCTACGCGAAGCCCTCCGCAGGGAAATCCGCACCACCCCACTCGACCCCATGTGCCCCGCACAAGACCTCCTGGAAGATCTCCTCGACGGGATCCGCGGCTGCTGGCTCCTCTACCAGGAGGACACGGAAGACGACGACGCCTTCGTCGATGCCGTACGCGCCGAAGCCAACGCCAGCCAGGACCGCCTCACATAACCAGTGCCGGCGCACTCATACCTTCACAGCGGCACACCCGCTCTCGTATAGTCGGAGGAGGTCAGTCTATTAAGACGTCGTTTCATTTGGTGAGTCGGCGGTAGCAGATCATGGTTGCGGCGATGCCGACGAAGGCCAGGAAGTGCTCGGCCTTGCGTTCGTAGCGCCGGTGCAGACGGCGGCAGCCGGCAAGCCACGAGACCGTTCGCTCGACCACCCAGCGGTGGCGGCCCAGCCGCTGGGAGGACTCGATGCCCCGGCGGGCGATGCGCACCACGATGCCGCGCGAGCGCAACCAGCGTCGCAGCCGCGGGTAGTCGTACCCCTTGTCGCCATGCAGCTTGCTCGGGCGGCGGCGACGTGGCCCGCGCCGCGAGCGGATCGGCGGGATGCCGCGCACCAGCGGTTCCAGGCCCTGGCTGTCGTGGGTGTTGGCCGCGGAGATCCCGACAGACAGTGGCAGGCCGGTCCGCTCGGTGAGCAAATGGATCTTCGACCCAGGCTTGCCGTGGTCGACAGGATTGGGACCTGTCAGGTCCCCCCTTTCGCGGCGCGGACGCTGACCGAGTCGATCGCGCACCGCGACCAGTCCAGTTTCCCGCGGCTGCCGAACTCGTCCAGCACAACCCGGTGCAGCTTGGCCCACACCCGTGCCTCGCTCCACTCGGCGAACCGCCGGTAGACGGTCCGCCAGGAGGCGCCGAACACCGGCGGAACCTGCCGCCAGGCGCAGCCGGTGGTGGCCACGAACACGATCGCCGCCAGCACCTCCCGATCGCCAGCACGGCGCCGTCCACCACCCTGCGGCCGTCTTGGTGCAGGTGGCACCACCCGCTGGAACAGCTCCCACAACTCGTCTGGAACCAGGTGCTCCACCATCGTCACGGCGAAACACTATCGACCACACCAAACGAAACGCGGTCTTACTCACCGCTCCACAGCACACCCGAACATCACGACACGTCGCGCTACATGCACATTTTGTTATGATCTCTAAAGTGTGGAGCGCTCCAACCCCTGAATCGCGACAACTGGAAGGCCATCCATCCCATCACGGTGATCAAGCATACCGGTTGCAAGTGCAATTAAAGGTGCGCCAACACGAGCCCGTCGATACTGTGACATGAGCGGACATGCGCTCCTTTTGCAGACCACCGGGGGATCGATGCTGAGCGACGCCGAACTAGTCCTTGGCCTCTCGCGTCACCTGTCGGCATACGCCGCAGGACCGGCGAAGGCTGGCCTCGAACAGCTGGAGTTCGCGGGACAGGTCTTCGATATGGCCTTCAGGCTTCGCAACTCAGGAACCAGTACTCCCGAGCGGATCCGGGCGATCGCTACCGAGGCATACCTCGGGCAGCGGCAGCTGCGGGACGCACTAGCAACCCTGGAGACGCTCGGCTGGATGACGGTCCAGCGTGATCGGAACAACCGCCCCCTTGCCGTGACCGAGACGATTCCCGCTCCAGCCCTGTTGGTTCAGGCCGCACCGAGCATCCTTCCAGCGGCTGGAGTCACTGACTGCGAGTGGGCGGCCCTCACTATTCTGCGCGCCACCACCTTGCAACCTTTGCTCGTCGACGACGCGCTTCATACAGGGACTGCTGCGGTCGATGCGCAAGATCAGCCCGTCGGAGACGCGGCTGCCGATGAGGCTATCCGCCACCTGACATCGATCGGCCTGCTGAAGAAGATCGTGACTGATGATGGCATGGAGGTCGTGTTCAACCCCAATGTATGGGGCTCAGACGAGAAGGTAGCTCAGGCGGCGCTCTACGCCGCCAAAGCGAGGGCCACCAGCGAAGTCGCAGCGCTGCTGGAGGAGGTTGTGGCCAAGCCTGGTATGCCTGAGACTGCGGTGACGGCGACCGAGCCCAAATGGATCACCTTCGCTGTGGCGCAAGGCTTGGTGCAGCGCTCGGTCATCCAGACCTCGACTGGAGAGGAGCGCTCCTTCCTGTTTACCCCGCACCTGAACCGAAGCCCATTCGGCGCGACCGCAGGCGACGCCTCTGGGCAGGTCAGACAACTCGTCGGCTCCATGATTTATGCCGCCACCTATGCTGAATACAAGCTCTACAATCCTGCGGCGTTTGTCTCAGCCCTGATCAGGAACGGTGAGGCGGGGGATGCTTCCCCCATCGGGACCGATTACCCAATGCTGGAAACGGCCGGCATCGTCCGAGTTGTGCCCGGCACCGGCGACGGTCGTTTCCGGCTCGAGCTGTTGCAGTCCGAAGTCGCCGAGGACGCTCTGCAAATTCTGAGCGAGCGAGACGACTCTCGCGGCAACCCACATGATCTGGCCGCGCTCCGTGCTCAGCAGCGCTATGGTCACATCGACCGAGAAAGGGCGCGACTGGCATTGGACGCGAGGACCGACGACGTTGAACAGGAGCGGCTCATCTCAGCTCTGCGGGATGAGACAACGCGACGTGCTTTCAGGAAGCCGCTGAGCTCGTGATGGAGTCCAGGGACAGAGAGGAATCAAAGCCTGGTTCCGATGGTGGCCGGGATGTGAGGCGGTCTGCCCGCAACCGACCTCAGCGTGACTCTACCGGCAGAGACAAGCGTGAAGTGAACCGCGAGACCGGCGCGGAACTGGAGCTCCGTGTTGCGCGACTGGAGTTCGCCGAGGGCGCCTTCTCCAGACTGCGCGTGCCAGCGCGAGCCGAGGAGGCGACTCCAGGTCGGGACGTGTTGACTGATCTCGACATTCTGGCGATAGATGTCGACCCAAGGCTTCGGATCACTTGGTCTACTGTGGAGTGCAAGGGAGAAAAGGGCGAAGCGAAGGAAGTCGACCGCCTCTTCAGCCTCGCCGGCCTTCGGCAATACCTTGGCGTACAGCGGGCCGTCCTCGTCCGTCCAACCGTCAGCCGCCGTGGCCGGGCCCTTGCGCGCCGACTGGACATCGGGATCATGGACATCCCAACGCTCCAGCGGCGAGAAGCAGCGCACGCTTGGCTTCCGGAGACATTTGCCCACCTCGGCGGGGCCGCCTGTCTCGAGGCCGAGGCCAAGACAGACACCCAGCTCAAGGGACTGCCGGAGCTTCCTACCGAAGTTGTCGCTTTCCTCCGCTACGACGCCCTACTCGCCAGTCCAAACGCCATCTTGGGCGCCCTTGGCAATCTTGGACGAGCCGTCGATCGGCGTGGCATTCTGCCTCACCCCGCTGGCCACATCCTGGCAAGCCACGCGCTCATCGCTCTACTCCTTGCGGCGCTGCAGGACGCAGCACAACTCGATCTAGTACCCGCTGATGTTCTTCGACAACGTACCGAGAGGGCCCTCACCACAGGTAGCCCGGATGATGACATCCTTGCGGTGCTCGACCGAGCTGACGAGCTGGTTCGGTTCCTGCTCGACCGCGTCCATCGTGCTTACACCAGTTCGGGCGCAGCCCGCCAGGATGTGCCACAGCTCAAGCTCAGAGAGATCATTGAGACCCCACCGACCTTCCTAGATTCCTACCTTGATCTCGTCGAACGGTTGCGGGGCAATCCAGCCGTGTCGCGGAACATCCTGCAGACGGCAGAGCTGACTTGTTTCGAGGCCCTAGTGGACGGTGAGGCCTGGCGGGAACCGGCTTTCGACCATCTCTTCACGGCGGAACACCAAGGCCTACTCTTGGCAGCTATCGCAACGTTGGGGCAGGTCGCCAATGAGCCTCTCGCGCAGCAGCTTTCACCTATTGCTCACATCGCGTTCGACCGCTCAGCAGCGGCCATTCCTAATCGGCGCCAACCAGGCGCACGATAAGGAGGACAAGTAAATTCTTTTCTGAGGATCAATATATCCATTCCTGATCACTGGCCTTGGGGCTCGCGATGTATGGGCGCCTATGCGGGCGCGTGCGGTTGGTAGCAGCCACCCCCGTCGTGGATCCCCATGGTTACGGGATCGCGAACCGGGACGGGACCGCCAGGTGGCATCGGTGGTCGTGGGGCTGGGTGGTGCAGCCGTGCGTCTGGGTCCGGCAGAGAACGCGAACCGGTACCCGTGATGAGGCTGCATCTGGTGGACGAGCAGAAGGTGATCGCGGAGATCGAAAAGCAGGCCGAGACCATGACCGCCCCTGAGATGCGCGCGCACATGCTCGCCTTTGCTGAGTGCGGGTACATGGTCACCGAGATGAACCAGCACACCTTCTCCGCCCGCGAGGTCGAGGCGTATCTGGACGGTCGCCCGGCACATGACCTGATAGCCTTCAATAGCCGCTGGCCCAGGCGCGTCGGGTCTCGCTAAAGATCGTCACCGCAGGAGCAGCACACGAGTGCCGTTGAAGCCGTCCAAAGAGCCAGCCCCGTCACCGTGATCACCGACAACCATGTTGGCTCGTTGTTGGCTCGGTGGCATTGGTACGGGACAGCACGCAGCGACATGGCCCGGCACCGAAATAGGGTTGGACTCGGACAGAACGGTACGGCGCGGCACTGTAAGCACCGGCCTGACACGAGAGCAGCGGACTCTTAATCCGCGGGTTCGGGGTTCAAGTCCCTGACGGCGCACCCCGTCTGACCTGGGCATTCGCAGCAACAACGCGAATGCCCATCAGTCTTTATAGACCGCTTTGTCCCCGCGTGCTGCTCCATGTTCGCTCGCGGGCACCAACCCAGACACCACACGCCCGATAAGCGGCCCGGAACGGCGCCCTAATCATCGCTGGACAACACCGTTTCCCCAACGACACGAGCCCTCTCAGCACGGCTGCCGGTCCGACCGACTCCATGCACCGGCTGGCAATATGAACGCCGGAGGGCGAACCAAGCCAGCCAGCGCGTCACAGCGCCGGCACCCCCAGGGAGCTTGCCGCCTGAAGCATGAAAGCCAGGGAGACCGGATGGCGAACAGGATCGTCAAGGACAAGGTGCTCTGCTACGTCGTCCGCGACGGGCAACTCCTGGTCTTGCGGCACATCGACCGCAGCTACGAAGAGGTCGGCATCCAGGTACCCGCCGGCGGCATCCAGCCGAACGAAACCCCCGAGGAAGCCGCCCTCCGCGAAGCCCGCGAGGAGACCGGCCTCCCCCACTTCGAGATCGTCCGAAAGCTGGGCGAGACCACCTACGACATCAGCCCCTACCGCTTCGAGATCCAACGCCGCCACGTCTTCCACATGAAGACCACTCAGCCGACCCCCGAGCGCTGGACCAGCCAGGAACTCCACGACCGCGAGCAGGATCCCACGGACTTTGAATGCTTCTGGATTCCGTTGGAAGCAGGACACGTACTCCAATCGGGACAGGGCGCACTCCTCGGCGCCCTCTACACCTGACTGCGACGCGTCTCTCTCCCCCGCACACCGGCCCGACCCGCCACCACGCCGCCCTCAGCTGCCGAGTGACGCCAGAGCGACTCCCGGTCACAGAAGCGGCCGCTGACCCCTTAGGGAAGGTGACCCACCACCCCGCCTCACTCAGGTCAGAGCACACTTTTCTCCAGCTTCTCCGAGCTTGTAACTTGAGGTGTGGAAAGATCTTGCAGGTGGCAGGTGTAGTCCGCTTTACCTGATGCGTCCTGGATAGGCGATGGCGAGTTCGTTGAGCGCTTCGCGCCATCCGGCGACGCGTTGTCCTTCGACAAGGCGTGCGGGCTGGAAGGCGTGCTTGTCACCGCTGTCGCGTTTGGCGGCCCGTTCGCGGGCGCGTTTGTCCTCGATGTTGACGATGGCCAGCCACAGCAGCTTGACCACGGCGTCGTCGGTCGGGAAGTGCCCTCTGGCCTTGGTGACCTTCCGCAGTTGGTAGTTCAGCGACTCGATCCCGTTGGTGGCGTAGAGCAGCTTGCGGACCGGTGCGGTGAAGGCGAAGTAGGGCGTGAAACGATCCCAGGCGTCCTCGAACACCTTCACCGCCTGCGGGTACTTCTTGCCGAGGTCGGTGCCGGCGAACTCGGCGAGGGCCTCCAGCGCGGCGTCGGCGTCCACGGCGGTGTAGACCTTCTTCAGCTCCTTGGCCACCGCGCCGGCGTCCTTGCGGGCGACCGGCCGCAGCGCATTTCTGATCAGGTGCACCACGCACGTCTGCACCACGGTGGCCGGGAAGGCGGCGTTGATGGCGTCCTCGAAGCCTTTCAGGCCGTCGCAGCAGGCGATCAGGATGTCGCGGACCCCGCGGTTGCGCAGGTCGGCCATCACCGAGGCCCAGAACCGGGCGCTCTCGCCGGCCGTGGCCGACTCGGACGGGGTGCGTGCGAGCCAGATGCACAGCACGTGCTTCTCCCCGTCGGTGTCGACGCCCACGGCGATGTAGGCGGGTTTGCTGGTCACGACGTTGTTGTCTCTGACCTTGACCACGATGGCGTCCAGGAACACCACCGCATACGTGGGGTCCAGCGGACGCGTCTGCCACGCTTTGACCTCGTCCATCACCTGGTCGGTGATCCGGGAGACCTGCTCGTGCGAGAGTTCGGTGCCATAGACCTGCTTGAGGTGGTGCAGGATGTCGCGCACGCTCATGCCGTGCGCGTACAGGCTGATGATCATGTCGTCCAGGCCGCCTGCGACCCTGCCGGCCCGTTTGGGCACCAGCACCGGCTCGAAGGTCCCCGCCCTGTCCCGCGGCACCGACAGACGCACCGGTCCGACCCCGGTCTGCAGCGTCTTGTCCTTGCCCCGGCCGTTGCGGGAGTTGCCGGAGTTGTTCCCGGACGGGTCGTGCCTGCCATAGCCCAGATGCGCGGTCAGCTCGCCTTCCAGCGCACGCTCCAGCACCGCCTTCACCAGCTGCCCGAGCATCGACCCCTCACCGGTCAGCCGCAACTGCCCGGCCTCGTCCTTCGACCGCTCCAGCAGCACATCCAGCACATCGTCACTCAGCAGCTGGCGAATCGACGCGTCCCCGCCGACACTCTCATTCCCCTTGATCACGGTCACGGCTTCGAATCCCCCCGAATTCGATGGATGATCTACTCGGTTCTTGATCTACCCACCAAGATCATTTCCACGCCTCAAGAGATACCCCCGGGCGAATGCGTTCTCAGATGGTGGGATCAAGTAGCTGAAATGCGTGGTCGGGTGGGCTCGGTA
>NZ_BAAARW010000042.1:0-61112 GCF_039532545.1 Actinomadura vinacea | reverse complement strand
CCACCCCGACCACGGCCCCGTTGCCGGGGCCGGGGACCGGGGGCGGGAGGTGCGTGAACGCCACATGCCAGCGCCCGGTCCGATCACGGGTGACCCGGTAGGACTTCACGCCCTCCGGCACCGGCCGCGACAGGCGGAACCTGACCCATCCGCACTTGGGCACCAGCACCGCGCCCCACTTGCGCGACAGGCGCCTGACCTGGTGGCGTTTGACGCCGACCTGCCGGAACCCCTCATGCACACCTTGCCTGCGCCAGGTGGGGCGGCGGTGGGTACCGGCGAAGAAGTTGCCCATCGCCTGCGCGAAGTCACGCAACGCCTGCTGCTGCACGGTCTGAGAACCGGCCCGCAGCCACTCGAACTCGGCGCGGGCCGCGGTGAGCTGCCGGGACTGCTCTTTGTAGCCGGGTGCGCTGCCCCGGTGCCGGGACCAGTGCGCATGCTGCTCGACGGCCAGGTTCCACACGTACCGGGCGTGCGCGCAATGCGAGAGCAGGGCTTGCTCCTGCTCTCGCGTGGGGTCCAGGCGGTAACGCGGCACGGGCCGATCGTAACGTGCACGCTCGAACACAGGGACGAAAACGTGCCGGATAACGCCTGGCCAACCGGCATTCGCCCCGAGGGGCGAATGTTCCCTCCCCTGCTCCGCAGGGGTCCGCTTCCTCCCCGGCCTGAAGGCCGGGGTTTCCTCGGAGGTTCGTCCATGAAGCGGCCGGCGCTCAACACCCGGCTGCTGGCCGGGCTGGTGGCCGTCACCCTCTCCGGTCTGATGATCATGGGCCTGGTGAGCGCGGTGGTCCTGCACGGCTACCTCATGAACCGGGTGGACGACCAGCTCCGCGCCACCCGCGACCGCGCCGTCACCCGGCTGATCCGGCCCGGCCTGCCGAGCGAGGGCGTCGCGCCCGCCCGGTTCGTCGTCCTGTCGGTCTCCGGAACGGGGCGGATCCGCGTCCTCAGCGGCGACCAGCCCGACCCGGCGGAGGCGTACGAGCAGATCCGGCGGCTCGGCCCCGGCGGCCTGGCCGGGCACGCAGCCACCCTCGAACCGTTCTCCCTCGCCGGGCTGCGCGCCGTCGCCCGTCCCGCCCGCGCCGGCGGCACGGTGGTGGTCGCCACGCCGCTGGACGAGATCCGGCTGGCGGTGCGCAACCTCGTCCTGGCCGAGGTCGCGACGGCCGCGCTGCTGCTGGCGGCGCTCCTGCTCCTCGGCCGGTGGCTGATCGGCCGGGGCCTGCTGCCGCTGCACCGGATGGCCGCCACCGCCCAGGCGATCGCGATGGGCGGCGACCTGCGCGCCCGGATGCCCGACCCGGGACCGCACTCGGAGGCCTCCCGGCTCGCAGCCGCGATCAACGTGATGCTGGACCGGATCGAGCAGGCGTTCTGGGCGCGCGGCCGGTCCGAGGCCCGGGTCCGCGAGTTCGCGGCCGACGCCTCGCACGAGCTGCGCACCCCGCTCACCACGATCCAGGGGTACGCCGAGCTGTACCGGCACGGCGCGCTCGGCCCGGACGAGCTGCCCGACGCGATGCGGCGCATCGAGGACGAGGCCCGCCGCATGAGCCGCCTGGTCGGCGACCTGCTCGAACTCGCCCGCCTGGACCGCGAGGCGTCCCTCAAGCCCGCCCCCGCCGACCTGACCGCGCTGGCCCGCGACGCCGTCGCCGACGCGTCCGCCGCCGCCCCGGACCGCTCGTTCACCCTGGACGCCCCGGACACCCTGGACGCCGTCGTGGACGAGTCCCGCATCCGGCAGATCCTCGCGAATCTCCTGGCGAACGTCCGCGCGCACACCCCGGACGGCACGCCCGCGGCCGTGCGCCTGGCCCAAGCCCCCCAGGCGATCCTGATCGAGGTGTCGGACGAGGGCCCGGGCATGCGGCCCGAAGACGCCGCCCGCGCTTTCGAACGTTTCCACCGTTCCGAGCGGGAGAACGACGGCGCGGGCCTCGGGCTGCCCATCGTCGCCGCCATAGCCGCCGCCCACGGCGGCCACGCCGAACTCCTGTCGGCCCCCGGCGCGGGCACCACCGTCCGCATCACCCTCCCTGAAGGCGGCACGGTGACGTGAAAGCCTGCCCGGGCGAGCCTTCCGGCTGACCCATCAAGGCAGGTCAGGCTCGCTGACGTAGGCGCCGGTGCGGGCGGCTACCGCGACCGCGTGGGCGGCGCGGTCGGCCGCGGCTTCGTCGAGCGGATCCCCGCTGGTCAGCAGGCGATAGTAGAGCGGCGCGGAAACCGCGCGGACGACCTCGTGCGAATCCGTGCCCTCGGGCACCTCGCCGCGCTCGACCGCCTGCCGGACGCACGACGCCCACTCCTCGACGCGGACCCGGTAGAAGCGGTGCAGCGCGTCGGCGGCCTGCTCGTCGCAGACCGCGGCGGCGATCAGGGCCTTGAACAGCCGTCCCTGGCGCGGGTCGGAGAGCGTGCGTTGCACCAGGCGGGCGTTGGCCCGCAGGTCGCCCAGCAGGCTGCCCGTCTCGGTGCGGGGCAGTGACTGCTGGGCCATGTCGACGAGCAGGTCGGCCACCAGCCGGGGCGCGTTCCCCCAGCGGCGGTAGACGGTGGTCTTGCCCACCCCTGCCCGCGCCGCCACGTCCGCGAGGTCCAGTGCGCCGAAGCCCTGCTCGGCGAGGATGTCGCCGGCGGCGCGGAGCACCGCCGCGCGGACCGCCGCCGTACGCCCGCCCGGCCGGACCGTGCCCGCACCTCCAGCATCCATAACGGCACTCCAGTTCCATTAAGCGTGATAGCGTGAGTCTTAATGACACTCTAGACCCATTAAGGACGTGCGCTGTGGAGTATCGACGGCTGGGGACCTCCGGGCTCAAGGTTCCGGCGCTGAGCTTCGGCGCCGGGACGTTCGGCGGCCGGGGCGAGTTGTTCGGCGCCTGGGGCGACACCGGCGCCCGAGAGGCGCGCCGACTGGTGGACATCTGCCTGGACGCCGGCGTCACGATGTTCGACACCGCCGACGTCTACTCGGACGGCGCGTCCGAGGAAGTGCTCGGCGAGGCGATCAAGGGCCGCCGGGACCGGGTGCTCCTGTCCACCAAGACGAGCCTGCCCATGGGCGAGGGCCCCGGCGACGCGGGTTCGTCCCGGTCACGGCTGATCAAGGCATGTGAGGACGCGCTGCGCCGGCTCGGCACCGACCGCATCGACCTGTTCCAGCTCCACGCCTTCGACGCCGGCACCCCGATCGAGGAGGTGCTGTCCACTCTGGACACGCTCGTACAGGCGGGGAAGGTGCGCTACGTCGGCGTGTCCAACTTCTCCGGCTGGCAGTTGATGAAATCGCTGGCGATCGCGGACCGATACGGCCACCCCCGCTACGCCGCCCACCAGGTTTACTACTCGCTGATCGGCCGTGACTACGAATGGGAGCTGCAGCCCCTCGGGGCCGACCAGGGCGTCGGCGCGCTCGTCTGGAGCCCGCTCGGCTGGGGACGGCTCACCGGCAAGGTGCGCCGCGGCCGGCCGCTCCCGGCGAACAGCCGGCTGCACCAGACCGCCGACTACGGCCCGCCGGTCGAGGACGAGCACCTCTTCAACGTCGTCGACGCCCTCGACGAGATCGCGCAGGAGACGGGCAAGGCCGTTCCGCAGATCGCGATCAACTGGCTGCTGCGGCGGCCGACCGTCGCGTCGGTGATCATCGGTGCCCGCAACGAGGAGCAGCTCCGGCAGAACCTCGGCGCCACCGGCTGGACGCTGACGCCCGACCAGATCGCCCGGCTCGACGCGGCCGGCAACGTGACCCCGCCATACCCGTACTTCCCCTACCACCGCCAGGAAGGCTTCGCCCGGCTCAACCCGCCTCTCTAGGCCTCGTAGACGGTGACCTCTATGCCCTGGGCGGTCAGGCGAATGGTGACCAGGGGTTCTATGCGGGACCACTTGCCGCCCGCCAGGCCACAGCCTATTCGGGGCATGTGGACGGTCGCGTCCAGCGCCTTGGCCTTGTCGGCCAGGGCGGTCAGGCACTGGTCCACCGCGTCGTAGCGGATCGGCGGGCCGTTCTTCTTGCTCGGCCTGATGCCGCGTTGGCCGACCATGTTGGCCACCCAGATGTAGGGCTCCACCTGGACGAACTGCACGGCGCCCAAGCCGAAGTCGTTGTGCGCACGGTCGCGATGCCAGGCGCGGTAGGCCTTTTCGGGGTCGGGCCAGCGTTTGGAGATGGCCAGAACGAAGCCCTTGCCCCAGCCGCCCAGGTCGTTGCAGACGTGCGCGATCACCTTGGTGCCCTTGGCCTGCGGTGAGGTCGCGTCGCCCTTGATGTACCGGATGGCGGCCATGGACCCGACGCTAGCCGGAGCGTCCGACAGTTCGTTCAGGGCACCGGGCGCGTGCTCGTTCTCCCGCCCGGGCGCCGCTTTCCACCCATCCGCCGATTTTGCCGTGTTACAGACAGAACCTCATGCCGTTAACCGGACGTCCGCCCAGGACCCGTACGGTCGCCGCATGCACAACGATCATGGACGGCGGGGACCGTCCCGCCGCACCCTCCTGACGGCCGCGCTGACCGTACCGGCCGTCGCCACCGGCACCGCCGCGGCCCGCCCGCTGCGCGCCCTGATCGCGACGAACGAGCCGTGGGGCACGTACCACGTCGCGCCGCTGCTCGCCGAGGCCGCCCGCCGCGGCTGGCGGCTCACCCAGCTCGTCCCCGACCTGTCCCAGATCAAGCCGGGCGACCCCGTCCCCGTCGCCACCCCAGGCCAGGCGCCCCCGGCCGACCTCATCGTCGTCACCGGCGCCGGCGACTGGCCGCTGGAATGCGCCGACCGCTTCCACCGCCTCCCCCTGGCCGCCAGCGCGCTCGCCTACCTCGGCCCCGCGGAGGCCCCCGGCGCCCGCCGCCTCCGGCCCCGGCTGCGCGCCGTCACCGCCTCGTCCCGCGCCGAGGCCCGCTCGTTCGGCGGCTACCTGGGAACGCACCGGCCGATCAAGGTCGTCGGCTCGCCGCAGACCGACGACCTGCCCGCACGCGCCCCCGAACGCGACCTCGTCCTGGTCATCACCAGCGTCACCCGCGACGACGAGACCGGCGGGGCCGCCCCCGGCACCGAGCTCCTCCGCGCCTCCGCCGAACGGCTGCAGGCCGCGGGCAAGCGCATCCTGGTCGGCCTGCACCCGCGCGAGGACCGCTCGCTCTGGGACCGGTACGAGATCAGCGACATCCCGACCCTGCGCGCCTCCGCCCGCGCCGAGGCCGCCATCGGCATTCCCGGGACGATCTTCCCGCTGATCGCCGCCGTCGGCACGCCGCTGGTCGGCTGCACCGACCCGGCCCTGACCGTCCCGGAGTACCTGCTGTCGGTCTGCTCCACCACCATCGACGACCCCGCCCGGGCCGTTCAGGCGATCGCCGGCGCCGAACTCCCGCCCCGCTCGGTGATCGACGACGCCGTCGGCCCCATCGGCGGCTCCACCGCCCGCCTCCTGGACGTCTGGGCCAAGGTCGCCTAGGAACGACCAGCGACACGCCCCCGTTGAACCAGCATGTCCCTCGTCATCGCGATCATGGCCATCGTCTCGATCCCCGGACTGGTGCTGCTCCTTTTCGCGTTCGCCGTCATCGACCGCATCGGGCACGCGGCCAACAGCAGCAGGCTCCGCCTGCCGTGGCGGAAAACGGCCGACGGGCGCCCCATGGCGGCGGCGGGATTCGAGGAACTCCACGCCGTCTACGGCTCGTCCAAGCGCCACGAGATCGACCAGCGCCAGAGCGCGCTGATGCTCCGGGACGACGAGGGCGACGACGCGCCGCCGCGAAGCCGCGTCGACCTCGACACCGGCACCGCCACCATCAGGATCGCGCCCGCATCTCCCGAATGATCCCGACGATCTCCGCGGAGAGCGCGGGCGCGGCCCCGATCGTGGCACCCGACTCGAAGGCGTGGTCGGTGCCGTCCTCGTCGGTCACCATGGCCCCCGCCTCCCGGGCGATGACGACGCCCGCGGCGGTGTCCCAGGGCTTGTTCGACAGAATGACGCAGGCGTCCAGCCTCCCCTCGGCGACCCAGGCGAGATCGATCGCGGCCGACCCCAGCATGCGGATCCGCTGGACGCCGGCCGCGAACCGCTCGGCCAGGGACACGCGGAACCGGTTCTTGGCCGCCGCGTCTTCGTCCACCGAGTAGTCCCCCATCGAAATGACGGCCTCTTTGAGATCGGTGGTCGCGCTCGCGTGAATGCGACGGTCTCCGACATGGGCACCGGCACCCTCCGCCGCGTGATACCGCGTCCCCAGGAACGGCAGGTCGATGACCCCCACGACGGGCCGTCCCCGCCGGAGAAGCCCCAGCGAGAAACCGCAGAGCGGGATGCCCCGGGCGAAGTTCGCCGTCCCGTCCACAGGATCGACCGCCCAGACCAACTCGCTCCCGGCATCACCGGTCATCCCCTCCTCTTCCCCGAGAATGGCGATGTCGGGCGTACTCTCGCGCAGGTGCTCGCGCACCGCACGCTCCACTGCGTAGTCGACCTCGGTCGCCATGTCGCGGTCCCCCTTGACCGTGACCAGGCCGGGCGCGCGGGTGCGCATGAGATCACCCGCGATACCCGCCGCCCGCAGCGCGACAGGCAGCAGCGATTCGGACACATCAGACATAGGGACCACCCCATCGCCGGGAGAAGCAAGATCCCCTCGACGGTGCCACACCCCGTCCCCCGACCACGCCACCGGACCCCGCCACCACGCCGGCCCGTGCAGCCCCCTCGGCTCTAGCGTGTCTCACGTGGATCTGAGGACATCGGTATGAGCAGCCGAACGATGTTGGTGATCGTCCTGCTGGCGGTGTGTGTGCTGGCCGTGCTCGGGGCGTTGGGCTTGTGGTTGTTGTGGTCGTGGTTCGACTACGACATGCGAAATCCGCAGGAGTCGGGCTGGATGGACTAGATCCGCGGAGAAGCTCTGGGCGGACGTGGAGCTTTCCAGCCAGGGTGCGAGCCGCCAGGCGAGCCCCTGGGCCGGGGTTGCAATGAACACAGTCTGCCGCAACCGTCACGGCTCGCGCCCGATGCCACCAGAGCCGGAGTGCCTAGCTGGAGATTCGTACCCCTCAGATGCATGTCGATCCTCGTTGTCCTCGCACGGTCATGTTCAAGGCCTCGAAACAAGAGGCGTCAAAGCAAGGCAACGAAGGAGGGACCGAGATGTTGGGACTCGGGTACTTCGAGAAACTGTTCACCTTTCTGGCATTCTTCGGAATCTATTGGGTGATGCGGAAAACGGCCAAGAGGGTCGGCCACCTGAGGTGGGCGTCCTGTGAGGCCCTTGTGAACAAGGGCCGGAACGGAAACGGCTACCTGAAGGTAGGAGACACCAAGCGCGCCTTGGCCTGGCACGTGACGCTGTACACCGCTTGCACGGCTGCCGTCGTCTACGTGGTGGGGAACCTGGTTGGTGCCCCCCTGGGCATCAGCTTCAACCTGGCCGGCATCCTGCTGAGCCAAATGGTCATCGCTGGCGGGCTGCACTACTGGGTGGACCACCGCGCGACCTTCAAGGTGGACCTCCGTGGGACCCTCGACGACAAGAGCCCGTGGAAGCCCTCAAAGGAGACCCCGAACTGGAGCACGACCCCGGACGGGAAAAAGTACAAATCGGTGACGAAGGAGTGGACCAGGGAGGGCCCGTCTGGGCTCACCTTGCACGGCGTCGAGACCGTCATCATGGCCCCGGACGGGAGCATGATGCACAAATCGTGGTGGCACGAGTACATCGCCGAGGGGCCGTACGGTCTCACAAAGTGCAGCTGGACCACCACCTGGGGCCCGGACGGGATCCCGCACACATCACCAGGGTCGTGGGAGGTCATCGAGATCTCCATCGACCCCAAGAAGCACCAGAGCTGGCTCAAGCTCGTGGCCTGGGTGGCCGCGTTCTTCACCGTGAAGATCTGATCCATGCGGCCCAGCTGAGCAACTGTTCGGCTGGCGCTCCAAGACTGAGTGATCGAGCGATCGCTCGAACAGGGAGGTCCGGTCTCGTACCGGACCTCCTTCCCTTTGGAAGCTCATGTCCGGGCGGTTCAGGGCGCTGACACTACCTCGCAACTGCGGGGGGCGGCGGGGCAGGCTGGGACGCACCCCTGACCTGCTGGCTCACGCTGGGGTGTCTGGTCCAGATGCGGCAGAAAGAACCGGTCATGGCGTTGATGTGCTGCGGCCGGTCTACGCCAAGCGGTCGTGAATAGGCGGATCGACGCGATCCTCATCCCGCGGGCAGCGGTGTGAGCCGGGGAGATGCTGGTCGGCGGAGGCTGTGGGATTCGAACCCACGGAACCGGGGTTACCGGCTCTACGGTTTTCAAGACCGTTGCACTCGTCCACTATGCGAAGCCTCCTGGAGCAGCCCCCACGATAGCGGGTCTGGACGGGAGGGTTCACCGGGCTTTTGCCAGGGGGAACCCCAGGATGGGGCGTACTGCCTGAGCCGGGACGAACGCATCCGTTACCCTCGTCCGCATGTCTGATACGCCCAATGACCCGGCCGGGACGACCCACCAGTTCCAGAACTTCGCCGCGCAGCAGCCGGCCGCCGAGAAGCCCAAGCAGGTGAACACCGGGCTCATCATCGGGATCGTCGCCGTCGTGGCTCTCGTCGTGATCGTGGCGCTCGGCGTGGCGATGTCGATCTGAGCCCGGCTCAGCGGCCCGAGCTGGAGAAGTGCTGGTAGTCCCAGGGGCCGCCCCACTCGCCACCCCAGCCCCAGCCGATCGAGGCGAAGGCCTTGACGACGCGGTCGCCGGCGTGGATGACGCCGGGATCGCGGCGCTTGCGGTTCTTGAACTTGACGCAGTCCTTGTGCGCCACCGTGCCGTCGGCCGACACGTAGGGGTTTTCGCAAGGGTTGAGGTCGATCGCCAGGCCGAAGGCGTGCTGCGACCAGTTGCCGGAGCCGGTGGCGCTGCGGCAGTTGAACGCCGAGGTGTTGTTGGCCTCGATCGAGTCGAAGTCGCTGCCCTTGTAGACGTCCACGGGCTCCATGCGCTCGATCGGGTAGCGCATGTCGTAGAGCTTGCGGAACACCTTGACCAGGTCCTTGGCCGCGTCGGCGTTGACGACCAGGCGCCCGTTGGCGTGCGGCTTCTTGTCCATCCCCCAGTACGTCATCTCGATCATCCGCAGCCCGGACGGCGCAACCGGGCAGCCCCGGCGCCAGGAGTGCTTGAGGTCGGACGCGGTGACCTTCTTGATCTGCGCCTCGAACTCCTGCCGGGTCGGCGCGGGCGAAGCCGCGGGCGCGGTTCCGGCGGCGGTCGGCGGCGCGGCCCCGCCCGTGGGCCGGCCCGTGTCGTCGGAGCCGCGGCCACATCCGGACACGCCGACGGCCAGGGCGGTCACCAGTACCGCTGTGCTCGTTAGGCGACTACCAGGCATAACACCAGGATGACATGCCGCGGCGTCTTCGCGTGGGACCCGTCGTTCGCTACGGTGCGTCTAAGGGCGTGCCCGTCGTTACAGGGGACGGGGGCGAGCACGCCGCGCCGATTCGTTCACCCCCGGCCGGGGGCAACCCCGGCGTCCCCCGGCCAGGGAGCCGGCATGGGCGAGCCGCAAGAACGGGACCCGCGAGCGACCGCGGGCGAGGACGCCAGCCTGGAGGACGAGATCTTCGCGGTGGCGGCCAATGTGGAGGTCGAGGACGCCGAGCGGGCCGAGCCGCTGCTGCGGTTGCCCAAGCGGAGTCCGGTGGTGGCGCCGCCGCGGCGCGAGGGCGTCGCCGGTTTCCTCACGTTCTTGTTCGTGGACGCGGTGATGATGTACGCCCCGCTGATGAACAGCAAGCGGCCGAGCACGCTGCCGCAGATGGTGACGCTGCTGGTGCTGGCGTTCGGACTCGGCGGCCTGCTGGCGTGGCACGTGCGTGGCGCGTGGCGGCCGTTCGGGTTCGGGATGATGCTGGGTTGGGTGTTCCTGACTCTGGTGTCGGTCGGTTTCCTGACCGGTCTGCCCCTTTAGCGGGCGTCGCCGATCCGGTCGACCACGGCGGCGAAGGCCCGTCCGATGGCCGCCAGGTCCGCGGGGTCGATCACGTCGATGAAGTAGGTGCGGACGGTCTCGACATGGTCGCGGGCGGCGCGTTCCAGCGTGGCGAAGCCCTCGTCGGTGAGATGGGCGAAGACTCCGCGCTTGTCGTTGGGGCAGTTGTCCCGCTTGACGAGGCCCTTGGCCTCCAGGCGGGAGCAGGTGTGGGACAGTCGGCTGCGGGACTGGCTGGCGTGCTCGGCCAGTTCGGCCATCCGCAGACGGCGGTCGGGCGCCTCCGAGAGCCGGACTAGGATCTCGTACTCCGAGACCGATAGGCCGTGCCTGCTCTTCAGGTCGCGGTCCATCATCTCGGTGAGCCTGATGCTGCCGTCCACGTAGGCCCGCCAGTGCTGCTGCTGGGTGGCGTCGAGCCATCGTGGTTCGCTCATGTGCCCAGTATACGGCCAGTTGAATCTTCAATCACTTCGGCGGAATAGTTTATCTTTCAACTAGGTTCTACGGGGCACCTGCGAGTGAAAGAGGAGAGTCCCATGCCAGCCGTCATGGCCGACCCGCTCACGCTGCCCCGCCTGCCCCGGCTCCCCGAGGCCGGCACCGACTGGCGGCGCGTGGCCAAGGTCGTCACCGCCCAGCGCCATCTCGAGGGCGAGGGCTTCCAGGTCCGGCGCCCGTTCCCGGGCGTGGACCTGCCGATGGCCGACCCCTTCCTGCTGCTCGACCACATGGGAGCGGTGGACTACGGACCGGGAGAGGCGAAAGGCACCCCCTGGCACCCGCACCGGGGGTTCGAGACCGTCACCTACATCATCGACGGCGCGTTCCAGCACCAGGACACCACCGGCGGAGGCGGGCTCATCTCGGACGGCGCCACCCAGTGGATGACGGCCGCCTCCGGCATCCAGCACATCGAGCAGCCGCCGCCCGAACTGGTCGCCAAGGGCGGGCTGTTCCACGGCGTCCAACTGTGGGTGAACCTGCCCCGCGCCCAGAAGTGGGTCAAGCCGCGCTACCAGGACATCGAGGCGCGCGACGTGAAGCTGCTCGCCGCCGACGACGGCTCCTCCCTGGTACGGGTGATCGCCGGCTCGCTGGCCGGGTACGACGGGCCCGGCGTGACGTACACGCCGATCAACTACCTGCACGCGACCGTGGCGCCCGGGGCGCGGCTCGCCCTGCCGTGGCCGCGCGAGTTCAACGCGCTGGTGTACTCGCTGTCCGGGCGCGGCACCGCCGGGGTGGAGGAGGCCGCGGTCGACGAAGGGCAGCTCGCCGCCTTCGCCGGATCCCACCACAAGGGGGACGGCGACGGGCTGCTGCTGCGGGCCGCCGCGAGCCAGCCCGCCGCGAGCCCGAACGGCTGGGAGGTCCTGGTGCTGGGCGGGCTGCCGATCCGCGAACCCGTCGCACGGTACGGGCCGTTCGTGATGAACACCCGTGAGGAGATCGTCCAGGCGTTCGAGGACTTCCAGGCGGGACGGATGGGGACGGTCCCGGCCGAACGCGTCCCGCACCAGTCGAGCGCGGACGAATCCATGGCCTGACCTGCGCTTCCGGAGGCGTACCCAGGAAGAGGGCGCGCGGCCGTTCGTCGCGTTCCGGGTGACGGACGGGGCCTCATGCGCTACTGTGTTCGAACAGTCGAACAGAGGTTCGACCAGCTCGTTCGCACGCACGCGCGCCCGGGGAGGTGGCACATGGCGGCGACGGTGACCCCGATCGGCCGGGACGCGGCGGCGCGCTGCGCGCGGCGGCGGGACTCCCACGCGACACGCCGTACGGGTTTCTACGCAAATCTACGTCCTCAGCTATATCGGCTCATAGAGTCCGAGAGCGTGGACCCCGTGCGCAATCCCTATGCCCCGGGCGCCGGGCAGCGCCCACCGGAGCTGGCCGGCCGCGACCGCGAGCTGCAGCAGTTCGAGGTGGTCCTCGAACGGGTGGCGCGCGGCCGTCCCGAGCGCAGCATGGTCGTCACCGGGCTGCGCGGCGTGGGCAAGACCGTGCTGCTCAACGCGTTCCGCTCGATGGCCATCCAGCGGCTGTGGGGCACCGGCAAGATCGAGGCCCGTCCCGACCAGTCGATCCGGCGGCCGGTGGCCTCCGCCCTCCACATGGCGGTGCGCGAACTGGCCCCGCGGCACCGCGCGCCCGACCGGATCGCCGAGTTCCTCGGCGTGCTCAAGGCGTTCGCGCAGGCCGGCGAGGAGACCGGCGGCACCGGGCGGGGCAAGGCCCGCGCGCACCGCTGGCAACCCGGCATCGACGTGCCCGCCGCCCGCGGCCGCGCCGACTCCGGCGACCTGGAGATCGACCTCACCGAGCTGTTCGTCGACGCCGCCTCGGTGGCCACCGACGTCGGCGTCGGCATCGCGCTGTTCGTGGACGAGATGCAGGACATCCCCGCCGACGACGTCTCCGCGCTGTGCGCCGCCTGCCACGAACTCTCCCAGGTCGGCGGCCCCCTCATCGTGGTCGGAGCGGGCCTGCCCCACCTGCCCGCCGTGCTGTCGGCCAGCAAGTCCTACTCCGAGCGCCTCTTCCGGTACGCCCGCATCGACCGGCTCGACCGGGAGTCGGCCGACTTCGCACTGATGGCCCCGGCCGAGCGCGAGCACGTCACCTTCACGCCCGAGGCCCTCGACGAGCTGTACGGCGCCGCCGACGGCTACCCCTACTTCGTCCAGGCGTACGCCAAGGTCGTCTGGGACGTCGCACCCGACACCCCCATCACCGCCGATGACATCAAGGTCGCGGCCCCGGAGGCGGAGAGCGAGCTGGCGGTCGGCTTCTTCGGCAGCCGGTACGACCGGGCCACCCCCGCCGAACGCGACTACATGCGGGCGATGGCGATGCTGGGCGACGACCCGGTGCCCACGGCCGCGGTCGCCGAGGAACTGGGCCGCAAGCCCTCCAGCCTGTCACCCGCCCGCGACGGCCTGATCAAGAAGGGCCTCATCTACAGCGCCGAGCGCGGCCTGGTCGCGTTCACCGTCCCGCACTTCGGCAAGTTCCTGCGCGCCCAACCCGCCTGACCCGAGGAATCTCTAAGGCTTTCTAGCATGCGAGCTAGAAAGCCTTACAAAGCTGCATCGAGGGGACCCGTAGGTCTCTCTAAGGCTTTCTAGGTTCAATCTTAGAGAGGCCTATATTTTCCAATGCCCGTCGTCTGCCACTTTCTAGTCGTCTCTAGCAGCACACCTAGATGGGCCTAGAGACTCATAGCGACGATCAGTATGCTTACTCTGCGAATTTAGGGTATGACGCTGGGTGTTTGCGCCAAAGATGGCGCACTGTCCATGTCAGGGGGAGACATGAGCAAGCAAGAGGGCCGGCAGAACAAGCAGCGGACCGCGGGCCAGTACGCGTCCGGCCGGCAGGACGCCGCGCGCCGCGCCTCGGCCGCCCAGAACAAGGTCTCGCCGGAGCACGACGGCCAGAGCCGGCGCAGGTCTTCCCGCGAGAGCAAGGACCAGGTCTCCGCCAGCCGCAACGACCAGCGCTCCCACGAGCGTGACGAGGAGCGCATGACGAGCTCCGAAGGGGGCAACTCGTAAGGCAAGCAGCAGCGACCGAGGGCCGCATCCGAACCCATCCACCGGATGCGGCCCTCGATTCCCCCCCCCGGATCCCCCCGGACCTTGGCTTGTGAGGTGCGGGTTATCTATGAGGTTCTAGCGAACACCCAAGAGAGAGCTAGAGAACCTCAGAGAGAGGTGGAGAGCGCCGTCGGACAGGCCTCCAAGGCAGAAAGCGGGCTGACTCCCTCAGCAGCAGCCACCTTCAACGACTCGATAGCAGCCCCAGCAGAAGACGCTCCCCCAGCGTGCAGAGGGTCCGTCGTAGCAGGTGGGTCTGAAGTGGTGAGGGGGCCCTGAGCAGCGGACTTGCGGGTTTTAGTGGCGGCAGGCGCGCCCGGCGGGGCGGGGGTGGAAGTCGGGGTTGATGTGGTTTGCGGGGCTGAAGGTGCCGCTTGGGTGGGAGAGGCAGGCGGGAAGTGAGCGGCCTTTACGGTTCGGTCTCGTTCGGCCGTGGAGACGGCGAAGACCAGTTCGGTGTCGCGGCCGTCCAGCCGTGCCGGGAACACCACGAACCGCCAGCAGCCCTCCCGCCACACGTCCAGCGGGACGGCGCTGGAGACCGAGTTCTCCGCGTCCAGCCAGGCTCGGCTCTCGTACAGGGTCGTGTACGTCTCGGCCAGTGGGCTTCGGCGGCGCTCGCACGGTGTCGTGGGACGGCGTCGCAGCCGGCCCCGTCCGGCGAGTACCGACAGTTCGGGCGAGAGTGCGGCGAACAGGGCCAGCTCGACCGCGAACACCAGCGCCACCTGGGCCGGGACCTCGCGGAGCACCTCGACGCCCGCGAGCGGCGCGCCCAGTGACAGGACGGCCGCCGCGGTGAACAGCATCGCGCGCAGCACGCTGCGGCGGCGGACGCGTTCGGTGCTCAGCCCGCCGAAGCACCCGCAGCCCGCGTCCGGGCGATGCACCCGCAGCTCCCCCACCGCCCAGGTGGCGGCGGCGAACGCGACGGTCGTGGCGACCCGGACGGACATGTGCGAGGTGACCAGCAGTGCCAGGGCCAGCGTGCCTTCGGTCAGTCCGAGCCCGACGCTCACCCGGCGGCTCTGCCGCAGCGCGGTGACCCGCCAGGGCACGCCGTGCACCTGCTCGGCCGCCGCGGCGACGGGCCGGCGGACGATGAGCTTGGCCAGGCAGGCCGCGAACAGGACGGTGGCGAGCAGCAGTACCTGCGTGTTCTGGATGTCGTGCAGCATCGGTCAGCCTCCCGGCGCGCAGTGGCGCAGGACGGTGTTGAAGCAGCCCGCGTCCAGTTCGCCACCCAGGCTCACGAACGCGGCGGGGGTGAGTTCGACCAGGCGCCCGCGCGGGGAGGTGCCGCATTCGACGCACCGGTCGCAGTAGCCGGCCGCGACGCAGCCGCATTCGATCACCGGGAGCGTGCCGGTGAGGCCGGTGCATTCGTTCCGGACGACCAGTTCGCTGCCGAGCGAGAGGTACGGGAGCGGCGCGCAGCCGGGCGGGGGCGCCTCGGGGCAGCCGCCGCCCGCGCCTTCGGGGTCCAGCGCGGGGTAGGCGACGCCCGGCAGCCCGCCGGTGAGGCGGTACGCCGGGCCTGCCGCGCGCGGGTCCGGCCGTTCGGGGGTGCCGGCGGCCGGGGCGGGACGTGTCGTCGTGCGGCGCTTGCGGGTGGGGGCGGCGTGCCGGGGAGCCGGGCACTGGACTTTGCCCGGGGGGCCGGTGTCGATGCGGGGGAGGGCCGCGGCGTCCGGGCCCGGCTGGACGAGTGGCCGCCGGACGGGTTCCGGGGCGCCGCCGGTCTCGTGTGTCGCGCCGCCGAACCAGGTGGCCGTCCCCTGGACGGCTTCGGGTACCGGGGCGTCCGGCGCGGGCGGGGCGAGGTCGGCGGCGCGGTGGCCCGGCTGGGACGTGCCCGGCCGGACGGCCTGCGGCCCGAGCGGTGACCGCACGCAGATGACGTCGATGAGGTAGCCGGGTTCGAGCCGCGGGTGGCGGACCAGGACGCGGCCGAGGGCGTGCGGGGGGATCACCACACGGGTGTGTCCGCGATGCGGGCCCATGTCGACTTCTACGGTGTCCCCGCCGCACGCCAGGATCGTGCCGGTCACGCGGCCGATGTCGACCCAGATCCGGTCGGCGCCCAGGCCGTCGGGGGTCGGCCGCACGATCACCTCCCGGCCCGGTCGCAGCGCGGCGAGGCCCCCGCGCCCGCCATGCCAGACCGTGGTGGAGGAGGTCAGTGGCAGCCTCGTCTCGGCGTCGGCGCCGCCGGGTTCGGCTGCGCCGCGCAGCACCAGCAGGTGCGGGCTGGCGTCGAGAATGGACCCTGCCAGAACGCGCGGGGGACAACGCTCCGCCGCGGAGGGGTCCGGGGGAGCGAACTCCCCCAGGACGACCTCCCGGTATCGGCGGCGTTTTCCTCCACGGCATCGGGGTGGAAACGGCATGGCGGTACTCCGGCGTCGATCTTCCTTCAGCTCGTGGCCACGGCTGTTAGGACAGCGTGTCAAGATTCACCGGCGCCCACGCGGCTGTCGACGGATTTGTCGCGATAAATCGACCAAGGGTTGGTGTTCTTTTTACCCGGGTTGAATATTCTCCTCCGGTTGACCCGAATATGTCTTTTCTGATGACCCAGAATTACGATCTCCGTGCCATCGTCGAGGCAGCGGGATCGCGCGTTCGATACCGCTCGAGAACAGCCCTTCGCTCGGGTCGACAGAAGGCTCCCAACCCCTGGCTCGGTGGTGACGTGAACAGCACGCGGCACGAGGAGTTCCGCGACTACGTCGCGGCTCGCGGGCCGGCGTTGCTGCGCGTGGCGATGCAGCTCACCGGTGATCGCGCGGAGGCCGAGGACCTGCTCCAGGCCGCCCTGGCCAAGACCTACCTGGCCTGGGACCGCATCGTCGACCGCGGCTCGATCGACGGCTACGTGCGGCGCGCCATGGTCAACACCCAGATCTCCTGGTGGCGCCGGCGCAAGCTGGAGATCTACCCGACCGACGAACTTCCGGACCAGCCGGTAGATGATCATACGCGGCGGAGCGAATTGCACGACGCGCTCGGCCGCGCGCTCGATCGGCTCCCCGAGCGCCAGCGCCTGGCGGTGATGCTCCGCTACTACGAGGACATGCCCGAGGCCGAAATCGCCGAAGTCCTCGGAGTCAGCATCGGAACGGTCAAGAGCACTGTTTCCCGAGCCATGGCCAAACTCCGGGACGACGCGGGCCTGGAGGCCGACTTCCCCGACATTCCGTCCCAGAACGCCGACAAGCGCCCCCAGGACGACCCGAACGACCCGAGCGATCCGGACGACACCCCTCCGAAGGACCGCTGACGCGCCCCCCCGAGCCGCCGGCGCCCCGCTCGTGACCGCTCACGCCCCGCCCCGGGCGGATCGGGCGAGAAAACGGCGACCGAGTACTGACATCGCCGGCGAGTCGGGCAAGAATCCGGTTTTGGGATCCACCGAGCTGGAGGTGCGCCGTGTGGAGCACGATGCAGGATTTCCCGCTGACCATCACCACGATCATGCGCTTCGCCGGCCGCGTCTTCGGCGAGAGCGAGGTGATCACCTGGACCGGTGACGGGGCGCCCCGGCGGCAGGACTGGACACGGCTCGGCGAGCGCGCGGCACGGCTCGCGGGAGCGCTGCGCGGGCTCGGCGTGGACGGCGACCAGCGGGTGGCCACCTTCATGTGGAACAACGCCGAGCACCTGGAGGCCTACCTGGCCGTCCCGTCCATGGGCGCCGTGCTGCACACCCTCAACCTCCGGCTCTTCCCCGACCAGCTGGTCTACATCGCGAACCACGCCGAGGACCGGGTCGTCATCGCCGACGGCTCGCTGATCCCGCTGCTGGCGCCCGTCCTGCCGCGGATGAAGACGGTCCGGCACGTCATCGTGGTCGGAGAGGGCGACACCGCGCCGCTGGCGGAGGCGGGCAAGGAGCTGCACTCCTACGAGGAACTGCTCGCCGCCGCGCCCGCCGGCTTCGACTGGCCCGAGATCGACGAGCGCTCGGCCGCGGCCATGTGCTACACCAGCGGCACCACCGGCAACCCCAAGGGCGTGGTGTACTCGCACCGTTCCGCCTACCTGCACTCCATGGCGGCCGCGACGGGCAACGCGCTGGCCCTGGACGCGACCGACCGGGTGCTCCCGGTGGTGCCGATGTTCCACGCCAACGCGTGGGGCCTGCCCTACGCGGCGCTGATGGCCGGGTCCTCGCTGGTCATGCCGGACCGGTTCCTGCAGGCCGAACCGCTGGTCAAGCTGATCGAGACCGAGCGTCCCACCATCGCCGGGGCGGTGCCCACGATCTGGGCGGACGTGCTGCGCCACACCCGCGAGCACGGCTCCGACCTCAGCTCGCTTCGGCTGGTGCCGTGCGGAGGATCGGCGGTGCCGGAGTCGCTGATGCGCGGGTTCGACGAGATCGGCGTGAAGATCGTCCAAGCGTGGGGGATGACCGAGACCTCGCCGCTGGCCACGGTGGCGCACCCGCCGGTGGGCGCCGGCGACGCGGACGCCTGGCGGGCCCGGATCTCGCAGGGCCGCATCCTGGCCGGGCTGGAGATGCGGATCGTCGGGGACGGCGACGTGGTGCTGCCGCACGACGGCGAGGCGGTCGGCGAGGTCCAGATCCGCGGGCCGTGGATCACCGCGGCGTACCACCTGGACGAGGATCCGGCCAGGTTCCACGACGGCTGGCTGCGCACCGGCGACGTCGGCACGCTCTCCCCCGACGGCTACCTGGTCCTCACCGACCGGGCCAAGGACGTCATCAAGTCGGGCGGGGAGTGGATCTCCTCGGTGGAGCTGGAGAACCGGCTGATGGCGCATCCGGACGTCCTGGAGGCGGCCGTGATCGGCGTGCCCGACGACCGCTGGCAGGAGCGCCCGCTGGCCTCGGTGGTCGTGCGGGACGGCGCGACCGTCACCGCGGACCTGCTCAAGGACTTCCTGACCGGGCTGATCCCCAAGTGGCAGCTGCCCGAGCGCTGGACGTTCATCGAGGAGGTCCCCAAGACCTCTGTGGGGAAATTCTCAAAGAAGACGATCCGGCAGTGGTACGCCGACGGTGAACTGGAGATCATCCGCGTCGAGTAGGGGACGAACAGGCGGCGACCGGCGTCGGCCACGGGCGGAGGCGTACGGTGCGCGGATCGTTCCGGCCTGTGGTCGGCCGCGTCTGGCATGGTTGGTCCGTGGAACCCACACCAGAAGGCCGCCGGGGCCTCGGCCGGCATGTGCGGCGAAGGCGGCTCAGCATGGACCGCACGATCGCCTGGGTCGCCGGGCAGGCGCCGATGAGCCCCACCACCTGGAGCAAGGTCGAGCAAGGCGGCAAGGTGCGCGATCTCACCTACAACGCCGTCGACCGGGTGCTCCAGTGGAAGGAGGGCGCCTGCGAGCGGTTCCTGCGCGACGCCGAGGAGCCGCAGCCCGCGGACGGCGTCGCGACCGGAGGCACGGCACCGCCGGGGCCGTCGCGGGCGCTGCCGGCCGGCGCGGGCGTCCAGAAGGACGACGCGATGATGGCGGGACCGGTCAGGTCGCCGCTGGACGGCGGGGAGATCCGGGAGTGGCGCGTCCTGCCCGGTGCGGATCCCGACGCCGAGGAGACCGTGGTGGTGTTCTGGGTCGGGCCGGCCGACGCGGACATGCACGAGGTCGCCAAGGAGGCCACGGAGCGCCGCCGCCGGAGCCGCGCCCGCGAGGCCGAGGCCATCGCCGCGCAGGACCGGTGGGAGGCGCTCTTCGCGGCCGAGCGGGCCGAGGCGGCGCCCGCGCCCGGGGACGGCGAGACCGGCGAAGTCGACAGATTCGACCTGGTCGACAAAGAATCGGAAGGACCGTCCCCGGAATGAACTTCCGCGTCGCTCGCCGGAGTCCATTCCCGACGCGCTGAAGATAAGCTGTTCGCCCGAATTCTGCCGCACCCCTGGCCAAAGGCGTTCCGATGTGCTCGAATCCTTATTCGAGTTATCGGGCTCCCCCGAGAGCATGTGAAGGAGATAGCCGATGACGCACGGGTCGCCGGCCGCACCCGAGACCATGCGGCGGTTGCGCTTCGTCCCGGTCCGCGAGCGCCTGCCGCTCAGCCAGCCCGTGAATCTCGTCTTCCGCCCGGACGGGCTGATCATCGTCGAGATCAGCCACCGCATCAACACCATCGACGAGTTGTGCAAGGTGTTCACCGAAACCGGCAGCAAGGCGATGAACGACCCCGTGTGGTCGCACAAGAGCGCCCGCGGGTTCCTGTCGTTCGACGTGATCCCGGTGCGGCGGCTCCCCCAGCCGGCCGTTTACCACGAGCTGAACGGGCCCGCGATCGTCCAGCTCCGGGCCGAGCTGACCGTGGACGAGGCCATCGCGCGGCTGATGCCGTTGTTCAGCGCGGTGATCAACCAGCACTGGACGGTGAACCTGCCCGCTTCCCGGTACGCCGCCTGACGCGGAGCGGCGCCCCCGCGAAGCCGTCCCCTTAACCGCCCTCGCAGCCGTGCCTTGAACAGGTGCGGCCCGTCATCGAGTGGCCACGCGATGACGTTCCGTCGGACACAAAGGGATGTTCACTCATCACCCCAGTGTCACCATCATCGCCATTTCCAGGGATCAAGTGGTGCGGATGGGGCAGAGGGGTGTATGCAGGGTGGGCCGAATACTCAGACGGCCCCGCGAGGGCGGGTCTCCCACATGCCGGTGCCGGGAGCGCGTATGCCCAGGTGGTCCTCCTTCGACGTGACAGCCGACCGACGTCTGGTCGGCAAATTGAACGAAGGCGACGAGGCCGCCCTTGCCGTTCTCTACGACGGGTACGCTGAGCGCCTGTACGACTACGTGCTGTCCCTGTCCGGCGATTACAAGACCGCCGCGGACATCGTGCACGACACCTTTATCGACGCCTGCCGCCGCGCGCCCCGTATGCGCCACCACTCGCACCTGCGGCCCTGGCTGTACGGGGCGGCCCGGCGCCGGTGCGTCCAGCGGGGCCGGGGCCGGGCGCTGTTCTGGGAGCCCGACCTCGACTTCGGCGAGCTGCCGGCGTTCGCCGGCCGCCCCGAGGAACCGTCCGGCACCGCCACCGGTCCCGGCGGCCGCGGCCGTCCGGGCGGGACGGCGCTCCGGCGCAGGCTGCAGACCCCGGCACGGCCGCAGCGCGGTGGTCCGGATCGGCGCGCGGCCGCGCCATCGGCCGCCGGCACCCGCGAACCGTCCGCCATGCTCGAACCGCCGTCCTCCGCCGAGCTGCGCAGGCTGCTCGAGGCCGTCCTGTCCAGGCTGGACGCCGGCGAGCAGGAGGCGCTGCTGCTCGCCGTGCGGCACGGCCTCCGGCCCGCCGAGATCGGCATCGTGCTGGGCATCTCCGCGCGGCGCGCCGCAGCGCGTGTGGCACGGTCCCGGACCGAGCTGGAGGAGGCGTTCGAGACCGAACTCCTGCTGCTCACCGAGCGCTGCGCCGCCCGTCGCCGCCCGCAGCCCGCCGTGGACGTCGCCGACGCCGAGGCCGAACTCCTCGCCCGTACCGAGACCATGGACGCCGACGCGGGCGGGACCGGATCCGCGGGCACCGTCGTGAGCGAGGCCGCCGCCAAGCCACCGCCGCACGAGCCGCCCGCCGGCGAAACGGCGCCCGCCGGCCGTCCAGGCCCCGCGCCCCGGCGCGGGAACCCGTCCGGGCGCAAGCGCCGCACCGGGCAGCGCACGCCCGCCGCACCGGGCGACGCGCCGTTCGCCGACCACCGGTGCGACGACTGCGACCGCCGCGCCGCCGTGTACCCCGCCGCGCTCCTCGCGCTGGCGCCCGCGCCCGTGCTGCCCGCCGCGCTGCGGCACCGCGTCGTCCACACCGCGACCGACCCCGAGCTGGCCGGCTACCGGGCCGACATCGCGGCCCGCGGCGGCGGGCTGACGCCGGCCGGGCTGCCCAGCCAGCCGGACATGCCCTCGCCGTTCACCAAGCGGTGGCTGTTCGCCGGGGGCGGGATGGCCGGGGCGCTGGTCACGGCGCTGCTCGGCGCGCTGCTGATGGGCCCCGGGCTGGGCAACCCGACGATCTACTGGCCGCCGTTCCAGACCCGTCCGCAGCCGTCGATCACCGAACAGGGGCCCACCGGCAAGGGCAAGGAGCGCGACAGGCGGCAGCCGCCGCAGGGCCGGGCGCCGTCCGGACCGGCCGCCGCGCCGTCGTCCGGCCCCGGAACGCAGGAGCGCCGGACGCCGCGGCCCTCCCCGAAGGTCCCGGTCTCCCCGCCGCCGACCGGCCCCGGCATGCTGGCGGTGAGCCCGGCGAAGGTGGAGCTGTACGGGACGAAGACCGGGAACATCAAGCTGACCGCGATGCGCGGGCCGGTGGCGTGGAACGCGGTGTCCTCCTCCGAGCAGATCTCGGTCTCGCGCCCGCAGGGCGACCTGGACCGGGGCGCGACCACCGACCTCACGATCACGCTGGCCCCCCGCCTGCTCAACCTGCCGGGCGAGGCGACGGTCACCTTCATCGACCCCACGACGGGCGACGAGCGCCAGATCACGGTCGTCTGGGACGCGTCCCTGTTCTGACCGCCCGCGCACCGGCGGAGGGGCAGGTCGATCTTCGGATCCGGGGGTAGAGATGCGGGCATGGCCGACAACAGGGAGATGGCCGGTCGCGCGAGCGGCACCGCCCCGGACGCCACCGTCTCGGACGCCGAGCGGGACGCCGTCGTCACGCGCCTGAACCGGGCCTGCGGCGAGGGGCTGCTGAGCCTGACCGAGTACAGCGACCGGGTCCAGGAGGCGCGGGTCGTCCGGACGCGTCCCGAGTTGGACCGGCTGGTGGACGACCTTCCCGCGTCCGGCCGTGGGACGCCTGAGGTCCGCACCGAATGGCATGTGGTTCCGGTGGGCGGGCTGCGGCGGCACGGGCGCTGGCACATGGACCGGCATCTGGTGTCGCTGACCGTGCTCGGGGGCACCCATCTCGACCTGCGGGACGCCGAACTGGCCGCCCCCGAGGTAACGGTGACGAAGGTCTCGGTGTTCGGCCGGGTCACCGTCTGCGTCCCGCGCGGCGTGCGCGTGGTCCTGGAGGGAGGCAGCTTGCTCGGTCTTCCCGCCGGCCTCATCGGCAGGGGCGGCGCCGGCCGCGCCTGTGGCGACGCGGCCCCGGACGCGCCCACGCTGCGAATCCGGACGTTCTCACTCCTGGGAGGGGTGACCGTCCAGACGCCCGGCCCTTAGGAGCGAGAGCGCGTCACGAAGTCACTGGGGCTGCCCGCATTGTTCCCCGCCCGGGTCACCTGTTACGCGAAAGAGCAGGTATGAGACGTGCGGGGGAGGGCGCATCCGGCTCCGGACGGCGATCCCCGTCCGCATCTCCGACCGGGAGGATCTGGACATCGCATCGGCATCCAGGAGACGTTCGTGGACTTCCGACTCGCAGGCCGCATCCGGGGCCTCGACACGCTGACCCGCTTCGCCTTCCACGCCGCGCCCGCGTGCATGCTCGCCTACGGCGTCGCCCGCCTCCTGGACGGCCTGGACGGGCAGCACGGCCCCGGCCCGGCCTGGACGATCGGGCACGTCTTCTTCCTGGCCGCCCTGCTGCTGTTCGGCGGAGTGATCGTCGGCCTGTACCGGTGCGTTCCGGCCGCGGCCGGCGCCGGTCCGCGCACGCACGGGCGGCACGCGGGACGCGCCCCCCGGCCCGGCCGGCCCATCGCCGCCGCCGCGGCCGCGGTCGGGCTGGCCGGGCTGCTGGCGTTCATCCGCATCGCCGTCATCGACGTCATCGTCGGGCTGCGCGCCGCCGACGCGGCCGAGAAGCGCGCGCTGGCCCGGCGGTACGCCGACGTCCCCGCGCTCCCCAAGGTGCTGTACGAGATCGGCCCGGTATTCTTCGAGGTCGGCCTGCTGGCACTGCTCCTCCACCTCGCGCTCGGACGCCCCCAGCGCGTCTCCTGGTGGTCGCTGTCGCTGATCGCGGTCGGCCTCATCGCCCTCATCCTCGAACTGGACCTGCTTCCCGTCAGCGCCGCCCTGGTGTGGCTGGGCCTGGCGTCCATCGCGCCCCGTCCCGCCGCCGCGCGTCACGTGGAGCGGGCAGAGCCGCACAGCCGGCGAGGTCTTCATCACACCGGTGAAGTAGTGGCGGAAAGGCCGCCCAGCAGGTGATGTAGCTCACGGACGAGGTGCCGGAGACTGGTGGTACGGCGGGGTTTCCGGTTACCCGGGTGGGAAGCGGGCATAAGCAGGTACGTCGACGACGTTATGCTGGAGCAATCACTTCTACGACGCCGAACGCGTCTGGCTCGTCCTTGCAGCCCACTGATCGCAACGATCGCTTCGTGGTGCCTCCCGAGACGTGCCCCCCTCTCGGAAGGTAATGCGTGTCATCTGTGCCTGCTAGTGCCCTGCCCGACGACCTCCGCACGGAGAACCCCTCCCCCGCCGACTCCGGCACCGACGTGCCGACGTTCGCCGAGCTCGGCCTCCCCGAGCCGCTCGTCACCGCCCTCGCCCGCCAGGGCATCGAGTCGCCGTTCCCGATCCAGGCCGCCGCCATCCCGGACGTCATGGCCGGACGCGACGTGCTCGGCCGCGGCAAGACCGGCTCCGGCAAGACCCTGGCCTTCGGGCTCCCGCTGCTGGCCCGGCTGTCGGGACGGCGGGCCGCCCCCAAGCGCCCGCTGGCCCTGATCCTCGTCCCGACCCGCGAGCTCGCCCAGCAGGTCCAGCAGAACCTGGAGCCGCTCGGCCGCACCCTCGGCCTGCACTTCAAGACCGTCATCGGGCAGACCTCGATGTTCAAGCAGATCGACGCGCTGCGCCGCGGCGTCGAGGTGCTGGTCGCCACGCCCGGACGGCTCAAGGACCTGATGCGGCAGGGCGCCTGCGACCTGTCCGACATCGAGATCGCGGTGCTGGACGAGGCCGACCACATGGCCGACATGGGCTTCCTGCCCGACGTCACCGACATCCTCGACCAGGCCCGTCCCGGCGGCCAGCGGCTGCTGTTCTCCGCGACCCTGGACAAGGACGTCGACGTCCTGGTGAAGCGCTACCTGGACGCCCCGGTCACGCACGCGATCGGCCCGGTCGACGAGCCGGTCGCCACCATGGACCACCACCTGCTGCTGGTGGCGCCCAAGGAGAAGGGCGCCATCACCGCCGAGATCGCCAACCGCGAGGGCCGGACGATCCTGTTCGCCCGCACCAAGCACGGCGTCGACCGGCTGGCCAAGCAGCTCACCCAGGTCGGGGTGCGGGCGGCCGGGCTGCACGGCGGCAAGAGCCAGGGGCTGCGCACCCGTACGCTGGCCGAGTTCCGGGAGGGCTCGATCAGCGTGCTGGTCGCCACCGACGTCGCCGCCCGCGGCATCCACGTCGACGATGTGAGCCTCGTCATGCACGTCGACCCGCCCGCCGACCACAAGGACTACATGCACCGCGCGGGCCGTACCGCGCGGGCCGGGGAGCGCGGCACCGTCGTGACGCTGGTGCTGCCGCACCAGGTGCGCGCGACCTCCTCGATGACCCGGCGGGCCGGCATCAACGCGCCGCGGACGCGGGTCGCGGTCGGCGACGACGAGCTGATGCGGC
Source organism: Actinomadura vinacea (assembly GCF_039532545.1). NCBI lineage: Bacteria > Bacillati > Actinomycetota > Actinomycetes > Streptosporangiales > Thermomonosporaceae > Actinomadura > Actinomadura vinacea. The sequence goes on along the minus strand of NZ_BAAARW010000042.1, from coordinate 35,972 downwards.
TGACCGGCGCGCGGGCGCCGTCGGGCGTGCCGATCGAGGGCCCGATCATCCCCGATCGCCCGCGTCGCGAGAACGGCCGTGGCGGCCGCTCGGGCGGCGGCCGCCGCAACGGCGGGCGCGGCTTCGGCGGGCGCGGTCCGCGCTCCTACGACCGCCAGGACGGCGGCGGGCGCCGCGACGAGGGCGGCGAGGGCGCGTCGTACGGCGGCCGGCGCGAGGGTTCGTACCAGGGGCGCCGTGAGGGCGGCTACGGCGGCGAGCGACGCGGTGGCGGCTCCTACGGCGAGCGGCGCGGCGGTGGCCCGCACAGCCGCGGCTCGTACGGCGGTGGCGGCAAGCGCCGTGACGGCAACGAGCGCCGTCCCGCCCGCTCCAGCTGAATCTCCCGCAAAGGGCGGGGCCGCGACGCGCGGCCCCGCCCTTTGCCTGTGCCCATTGCCGGTGCCCTTTGCCGGGGCTCTCAGCCGGCTTCCTCGCGGAGCTCGTCCCGCAGGATCTGCAGGCCCTCCAGTCCGTCCACCGACAGCTCGGCGAGCTCGTCCAGGGCCACCAGCGTCTCCTTGCGCAGCGGCGGCTGCCAGCCCAGCTCGGCGTCATAGCTGCGCAGCACCTTGGCGGGCACGCCGCCGATGACCGCGTTGTCGGGGAACTCGCCGCGGACGACGGCCCCGGCCGCGACCGCCACGTTCCGGCCCAGCCGGGTGCCCGGCAGGATGACCGCGCCGGTGCCGATCCAGCAGCCACTGCCGATCACCACCGGGTTGTTCTGCGGCCACTGCCGCCCGATCGGCGTTCCGGGGTCGTCGTAGGCGTGGTTCTGGTCGGTGACGTAGACGTTGGGGCCGGTGAAGACGTCGTCGCCGATGTCGATCGACTTGTGGCCGACGACGTGCGTCCCGCGGCCGAGTGAGCAGCTCCGCCCGATCCGTACGATCACGTCCGGGCCGAGGTCGAGCCCGGGGACGAACCCGGCCGAGATCGTGCAGTGCGTGCCGACCAGCGTGTGGTCGCCGATGGAGATCCACGGCTCGCCGTAGACGGCGCCCACCGGGAAGCCGATGCAGGCGCCCTCGCCCAGGTAGGCGAACTTGCGCCGGCCCGGCGTCTGCGGCGTGATCTCGCCCTGCCGCCGGACCCACTCCCAGCCGAGGTGCACGGCGGAGTGCAGACCGCGGCGTGCCTGGACGGCCAGGCGTTGCCGGATCGAACCGCTCTTCGGCGCCATGGCGTTACGGTACCGGTAAGTAGGCAGCCCCGATAACCGGGGCCTTACCAGCGGCGTGCACGCTCGCCGGCCGCGCAGGGCGAGAGCCCGGCCGACGTGGCCGGGCTCTCCCTGGTGCGTGTTACGACGTACGTACCTGCCTGTCTTCGTCGGCCGAGCCCGTTTCGGACGTCTCGGCCTGATCCGCGGTCGAGGGCCGGTCGCCGCGTCGTGACAGCAACGCTCCGGCGAGCCCCACCGCGGAAACGGCGGCCACCATCGTCACCGCCGCGTTCCGGCCCCTGCGGGCCCGGTTCGGCGGTTCCACACGGCGGGCGGCGTGCGACAGCATGCCACCCATCCGCGGGCCCAGCTCGCGTTCGACGTAGGTGCCGGCATTGCGTAGCCGGGGCGCACTCCAACCACGGGCGACCAGAATGCGACCGGCTGCGGCGTCACGGGTGTTCCGTGCCGCCGGTGCGATCCGCCCGGACGTCCGCGACGCGCGCTGGCGGAACGTCCGCCGAACCCGGTCCACCCTGGAAAGAGGGGCCCGGCGCTGCTTCCGACGGATACTCATCTTTAGGGACACGCTAACCTCCCTGTTTGCGAGGTCCTGCACAGCAGCCTTCCCGACGAGCGGAAGGTAAACACCGAGGAGGGTGACGCCTCTATCACTCTCGGTGGCGTGTGCGGGCGAGACAGGCCGGAGACGGCTGACATCCGATTCGAGGAGGGCGGCCCCAAGTGGCTGAACAACTCTTTGCGACGCTCAACACCAACCTCGGCAAGATCGTCGTGCAGCTTTACCCGAACGAGGCGCCGGTGACGGTGGAGAACTTCGTCTCCCTGGCGGAGGGCACCCGCGTCTGGACCCATCCGGCGACCCGGGAGAAGAAGGAGGAGCCGCTCTACAACGGGACGGTCTTCCACCGGATCATCAAGAACTTCATGATCCAGGGCGGCGACCCGCTGGGCCAGGGCACCGGCGGCCCCGGCTACGAGTTCCAGGACGAGTTCCACCCGAGCCTGAAGTTCGACCGGCCGTACCTGCTGGCCATGGCCAACGCCGGGCCGGGCACCAACGGCTCGCAGTTCTTCATCACCACCAACGTCCAGGCGACCGCGCACCTCACCGGCCGGCACACCATCTTCGGCAAGGTCATCGAGGGCACCAACGTGGTGGACGCGATCTCGGCGGTGCCGGTGGGGGCGAACGACCGTCCGGTGAACGATGTCGTCATCGAATCGGTGACGATCGAGCGGCGCCAGTCGTAATAAGGAGTAAGACCCGCCAGGCCGACGGAGCGCCCGAATGAGCACAGACCCCACGCCCGCCACAGGGCCCGACACCCCGGTGCCGTCCTGCTACCGGCATCCGGGACGGGAGACCTACGTCCGCTGTACCCGCTGCGACCGCTACATCTGCCCCGATTGCATGCGGGACGCGGCGGTGGGGCACCAGTGCGTGGAGTGCGTGTCCGAGGGGCAGAAGGGCGTACGGCAGCCGCGCACGGCGCTGGGGGCGCGCGCCTCCGGGACGCAGGCGCCGGTGGTGACCTACACCCTGATCGGCCTCTGCGTCCTGGCCTACCTGGGCGAGGTGGCCTCCGACGGGGTCGTGCGCGACTTCATGATGCTCGGGCTGGGCGCGTTCCAAGGCGGGACGCTCGGCGGGGTGGCCGAGGGCGAGTGGTACCGCCTGGTCACCTCGATGTTCCTGCACCAGCCGCCGAGCAACGGGTCGTTCGGCATCACCCACATCCTGTTCAACATGTGGGCGCTGTGGGCGATCGGCCCGTCGCTGGAGCAGGTGCTGGGCCGCTGGCGCTTCCTGGCGCTGTACGTGCTGTCGGGGCTGGGCGGCTCGGTGCTGCTCTACCTGGTCGATCCGTTCGACTCCGCGGTGGGTGCCTCGGGGGCCATCTTCGGCCTGTTCGCCGCGTTCTTCGTGATCGGCAGGAAGATGGGCGGCCAGGTCGGGCCGATCGTGTTCCTGCTGGTGCTCAACCTGGTGATCACCTTCGCGGTGCCGAGCATCTCGTGGGAGGGGCACATCGGCGGCCTGGCCACCGGCGCGCTGCTGGCGCTGGCGTACGCGTACGCGCCGAAGTCGCGGCGGCAGCTGGTGCACGTCGGCGCCTCCGCGGCCGTGCTGGTCCTGCTCGTGGCGCTGGTGCTGGTGAAGACCGCCGACCTGACGTCGGGCGTGGCCTGATCGCGGGCATGGGGACGTGCCCTCGCGCACAACGCGCGAGGGCACACCCTGTGGAAAACCTGTGGATAAGATGTGCACTCATCCCCAGGCTGTGGATAACAATCGTGGATTAGCCGGCGCGGATCCGGGGTAACCCCGGAATCCGGCACGCGCACGACACCTCAGGGACCGGTCCGGTCCCCCGCGCGGCCCCGTCCCGTGCGACCGCCGTTCACCCGGCTCAGCGCCAGCGTGTGGACAGACCCACGCCCAGGATGATCGCGGCGAAGCCGATACCCAGGTTCCAGTTGCCCAGATCAGTCATGAGCGGCACCTTGGTTCCGGTGCTGGCCGTCACGTAGAACGTGGCGATCCACGCCAGCCCGACCAACCACAGGGTGAGCATCGTCGGCACCAGCCAACGCGGGCTGACCTGCGGTGCCTGTGACTTCTGCGGCGGAGTGTAGACCGCCTTCTTGCGCACTTTGGACTTGGCCACGGTGAGTTCGTTCTCCTCGGGCGGCGGCGGCCGGAGCGCCGGTCCGCGCATGTGTGGATTGTCGGTTAGCGTAGACGCTGGTGAGCAGCGTACGGCGTCCGGCGTGGGGAAGCATCATTCCAGTCCTCACGCTTCTTGCGGGAACCTTGTTCGCGGCCGGCGCGAGCACGGCCCGCGGCACCGGCCTGCGCGCGGACGGCCGCACCCGGATCACCGAACTGATCGGCACCGAGCAGCGCCGCAGCCGCCAGACCCGGGCCGACTACCGGCGGCTGCGCCACGAGGTGGACGCCATCTCCCGCCGGGCGGGCCGGCACGACGCCCGTGTCAAGGACGCCCAAGCCCGCGCCGACCGGCTGGCCGCGCGCTCCGGCTTCGCCCCGCTCAAGGGCCCCGGTGTGCGAGTCGCCCTGGACGACGCCCCGCACACCGGAGACTACCCCCGCGACACCAATCCAGACGACCTCGTGGTGCACGAGGCCGACGTCCAGGCCGTCGTGAACGCGCTGTGGGCGGGCGGCGCGCAGGGTATGCAGATCATGGACCAGCGGGTGATCTCGACGAGCGCGGTGCGCTGCGTGGGCAATACCCTGATCTTGCAAGGAGTCGTCTACTCGCCGCCGTTCCGGATCACGGCCGTCGGCGACCCGGCGCGGCTGCGCGCCGCCCTGGACGCCTCCCCCGAAGTGACGGTCTACAAGAGGTATGTGCGCGAATACGGTCTGGGCTATGCGGTCCGCGGCACGGGACAGGCCACGCTGCCCGCCTACACCGGGAACGTGACGATGAAGCATGCGACGGTCCTGGACGATCCGGGACGGAACTAGCGGCGGACGGGGCGAAAGGGGACGCGCGTGCGGGTGATCATCCGTGGGCTGGGCGAGCTGTGCATCACCGCGGGACTGATCGTGCTGCTGTTCGTCACCTACCAGCTGTGGGGGACCGGCCGCTACACCCAGGGCCAGCAGGACCGGCTCGGCCGCGAGCTGACCGACTCCTGGCGGGCCCAGCAGGTCACCCGGGAGCAGGTGAAGCTCGGCGAAGGGCTCGCGATGATCCGCGTGCCGCGGTTCGGCGCCAAGTACCGGTACGTGATCGTCGAGGGCGTCCAGCAGTCCGACCTGCGCAAGGGGCCCGGCCACTATCCCGGCAGCGCACTGCCCGGGCAGGTCGGCAACTTCGTCGTCTCCGGGCATCGCACCACCTACTCGGCGCCGTTCAACCGGGCCGGCGAGCTGCGTGCCGGCGACCGGATCCTCATCGACACCCGCGAGAAGCAGTTCGTCTACCGAGTCACCGGGCGCAAAATCGTCAAGCCGACGGCGGTGGAGGTCACCGCGCCCGTCCCGGGCCGCCCCAGGGAACGGCCCACCCGCAAGCTGATCACGCTCACCACCTGCCATCCGAAGTACTCCGCCGCGGAACGGATGATCATCCTTGGCGAGCTGGACTCCGAGCTGCCCCGGGCCGCCGCGCCGTCCGCGGCCCGGGGCCGTTGAGGAAGGAGGCGACCGATGTACGCCTGGATCTGGCGGCACCTGCCCGGACAGTGGCAGACCAGGATCGCGATCGCGGCCGGCCTCGTCGCGGCCGTCTGCCTCGTCCTGTGGTTCCTCGTCTTCCCCTGGGTGGAACCCAAGGTGCAGTTCGACCGGGGCGTCGTCGAGCACGGCACGTCCGGCTCCCCAGGCCCCGCCCCGGCACCCGAACGGCCGTGAGCGCGCCATGCCCCGCGTCCTGGTCGTGGACAACCACGACAGCTTCGTCTTCAACATCGTCCAGTACCTGCGGGAGCTGGGCGCGGACTGCCGGGTCGAGGACCGCTCGCACCTCACCCTCGCCGACGCGGACGGCGCCGACGGCGTGCTGCTCAGCCCCGGCCCCGGCCACCCGGCCGACACCGGGATCTGCCTCGACCTCGTCCGGCTGACCGAACGGCACGGCGGCCCGCCGCTGCTCGGCGTCTGCCTCGGCCACCAGGTGATCGCGCACGCGCACGGCGCGACCGTGACCCGCGCGCCCGAACTGGTGCACGGCTTCACCAGCCCCATCCACCACGACGGCCGCGGCGTCTTCGCGGGACTGCCCGACCCGTTCGCGGCGACGCGCTACCACTCCCTCGCCGTCACCCCGGCGACCATCGCGCCCCGGACCGGCGCCGGACGGCTGCTGGAGGTGACCGCCCGCACCCCCGACGGCGTGGTGATGGGCCTGCGGCACCGCTTCCGTCCTCTGGAAGGCGTGCAGTTCCACCCGGAGTCGGTGCTGTCCGAGCACGGCCACCGGCTGCTGGAGAACTGGCTGCGGACCTGCGCGTCCACCCTGCGAGCGCGCACCCCGTGACCCGTTCGCCAAATTTTTTGGTGAAACGCGTAACACTTCCAGTCCGCTCCACGAAGTCCATGATGAGAGCTTCCGCCATTGCCCCCGAGTGGCGGAAGCTCTCTCCTTTTCGGCACAACGAACGGGCCCCGTCCTCCTCAGCGGAGGGACGGGGCCCGTTCGTGTCAGCGCGTCACTACCCGTTCGGGCCCGGCTGGCCCGGAATCGAGATGGTCGGGCCCGGCGGCGACGGCGGCGCCGACGGCCGCTCCGCGACATGGATGGTGATCGTGTCGCCCGGCGCCACGGTCGCGTCCGGGCCCGGCTCGTGCGCGAACACCTGCCCGGGAGCGACCTGCTTGTCCGGCGGCGCCGGCTCGACGATCGGCTTGCACTTCAGCCCCAGCGCCGCCAGCTGGCCGCACGCCGACCGCTGGCTGGCGTTGAACAGGTTCGGCACCTTGATGTCGCTCGGCCCCGCCGAGACGTACACCGTGACGGTCTCGCTCTTCGGCACCCTCTGACCCGCCACCGGATCGGTGCGGATCACGCTGTTGCGCGGCACCGTGTTGTCCGTCGCGATCTTGCGCTCGACGTCGAAGCCCTTGCTCTCCAGCAGCTGCTTGGCCGAAACGTACGGCTTGTTGGCCACGTCGGGGACCTCGACCAGCGCGGGCGGCCGCTTGCCCTTGGACACCACGAGCTTCACCGCGGTGCCCTTCTCCACGTTCGCGCCCGGCGCCGGGTCGGTGCTGATGACGTGGTCCTTCTTGACCTCGTTGTTCCAGTTCTCGGTGACCGAGCCGACCTCCAGGCCCACCTTCTGCAGCTCGGCCCGGGCGTCGGCCTGCGAGGAGTTCACGATCGCGCTCGGCACCGCGACCGTGTCGCGGTCCGAACCGCGCGTCACCGCCCAGCCGATCAGCCCCGCGCCGCCGATGAAGACCACCGCCAGCGCCAGCCACAGCGCCGCCTTCTTGCCCGTGCCGGCCCGCTCGGGAGGCCGGTCGTCGTAGTGCACCGGCGGCAGGTCGTACCCGGTGTGCCCCGGCCGCTGCGCCTGCGTGCGCGCCGGAACCGAACCCATCACCTGCGTGCCCTGCGGGTGCGCGCCCATCATCATCGTCGAGGCCGCGGTGGACGCCACCGGCTGCCCCTGCAGGACGCGCTGGATCTCCTGCCGGAACTCGGTGGCGTTCTGGTAGCGGTGATCGGCCTCCTTGGCCATCGCCTTCAGCACGATGGCGTCGGCCCACTGCGGGATATCCGGATCCACCTGCGACGGCGGCACCGGCTCCTCCCGGACGTGCTGGTAGGCGATCGCGACCGGCGAGTCGCCCGTGAACGGCGGCTTGCCGGTCAGCAGCTCGTACAGCACGCAGCCGGTGGAGTAGATGTCGCTGCGGGTGTCCACCCGCTCGCCCCGCGCCTGCTCCGGCGACAGGTACTGCGCGGTACCGATCACCTGCGCGGTCTGCGTCATCGTCGCGGCCGAGTCGGCCATGGCCCGGGCGATGCCGAAGTCCATGACCTTCACCTCGTGATTGCGGGTCAGCATCACGTTGGCGGGCTTGATGTCGCGGTGCACGATGCCGCCGCGGTGGCTGTAGTCCAGCGCCCGCAGGATCCCGTCGGTGATCTCCAGGGCCTTGTCGGGCAGCAGCGCGCGGTTCTCGCGGAGCAGGTCGCGCAGCGTACTGCCCTCGACGTACTCCATGACGATGTAGGGGATCGGGGTGTCGCCGATCATGTCCTCGCCGGTGTCGTACACCGCGATGACGGAGGGGTGGTTGAGCGAGGCCGCGGACTGCGCCTCCCGCCGGAACCGGGCCTGGAACGTGGGATCGCGGGCCAGGTCCGAGCGCAGGGTCTTGACCGCGACCACACGATCAAGGCGCTGGTCTCTGGCACGGTAGACCTCGGCCATGCCGCCGCGCCCGATCACGGTATCGAGCTCGTAGCGACCGCCGAGCAGCCGAGGTTGGCTCATATGTGTACTTTCCCTCGTACCTCTACACCTTGTCCTCCGAACCTAGCCCCCTGCTCTCGGTAGGTGAGGGACCCGGGCTCGGAGTTGACGGAGTCGTGGTGCTCTCCGTCGGTCTCGGTGTTGGATCTGGGGCGCTAGGAGTCGCCCTGGGCGGTTTCCTGGTTGGCTTATGTGAAGGGGACGCGCGGTGGTACCGGGGCGTTGACGTGCGACGGTCGCGAGTCGGGGAGGGCCTGGTCTCCTGGCCGCGACGCTCGTGCAGTCGTGTCGCGGGATCGGCCGGGAGCGGCCGGGCGGGGTCTCCCTCGCCCGGTTGTACGGCCGGGAGCCTCTCCTGGTTCTCCCGTTGGGGCTCGGCCGTCCCGAGCCCCCGCCACATTGTGCCCACCACGAAGACACCGAGCAACAGTGTGCCGGCGGCAACCGAGGCATAAGTCACGGCCGCGCGCCGTCGCGCGGCCGTTTTCCCTGGGGTGAGGCTATCCGGACTGGGCTCCCCGTCAAACTCCGCCCAAGCACGCGGCCGGTCGCGACCGCCCCCCGGAGGCCCGCCAGGCCCCGCCCCGTCGGTGTTCCAGACCCGTGCGGGCCCGTCAAGCAAAGCTTTCCGAATCGGCCTGCCCGCCTGATCCCCCGCAGCGACTCGTCCGCCAATAGAGGCGCCCGCACCAAGGCGGCCGTCAGCGGCAGACCACCGCCCTACGGCAGGCCGGTCATCGGCGGCAGGCCGGTCTTCGCCCGCAGATCGCCCACCCGTGGCGGACCGGTCAGTCGCAGAGGGCCAACCACCCCCAGCGGAAAAACCGCGCGTCGCGGACCGCTCACCTGCGGCGGGCTTACCGCCCGTGCCAGGCTGGTCGGCCGTGGCAGGCCGGTCTTCGCCCGTAGGTCGGTCACCCGTGGAGGGCCGACCAGCCTCGGCGGGAAAACCGCCCGTCGCGGGCTGGTCGCCCGCGTCGGACGGACTTCCGGAGACAGGGCGACCGTCGGGACGGGTGTTCGGGGTGGGGCTGTGCGGGGTTGCCGTCGGGGGGTTTGACCAGCGGCTCAGGCCTGTGCCGGGCAGGGCGGAGGAGTCTCGGATGATCAGTGCCCGGTCGGCGACCTCGTCGGCATCGGCCGGACGTCCTGAGGGGTCCTTGGCCAGCATTTCGCCGACCAGATCCCGCACCGGCGCCGGGACCCCCGCGGGAAGCGGCGGCGGGGCGTCCCGCACCTGCTGCAGGGCCACGTCGACCGGCGTCCAGCCCTCGAACGGAACGCGGCCGGCGAGGCATTCGAACGCCACCACGCCCAGCGAGTACAGGTCCGCGGACGGCGTCACCTCCTGCCCGGAGGCCTGTTCGGGTGAGATGTAGTACGCGGTGCCCATGACCATGCCGGTCCGGGTCTGCGACTCCGCCGCCAGCCGCCGCGCGATGCCGAAATCGGTGATCTTGATGGTGCCGTCCCGGGTCACCATCAGGTTGGCCGGCTTGATGTCGCGGTGGACGATCCCGGCCGCGTGCGCGGCGGCCAGTGCCCGTCCGGACTGGGCGACCAGGTCCAGCACCGCGTCGGCGGGCAGCGTCCCGGCGCGGGCGATGATCTCCGCCAGCGGCTCGCCCCGCACCAGCTCCATCACCAGGTAGGCGCGGTCTTCCCCGGTCGTCTCGTCCGGGGCGGTGCCCGCGTCGTAGACCTGGGCGATCCCGCCGTGCCGCAGCGCCCCGGCGAACCTGGCCTCGGAGCGGAACCGCTCCCGCGCCGAGGCGTCCGACATCAGCTCGGGCCGCAGCAGCTTCACCGCGACCTCGCGGGCCAGCGCCTGGTCGGCGGCCCGCCAGACCTCGCCCATCCCGCCGGTCGCCAGCCGCTCCTCCAGCCGGTACCGGTCGTTCAGGACGAGGCCATGACTCAACTGCCCAGCACCGCCCGCATGATGGCGCCCGCCACGGGGACGGCGGCCTCGCCACCGCTGCCCGTGCCCTCGGTGACGACGGCGAAGGCGTACCGCGGCTTGTTCATCGGAGCGAACCCGGCGAACCAGCGGGCGTTGGGGTTACCCGGGCCCTGCTCGGCGGTGCCGGTCTTGCCCGCGATGTTGAACGCCGCCGCGTTCTTCGCGGTGCCCTCGGTGACCACGGCGCGCATCATGTCGGCCAGCTGGTCGGCGGTGTCGCCCTTCATCGCCTGCGCGTATTCCTTGGGGTCGGCGCTGTAGAGCTCGCTCTGGTCCTTGGCCCGGACCTTCTGCACCAGGTACGGCTTCATCATCTTGCCGCCGTCGGCCACGGCCGCGCCCACCATCGCCATCTGCAGCGGGGTGGCGCGCACGTTCTCCTGGCCGATGCCGGAACGAGCCGTGCCGTCCTTGCCGGTCGGGATGGTCTCGTTGGTCTTCGGGTTGCGGATCGACACCGGGACGTCGCTCTCGGCCGCGAACAGGTCCGGCTCGAGCTCCAGCTGCTTGTTGAACCCGAACTTGCTGGCGCCCTGGTTCAGCTTCTCGATGCCCATGTTCATCGCCAGCTCGCCGAAGGTGGTGTTGCAGGACTCGGCGAACGCGCCGCGCAGCGACGCCGACCCGGCGCAGTTGCCGGTGTCGTGCGAGTTCGGCAGCGGCCGACCGGACTCGGGCAGGACCAGCTGGCCGGTCTTGACCGTGCTGGCGCTGTTGAGGCCCTGCTGCTCCATCGCGATCGCCGCCGTCACCGTCTTGAACGACGACCCCGGCGGGAACGTCTGGCTCATCGCGTTGTCGATCAGCGGCTTGATCACGCCCGCCTGGTTCTCCAGCTGCTGCAGCCGCTTGCCGCCGGCCTCGCCCTTCTGCGGCGCGATCTCGTTCGGGTCGAATGAGGGGAACGACGCCAGCACGACGATCGCACCGGTCTTGACGTCGATCACGGCCGCGCCGGCCCGCCGGGACGTGCTGCCCTTCAACCGCGAGTAGGCGACCTTCTGCGCCTGCGGGTTCAGCGTCAGCTCCACGTTCGCGCCCTCGGCCGGCTTGCCGATGAAGGTGTCGAACCACCGCTGCTGGGTGATCCGCTTGTCCTTGCCGCCCAGCAGCGAGTTGTAGGCCATCTCGACCTTGCCCGCACCGCCGTTGAAGAACCCCACGGCCGGCGAGAAGATGGCCCCGTCCTGGTAGTCACGGCCGTACTTGGGGTTGCTCTTGCCGGTCTCCTTGGACTGCGCCAGCACCACCCCGCCCGCGGTGATCTGCCCGCGCGGGTTGTTGAACACATCGGCGTACTGCCGCGAGTTCTTGTCATCGGTCCGCAGGCTCTCGGCCTGGCTGCCCTGCACGTAGTTCACCTGGGCCATCAGCCCGAAGAACAGCAGCAGTCCGAAGATCGCCACCCGCCGCAGCGGCTTGTCCATGTTCACGGAAAGCTCACCTCACGCTCACGATCTGGGTCATGCCCTCGTCCTGGATGGCCTGCGGCGCCGGCTTGCGCGCGTCGTGGCTCATCCGCACCAGGATCGCGATGAGGATCCAGTTGGCCATCAGGGAGGACCCGCCCTGGGACAGGAACGGCGTCGTCAGACCGGTGAGGGGGATCAGCTTGGTGACACCTCCGACGATCACGAACACCTGTAGCGCCAGGACGAACGACACGCCACCCGCGAACAGCTTCAGGAACGGGTCCCTCGCCGCGACGGCGGTCTTCATTCCACGTTGCACGATCAACGCGTAAAGCATCAGCAACACCATCAACCCGGTCAGGCCGAGTTCCTCGCCCATCGAGTCGAATATGAAGTCGCTGAAGGACAGGGGTGTTCGCCAGGGTTCCCCCTGGCCCAAGCCGGTGCCGAGCACCCCGCCCGCGCCCAGCGCGTACAGCCCCTTCAGCAGCTGCGCGCTGTCGTTGTACTTGCCGCCGAGCTTCGTGCAGGCGGCGAAGCCGGGGCCCGGGCTGCCCGCGGCCTGCTCCTGCTTGTAGAGGTCGCTGTCGGGGTCGACCGGGACGACCTTGCCGCTGTCCAGCATGCAACCGCCGTCGTAGTACGGCTTGGGGTTCTGCCAGATGCTGATCCGCTGGTTCACGTGGCTCATGAAAGGCAGCTGCGTCGCGACGAAGATGCCCATCGCCAGCATCCCCACGCCGATCACCACCCACGACACCCGCTGCGTGGCGATGTAGAGCATCGACACGAACAGGCCGAAGTACAGCAGCGCCGTCCCCAGGTCCTTCTGGACGAACAGCACGCCGAGGCAGAAGATCCAGATGACCACGATCGGGCCCAGGTCGCGGGCCCGGGGCAGGCTCAGCGGACCGAGCTTCTTCCCGATCAGCGACATCGCCTGCCGCTTGTTGACCAGGTAACCGGCGAAGAAGGCGACCAGCAGCAGCTTGGCGAACTCGCCCGGCTGCAGCGAGAACGGGCCTATGAAGATCCATACCCGGGCGCCGTTCACCTGGCCGCCCAGCCCCGGCACGATCGGCAGCAGCAGCAGGATGATCGCGGTCAGCCCGATCAGGTAGGTGTAGCGCTGCGCGGTCTTCGGCGTGAACGACAGCGGCGCGTCCGTCTTCTCGGTGTCGCGCATGATCAGCACGGCGACCACGAACAGCGCGATCCCCACGAAGGTCCAGATCAGCTGGCCCGACGCGGACGCCTCGTCCTCGGCCAGCTTCTGCCCACCCGTCTGCACGGCCTTGAGGTTGGCCTGGATCTTGGTCGCGCTGGTGTCGAGGTCGAGCCGGTAGATCATCGCCAGCCCGAGGCCGTTCAGCGCCACCGCCAGCGGCAGCAGCAGCGGATCGGCGTACGGCGCGAACCTCATCTGCACGAAGTACGCCGCGGCGGCGAGCACGACCAGGCCGCCGCCGTAACCGAACATGCCGGCCGGGATCTTGCCGTCACGGGCCAGCCCCACCTCCGCGAACGCCGACAGCGTCAGCACCATCGCGAAGACCAGCAGGATCAGCGACGCCGCGTTGCGGCGCTGATACGGCAACTGGGCCCGGATCTGCTCCCCGATCGAGCTCATCTACGATCCACCCCCGCTGGCCGGACAATCCGGAATCGACGGACGGGTCTCCTTGCACTCGGCGCGCCGCCCGTTCAACCGGTTCAGCTCCGCCTGCGCCGCCGCGAGGCTGGGGTAGACGCGCGCCCCCTTCTTCACGGCGGTGGCGTCGCTCTCCGGCAGGTCGCTGACCGCGATCTGGCTCGGCTGCACCTTCGCCTGCTGGCAGTCCTGCTGGCCGCGGCCCTTCACGATGACGACCTTGCCGCCCTCGTCGGCGAGCGCGTACTTGCAGACCATCTTCCGCAGCTCCTCGATACCGGACGGCCCCTTCACCGTGTAGGTGTCCTTGACCTGCTGCTGCTTGTCCTGCGGCAGGTCGCTCACCATGATCGGCGGGTTGGGCTGGTCCTTGGCGTCGGCCTTGCGGGACAGATCGAACCCGGGCACCTCCTGCGTCGTGCCGCGGAACAGCACGACCTTGCCGCCCTCCTGCCCGATGTAGTAGCCGCCCTTGACGTTCTGCAGCGCCACGAACCCGACGGCGGCCACTCCGACCACCACCAGGCCCGCCGCGCCGATCAGCCACGCCCACTTGCGGACGCCGCCCGATCCCCGCCCGACGGGCTGCTGCATCGCCCCCGCCGGCTGCGGCGGACCCGAACGCGGATCGCCCATCGGCTCCTGCATCGGCATCGGCGCCGGCGGCGGCATCTCGTCCACCGCGACCGGCTGCTGCGGCATCGTGTCGCGCAACTGCGCCGCACGCCCCGCCGGTGTGTCGGGCGCGGTCGCCGGCGGCGGCCCCGGATTGCCCGGAAGCTCCGGCGGACGGGCGGTCGCCGCCGCGCCCACGGCATGCCCCTGAGCGGCGGACGGCGGCTGCTGACCCAGCTCCACCACGTCCGCGACCACGCAGGTGATGTTGTCCGGCCCGCCGCCCCGGTTCGCCAGGTCGATCAGCTGCCGGACGGCCTGCTCCGGATCGTCCACATCGGTCAGCACCTGGAAGATCGTCTCAGCTGTGACCACGCCCGACAGGCCGTCCGAGCACAGCAGGTAGCGGTCGCCGACCTTCGCCTCGCGCAGCGACAGATCCGGGTCGACCTCGCCGCGGCCGTCCAGGGCCCGCAGCAGCAGCGAGCGCTGCGGGTGCGAGGCCGCCTCGTCGGGGCTGATCCGCCCCTCGTCCACCAGCGACTGCACCAGCGTGTGATCGTGCGTGATCTGGAACAGGCTGCCGTCCCGCAGCAGGTACGCCCGGGAATCCCCGATATGGACCAGTGCGATCTGGTTGCCCGCCCACAGCATCGCGGTCAGCGTCGTGCCCATGCCCTGCAACGCCGGATCGGACTCCACGATCCGGTGCAGGTTGTCGTTGGCCGCCTTGACCGTGTGCTCCAGCGCCGCCAGCAGCTCCGGCGCGGGCAGATCCTTGTCCAGCTTGCGCAGCTCCGAGATCGCCGCGGCGCTGGCGATCTCACCGCCGACATGGCCGCCCATGCCGTCGGCCACCGCGAGCAGGTGCGCCCCCGCGTACGCCGAGTCCTCGTTGCCCTCGCGCAGCATGCCCACGTCGGAGCGCGCGGCGTAGCGGATTCCCAGAGTCATTTGCGGAGCTCGATCACGGTCTTACCGATACGGACCGGCACGCCAGGAGGGATCGGCATCGGGCGGGACACCTTGGTACGGCCCAGATACGTCCCATTGGTCGAGCCGAGATCTTCCACGATCCACTGACCGTCCTGCGAGAAAATTCGGGCATGCCGGCTCGAAGCGTAGTCGTCGGTCACCACCAATGTGGAGTCATTGGCCCGACCGACGGTGATCGGAGCTCCCGTGAGGTCGATGACGGTGCCCGCTCGCTCGCCCTGCACCACCACCAGCTTGGACGGGGCACTGCGCTGCGGCGCCCGCTGGGCCTTGGGCTGTTTGGCGGCCTTGGCGGGACGCGGCCGGGCCGCTCGCTCGGCGGCCTTGGAGCTGAACATGTCAGCCCGGATCACACCGATGGCCGCGATGACGAAGAGCCAGAGCACCGCGAGGAACGCCAGCTTGATCAGCGTGAGGGTGAATGGGGTCATCGGAGTCGGGGTTACTCCCTGTCGCGGCGGAATACGAGTGTCGTGCGGCCCATCGTGACACGCGAGCCGTCGACGAGTGTGACGCGTCTGATCGGCTGACCGTTCACGAAAGAGCCGTTGGTCGACCCTAGATCGACGAGAGCGATTTCGGGTCCTTCTACACGGATCTCGGCATGATGCCGGGATACGCCCGGATCGACAAGCCGCAGGTCGCAGTCCGTACCGCGGCCCAGCAGCGTGACCGGCGTATTGATCTCGTACGTGCGCTGGGTAGAGTCGCCTCCCTCCACCGCCGTGGTGACCAGCAGCCGCGGATGGCCGCCGAACACCCCGCCCCGCCCTTGCGGGACGTCGCTGACCGGCCGGCGGATCTCCCCGCCCTCGACCGTCGAGCCCCGGATGACCCCGGACCGGATACGGAACATGCCCGTGGCCAGATCGCCGGCGTTCTCGAAACGTACACGCACCGGCCCCACGAAGGAGTACCCCTGCTCCTTCGCGTACTCGCGCGCCAAGTTCGCCAGCTCCTGGCTCAGGCTGTCGGCGTACACCTGCAGCCTCTCCCCGTCCTGCTGGGAGATCTCGACGACGAAGTCGTTCGGCACCAGGGTGCGTCCCTGTGCCACGATCGCGGCCCGGTCATCCATCTCGCGCTGCACAGCACTGGCCACCTCGACCGGCTGCAGCTCCGACTTGAAGGCCCGGGCGAAGGCTCCTTCGACCATGCCTTCGAGCCGTCGCTCGAAGCGCTGAATGACGCCCACGGGCACCTCCCTTCCCCACTGGTAGACGATCGTATCGGTGCGAAGGTTCGCTCGGAGTATCTGGATACCTAACCACCCCTGCCACCGTGCTAGCCTTTTCGAGCACCCCGACGAGGGGTCGCTCACCCGGGGCGGGTGGCGGAACGGCAGACGCGCACGGTTCAGGTCCGTGTGTCCGCAAGGACGTGAGGGTTCAAATCCCTCCTCGCCCACTCGGAGTTTCGGAGGAGTATGGTCGCGGCTTTTGGCCGCTTCCCTGCTCCTCCTCGTCGTGTTTGCCCAGGGGGGCGACCCCCTGGAACCCCCGATTAGCCGGGGCTCCGCCCCTCTTGGGGCTTCGCCCCTTGCCCCCGAGGGTCCGGGGTTGAGGTGGGCTGGCTGTTTGTTCATGTGGCCGTTGGTGCTCGCCCCGCGGGGTCGCGGGTGCATTCGTCTCCTCCTACTCTCCTCTGCATTTGTACGTGATCGCCACCCTCAGCCGTTCCCGGAATGCGCCAGCGCCTGGCACCGGTGGCGGCATCCAATACGGACAAGGTGCGTTCGCTTCTGGCGATCAAGCTCCCGGCGCGGGCGGAGCCCCGGCCTCCTGCGACCCGTCGGCCAGGACGTTCACGACCACGGTGATCGCCGCAGCCAGGGCCGCCGCAGCCGTGCCTCCTCCACCGCCCACAGGAGCGCGTGCTCGCTCTCCTCAGACCCGTCGTAACCGGCGAGCACGTACCTCCCCATGGTCATCTCCTCCGCGTTCGACGCCGGCAGGCCGCAAAGGTCTCGAATCCGAAGGAGCTGCGCCCACGGCGCGACGGCCTCGGCGCCACCGCCGGGCGTGGACATCGATGCGGGCGGTGGCCGGCCAGGACGGGTCGGCGTCGCGTAGTGGCCGCTGGAAGTGTGGGTGTGGATCATCACCTTGATGGCCGCGAGCCTGCCGCCGCGGGGGGACGAGTTGTCAGCCGAGGATGCCTCGGTCGTAGGCGGCGGCGACGGCGGCGGCGCGGTCGTTGACGCCGAGCTTCTCGTAGATGTGCGTCAGGTGGGTCTTGACGGTGGCCTGGCTGATGAAGAGTTCGGCGGCGATCTCGCGATTGCCGGTGCCCTTGGCGACCAGGCGCAGGACCTCGCGTTCGCGGGCGCTCAGGGTGCTGCCCTGGGGGGCTCGTACGCGGTCGACCAGGCGGGACGCGATGGCGGGTGAGAGGACGGTGCGGCCCTCGGCGGCGGCGCGGACGGCGGTGAAGAGCTCGTCGCGGGGGGCGTCCTTGAGGAGGTAGCCGGTGGCGCCGGCCTCGATCGCGGGGATGGTGTCGGAGTCGGTGTCGTAGGTGGTGAGGACGAGGATCTTGGAGGGCAGGCCGCGGGCGATGATCTCTGTGATGGCCTCCACGCCGTTGCCGCCGGGCATGCGGAGGTCCATGAGGATGACGTCGGGGCGGAGGCCGGTGGCCAAGGCGACGGCCTCGCGGCCGTCGGCGGCCTCGGCGAGGACCTCGAAGCCGGGGGCGCTGGTGAACATGCCGCGCAGGCCGTCTCGGACGACCGGGTGGTCGTCGACGATGAGCAGGGTGATGTCAGGCATGGCGGACCAACGGTACGCGGGCGGACACGGCGGTGCCCTGGCCGGGTTCCGACTCGATCTCCAGGGTGCCGAGGACGCGTTCGGCGCGCTCGCGCATGCCGTTGAGACCGAAGCCGCGGGTGGGGCGGGCGAAGCCGCGGCCGTCGTCGCGGACGTCCAGGGTGACCTCGTCGTCCATGTAGGAGAGGGTCACGCCGATGCGCCGGGCGGCGGCGTGGCGGGTGGCGTTGGCGAGGGCCTCCTGGGCGATGCGCAGGAGGGTGGCCTCGATCTCGTCGTGCAGCGGTTCCACGGTTCCGGTGATGGTGAGGCGGGCGGTGGGATGCGTGGTGACGATCTTCTCGAGGGCTTCGGGGAGGGTGTCGTGTTCCAGGTGGGCGGGGGCGAGGTTGTGGACGGAGCGGCGGGCCTCCCGCAGGCTCTCGCGGGCGAGGCCGGCGGCGCGCTGGACGTGCGCGCGGGAGGTGCCGGTGTCGGTGGTGTCGGACGCGGCCTGGAGTTGGGTGATGATGCCGGCCAGCCCTTGGGCGATGGTGTCGTGGATCTCGGCGGCGAGGCGGCGGCGCTCGTCGTTCACGCCCGCCTCCCTGGCCTGGACGAGCAGCTGGGCCTGGAGGCTGGCGTTCTCGTTGAGGGCCTGCTCGAGGCGGGCATTGGTGCGCTCCAGCTCTTCGATCATGGCGGTCTTGGCCTCGGCGCGCTCGTCCTCGCGCTTGCCGAGGTTGGCGAAGATCAGCAGTAGGACCACGTGCAGGGCGAGCACGGCGCCGAACGCGACCCAGCCGATCCCGTCGGCCGGTGGGAGGCCGCCGATCTGCGAGCCGGCCAGCGTGACCGCGTTGGCCAGGGCTCCGGCCACCCCCCAGCGGTAGGGCAGGAGCCGTCCGGCGTCGAAGTAGCTGATGACGGCGTACATGCCGAACAGCGGGTTCAGCCACGAGAGTGTGAAGACCAGGGCGGTGCGCGTCCAGAAGTAGAGGGCGTCCGGGACGCGGCGCGCGCTGCGCAGCAGTTGCAGGGCGAGCGCGGCCGCCAGGACCGGCACCGCGACGCGCTGCTCCACCGGGGTCATCAGCTCGTCGCGGGTGAGGAACGCGAGCGGTGTCGACAAGGCGAGCATGCCGTACGGTCCCCAGCGGAAGAAGCGGGCCCATTGCTCCTCGATCGCCGTCACGGTGCCAGTGTGCGTCATTCCCAGCGGAACCAGCGGACGGCGGCCGCGATCAGCAGCGCGGTCCACAGGGTCATGACGCCGAGGTGCGTCCAGTCCGGCCAGGCGCCTCGGGCAGCCTGGTCGAGGGCCTGGGACGCGGCGCCGAACGGGGTGAACTCCATGATCCGCTGGAGGGCGTCGGGCAGGACCTGCACCGGCACGTAGACCCCGGCGGTGAACATCGTCGGGAAGAACACGATCGAGCCGACCACGGTGGTGGCCTTGGTGGTGGACGAGACGGCGGCGATCGCGGCTCCGGTGGCCATGGCGCCCAGGGTCGCGAGCAGCAGGGCGGCCAGGTAGCCGGGCAGGTGGTCGGGAAGCTCGACGCCGAAGGCGATCCGTCCGAGGGCGATGACGAGGATCGACGAGGCGAGCCCGCCGGCTCCGTGGAGGAGCAGCTGGGCGCCGAGCAGCGATCCGGGACGTACCGGGGCGGTCGACATGCGGCGCAGGATGCCGCGTTCGCGGTAGCCCGACAGGACCGGCGGCAGCGCCTGGATCCCCGCCATGATCATGGCGAGCAGCACGCTGATCGGGACGTACAGGTCCACGACCCGTCGCCCGCCCAGATCGGCGGACTCCTCGCGGAACGAGGGGATCAGGCCGAGGATGGTCAGCAGGATCGCGGGGAAGGCGACCATCCAGAACAGGCTGTACGGTTCGCGGGCGAACAGCCGGGACTCGGCCTTCAGAACGGCGGTGGACGCGGTCAACTCGGGTCTCCTGCTTTTTCGGTGAGGTCGAGGAAGGCGTCGTCGAGGGTGGCGTCGTCGACGCGCAGCTGGTGCGCGGTGATCTGGTGGCGGGCCAGCAGGGAGATGACCGCGTTGACGGTCGCGTCGGTCCCGCTGATGGTGATCCGGCCCGCCTGCCGGTGGACGGTGTCGAGGTCGGGCAGCGCCTCCAGGTCGGCGTCATCCAGCGGCCGGGACGGGGTGAAGGCGATGACGGTGTTGCCCGCGGACCGGCGGATCAGCCCGGCGGGGGTGTCGAGGGCGGCGACGCGGCCGGCGTTGATGACGGCGATGCGGTCGCAGAGCCGCTGCGCCTCCTCCATGAAGTGGGTGACGAGCAGGACGGTGACGCCCGAGTCGCGGATGTCCTCGATGAGGCTCCAGGTGTCGCGGCGGGCGCGCGGGTCGAGGCCGGTGGTGAGCTCGTCCAGCACGACGACCTTGGGGCCGCCGATGAGGGCGAGGGCGATGAACAGGCGCTGCTTCTGGCCTCCGGAGAGGTCGGCGAAGCGGGTCGTGAGCTTGCCGGTGAGGCCGAGGCGCTCGGCGAGGCCGCGCCAGTCGGCGGGCGCGGAGTAGAAGGAGCTGTACAGCTCCAGTGCTTCCCGGACGGTCAGCTTGGCCTGGAGTTCGCTCTCCTGGAGTTGCGCGCCGAGGAACCGGGTGATCTTGTCGTGGTCGGTGATCGGGTCGAGGCCGCCGACCCGGACGGTGCCGGCGTCGGGGACGCGCAGGCCCTCGACGCATTCGACGGTGGTGGTCTTGCCGGCGCCGTTCGGGCCGAGGATCCCGAA
Source organism: Actinomadura vinacea (assembly GCF_039532545.1). NCBI lineage: Bacteria > Bacillati > Actinomycetota > Actinomycetes > Streptosporangiales > Thermomonosporaceae > Actinomadura > Actinomadura vinacea. The sequence continues at coordinate 15,629 of NZ_BAAARW010000042.1, read as the reverse complement.
GATCTCCCCTTCCTCGACGGCGAAGGAGACCCCGTCCACCGCCGGACGGCCCCCGTAGGCCTTTCTCAGGCCGCTGACTTCGATGATCGGCATGTGTTCGAGCATCGCCGGGGACGGCGCCGCGCGGTATCGGCCGGGGCGCTCGTCCTGGCATCAGCCGATCGGCCGATGCCGCCGTACGACCTGCGCGGCGAGCGCGAGCGCGGCGGGGACCAGGAGGTGCACGCCGCAGGTGAGCAGGACGGCGGCGGTGAACGCGGTGGCGGTGCGGGCGAGGGCGCGGCGGGGCAGCAGCCGGACGGCGGCGGCGGCGCCCACGAGGGTGACGGCGGCCAGGCAGGCGGCGGTGGCGCGCATCAGGGCGTCCAGGCCGAGGCCGGTGGGCAGGACGGCGACGGCCACGAGGAGGGTGAGGGCTTCGAGGAGGAGCAGGCTGCGGTGCGGGATCTCCCCGGCGCGGTGGCCGCGGGCGAGCCGGGCGGGCAGCGCGCCGTCGCGGGCCATTGCGGCGCCGAGGCGGGAGCCGCCGGCGATGTAGGTGTTGATCGCGACGAGGCTGAGGACGAGGGCGGCGGCGGCCGTGCCGGCGCGGGCGGCGGGCCCGATCCCCTCGTCCATGAGCAGGGCGAGCGGGACGGGTGAGGTCGCGGCGCGGTCGCCGAGCACGGCGGTGACGGTGACGGCCAGCGCGAGGTAGAGCGTCCCGACGATGGCCAGGGTGAGGACGGTGGCCCTGGGCAGGAGGCGGCGCGGGTCGGCGAACTCGGCCGACAGGTGGCTGGCGGCCTCCCAGCCGGCGAACGCGAAGAACAGGACGCCGGCCGCGTGCGCGACGCCGAGGCCGCCGTGCGGCGCGAACGGGGTGAAGTTGGCGGACGAGGCGTGCGGCCCGGCGGCGGCGATCGCGATGACGAGGAGGGCGGTGAGGCCGGCGACGAGGGCGAGTTGGATGCGTCCCGAGGTGCGCAGGCCGCGGTGGTTGGCGGCGAATCCGGCGGCGAGCAGCGCGGCCGCCACGGCCAGGGCGCCCGGCCTGCCGAGGCCGAGCGCGGCGGCCACGTAGTCGCCGCCGATCAGGGCGCCGGCGAGCACCCCGAGCGGTACCGCGCCGTAGAACCACCAGCCGACCGTCGCCGAGATCCGGGGGCCGAACGCGCGGGCGGCGAAGGTCGCGACGCCGCCGCCGTCCGGGAACCGGGCGCCGAGGGCGCCGAACGTCAGCGCGACCGGGACGCTGAGCGCCAGCAGCGCCGCCCACGCGATGATCGACGCGGGTCCGGCGGCGGCGGCCGCGAGGTGGGGCAGGGCCAGCACGCCCGGTCCGAGGACGGCGCCGGTGAACAGCGCCGTCCCCTGGCCGAGCCCGAGCCGGTGCCGCTGTACGGGGGTGGACGGCTTCCGCTGCCCGAGGGTCGGAGAAGCCATGGTGTTCCTCTCAAACGGTCATGTGCGCCGTCGGAAAGCTATGCAATCGGGCGGCGGACACGTCCTTGCATCGATCGTTTGATCGGAACCGATGTGATAATCCGTCCATGGACGAACTAGATACGGAGATCGTGCGGCTTCTCCAAACGGATGCCCGGCAGTCCAACCGGGAGTTGGCCCGCAGGCTCGGCATCGCGCCGTCCACCTGCCTGGAACGGGTGCGCACCCTCACGCGGCGGGGCGTCATCCGCGGCTACCACGCCGACATCAACCCGGCGGACCTGAACCGCGGGGTGCAGGCCCTGGTCTCGGTGCAGATCCGGCCGCTGAGCCGGACGGTGATCAACACGGTCAAGGACGACGTGTCGGGGATGCCCGAGGTGATCAGCGTGTTCGTGGTGGCGGGCGGCGACGATCTGGTGCTGCACGTCGGCGTGCCGGATCTGGACCGCCTGCACGCGTTCCTGCTGGACCGGCTGAGCAAGCGCAAGGAGATCGTCGGCTTCCGCACCTCTGTGATCTTCCAGCACGTCCACAACACCGCCCTCAGCCGACTGGAAACCTAGGGCTGCCATATGCGGCTGTTCAGATCCGTGCCTCGGACGACCTGCACGCGCCACGGCTCCAGCCGCAGTACCGCGAACTTGGGGTCGGTGGGCCCCTTCCAGAACTGGCCCGGGTCGTAACCGGCCCCCGGTGGGCTCCCCTTTATATAGAGGTCCCACACGTGCCGCTTGATGTCGTCGTCATCGGTCCACTCGGCGACCGTGTCCACGTACACCGCGTTCTGCCTAGGACTCCAGTAGGAGAAGGTGGTGTGCGGGTTGGCGGCGAGGTGGGCCGTCTTGACCGGGGTCTTGAACGTGCAGAGCCACCCCAGGGGACGGTCGTCGACCATCTCCCAGACAGGGATGAGCACGCGCGCGCGTGGGCGGCCCTTGGTGTCCACGGTCGTCATCGTCGAATAGACGATGTCGCCCACGTAGGTGTCGAACGCGTCGCGAATCGCGGAGAAGTCCTTCACCTTGGTCGTCATCGGGTGGCTCCTGTCGTTTCCGCAGCGGCGGGGGTCTCGGTGACGGCCGCGGGCGTCGTACGGCGGGCACGCAGCCCGGACCCGATGACGGCCGCGCCGAGCACGGCCGCCACGGCCGGGACGAGCAGCGCCATACGGATCGAGTCGAAACCGGCCGCGGCGGTACGGTCCGCACCGAGCGCGGCGACCTGCACCGCCGTCGCCGCCGAGATCCCGAAGGCCGCACCGAACTGGAACGCCGTGTTCAGCAGCCCGCCGGCCAGCCCCTGCTCGCGCTCCTCGACGCCGTCGGTGGCGGCGATGGTGATCGGGCCGTAGGCCAGCGCGAACGACAGCCCGATCAGGAAGAGGGTCGGGAGCATCGCGGCGTACACGGTGTCCGGGCCGACCGGCAGGAACAGCGCGTACCCGGCGACCGCGAGCAGGAACCCGGTGAAGATCACCCGGACGTACCCGAAGCGCTGGACGAGCCGCGGTGTGAGGGTGGGCGCCAGGACGGCGTCGATGCCGAGGAACAGCAGCGCCAGCCCGGTCTCCACGGTCGACCAGCCGCGCAGTTCCTGCAGGTAGAGGGTGGCCAGGAACTGGAACCCGAAGAAGGCCCCGGCCAGTAGGACCGCTCCGGTGTTGGCCCGGACGAGCGCGGCTCGCCGCAGGATCCCCAGGCGCACCAGCGGCGCCGGGGCCCGCCGCTCGGTCGCGATGAAAGCGGCCAGCAGCGCCAGCCCGGCGGCGAACACGGCGAGGGTCACGCCGGGACCGTGCCCGGGGTCCTCCAGCCTGACGACCCCGTAGACCAGCAGCAGCATCGCACCCGTGATCGTGACGGCGCCGGCCGCGTCGAAACCGGCCGCCCCCTTCCCGGGACGATCCGGGACGCCGGTGTCCTTGATCAGCGGGATCGCGGCCAGCAGGATCACCAGCGCCAGCGCGACCGGCGCGAAGAACACCCACCGCCAGCCCGCCGCGGCCAGCAGCCCGCCCGCGACCAGGCCCAGCGAGAAGCCGCCGGCCGCCGTCCCGGCGTAGATCAGCAGCGCCCGGTCGCGCTGCGGGCCCGCGGCGAACCCGGTTGTGATCAGCGACAGCCCGGCCGGGGTCATGAACGCCGCCGACACTCCCGTCACGAACCGCGCGACCAGCAGCATCCAGCCCTCGGTGGCGAACCCGCCCAGCCCGGAGAAGACCAGGAACACCGACAGCCAGAACAGGAACATCCGGCGCCGGCCCAGCAGGTCGGCCGCGCGCCCGCCGAGCAGCATGAACCCGCCGTAGCCGAGCACGTAGGCGCTCACCACGCCGCTCAGCATCCCGGTGGACAGCCCCAGATCGGCGCGGATCGCGGGCAGCGCCACGTTCAGCATGGCCACGTCGATGCCCTCAAGGAAGATCGCGCCGCACAGGACGAGCAGCGCTCCCCAGGCTCGCCCGTCCATGCGGGCCGGTGGCGACTGCGATGTGGACATGATGGCTGTCTCCTCTCGGCCCGCACGGTTCCCCGCGAGCCTGCCGGTTCCTTCTTGTTACCGACAGCATCCTGCGGCACCATTGACGACCATGGAAGACGGGACTTTCGAGTCACCCGGTAACTGCCGGTATACCGAAGCCGGGTTCGACGTCAAGAACTGGGACACCCGCGAGGACTGCGAGGTCCGGCAGATCCTCGACCGGATCGCCGACAAGTGGTCGCTGCTGGTCATCGCGCTGCTCGACCAGTGCAGCATGCGCTTCACCGAACTGCGCCGGGAGATCGACGGGATCTCCCAGCGCATGCTCGCCCGCACCCTCCGCCACCTGGAACGCGACGGGCTGGTCAAGCGGACCGTCCATCCGGTCGTCCCACCCCGGGTGGACTACGAGCTCACCCCGCTCGGCGCCGACCTGCACTCCACGATCAAGGCGCTGGTCACCTGGACCGAGGAGCACCGCGCGCAGATCGCCGCCGCCCGTACCGCCTACGACGCCCGCACCTCAGCGGACGAGAACGCGCCGGCCGCGGCCACGCGCTGAGCCGGCGTCCACATGTGACGCGCCACGTGCCTGCGGCAAAACCACAACCGCCGACAGCGCTTCCCGGTCCAGGCGTCGGCCGCCTGGAGCGGGAAGCGCCGCCGCCCGGACCGTCTAGGGCGCCCGCACCGGCTCCAGCTCCTCGGCCTCGCGCGCACCCGGCCGGGCCGCCGTCCGATCACGATCCCGGCGCGGCAGGAACAGCGCCGCCAGCAGTGCCAGCGCCATGAACAGGACAGCCCAGACATAGGTGTGCTGGAACGCGTCGGCCAGTCCGGGCGCGACCGCCTCCCGGGCGTCGGGGGAGAGCCGCTGCAACGCCTGCAGCCCGCCCTCGCCCGCCACCGGCACCCGGGCCGCCATCGCCGCGGAGAGCAGCACCGACGCCACCGCCGTGCCCACCGCGCCGACCGTGGTGTTGATCAGGTTGAGCGTGGTGCTGGCCGCCGGCGCCTGGTCGTGCGGCATCCGCCGGGTCGCCGCCGTCATCAGCGGCATCATCGTCGAGCCGCCGCCCGCGCCGACCAGCAGCAGCGCGCCGCCCAGGCCCCAGTACGAGGCGTCCGCGCTGAGCTGGAGGACGAACAGGCCGAACCCGGTCGCCGAGACCGCGATCGAGACCGGGACCGTCCGGCCCGGGCTCACCTTGTCCGCCAGCCGTCCGGCGAACTGCATGACCGTCCCGGACGCCAGCGCCAGCGGCACGCCCAGCAGGCCGGCCATCGTGGCGCTCTCGCCCCGCACCACCTGGAAGTACAGGGGAAGCAGCAGCATCGAGCCGAAGTAGCCGATCGCGAACAGCGTCATCGTCCCGGTGGCCGCCGCGAACGCGCGGTCGCGGAAGGGCCGCAGGTCCAGCAGCGGATGCCGGGCCGTCAGCGCCCGTCCCACGAACGCCAGGATCAGCACCCCGCCCGCGACCAGCGGCACCAGCGCCCCCGGCTCGGCGAAGTCGCCTCGCTCGCCGCCGGAGGTCACGCCGTAGATCAGCGCGGCCAGGCCGGGCGACAGCATGAGCAGACCCGGAAGGTCCAGCGGCCTCGGGTCGCGTGCACCGTCCCGGGGGAAGATCCGGGACGCCAGCGCGACCACGACCGCCCCGATCGGCAGGTTGACGTAGAACATCCACCGCCACGACACCTCGTCGATCAGCCAGCCGCCCAGCACCGGCCCGGCCAGCGGGCCCACCAGGATCGCCAGGCCCAGCGTGCTCATCAACCGGCCCAGCCGGTCCGGGTCGGCGGCGCGGATGAGGATCGTCATGCCGACCGGCATCACCAGCCCGCCGGCCAGCCCCTGCACCACCCGGAACGCGATCAGCGACTCGATGTTCCAGGCCAGCCCGGCCAGGACCGACCCCGCCGCGAACAGGCCGATCGCCCCCAGGTACAACGGTCTGGCGCCGAACCGTCCGACCGCCCAGGCCGACAGCGGGATGACCGCGCCCAGCGCCAGCGAATAGCCCGTCGCCACCCACTGGATCGTGGCCAGCGGCGCGTCGAAGTCCTCCGAAAGCCGGGCGATCGCGACGTTCACCACGGTCATGTCCAGCGTCACCATGATCGACCCGAGCACCAGCACCAGCGCGACCGCCATGGCCCCCCGGCCGCGCGGGACAACGGTCCCTTCCATCACGTCTTCTCCTCTCGGTTCAAGCGCTGTACGGCCGGACGGCGCGGGCGTCCCGCAGGGCGTGCCCCCACCAGGCGAGCTGGTCGAGCATGGTCTTCGCGGCGGCGTCGGGGGCCTCCGGATCCAGGTGCCGCCCCTCGTCGTCGAACTGCCCCCAGGGGTTGTGGAGGCTGACCGTGTCGCGGATCGTCACCGCGTGCAGTTCGGCGAAGACCGGCCGCAGGTGCTCCACCGCCCGCTGCCCGCCGGCCATCCCGCCGTACGACACGAACGCGACCGGCTTGGCCTGCCACTGTGTGAAGTGCGCGTCAATGAAGTTCTTCAGGCTGCCGGGGAAGCTGTGGTTGTACTCGGGGGTGATGATCACGAACGCGTCGGACCGCTCCAGGGCCTCGGTGGCCTTCGCCAGGACCTCGCCGTCCTGCGGGCGTCCCAGGATCGCGGGCAACTCCAGCTCACCCAGGTCGACGATGTCCGGCCGCAAGCCCTTGTGGCGCTCGGCACGCTCGGCGAACCACCGGCCCACGGTCGGCGCGAACCGGCCGTTGCGGTTGCTGCCGATGATGATCGCCACACGCAGCGCGTTCTCGGTCATGGTTCCGCCCTCCATCCATGCAGGTCATCCCGTCGAAGGACGGGCATCCGTCACGTGACCGGCCGCGGTGGCCGGCACGGACTCAAGCCTGAAACCTCAACAATGGTTGATGTCAACTGCCGGTGCTTGGAGCGTCCACGCGCTCTCGCGCCGATACGGGCAGGGAAAGGAGCCCGGGCCGAGGACTGCACTTAAACGGGGACATGTCCGTCACCGTCTTTCCCGTGCATCCGTGTGCTGACGGCCGGCCGTCAGCACACGGAGGAGGCAACAATCGGGGAGCCCCGACATCGGCGACGCCTTCAGCAAGGGCGATCGGCCGGCGGGGCATGCTGGAACCTCGGCCATGCCGGGACGAGGAGCGAGATGATCGTCTGGCGTAAGAGCGGCGGAACGGGCGCAGGGCGCCGTTCAACCGCCCCAGAGAATCCAGAGCAGGCCCAGGAGCATCGCGGAGATCATCCCCACCGCTTGGGCGACCTTGCCCCACGCAGGGAGCGGCGCCTCAGCGCTGGACGTCGAACGTTTTGCGAAGACGCTGAGCACCAATGAGATGATGACGATGGGGCCGAGCAGCAGAGTCAGCCAATCGACGAGCACTGGCATGTTCATCGCGGTTCTCCTCGTCGACCTCGGCGGCTGATCGCCCATCGTCCAGGGAACGGGCCGGGACCCCTCCCGGACGCGGGTGAGGACGGCGGTATGTCGGGACCGGCGGTCGGGTTGTGGCTTTTCGAGGCGTGCGGGTTCGACGGCATCCTCGCCAAGGTCGTCCCCTGGCTGGAGACCTTCTGCGATCCGGTCGACGTCGAGCCTCGCGGCGATCTCGCCTTCTGGCCACGGGACGGCGCGGCCATTGGTCTGGACGGCTACTCCCCTGGTGAGACCTGCGCCTTCTTCCTGTCCGAGGACGAGTGCATTCCAGCGGACGACGACGATTACTCGGCCTTCGCGCGTCCACCCGTGCAAGGGCTGATTCTGGACGCCGGATGCTCGGGCCGGATGAACCACATCGTCCTGGGCCACCTGGCGCTCGCGCTCGCCCCGCGGCTTGACGCGCTCGTGGACTTCGACGGCGTCCTCGGCTATCCCACCCCGCGGGACGAGACGAGGAACGAAGCCGACCTCGTCCGGGCCCGGGCGCTGATGACCTCCCTCCCGGGGCGGATCGAAGAAGTCTCGTACGACACCGGCGGAGGCGGCCGCTGGTTCCGGCACGTCGGCGACGCCGAATTCCTGGCCGCCTGGCTGCACCACCCCGACTTCCACCTGGTCAAGTAGCCCGCTCAAGGATCTCCATCATCGCGGGAACCGGCAGGCTGGGATTCGCGGCGGCCGCGGCGGCCGTGTCCGGGTCCGCCAGGAGCACGACAAGCCTGGCTGTGGAAAGACGTGGATCGTGCGCCATGGCCGCCCGGACGCTCCTATCGCCGTCCCGGCTGAGCTGTTCGATCACTTCGGCCGGGGTCGTGGGATCCATGGCGACGAGCCTGCGCTCCTTCGGTTCGGAGGAGTCCGCGAATCTTCGCAGGCCGTGACGCGGAGAGTTCGGATGCCGCAGCATCGCGGCAACGGAATAGCCGTCGAACTCCAGGACGGTTCTGAGCAGCAGCAGCCCGGGCGCATCGGGATGGTTCTCGGCGAGGAACAGCCTCACGAGGAAGTCCTCATCGTCGGCGAGGCGCTCGGTCAGGTCGGGTGGCAGATGAGGGCAGAACGCGGCGCTGCGTCGCAGCGCCGGATGTGCGGACACGGCGCACTCCCGCATGGCCTGCTCGTCGTCGGAGAGTGCCAGCACCCACGGCAATGGATAGAACCTCGCGCGTGGCTCGAGGTGGTAATCGATGGCCGCGCGCTCTCGTTCGCTCAGGCCGGGGCGGGTCGAGACCGCGAGCCGGACGTCCGGGTCGGCGTCGACCGCCAGTTCGGAGACCAGGTCGTCGTCCAGGTTGGGGTTGCCGGCGACTTTGGCGCGCGTTCGCGGGTCGGTGTCCCGGGCCAGGCCCTCGGCCTGCGCCCTGGAAAGAATGCCGATCCGCGTTTCCTCCTCGGACAACCGAGCCACTGGTTTGTCGGCGGCGACCGCCGAGCGCTCCCTCTGCCGCTCATGATGGGCCGCCTCCCGGACCTCCGCGTCACGATCGGCGAGGAGCATGCCCTTGACCTCATCGGTGAGATGCCGCCAAAGGTCCAGGAGCAGGATTCGCACCTCTGGACTCGGGTCCGCGGCCAGCCGCGTCCGAACGTGGTCGGGCGTGTACGGGTGGAGCGCGACCTCTTCTCGGACGCGGGACTCCGGATCCGAGGCCAGCCGTTCATAGGCTTCGATCGTCAACGGCCGGGGCGCCGACGTGGAGCGCTTCCAGAAAAGGCCGCTGTTCTCGACGACGGCGGCCCGGACCCCGGCGTCGGGATCGTCGGCCAGCCGTGACCGTATCCGTGGCCCGATTCGAGAATTACCGGCGAACGACCGTCGGACGGTCCGATCGGGATGGGCCAGGATCGCGTCGATGACTTCATCGGGCAGTTCGGAACGGCCGCACAGCGCGAACCGGACTTCGTCAATACCCGTCGCCAAGAGACGCAGCAGGACCTCCGCCGGTGCGGACGCATTGCGCGCCAGCCCGGCCAGGCGAGGGTCATGGGTTCCGCACATGCCGTTGTCCGCCTCCGAGAAAATCGATGTGCAGCGATCATGTGGCCTGATAGGGGTGTCTGTCATGGCGTGGGGGATCGGCGCCGTCCCGCGGCCCGGCACCCGGCCGACGGCCAAGCCGCTGTTGTACCTGGACGTAGACGGGGTCCTGAATCCCTTGTCGCCTTCGGAGCCGGAGCGTTTCGTCCAGCACTCGATCGGAGATCTCACCGTCCGGCTCTCGTCCGAGCACGGTGCCTGGCTGAGGGAACTGGCCGACCACTACGAGCTGATCTGGGCGACCACCTGGGAGCATCACGCCAACGAACATCTAGGGCCGCTGCTGGGCCTGCCGGACCTTCCCGTGGTGGAGTTCTCGACGTACCGGCGTCAACGGGGCGACCCGCGCTTCCGGATCATCCAGCTTCTCGAGACGCACAAATGGGCGCCCATCCTCCGCCACGCCGACGGTCGCTCCTTCGCATGGATCGATGACGTCATCCCGATGCGAATCAAACGTCAGGCATGGCCGTACCGAGGCATCAAACTCGTCCACGTGGATTCGCGCGAGGGCATCACGCGCCGCCACCTGGACGACCTCCTCGCATGGTCGCCACCGGGCCGTTAGCCCGCCCCCTTGGCGCGTCCCAGGAGGCTGACGGTGCGGTCACCTTTTCTCCGATCGGTCCGTCATAGCAGCGATCACATACAGAACCCGATGGGAGATCACGACATGTCGGCTCGGATGAAGAATCCTGCGATGGGCCTGCCCGACGCCACGAAGGGCATCCAGAACCTGTTCAAGGCCATGTACTCGAGCGGTGCGCCGCAGACGTTGCTGGACCTGGTCCACATGCGGGCGAGCCAGATCAACGGGTGCGGGGCGTGCATCCACGCTGGGGTACAGGCCGCGCGGAAGGCCGGGGAAAGTGACGACCGGCTGCTGCAACTGCCCGGGTGGCGGGACGCCGACTGCTTCACCGACGCCGAACGGGCCGCGCTGAAGCTGACCGAGGCCGTCACCCGGCTGGCCGACCGGGGCGAGGTGGTGGACGACCAGCTCTGGGACGAGGTCGCCGACCACTTCGACGAGCGCGAGCTCTCCGCGGTCATCCTGATGATCGCGACCACCAACATGGTCAACCGCATCAACACCACGATCAGAGTGCCCGCGGGCACCACTTGGGAGTGACGGGACCAGGCGGCCGTACCGCACGCTAAACGGTCGCCGTCGCTTCCCCGGCGGGGCGAGAGCAGCGCCGCCGTCGCGAACGGCGGCTTCACCGCCAAGGAGTCGGGAGCCCACCGGGGGCCGGTACGCACAACACCGCTGCCACTTCGGGTTCTCGGCCTCCGAGGCTGTGTTTTCGCAGCCCCGGCCCAGGGCACTCGCCTAGCGGCTCGCACCCTGACCGAGCCTGGGCAAGCGCGACATCGCTTCGCGATCTGCCCGGCGAAGCTCGCCTCCGGCATCGCCTCACCGGCCAGGTAACGCGCTCGCGCGGTACCTGAGGCCACCGAGACAGGCCTTTGAACCCGCGAGGCGATCCTGCCGGATGCTTCACGTGAAACGGTGGTGCGGTGGTCGGCCACGTTGAGGCGGCTGCCGCAGAGGTTGCGGGGCGCAGCGGCGGCGGCCAGTGTCGAGGACCACGCCGCAGGGCAGGGCGGCGCTGGAATGGTTGGGCGCCCAGGCCTGCGAGGACTGGCGGTTCGTCGGCCATGAGGTACTGCTGCCGGCGGCGCCGTGCTGGCCCGGCCTTGACGGCGTGTCCCTCGGTGGGCGCTTCGAGGACGGCATGTACGTCGTCGCAGAAAGCGCGCAGGCCGTCGGTGCGGATGTCGTAGGCGGCGTGGAACTGCTCCTTCGAGATCGTAACCGGTGTAATCCATCTTCAGCACTTACTTGCTGCTATGGTAAGGATAGAAAATTAGTTTTACCCCTTACCGTTGGAGGATGTCGTGAGCGTGGAGTCCGGGACGTGGAGGCTGCCGGATCGGGTGCGGGTGTCGGGCGGTGAGGTTGCCGCCGGTGTGTTCGGGGACGGGCCGCCGGTCGTCCTCGTGCACGGCAGCCCGGCCTGGTCGTTCCTGTGGCGCGATGTCGTCCCGGAACTGGCACGCGAGCACACCGTCCATGTGTGGGACCTCCTCGGTTACGGCGGCTCGCGCCTCGCGCCCGGATTCGAGCCGTCCATCGAACGGCAGGCCCGCACTCTCGCCGAACTGGTCGAGCACTGGGGCATCGACCCCCCGGCCCTGGTCGGACACGACATCGGCGGCGCGGTCGTGCTGCGCGCCCATCTGATCCACCGGGTGCCCGCACGCCGGATCGCACTCCTGGACGCCGCCATATTGGAGCCGTGGCTCACCCCGTTCACCGAGCACATGCGCCGCCACCAGGACGCCTACCGCACCATGCCCGAGCACGTCTTCGCCGATATCGTCGGCCCGCGTATGCGCACGGCGACCCACCGTCCGATGGCCGACGCCGTCGCGCGCGCCTACCTCGCGCCGTGGGCCGGGCCTGAGGGGCAGCGGCGCTGGGTCGACCAGGCCGCCGCCGTCACCGCCGATGACACCCGCGAAGTGGTCGCGCGCCTGGACCGGATCGCCGTTCCCACCCTGGTGCTCTGGGGTGAGCGGGACGGCTGGCTCGCTCCCGCCACGGCGGACCGCCTTGCCGCCGCGATCCCCGGAGCCGGGCGGACCACGATCGCGGACGCGGGACACTTCCTGCCAGAGGACAACCCACAGGACACCGCCGCCATGCTGCTGCCCTTCCTCCGCTGAGACGGCCCACGAGCGTGAGCGCCGCGCCGGGCAGGCCGGTGACCGGGGCTGTCGCCGCGCGCGTTGCGGCAGGCGGTCGGGGCACAGCATCCCGCCCAAGCCCACGGCGGTCATCGTGCGGACGGGCGGGATGGTGCGGCCGCCCGGCGTGGCCGGCGGCGACTGCGCCCCGCGCCAGTAGCGCGGGCCCGCGATCGTGATCAGGAGGTGCCCGGCGAGTTCCTCGGCGTCGACCGAGGTATGTGCCGCGGGACGACCCGGGCCTGATCAGCGCGCTTCCGCTCGTCTGCAGCGTCGCGGGCATCGCAGGGACGGTCGGCCACGCTGGTGCTGTGGGGCGTGGCCTCCGGCGGGGGGACCTCCGGGGCTCCGGTGACGTTCGGGAAGGACGTGATCACTCGGATGTGGCCGATCGTCCCGTCGCTCCTCGGTGGGGCGTGGGAACAATCGGCCGGTGCCCGTGGTTACATGTGATGGCCGGTGTGCCTGGAGTCCCCGGGCCTCACCTATCGCCTTCGCGGAATACCGTTCGGCTGGAGCCGCGTTGTGCCTTTCGCCGAGAGGCGACCCGCACACCGGCTTAGACCAGGCCCCGCCAGGGCTATGACCAGGCGGGGCCTGGTCGTTTTCCGGGCTGGCACACTGTGCGGCATGACTCTCGCGGCGCATCTGGAGAAGCTCGGCCGGCCGCTGGTCGAGGAGCAGTTGGAGCATCCGACCGTGGCGGGCATCGCCCGGGGCGACCTCGACGAGGCGGTGTTCCGCTCCTGGCTGGAGCAGGACTACCTCTTCCTGCACGACTACGTCCGTGTCTTCTCACGGCTGGCCTGGCAGGCCCCCGCCGCCCACCTCGGCGACCTCGTCGACCTGGCGCACTCCACCTACCACGAGGAGCTGTCGCTGCACCGGTCGCTGTCGTCGGAGTTCGGCGCCGATCTGGACGGGGCGGAGAAGGGTCCCGCGTGCGTCGCGTACACCGGGTTCCTGCTGGACAGCGCCGCCTCGTACGGCGAGGGCCTGGCCGCGCTCTACCCGTGCATGTGGGGGTACTCGACGCTCGGGAAGCGGCTCGCCGAGAACCCGCCCGCCGAACCGCGCTACCGCCGCTGGGTCGACACCTACGCCGATCCGGGCTTCGCCGAGCTGACCCGCCGCGTCGCGCACATGATCGACGAGACGGCGCCGGACCGGGAGGCGGCAGAACGGGCCTTCCTGGAGGGGATGCGTCACGAGCTCGCCTTCTGGGACGTCCCGCGCTGAGCCGTTACGCGCTGGCCCCGTCCAGGGCGGGGTAGTCGATGTAGCCCTCGGCGCCGCCCCCGTAGACGAGGTGCTCGACATGCCGGTTGAAGGGGGCGTCGGCGGCGATGCGGGCCGGCAGGTCGGGGTTGGAGATGAACAGCCGGCCAAACGAGAAGACGTCCGCCAGGCCCGCGTCCAGGACGCCCTCTCCAGCGCGCCGCGTGGTGGGCTCCGGCCCGTTGAAGTTGGCGATCAGGGTGCCGGGCCACAGCGGGCGCAGGTCGGCCAGCGCGCCGTACGCGCCACGCTCGATCACATGCAGGTACGCCAGTCCGAGGGGGGCGAGGGCGGAGACCAGGGAACGGTAGGTGCCCTGCGGGTCCTCCTCAGCGATCTCGTTCTCAGGGTTGTCGGGGGAGATCCGCAGGCCGACGCGTTCGGGGCCGATCTCCGCCGCGACCGCCTCCACGGCCTCGACCGCGAAGCGCAGCCGACCGTTGCGCGAGCCGCCGAAGCGGTCGTCACGGAGATTGGTGTTCTCAGCGAGGAACTGCTGGATGAGGTAGCCGTTGGCGCCGTGCACCTCGACGCCGTCGAACCCGGCGCGGATCGCGTTGCGGGCCTCGGCGGCGAACGCGGCGATCAAGGCGTCGGCCTCGGCGGTCGTCATCGCGCGCGGGGTGACGTGGTCGAGCGAGCCCTCCCGGGTGTAGATCGGCTCCGAGGCGATCCGGACCGGTGAGGGCGCGACCGGCAGCTCGCCGTCCGGCAGCGTGACGGGGTGGGTCATCCGGCCGACGTGCCAGAGCTGCGCGAAGATCCGCCCGCCGGCGGCGTGCACGGCGCCGGTCACCTCGCGCCAGCCGGCCACCTGTGCGTCGTCCACCAGGCCGGGGATGCCGGGGCCGCCCTTGCCGAGCCGGTCGGGCCAGATCCCCTCGGTGACGATCAGCCCGGCGTCGGCGCGCTGGGCGTAGTAGGTCTTGGTCAGCGGGCTCGGCACGGCGGTGACGTCGTCGGCCCGGCCGCGGGTCATCGGGGCCATCGCGATCCGGTTGGGCAGCCGCAGGTGATCGCTCTGGTAGGGCTGCAACAGGGGGCTCTGGGTGTGGGACATGGTCAGGCACCTCCAACGACATATGCATGTACCTGCATGAATTGTATGTACATGCAGATGTTGGCATTGCATGTATTCTGTGTCAAGAGGAGGCGCCACGATGACCACGACGATGGACGGGGCGGCCTGGGACAGGGTTGTGACCCTGCACGGACGCGTCGAACACGAGCTGGCCAAGGCCGTTCAGCGGCAGCACGGCATCGGACTCTCGGAGTACCGGGCGCTCTGCCGCCTCGCCGCCGCCGAGGACGGCGAGCTGCGCATGCAGGAGCTGGCCGACCTCATCGGACTCAACCAGAGCTCGGTCAGCCGCCTGGTCGCACGGCTGGAGTCGTCCGGCCTGACCCGTCGCGCCCACTGCCCCAACGACCGGCGCGGCGTCTACACGGTGATCACCGACGAGGGACGTGCCGTCCAGGAGAAGGCCGCCCCCACCTACCACGAGACCCTCGGCAAGGCCCTCGACGCCGCCGCCGGCGACGAGCGCGTGGGTGTCCTGGTCAGCGCCCTCCGCGCCTGAACCGGACGGCGTCACGCCGGGGCCATTGTGTTTTCAGCCCAACGATGACCGTAGGTGAGGTTCGGGATACGTAGCGAGATGTAGAGTCCGTTGCGTGGGCATGAGTCGGCACCGTCCGATATCGACCGATCGCTCGCCGCACGCGCGGCTGATGAGCCTCATCGTGTTCATCGCGTTCGTCCTACTGGCCGGGCTCGGCGGCACCACCGGCGCGCCAGACGGGCCGGGCGGCGTTCTCCGCTCGGTCGACGACGGCAGGGGCCGCGGCCAGGACGACGGCCGCGGGCAAGAGGACCCCGGACGGACGACACGCCCCGCCGAACTCCCGTCCGAGATCAGGGACGGGGTCCGCCAG
The DNA here is from genome assembly GCF_039532545.1 of Actinomadura vinacea. Lineage (NCBI taxonomy): Bacteria > Bacillati > Actinomycetota > Actinomycetes > Streptosporangiales > Thermomonosporaceae > Actinomadura > Actinomadura vinacea. The sequence continues at coordinate 269 of NZ_BAAARW010000042.1, read as the reverse complement.
GTGGGCCGATGCCGCTTCGTATGGCAGCGCAAGCCCGGCGGGATGCTCCGCTGCGCGCCCACACCAGAGCGTCCCTGAGCGGACGGCGCCGCAGGCGGGCGCCGTCCGCTCAGGGACGGATCAGCGGGTGACGGAGGTCTTGGCCGGCGGCTGCGGCCTCGGCGCCGCCGCGACGCCGCCGTCGGACACCTCTTCCGCCCTGTACGGCTTGAAGCGGCGGAGTCGGAGGCTGTTGCTGACGACGAAGACCGAGGAGAACGCCATCGCCC
>NZ_BAAARW010000041.1:0-29474 GCF_039532545.1 Actinomadura vinacea | reverse complement strand
AGTCGCGTCCGGCCTCGGCCCGGGCGGTCCGCGACGAGCGGCTCAAGACCGAGATCACCCGCATTCACCAGGACAACTACCAGGTCTATGGCGCCCGCAAGGTCTGGCGGCAACTGCAACGCGAGGGCCACCAGGCGGCGCGCTGCACGGTGGAACGCCTGATGCGCGGACTCGGCCTGACCGGCGCCCGCCGCGGCCGCAAGGTCCGTACCACCGTGCGCGATGACAGGCACGAACGCGCGGCCGACCTGCTGCGGCGCGACTTCACCGCCACCGCGCCCAACCGCCGCTGGGTCGCCGACTTCACCCACGTGACCACCTGGGCCGGCGTGGTCTACGTCGCATTCGTGGTGGACATCTTCTCGCGGGCGATCGTCGGCTGGGCGGCCGCGACCACCAAGCGCACCCGGCTGGTCCTGGACGCCCTGGACATGGCGCTGTGGCGGCGTGACCGGGCCGGACGGCCGGTCGGCCCGGGCCTGGTGCACCACTCCCACACCCTGGGCCTTGAGCAGCGCGATCTCCTCGCGCTCGGCGAACGACAGGAACCTTCCCGACAACGGGCTCAACTGGATCGAGGGCATGCCGCCACGCTCGCGGAACCACCGGGATCCGACCGGGACCGACACGCCGCACGCGATCGCCGCGTCCTCGGTGGTCATCCCCTCGGCGATCCGTTTCCAGAACGCCCGCTCCACATCCCGCCGGACCGGAGGCCGCCCAGGCGAACGCATCGCCGGACGCCCCGTCACCGTCGTCGCCCAACCCTTCGGCCTTCCCACGCACACCTCCACAATCAAGGTGTTGCGACGACCGGTTGAGCCCACCCAATACACCAGCTTCCGCTTCACTGCCCACCTGGTCGAGACCGGGATCGACGCCTCGATCGGCACCGTCGGCGACGCGCTCGACAACGCGCTGATGGAGTCGGCGATCGGCCTGTACAAGACCGAGCTGATCAAACCGCGTGGCCCGTGGAAGCACCTGACCGGCGTCGAACTGGCCACCGCCGAATGGGTCAATTGGTACAACACCACCCGCCTGCACGGTGAGATCGGCCACGTCCCACCCGACGAATACGAGGTCGGCTACTTCCAGAACCGCACGGAACCGCAGGTCACAGTCACAACCTAGAGCCTCTATCGAAACCGGGGCGCTTCATCCGGGGCAGGCGTTCGCTGGCTGTCCAATTGGGCACTAGGGCCGATGGTGGCGCGCGCGGGGTGGTTCGGCAGCAGGGCCCTGTGGTAACGATGGCGAGCATGAGCGAGACGCCCATCCCATACGCCGGCGCCCACGACGGCCTCATGCGGGTCCTGCAGCTCCACACGCGCCGCGGGGTAGTTGCCAAGGCCGGCGTCACCGTCGGTATCGACGGTGCCCACTACCACCAGCGTTGGGGGAGGGCGGCCTTCGAGATCCCGGCGGACAAGCCAGTGCACGTTGCCGTGTCGCAGGGAGGCGGTCAGATTGGCGTCGCCGCCACGGTTCTCACCCCTGAGCAGCCATCTGAGCTGGAGTACCGTGGCCCTGCGGCCCTGTACCTCGCAGGCACCATCGGAGCTCCCGGCACTGTGAAGCAGCGGGGCTGCCTGCTCCAACTCGCGATCTTCGCTCTTGCTCCCCTCATGGCGCTGGCGCTTGTGATCGTGATCGGCATCCTTCTGTCCCGATGACCGCCGACCCGGCTCTGATGCCGCACCCTGTGCGTGCCCCGACTCCACACCCCTTCACATACACCTGGGGCACCCTCGACGACTGGTGGCGCACGCTCGGCGTCAACTTGTGAGGTGTGGTGCACGCCGCGGCCTGCGGACAGGTGGTTCACCGATCTTCGCGTGCTTGAGCCTGATTGACGACGCCCCCCGGCCGCGGACAGTCCATTTACGACGTCCTGCAGCATCCCCCGCGGGACCCGATAGTGGAGATGATTCACGATGCGTAACCTGAGGGACTTGGAAGCAGAGCTGAGCGACCTGGAGCACCGCCTGCCGGACCTGCGCCACGTGCGGAATCTAGGACGCGACGTGCGTGACCTGGACCGAAACGAACGGAAGGCCCTCAAGAGCACCCTGCGGGTCTTGAGCCCGCGCGACCTGAAGGACCTGGGACGCGACCTCGAAGACCTGGGACGCAACCTGGATCGGTAAACGCGGACAATGCGCCCAGACAGGCCCGCAGCCGATGTCGAGGTCGCCGTCGGTGTCGCCGCCGAGTAGCCCGCCGCCCGCGCTGAGGGGGGCTGTTCAGTTATCGGCACCTCTCTAATCGCCCTTGCCGGGTCGGCTTTGCTGGAGACTCGGTGCCTGGTGGCCGCCGGCGGGTGAGCACTGACACTGGCAGGTCACGCTCTCCTCCATCATCGCGGCCATCACCTGCATGCCCGCGCCCACGGCCAGGGCCAGCAGGCCCTCCCGCACGCTGCCGGCCATCGCGACCTGGACGTGCGCGGGCATCGGCACAACAGCATGGGCTACGGCGGCATCGGCCTGCGCGGGCGCGGCGGCCTCAAAGTTCTACGAGGTCCGGGACGACCTCGTGGCGGCGGTTCCGCACCGCCCAGGCTCACGCGATCATCGCGTGCGACTTCCTGGTCCCGGAGACAGTGCCGCCGGCAGCGACCTGGAGCAGGTCGTCCGGACCGGTGTCCACATCACCGTCCCCGGGTACTTCGCCGAGATGAACGCGCTACCGCGAGCACTTCAGCGAGCCTTGCCCGGCCAGGACCACGGCGGTGACCGGCCTGGCCGTCCCCGGTCCAGGTTCGGAAACGACGCGGTTGCCGCCAAGCGCTGACCGCCGGGAGCAGGACCGCAGCCTTACCGGGCGGACCATCCACCGTCGACAAGGAGTTCCGAGCCGGTGGTGTAGCCGGAGTCGTCACTTGCGAGATGGGCGACGGCCGCGGCGACTTCCTCGGGGCGGCCCAGGCGGCGCATCGGGGTGTTGGCGAGCATCGCCGAGTGGCGCTCGGTGTTCCCGTACCTGTCAAGCAAGGCTCGGGTGCCTATGAAGCCAGGGACGACGGCGTTGACCCGGACTCCGGCGGTGGCCCAGTGCAGTGCCGCGTTCTTGGTCATGGCCATGATCGCCGCCCCTGAGGCCGACGCCGGCTGCGTGCGCCGCTTCGTCACGCTCTTGCGCGAGGGCCTCAGCGGTCCGGACGCACGTGGCCCGGTAGAGGGCGGTCTGACCGTCCTCATGCTGGTCAAGGTTGGACGGACGGCGTCAACCCGGGTTCCGTTGATCGTCACAGTCCGCCGCCGCGTGGGCGCCGAGGGGAGGGGGCTCGGCGCCCAGGTACGCGAGGTGGGTCAGACCTTGCGGAAGGGGATGCCGAGGAGGTTCGCCGCGGCGCGGTAGTCGTCGGCGCGGTGTCCCAGGGACAGGGACCAGTGGTGCCCGATGCCGGTGGCCGACCAGTCGTCGACCCACTCTCCCGGGTCGCGGCCGAAGTCCACGCGGCTGGTGGTGTTGCCGATCTCCAGCAGGGGTCCGGGGACGACCTCGCCCTCGCTGGCGATGAACGTGAGGGTGCCGTCGCGGTCCTGGCCCAGCCCGAGCAGCGTGACGAGGCCGTGCTGGACGTCGAACTCGACCGACACTCCCCAGCCGCGCTTGCCGTGGTACACGCCCAGGCCGCGCAGCAGCGGGTCGCGGCTGGCGACGGCGAGGTGGGCGGGGCCGTCGTGGCCCATCTCGACCACCCCGTCCTCGAAGTTGAGGGCCTGGATCTCGCAGAACGATCCGCCGGCGCCGGCGACCTGGGTGACGAGCTGGGCGACGGAGGTGCGCAGCTCGTACTCGCCCGTCGCCGGCAGCCCGCGGGCGGTCAGCAGCGAGGCGCCGAGGATCATTCCGGCGCCGAGGCGCTCGTGCAGCTCGCCGTTCAGGCCCCGGTGGTAGTAGGCCAGGCTGTCCAGCTCGAAGTCCTCGACCAGCCGGTCGAGCCCGACCGAGACGCGGGCGCCCCAGGCGAAGTCGTCCTCGACGACGGTGTCGTCGAGCGTGAAGATCTGCCGCGCGAGGTCCATCCGGGCCGCCGCCTCGGTGTCGGTGACCTTCTCCACCCGGTGGCGCAGGTCGTCGAACTCCAGCACCTCGACGTGGCTGCCGAACGTGGCGGGCAGCAGGGTCAGGTCGGTGGAGACGTCGAGCATGCCGGGGTACACGTGGCCCATCAGCCCGTGCCGGGCGTGGCGCAGCGTCGCGCGGATCTTCGCGGCCTGGATCCACCGCCCGATACGGGTCCACGCCGACTCCTGCGTGAGGTGGCCGGACACCGAACGGAACGGGATGCCCGCGCGGCGGAACACGTTGCCGACCTCGGGGACGGAGCACTGCCCGCAGTAGGCCAGCCAGTCGCCGGTGCCGAACGCGGCGTGGTCCATCTTCTCGGTCGGCTGCAGGTCGATGACCAGGACCGGGGTGTTGGACCGCTGGGCGATCGGAAGCACCATCGAGCTGGTGAGGTAGGTCGTGAGGAACATGACGATCAGGTCGCAGTCGGCCTTGCGCAGCAGCTCCGCCGCGGCCGCGCCCTCCTGGGCGTCGGAGATGAAGCCGGCGTCGGTGACCTCGGCGTCCATGTCCTGGAAGCGCTCGGAGACGTAGCGGGCCGACTTCTGCAGTTGCGGCAGCAGGCCGGGGAACTGGGGCCAGTACGTGCCGAGCCCGCCGGCGACCAGGCCGATGCGGGTCTTGCGGCGGACGACGGGCGGGAGCAGGGAGCGGTCGACGGTCGCCTCACTCATCGGGATCCTCCTCGGTCGGTGCGCTGCGTGGTCGTGACGGCGGACGGGGCCGTAGGTCGTCTGGCCGGACATGACGGGAACGGTCGGGACGCTGAGCGTCAGGCGGACTGGAGGCCCGGATTGCCGTTCTCGGTGACGAAGGACGTGCGGGTGCTGATGGGTGCGCCGGGCCGGGTCACGTACGGAAGGACGCGGAAATCGGTGCGGAAGGTGCTGTCGTCCAAAGTGCAGCGCATGTAGCCGCGCTGGTAGCTGGTGAATTTGATGTGCTCGTTGGCGTCCAGGACGCGGAAACGGTAGAAGTACTCGCGGTCCGGTCGCAGACCGCGTACCTCGACGTGCACGGAGTGGGCCAGCTCCGGGGTGGCGAAGGCGTGGCCGCGGCGCACGACCTTGCGGAAGCGCTCGTCGGTGGCGATCTCCCAGCCGACCTGGACCTTGCGGGCGGGCATCCCGCCGGAACCGTCCAGGGCCAGCGGCTGCGGGGCGAGTCTGGTCCACAGCACGACGCTGTCGGGCCATGGGTCGCCGGAGGCGACGCCGAGCGCGAACGGATCGGACGGGAAGACCGGTGCCGCGCAGCTCGGTGCGGCCGACAGGCCGGCCGCGGCGGCGCCGAGGCCGACGGCGCCGCCGGAGAGAAGCAGGCTACGGCGGTCGATGGCCGGGCCGTGCGGTGCCGGGGCTTTGGTCATGCGGAACTCCGTGCGGTGTGGAAGTTCGAGTCGGTGGGGGCTCGGCGGGACCGGGTCTCAGCGGGGGCGAGAACGGGCTTGTCGGTTGTCTGAAGGGTCACCGGCCCCATGAGGCCGCTGGCCCGCTGCCCCGTGAAGACGAAGTGGGTGGGGCTGGTGTCGTCCAGGTACGGGGCGAGGGTGCCGTAGACCACGATGTCGATCTCGTTGCGGCCCTGGCGCAGGGCGGTGCCCAGGTCGAAGGTGTACGGGGCGCAGATACGGACGCCCGCCGGGGTTCCGTTCACCGTGACCTCGGCGGTGCCCCGGACATGGCCGAGGTCGAGTCCGGCCGGTCCGGGGGCGGTGGCCAGGTCGAGGACGCGGCGGTAGCGGACGCCGCCGCTGTAGCCGGTCAGGCCCCTGTCCTCCCAGTCGCCCAGGTCGATCGTGCCGGGGCCGGTCTCGAACCGGACGGGTCCGGCGAGGGCGGCGCCCTCCTGGTGCCCGGGGTTCGTGCGCAGGCGGACGTCCACGGTCCTGGCCGGGCGGTGCTCGCCGGGCAGTTCGAGGTCGAACGTGTCGCCGGTCCGGACGGGCTGGAGTGTGGCGCCGTCCAGGACGATGCAGGTGACCTCGGCTCGGGCGGTGAAGCGCATCCGGGTCGCGCCCGGCGGCACCGTGCAGCGCAGCCACTCGGTGCGCGGGCCCGTACCAGGGACGGCGAAGGCGGCGGGCAGGACGCCGTCCTCTTCCAGGTCTTCCAGCCAGCCGGCGGCGGGGAGGGGGTGCGGGCGCCGGTGCAGGTGCAGGGCCGCCGGATCGCCGTACTGGGCGCGTCTGGCGACGACCGGTACCGCGGCTCCCTCGCGGGTCGCCTGCCAGCCGGTGCCGGAGACGAGCGGACCGTCCACCAGGACGCTCGCAGGGGTCCGGTCCTCGGTGAGGACGAGGGTGAGCCGGGCGCCGGGCCCGCCGGGCAGCGTGTAGCGGCCCACCCGGGGAGTGTCCTGTTCGGCGTAGGGCTCGAAGCCGCCCTGGCGTCCGAACTCCACGCCGTCGACCAGGACCCGGCAGGCGGCGGCGGAGGCCACCTGCAAGACGCCCGAGGCCGGCAGTTCCGCGGTGAAGGCGACCTGCGCGCCGGGACGAGGCGTGCCCGCGGCGGTCATCCATTCGGGCCGCAGGCAGCGAGTGGGCGCGGTGGTGGTGGACAGGTGGCCGCGCAGCCGCAGGTCCTCGTCCGGGACCAACCGCACTTCCAGCATGTACGAGCCCTCGGGAAGCGGGCACTCGGACGTCGCCAGGTATCCGCGGTCGTCCAGCGGAACGGTCTCTCCGTCCAGGAGGACGGTCTTGGCGGCGGCGGCTCCGAGCACCAGGTGTCCGCCGGGGGACGGCACGGTCATGCGGGTCCGGACGACCACCTGCCGCCCCGCCCGGACCTGGCCGAAGTCGAGGAACTCCTCGGGTATGTGTCCCTTCGGCCCCAGGACGGCTCGGTGGATCGGGTCCTTGCGGATCCCCCTGGCGTCGGAGTAGACGATCGGCCGCCACTCGCCGGCGCCGCCGTCGGTGTCGGCGTCGGTCCAGACGGCGTGCGGGCCGAACGTCGCGTGGACCGGCGTCCACTCCTCGCCGGACGGGTCGTCACCGGCGCGGTGCCACAGCCGCCAGCTCTCCAGCACCGGCATTTCCCCGTAGGGCCGGGCGAAGTCGCCCCAGGTGTTGTCGAGCGTCGGCACCAGTTCCATGTCCCAGGTCGAGCCCAGGTCGGTTGCGCAGTCGAGCCGCTCGGACGGGGCTTGAGGGGCCGCGTCCCCGTCACCGGGGAAGATCAGCAGAGCGGCGGGGGCGTCGTCGAACGGGACGACCACGTCGACCCACGACGGCCCCTGCACCGCGGGAAGGGGGCGCGGTTCGCCGCCGAAGGGGCTGACCAGGAAGGCCGGTCCGCTGACGCCGCTGACGCGCACGCGCATGTCCCGGTGGTAGCGGCCGGGGTCGAAGTCGTAGGTGACGTCCAGCCAGCCCAGGTCGATCCCGCGTTCGTCGGGGGCGCCCACCGAAACGCGGCTGGCCATCGACTCGGCGGCCGTCACGAACACGACGGTCGCGCCGTCCACCTCGCGTACCAGGGCCGGGACGGGAGCCTCCACCCGCCGCGCGCCCTCCAGGAAGGGGGCGAGGGAGCCGGTGTCGGCGACGGTGTCGACCAGGGACGCCAGGCGGGCCACGGCCTCGCCGGCCGCGGGGTCGCCCACGCCGAGCCGGGGCGGCGGGCCGATCGCGACGACGCGTCCGCCGGCCTCGACCAGGGCGGCCAGCCGACGCGCGGTGTCGCCCTCCAGCACCGTGCAGGCCGGGAGCAGGACCGTTCCGTACGACTCGCCGGCCACCGCCAGCCGTCTTTCGGTGACCTCGGCGCGCTGGACGGAGTCGTCGTCGATGACGTCGGCGTCGATCCCCAGCCGGCCCAGGGCGCCCGGCACCATCTGGAACCAGGCCAAGTCGCCCACCAGCGCCCGGTAGGTCTCCTGGGCCTCGGCGGCGAAGGAGTCCGCGCCGTCCAGCCGCGACCCGGCCTGGGCGGTCGCCGTGGGGAACAGGACGGCGACATCGCATAGGTGCCGTCCCATGGACAGGGCCGCGCAGAGGCGCGTGACGGCCTCGGCGAAGACGCGGTGGTGCGGCCAGTAGGGCTGGCGCCAGTCCGTGGAAGGCGGAGCCCACTCCCACCAGCCGGCCTTGGTCGTGTAGTAGGCCGCGTGCGGGTTGTAGAGGGTGGCGCCCGCGCGCAACCACGGGAGCAGCCAGTCGAAGGTCTCCTCCAGCGTTCCGCCCCACCCGCTGGAGTGGAACGCCTCGATCCACACCCGGTCGCGCCCGTACAGGTGCGCCAGGGACGAGTGGACGCGCGCATCACCGTGATGGTCGGAGCCGGGGGCGCCGAACCAGCGGTGCGTACGGGCGTAGTCGGCGTACAACCGGACGCCGTCCACGGGATGCCCGGCGCGCGCCGGGTCCTGCTGGTCGCATCCGTGCAGGAGGCCGTGCCGCTCGTGCCACTCGGCCAGCGGACGGAAGAACGCCTCCTCGGCCAGCTCCCCCCGGGTCAGGTGGAAGTCGCGGCGGACCCGCAGCGCTGCGTCGTTCCCGTCCTTCCACAGCGACGGCAGGTACGGGGCGAGGTCGTAGCCGCGGCGGGCGGCGAACTCCTCGGCGAACCCCTCCGTCCAGGTGGGGATCGACGGCAGCTCGTCCTGGAAGGAGCCGACGATCGCGCTGCCGAAGCGATGGCCCAGCCGCCGCTCGTACTCGCCGTGGACGCGATCCAGCAGGGCCGCGCATGCCTGCGCCGACAGGTAGTCGAAACCGCGTGCGGAGACGCCGCCGTCGCGCTCCAGCCACTGCCCGGCGTACGCGGGGACGTCCCGGACTAGGCGGGCCTGGAGGTCGGCGCCCGAGAACCCGAGCTGGTCGTAGAACCAGAGTGAGACGCCGAGCTCCAGGGCGTCCTCGCAGACGCCGTCGAGCAGCTCCCACCAGGCGCCGGTGAAGAAGGCCGGCTCGTCGGCGTCCGCGCCGAACATCGGACCGGACGGCGCCAGGTTCAGGATCACCAGGTTGTACACGCCGCCGGCGGCGAACCGTTCGAGCTGGTCGCGCAGCCGCCGCCGGTCCAGCCGCTCGCCGCTCCACCACCAGATCGGGGCGGGGGAGTGGGAGCGGGGCGGGGCGTCCAGCACCGCCCGCAGCCGCCGCGGAATCACCGGGGTCATCCTTTCAGCCCGCTGGCGAAGCCCTTGATGACGTACTTCTGCAGAACCAGGAACACCGCCAGGATCGGCAGCGAGGCCAGCACCAGCCCGGCGAACACCAGGCCGTTGTCGGAGACGTACTGGCCGACGAACGCGAAGATCCGCACCGGCACCGTCTCGCGGGTGGAGCCGCCCAGGTAGAGCAGCGGCGTCAGCAGGTCGTTCCAGATGAACACCGCGTTGAGGATCAGCACCGTGCCGGTGATCGGTCGCAGCAGCGGGAACACCACCTGGGTGAACGCGCGGAAGTGCCCGGCGCCGTCGATCAGCGCGGCGTTGGCGTAGTCGGCCGGCAGCGCCCGGACGAACCCGGTGTACAGGAAGATCGTGAAGGGCAGCTGGATGCCGGTGTAGAAGATGATGATCCCGGGATAGCTTCCCAGCAGCCCGGCCGAGTCCACCATCGTGAACAGCGGGATCATCCCGAGCTGGAACGGCAGCACGATGCCCAGCAGGAACAGCATGTACAGGCCGTAGCCCAGCCGGGTCGCCTGCCTCGACAGGTAGTAGGCGGCCAGCGACCCGAGCGCGATCAGCGCGATCAGGCTGACCACCGTGACGACCGTGCTGTTCATCAGCGCGGGGCCGATCTCGGCGCGCGTCCAAGCGTTGGCGTAGTTGTCCAGGCGGGGACTCGTTGGCAGCGACAGCGGCGACTCGGCGACCTGCCGGGGGTTCTTGAACGACATCGTGATCAGCGCGTACACCGGGAACAGGAAGGCCACCGCGACGGCGATCATCACCAGTTCCAGGCCGAAGGTGCGCAGCCCGTACCTGAGGCTCATGTTCTCACTCCCTGGGGGAGGTTCCCCAGACTCCGCGCACCGGCTCCGCCGCTCATGAGGAGACCTCCCGTCCGCGCAGGTAGTAGACCTGCACCATCGACACCGCGGCGACGAACAGCGCCAGCACCAGCGCGATCGCGGTGCTGTAGCCGTAGTTGCCGAACACGAACGCCTGCTTGTACAGCACCGTGGACAGCGTCTCGCTGGCGTAGCCCGGGCCGCCGTTGGTCGCGGCGTACACCTGGTCGAACAGCTTCAGGCCGCCGATGGTCGACAGCATCAGGTTGATGGTCACGGCGGGTGCCAGCAGCGGCCAGGTCACGTGCCGGAACCGCTGCCACCGGCCCGCACCGTCGATCATCGCCGCCTCGTGCAGCTCCTCCGGGACGCCCTCCAGCCCGGCCAGGAAGATCACCATCGAGTAGCCGGCGAACTGCCAGATCACCATGCCCGCCACCGACCACAGCGCCAGGTCGGGATCGCCGAGCCAGTCCTGCCGGAGCCCGCCCAGGCCGACCGCGCCGAGGAGGCCGTTGATACCGGCCTCCGGCGCGGGGTTGTAGATGTACTTCCACAGGAGGGCCACCATCACCGGGCTGACCACGGCCGGGGCGAAGAAGACCACCCGCAGCACCGACCGGGACTTGATTCTGGTGTGCACTCCGAGCGCGAGCGCCAGCCCGATGCCGTTCTGCACGAACACGATCGCCAGGGTCAGCAGCAGCGTGTTGACCAGCGACCCGCGGGCCGCCTCGTCGCCGAACAGCCGCGAGAAGTTGTCCAGGCCGATGAAGTTCAGCTCGCCCAGACCGTTCCAGTCGGTGAAGGCGTACACCATGCCCGCGACGGCCGGGTACAGCACGACCAGCGCGTACACGGCCAGTGCGGGGGCGGCGAACCACCACGGCGGGGACAGGAAGCGGCGGCCGCGCCGCCGGCCGCGGCGGGCGGGCGCGCTCGCCGAAAGCGCGGTTCCCTCCGCGGCCGGGGCGGAACCGATGGTGGAGGTCACAGGTCAGGACTTCTTCCGGTAGGTCTCGTCCAGCTTGGCCAGCGCCTTGGGGATGGTGGTGCGCCCGCCCAGCAGCTCCTGGACGGCGGCGAAGTGCGCGGGCTGGACCTCGGCGTTGGGCCAGGCCTGGTCCATGAACGGCACGGCCTTGCTGCCGTCGATGAATGGCAGAAACGACTCAAGCACCGGGTCGATCTTGGACGAGGCGTCCCGGGTCAGCGGGACGCAGGCCACCGCCTCGGCCCAGGTGTTCATGTTCTTCTGCTCGCCGAGGAACTCCAGGAACGCCTTGGCCTCGTCGAGGTTCTTGCTGCGCGCGCTGACGCCCAGGCCGACCACCACGCCGGCGGGGATCCAGCACTGGTTCTCGTCGTCGGCGCCCGGCACCGGGAACATGCCCAGGTCGTCCGGGGAGGCGGCCTGCTTGCGGAAGTCCGGCAGCACCGCCGACACCTGGATCGCCATCCCGGCCTTGCCGGTGGCGACCATCGCCGTCTGCTGCTCGAAGGTGGTGCCGTTGGGGTTGCCGTTGAAGAAGCCGCGCTTCTGCAGCTCCAGGTACATTTCCAGCGCCTGCGTCCAGCCGGAGTTTGCGAAGCTCACCGAGCCCGCCTTCATCTGCTCGTCGAACCGCGGGTTCTTGGCGTAGACGGTGGACGGCACCAGCGCGTACGTGATCAGCTGTGTGACCCACGGGGTCTGCGCCCCCAGGGCGATCGGCGTCCTGCCCTTGGCCTTGATCTTCTCGCAGACCTCCAGGAACTCGCTCCAGGTCGCGGGCGGTTCGACCTCGGCCTCCTGGAACACCTTCTTGTTGTAGACGGCGCCGATGACGCTGGATCCGGCGGAGTAGGCGTAGGTCTTGCCGTCGTTCTGGAAGGCGGGCTTCAGCGTCGGCGGGACGCGCTTGGCCCACGCCTGGTCGCTGAGGTCGGCCAGCAGCCCAGCCTGGGAGATCTGCACCATGCTCATCGCCGACCCGTTGCCGGGGAACACCACGTGCACGTCGGGGGCGTTGCCCGCGCCGAGCCGGGTGCGCACCGAGGTCTGCACCTGGTCGGTGGGCGCGAACGAGACGTTGAACTTGCTTCTGGTGTAGGCCTTGACGAGCTGGTCCACGGCCTTCTGCTGGTCGGCCACGCCGACCAGCTGCAGCGTTCCGGCGCCGCCGCCCGTGCCCGTGGTCCCGCCGCAGGCCGCCAGCGCGCCCATGGCGGCGACCCCGCCGCCGAGCCCGAGGAAGCCGCGGCGGCTGAGGGAAGCTGTCCGAAGCGACGATGTCATGAGTCCTCCTCGAACCCCGCGGCCCTGTGCCGCGAGGGATCCGGCGGCCCGCGCGGGCCGCCTCGGGTGCCGCGGCCGGGGCCGCGGCGGCCGTACCGCCGGTGCTGCCGGCTAGGGGACGGTGCCCGACGGGTCGGCCGCGGTGAAGCGGTAGTCCCCCGAGGCCACCCGGCACAGGAGCGTTCCAGGCCCGGTGCCCGGGACAGTGACCCCGGCGGCGCCGGCCACCGGGATCCCGCTCTCGCGTACGCCCTCGGGATCTCCGGTGGGCACGTGCACGGTGGCGGTCGCGCCGGGTGGCACGCCCACTTCCAGCCGCAGCTCGCCGTCCGCCCGCGTCCAGGCGGTGCGGAGGGTGCCGCGGACCGACTCGTAGGCGGCGCGGGCCCACGCCAGTCCGCCGGGGCGGGGGCGAATCAGCAGCTCGCGGTAGCCGGTGGAGCCGGGCGCCTGGGCCGGCCCGGCGACGCCCTGGTAGAGCCATTCGCCGCGGCGGGCGGACGCCAGGCGCCACGACAGCAGCGGGGTGCGCTCGTCGAGTCCCAGTGGCTCGGCCAGGTGCTCGCAGCGAAGGCCGTACGGAGCCAGCGCCTCATGGGATTGGCCGGTCATGACGCCGTCTCCTCGATCCCGCATCAAGTTCGTGGATTTAACATCAAGAAGTGTGAGATTAGCGTAGGGATATGGATGTGGGGTGTCAAGACATCACTTACGTTCCGCTTCACGCGCACCTCCGCATCCTCCGGAAGGGGTACCTGCGCGCTCTCTCGGGCTGCGCCGCTGGTGGGAGTCGTGCTGGTCATAGGCGACGATTGCGGGTGCGCGCCCCGGGCCCGCCCCCGGCGTGCCGGGGGCGGGGAACGGGGACGGTATTTATGGCTGCGATAACAACAAGATTATGTGTTATCAGCGCTGGTTCAGCCATCGCTCGCGGGCCGTGTCCACCCGCTCCCGGTACGCTCGGTACTCCTCGTCGTAGGCGGCGGCGCGGCCCGCGTCCGGCTCCCGCACCGAGGCGGGCCGGGTCCACGCCGCCGCGTCCAGCCCGTGCCCCCCGGCCAGCACGGCACCGCGGGCGCCGGCCTCGTCGGCCGCCACCCGCAGCGGGCGGCCGAGGACGTCGGCGAACAGCCCGAGCCACCGGGCGCTGCGGGTCCCGCCGCCCGCCACCGACAGCGCGCCGCCCAGTCCGGCCGCCTCCAGGCAGTGCCGGGCCGCGAACGCGATCCCCTCGCAGGTCGCGCGGACCAGATCGGCATCGGTCGTCTCCAGGCTCACCCCGGTGATCTCGGCGCGCGCCGCCGGTTCGACGAACGGCGCCCGCTCTCCTGAAGGCGAGAAGAACGGGAGCACCCGTACCCCGCGCGCACCCGGCGGAGATTCGGCCAGCAGGCCGTCCAGGTCGCGGTGGGACGCGCCGATGCGCTCCAGGAACCAGTCCAGCGCCGCCGTCCCCACCATCGCCGGCATCCCCCGCAGCCACCGGTCGGGACGGGAGGTGGCGAAGTGGAAGCCGGTCGGCTCGCCGTCCAGCGCGGGCCGGTCCACCACGGCCAGGCAGGCCAGCGTCGTCCCGATGATCAGGAGGCCGTCGCCCGGCTCGGTCACCCCCGCGCCCAGCGCGCACGCGGGCACGTCGAACGGCCCGGCGGTGACCGGCGTCCCGGACGGCAGCGGGAAGCCCGCCCGCGCCTCGCCCCGCGGGAGCGGCTCGGCGATCGGGGCCAGCAGGCCGGCCCGGTGTGCGAGGCCGCAGGCCGCCAGCGCCTCCCGGTCGTAGGCGCGGGTGCGCGGGTCGAGGAACGGGACGGAGGCGTCGCTGGCGTCGGTGGCGCGCACGCCGGTGAGCCGCTGGAAGACCACGTCCTTGCAGTACGCGGCGGTGGCCGCGGAGTCGAGGGAGGCCGGCTCGTGCCGGTCGAGCCAGGCGAGGACGGGGGCCGGGCAGCCGGGGAACAGGGCGTTGCCGGTGCGCGCGAACACCTCGGCCGCCACCCCGCCCGCCGTCCACTCGCCGACGATCGACGCCGCCCGGCCGTCCATCCAGGAGATGGCCGGACGGACCGGCCGCGCCCGCGCGTCCACCAGCCACACGCCGTCGCCCTGGCCGGTCAGCCCGGCCGCCGCGGCCGGCTCGCGCACCCGCGCGGCCAGCGCGCCGAGCACGTCCCCGACCGCGGCGACGACCTCCTCGGTGTCCTGCTCGACCCGGGCGCCGCCGCGCAGCACCCGGGCGGGACGCGCCTCGACCGCGAGCGTCCGGCCGTCCTCACCGAACGCAGCGGCCTTGACCACCGACGTTCCCACGTCGATCCCGACGTACATGGTCGACTCCCTCTTCCGTCCCGGGGGGTGGGGCCGCCCGGTGCCGGGCGGCCGGGCTCAGGCGGGGTTCAGGCGGGGTTCAGGCAGTGCGCGAGGGGCTCGCCCCGGTGCAGCCTGCCGACCTCGGCCGCCACGATGCGCGCCGCCTTGTGCGCCACGGCGCGGCTCGCGCCGCCCAGGTGCGGCGTCATCACGACGCCGGGCGCGGAGAACAGGCGCGAACCGGCGGGCGGCGGCTCGACGGCGAAGGTGTCCAGGCCCGCGCCGAACAGGTGACCGGACTCCAGCGCGTCGCACAGCGCCGCCTCGTCCAGCAGCGGGCCGCGGGCGCAGTTGACCACCACCGAGCCGGGCGGCAGCAGCGCCAGCTCGCGAGCGCCGATCATGCCGTGGTTGTCCGGGGTCAGCCGGGCGTGCAGGGACAGGATCCTGGAGCGGCGCAGCAGGTCGTCCAGGCTCGCTGCGCCGCCCGGCACGTACGGGTCGTAGACCTGGACGTCGGCGCCGAAGCCTTCCAGGATCCGCGCGACCCGGCTGCCGA
The DNA here is from genome assembly GCF_039532545.1 of Actinomadura vinacea. NCBI lineage: Bacteria > Bacillati > Actinomycetota > Actinomycetes > Streptosporangiales > Thermomonosporaceae > Actinomadura > Actinomadura vinacea. Next base: position 14,278 of record NZ_BAAARW010000041.1, on the reverse strand, counting down.
CCGCGCCGCCGCCGACGAGCCCGACCGGCGTGCCCTCCAGTTCGAGCCCGGTCGCCTCGTAGGCGTAGTACTCCCCGCCCCAGGCGCGCTCGCCGGCGAGCGCGGCGTGCGTCCGCGGGATGCGGCGCAGCACGGCCAGCATGAGCCCGACGGTGTACTCGGCGGTGGCGGTCGCGTTGCGCCCCGGTGCGTAGCAGACTCGGACGCCGCGCGCCGTCGCCGCCTCCACGTCCACGTTGACCGGACCGCCGCGCGCGACCGCGACCAGCCGCAGTCCGGGCGCGTTGTCCAGGACCTTGCGGGTGATCGGGGCCATCTGCGTCACGCAGGCCTCGACGCCGTCCAGCGCCTCGATCATGGTGTCCTCGTCGCCGGACGCCTCGTTCACCTCGGCCACCGGGCCGAAGGGCACCACCGGCCAGGGCAGCTCCAGACGGCGGACGTCGGCCGTCCCGCCCAGCTCGGCGCGCAACGCGTCCTCCAGCAGCCCCGGCAGGACGAAGCGGTCTCCAGCGGCCAGCACTCTCATCGGCACCCTCTCATCGGGATCGCAAGCTCGGCGGAATCGGGACGGTCGCGCCGTCACAGGGGCTACCGGCTCACGGCGACCTCGTAGGCGATCTTGTGTTCGTCCAGCTCGCGCAGCGCCTCGGCGCCCGCGCCGTCGTCGACGATGACGCGGTCGAACGCCGACAGCGGCGCCACCCGGTGCAGCGCGACCCGGCCGAGCTTGGAATGGTCGACCAGCAGGACGTTGCGCTGCGCGGACTCCAGCATGGCCCGCTTGACCGACACGATGTGCTGCTCCTGGTGGTAGGCGAAACCGCCGGACACCGCCGAGGTCGACACGAAGCACAGGTCCACGTTCAGCGCGCCGATGGCGTCCACGCAGGAGACGCCGAGGAAGGAGTCGTGCAGCGCGTCGTACTCCCCGCCCAGCGTCATCAGCCTGATGTCGCGGTCGCGGGCCAGCAGGTTGGTGGTCTCCAGGAAGTTGGTGATCACCGTCAGCGGGGTGATGCCGCCCAGCCTGCGGGCCAGCGCGAGCGTGGTGGTGGAGTCGTCGAGCATCACCGCCATGCCCGGCTCCACCAGCGCGGCGGCCCGGGCCGCGATCGCGTCCTTGGCCGCCTGCATGGACTTCATCCGGTAGGCGACATTGCTCTCGAACACCCCGGACGGCTGCGCGGTCACCCCGCCCCGGTACTTGCGGACGATGCCCTGTCGCTCCAGCTCGTCCAGGTCGCGGTGGACCGTCATCAGGCTCACGCCGAAGCGCTCGGCCAGGTCGCCGGCGCCGGCCGACCCCACCGACAGCACATGGTCGGCGATCGCCCGCCGCCGCGCCTCGGGTCCACGGCGGCCGCTGTTGTCCTTGGTCATGCTGCGATCCTCTCGTGGCCGCGCACTCCAGGGCGGGTGTCGGCTGTACCGAATCGGCGGTTCCGGGAACGTGATGTTAACAATCCTCGCACCGACTTCGCCGAGCTTGTAACACCGATACCAACGACGTCAACTCCAGGCCGTCCACGTCATGGGCTTTACAGCTGCGCTCCTGCACTTGATATGGTGTTCTGGCATTTTAACTTCACGTTTCAGAGTGATAAGTCGAGAGGGACATACCGTGCGAGAGCCCTCGCCCGAACCTGTCTGGGTCGGCGTGGACGTCGGCACCCAGGGGGTCCGGACGCTCGCCGTCACCGCGGCCGGCCGGGTGGCCGGCCGCGGTGACGCGCCCCTGACCGGGCGGCGGGACGGCGTCCGCCACGAGCAGCGGCCCGACGACTGGTGGACCGCCGCCACCCTCGCCACCCGCCAGGCGCTGCGGGGCCTGCCCCCGCGGGCGGTCCGCGGCCTGGCCGTGTGCAGCACCTCGGGAACGGTCCTGCTCACCGACGGAGCCGGACGCCCCCTCACCGGCGGCCTCATGTACGACGACGGCCGCGCGACGGCCGAGGCGCACCTGGCGCAGGAGCTCGGGGCCGCGCTGTGGCACCGGCTCGGGCACCGCGTCCAGCCGTCCTGGGCACTGGCCAAGGTGCTGTGGCTGGCCCGCGAGCGTCCCGGCGGGCTGGACCCGGCCGCCGCCCGCCTCGCCCACCAGGCCGACCTGATCACCGGGCGGCTGGTCGGCGCGCCGGTGGCCACCGACGCCAGCCACGCCCTGAAGACCGGCTACGACCTCCTGGACGAGCGGTGGCCGCGCGAGTTGCACGACCGGCTGGGCCTGCCCGGCACGCTGTTTCCCGAGGTGGTCCGTGCCGGAACGGTCCTGGGGACGGTGGGCGCGAGGGCCGCCGAGGAGACCGGGCTGCCCGCCGGCACGCCGGTGGTCGCGGGCATGACCGACGGCTGCGCCGCGCAGCTCGGCTCGGGGGCACTGCGGGTCGGGCAGTGGAACTCGGTGCTCGGCACGACGCTCGTCCTCAAGGGCGTGACCCCGTCCCCCGTCCGCGACCCGGCCGGGGTGATGTACAGCCACCGCGGCCTGGACGGGACATGGCTGCCCGGCGGCGCGTCCAGCACGGGCGCGGGCGTCTTCGCGGGCGTCGCGGACCTGCCCCGGCTGGACGCCCTGGCGGCCCGGTACGAGCCGTCCAGCGCGGTGGCCTACCCGCTGGTGTCGCCCGGCGAGCGCTTCCCCTTCCTGGCGCCGCAGGCCCAGGGCTTCGTCCTGGGCACTCCGGTGGACGAGGGCGACAGGCACGCCGCGCTGCTCCAAGGCGTTGCCCTGGTGGAGCGGCTGGCGCTGGACTACGTGCGACGGCTCGGCGCGGCGGTCGAGGGACCAGTGACGTTCACCGGCGGAGCGGTGCGCAGCGGCTACTGGTCCCAGCTCCGCGCGGACGTCCTCGGCCGTCCCGTCCTCATCCCCGAGCACGCCGACGCCGCACTGGGCATGGCGGTGCTGGCCGCCCACGGGACGACGGCGGACCGGTCGCCCGCCGAGATCGCCGGGGCGATGGTGCGGATCCGTACCGTCCTGGAGCCCCGGCCCGGCTTGACCGAACGCTTCACCGCCCCCTACCACCGGCTCCTGGACGAACTCCGGCGACGCGGCTGGCTGCCGGCCGAGGCGGCCACCGGCCCGGAAGCGGAAGTGACGCGGGGATGAGCACCACCCTTTACCTGGTCCGGCATGGCCAGACCGAGTGGCACGAGGACAACCGCTACGCGGGGGTGAGCGACATCGCGCTCACCCGCACCGGCCGCGACCAGGCCGAACGCCTCGGGTGCTGGGCCGCGCGGACCCGCGTGGACGCGGTCTGGGCCTCCCCGCTGAGCCGTTCCCGCGCGACGGCCGCACCGGCCGCGACCGCCCTGGGCCTACCGCTCCTGATCGACGGCGACCTGACCGAGCTGGACTTCGGCTCGGCCGAAGGCCGCACCCTCGCCGAACTGCCGCCGGACGACGTGGAGGCGTTCCTCGCCGACCCGGTGGACGGCGCGTTCCCCGGAGCCGAGGACCCCCGCAAGGCCGTCGAGCGGGGCATGGCGGCGCTCCGGCGCGCGGCGTCCCGGCACAGGGACGAGAGAGTACTGGTGGTCGCGCACAACACACTGCTGCGGCTGACATTGTGCGGGCTCCTGGGAATAGCCCCCTCCAAGTACCGGACGGTGTTCCCGCAGGTGCACAACTGCGCGGTCACCGAACTGAGGATGACGGACCAGAGCGCCGCTCTGATGAGCTACAACGTCCCCATCCCATGACGGGCGGCGATGTGCTCGCGAACCTCGCCGGCCGGCCGGACCAGCGCGTTCGCCGAACGCTGGGTCGGCAGTGTCCGCCGCGAGTGCACCGACCCAATCCTGCTGGAGCCTCACGTTCGCGGCATCGTCCGGGAAGCGCTCGACGACGTCCCGACCGGCGAACCGTTCGACCTCGTGAGCGCGCTCGTCGAGGCTGAGAGTGACGCCCTGTCCGCTCACGAATTGCACATGCTCTGCTACCCGCTGCTCGGTGCCGGTAACGAGACGACCCGCAACCTCATCACCCACGCCCTTCTTGGGCTGACGCGCAATTCCGCTCACCGACGCCGAGGTCGCCGGGTGTCACCTGGCGCCCGGAGACCAGGTAATCATGCTGTACGGGCCGCGAACCGGGACGAACGGGTCTTCGGTGAGACCGCGGAGGAGTTCGACGTCACTCGTGACCCCAACCCGCACCTCGCGTTCGGGTTCGGCGAGCACTTCTGCCTCGGCGCCGCCCTCGCCCGGGTCGAAGCACGTGTGCTCTTCGACGAACTCGTCGACCGGTTCGGGCACTGGAGCATCGTCGGGCCGGACGAGCGGCTCCGCTCCAGGATGATCCGTGGCATCAAGCGCCTGCCCGTGGTCCTCGCCCCCTGACCGGGGAGGTGAGCCGCCTCCTTAGTGATCGCGTGTGCGGCGTCCGGCGCCGGTGAGGTAGGCGACGATCATTTCGCCGATCATTTCGCGGTGGCGGGCGCGGTGTTCGGGGGCGTTCAGGTCGCGTTTGAACAGGGTCCCGAAGGTGTGCTGGTTGGAGATCCGGAAGTTACTGAACGCGCTGATCATCATGTGCACGTCGATGGCGTCGGCGTCGGTGACGAAGTCGCCGCTGGCGCGTCCGGCGTCCAGGATCTGGGAGATGAGGCCGGTCGCGGGCGTGCCGAGGTTGGTCAGAAGGTCTGACTTACGCAGGTGTTCGGCGTGGTGAATATTCTCGATGCCGACGAGCTTGATGAAGTCCTGGTGGGCGTCGTGGTGGTCGAAGGACAGCTGGGCCAGTGTGCGGATGGCCTCGATGGGGGCGAGGTGCTGTACGTCGATGGTGGCCTCGGCGGCCCTGATCTGGTTGTAGGCCCTTTCCAGGACGGCGATGTAGAGCTGTTCCTTGCCGCCGAAGTAGTAGTAGATCATTCGTTTGGTGGCGCGCATGAGCTCGGCCATGTCGTCCACTCTGGCCCCGGTGTACCCGTGCCTGGCGAATTCGCGCTGGGCGACCTCCAGGATCTCGGCCCGGGTGCGCTCGGCGTCGCGCTGGCGTGCCTGTGCAGCGGGAGTGAGGGGCTCGGGTGGCATGTGGCTCCATGGAACGGCTGACCGGCGAACGATCCATTTTATGGTGCGTGTGAGGCCCTTCCTCGCTGAAGGCCCTGTGCTTGCCGGATGGCCCGCCGTGCCGGGGTGGCTGCGCCGGTTGTGGTCAGCCGGATCGGTCGGTGAGCCGCTGGGCGGCACCGTAGCGCTGGAGCTGCGTCCCTGCCCGTCCCTCAGTGACAACGGATCAGATGATCAGCCGGAGTCCTGGGGGAGGGGCTGCAGTGCCGTGGTGGCTGAGGTGAAGGCTCGGACCGCCATTTCCTCCACGGGAAGCTCCCGAAACTCGGGGTGGTTGACCTCGACGCAGTAGGGGCCGCGGAAGCCCAGTTCGTGTAGCCCGGTCAGTAGTCCGGGCAGGTCGAGTTCGCCTTCACCGGGGAGCAGGCGTCCGCGCCGTGCCTCGGTGAGGAAGTCGTCGTCGACGATGCGGCCGTCGTTGAGCTGGACGGCCACGATCTGGTCGGGCGGCAGGCCCTGGAGGTCGGCCAGGGTGGAGCGAGAGTTGTAGAAGTGCCAGACGTCGATCATGAGTCCTGCGTTGGGGGCGCCTGAGGCTTGCACGATGGCACGTGCCGTGGCCACGTCTTTCAGGCCCGACCAGGGGAAGGCCTCCACCGCGACCCGCAGGCCCAGATCGGCGACGTGCGCGCAGACCGCGCGCAGCCTGGCCGCAGCGGCCCGGACGTCGAGGGCGTCCGGGCCGAACTCGCCGGTGGTGACGTGGTGGGGGGTAAACGCCGCGCCGAGTTCCCTGAAGACGCCGGTGCCGTCGACAGCGGTGGAGTCGTCGGCGGAGTGGGCCCAGCCGTTGAGGAACTCCACCTCTCTGAGCGCCAGGGAGTGGGAGTCGAGCAGCGCACGTAGGTCGTTGTCGCCCATGCCTTCGATGCGCATGCTCTGGTAGTCGTCGGCGTGCAGCCCGATGCCGGTGAAGCCCGCCGCGGCGGCGGCGCGGCATCGTTCGGCGAACGGGACCCGGGCCGGTTGTGCGAAGCCGGCTCCCGAGAGCGTCACAAAGCTGGCGGTCAGTGCCGGTGTCATCGCAGTACGGGGGTGGCGTGGGTGTGGAAGCTGGCGGGTACGTCCAGGCCCCAGGCGGTGGAACGGCCTTGCCCTTCGGTGGTCCAGGTGACCGGTTCCCAGTCGGGGGCGAAGATGTGGAAGCCGCCGGCGAACACTTCGATCCGGTTGCCGCCGGGTTCGTAGACGTACAGGAAGAAACCCTGAGTCCGCGAGTGCTTGGCGGGGCCGAACTCGATGAAGGTGCCGAGTTCGCAGAAGACCTCGGCGGCGCGCAGTACGTCCTCCCGGTTCTCTACCGCGTACGCCAGGTGGTGGAGCCGGCCGGTGGTGTCGGCGGGTTCACGGGTGATGGCCAGGTCGTGAGCCTTGTTCATGAGGCTCAGCCAGGCACCCGCCTCGGACTGGTCCGGCGGGATCAGATGCTCGCGCAGCTTGAAGCCGAGCGTCTGGCACATGAACTCGCGCGCGGCCGGGATGTCGTGCGCCAGGACGTTGATGTGGTCGATGCGTGAGACGGCCGCTCCGCGGGTGACCGAGGACTGCGGCTGGTTGGGCAGGTAGGACTTCTTGCCCTGCGCTGCCTGGTACTTCTCGGTCTCGTAGTAGATCTCGTTGCGCTGCCCGCTGGGGGTGCGGAAGGAGTACGCCTTGCCGTGCCCGACATCGCCGTCGATCCACTCGCCGGTGACGCCGCGCGCTTCCAGGGCCGCGACGCGCCGGTCCAGGGCCTGCGGGCTGATCGTCCGCCAGCCGACGTGGCCCAGCCCGGCCCGGTCGGAGGCGGTCAGCTTCAGCGTGGTCAGGTCGTGGTCGCCCCAAGCGCGCAGGTAGGCGCTGCCGCCGGACTCCTGGACCAGGTCCATCCCGTAAACCTCGACGAAGAACTCCAGGCTCTGCTCGTACACCGGGGTCAGCAGTTCGGCGTGCCCGAGATGGGCCAGCTCGTACATCGGTTCGGCGGTTTCACTCATGGGTGCGGGTCTCCATCTGTGCGATCTCGGCGAGCAGGTGCGGCCCGCGGTTGGCGGCCGAAAATCCAGTGAACAGGAACGCCAGGTCGATGACAGCGCGCAACTCCTCCCAACTCGCCCCGGCGCGCCGCGCGGCCAGCCCGTGCAGCTTGGCGGCGTCGCTGAGCTTGGCGTGCAGGATGCCGAACAGCACGAGCTGGACGGTCTTCTGGTCCAGCACCTCCGGATACATGATCAGATTGCGCAGCCGTTCCTGCGCCAGAAGAGCCTCCGGGTTGGCCTCCGACGACGCCGCGAACCGGGCCTGCACCCTTGGCGGGACGAACCCCACCAGTTCCTCGTAGGTCGCGCGGTACTCCTCGATGGTCTCGGGCCGCTGCTCCATGTGGCTCCTGTCGTCGTGCGGATCGTTGGCGTGCGGATCGGTGTGGTGGGGCATCAGGCTCCGGTCACGGTCAGGGAGCCCAGGTGGGTGAAAGCCGCGGAGATATGGCGCCCGGGTTCGGCGAACACCGCGTCGGTGAGCCCGCCGGTCAGGACGGTCCAGCCGGCTTCCAGGGCGATGCCGCGCTCGCTCAGGGCGTTGGCCGCCAGCGCGAGCGCCTCGGCCGGGTGCCCCTGGACGGCGGCGCCGGTCGCCCAGTCGACGACCTTGCCGTCGATGGCGAGTCGGCATTCCTCCGCGGCGAGGTCCAGACGGTCGGGTGGCAGGCCGGTGGCGCCGACCAGGAAACGGGAAGAGGAGGCGTTGTCGGCCACGACGTCCGGCAGCGCGAAGCTGAAGTCGGTGTAGCGGCTGTCGATCACCTCGAAGCCGGCATGCACCGCCGCCACCGCGGACAGCGCGCTCGCGGCGGTCACCCCCGGTCCCGCCAGCCGTTCACCGAGGACGAAGACGATCTCCGGCTCCACCCGGGGATGGATGAGTGAGCCCAGCGGGATCGGTTCGCCCTCAGGCAGCACCATCACGTCGGTCAGCCATGCGGTCAGCGGCGAGGCGATGCCCATCCGTTCCTGCTTGGCCCGTGACGTGAGGCCGAGCTTGACCCCGACGATCGTCTCGCCGGACTCGACCTTGCGCCGCGCCAGCGCGTCCTGCACCCGGTAGGCGGTGGGCAGATCCAGCTCGGTCCACCGGTCGGTGAGGCGGCCTCCGGCCCGGCGGCCGGTCTCGCGATCTAGCAGCTCGGTGACCGCGCGCTCGACCGTCCAGCCGGCCGGGCCCGCAACTTCGATCATGTGCTCCACCTTCCCGGCCCGGTATAAGCCCAGGTCTTGTGTTCGTTCGTACTAGTTCGTACATTATGCCAGGTGAGTCAAGCCACAACCACCCACACCGGAGGACCCGTATGAGCAGGCACCCGGCAGCCGAGGTGCGGACCATGCGGCCCTGCCGGTACGGGCTGATCGGTTCGGGCATCGCAGCGTCGCTGTCGCCGCCGCTGCACGAGGCCGAGGGCCCCCATCACGGGCTCGACCTGTCCTATGACCTGATCGACGTCGAGGACCCTGGCACTCCGGCCGATCTGGGCCGGCTGCTAGGTGACGCCGAGAGCTCGGGCTTCGCCGGCCTCAACATCACCCACCCGTTCAAGCAGGAGGTCATCCCTCATCTGGATCGGCTCTCGCCGCAGGCTGCCGACATCGGAGCGGTGAACACGGTCGTGTTCGACGGCGGGCGCAGGATCGGGCACAACACCGACGCCACGGGGTTCGCCGAGTCGTTCCGGCAGGGGCTGCCCGGCGCCCCGACCCGCCATGTCGTCCAACTCGGCGCCGGCGGTGCCGGAGCCGCCTGCGCCTACGCCCAGCTCTCGGCCGGAACGGAGCGGCTGACCGTCGCCGACCCGGACACCGCCAGGCGCACCGAGCTGGTACGGGCCTTCGCCGCCAGGTTCGGCGCCGACCGGATCACCGGCATCTCCCCCGACGACCTGGGTGAGGCGCTCGCATCCGCCGACGGCGTGGTCAACGCCAGCCCGGTCGGCATGCGCGCCCACCCCGGCACACCGATGCCCGTCGATCTACTGCGTCCCGGGCTCTGGCTGGTCGACATCGTCTACATGCCGCTGGACACGCCGCTGCTGCAGGCGGCGCGCTCCCGCGATCTGCGGACGACCGGCGGCGCGGGCATGTGCGTGTTCCAAGCGGCCGCCGCCTTCGAGCTGATCACCGGACTGCCGCCCGACACCGGCCGCATGCTCGGGCACCTGCGGAGCCTCCTCGCGCAGCGGCGCGGCCGGATCGAGGGAGACCGCCGATGCCCGGCCTGAAGCCGGTGCTGTTCCTCAACGGCCCCAATCTCAACCTGCTCGGCACCCGCGAACCCGACAAGTACGGCACCACGACGCTGGCCGAAATCGAGAAAGAGGTGCGCGAGGCCGCCGATGAGCACGGCCTGGCCGTCAGATTCACCCAAAGCAACCACGAGGGCACCCTCATCGACCAGATTCACCTCGCATGCACCGAATGCCAGGCGATCGTCATCAACCCCGGCGGGCTCACGCACACTTCCGTGGCGCTAAGGGACGCGATCGCAGCCGTCCGCCTCACAACCGTCGAAGTGCACATCACCAACACCCACCGCCGCGAGCACTTCCGGCACCACTCCTACATCTCCGCGGTCGCCGACGCGGTGATCCTCGGAGCCGGGACGCACGGATACCTCCTGGCCCTCCGGCACATCGCCCACCTTCTGGCCGCCCCTGGCCCGCTCCCCGCCACCCCCACCACCCTCCGGAGAATCACATGAGCCAGCACACCAAGCCGCCAGGCCCCGCCGCGCAGACCGGCCCCGTCCGGAACCTTCCCGAGCCCATGCCGCTGCGCCGCATGGTCGGCCCCGGCATCGTGGCCGTCGGGATCGGCCTGGCCGCCGGCGAGATCATCCTGTGGCCCTACCTCACCTCGATCGGCGGGCTCGGGCTGCTGTGGCTGGCCCTGGTCACGCTGGCCATCCAGTTCGTCATCAACATGGAGATCGAGCGCTACACCCTGGCCACCGGGCAGACGGCAGTGGCCGGGTTCTCCCGCTGGTGGAAGGGCTGGGGCATCCTGATCTGCCTGGCCGGGGCGTTCCAGTACGTCTGGCCCGGCTGGGCCACCAGCGGCTCGACCGTGTTCACCTACCTGGTCGGCGGCGGCGACCCGGTCTGGATCTCGGTCACCGTCCTGGTCGCCATCGGTGTTCTGCTGACCTTCTCCAAGGTCATCTACAAGACCGTGGAACGCGTCGAGACCGTCAAGGTCGCCCTGACCCTGTTCTTCCTGGCCATCGCCGTGGTGTTCGTGATCTCCCTGTCCACCTGGGGCGAGGGCGCCGAGAAGACCGTCACCGGCTTCGGGCAGATCCCCGACGGCATCACCTTCACCATGATCCTCAGCGCCCTGGGCGCGGCCGGCGCCGGCGGCGTGCACAACCTCGTCCTGAGCAACTGGATCCGCGACAAGCGCTATGGCATGGGCGCTCACGTCCCCCGGCTGATCTCACCCATCACCGGCCAGGAAGAGGCCTCCGGCGGCGACCGCTACAGCTTCCCCGACACCGAGGACAACCTCACCCGCTGGCGGATCTGGTGGAAGCGCGCCAACATCGAGCACCTCACCACCTTCGTCCTGGTCTGCATCGTCACCATCGGCGTCATGTGCCTGCTGGCCTACGAGACGCTGTTCGGCCGCGACGACCTGGAATCCGACCCCTCGTTCCTGCGCATCCAAGGGGACATCTTCGCCGCCGAGGTCGGCGAATGGCTCAAGATCCTCTTCTTCGCCATCGCCGCGGTCTCGCTGTGGGCGGCGGCTATGGGCCTGCTCGACGTCATCGGCCGCGTCGCCTCGGACTTCCTGCGCCGCAACTACTTGATGCGCTCCACCCGCTGGACCGAGGCCCGCCTCTACCTGGCCGTCGTGTGGACCGAGATCGTCCTAGGCTCGATCATCCTGCTGTCCGGATTCGACCAGCCCATCGGACTCCTCGTCGTCTCCACCTGCGCCGCCTCGGTCGTCACCCTGCTCTACTCGATCCTGCTGATCCGCCTCAACACCAAGGACCTGCCCCGCGCCGTCCGGATCCGCGGCGTACGCCTGGTGACCATGGTCATCGCGATCTGCTTCTACGGCTTCTTCGCCATCGCCATGGTCATCACCCAACTCCAGAACCTCTGACCCTACGTCGGGTGCCCTCAACCCAACCCGGGGCTGAGGGCACCCGCTAGAATCCGGAGCGCGAGAGACCCGTCAATGCGTACGAGGCGGTGATCGGCAAGTGCTCGGCCAGCAGAGCGCAGGTGCCGGCCCGGCAGGTGTTCACGAATTCTCGGCAGCCGCGCTCTCGGACACCGTTTCCAAGAGCGATACCTTTTCCCATGATGTCCAGGGCAGCCTCGGTCTGCTTGATCTTCCTGGCCATGGCGGCGTTCTGCCGGTCCAGCCGCGCTTTTTCTTTGCGCAGCCGCTCCAGTTCGGCCTGCTCCGGCGACTTCTCCTTCCTGGGCGTCGGTCGGGCCGATCCCGACGATGTCAACTGCCCGGCGTCAGACCGTGCTGCTGCCGGCGCAAGCCCGCCCGCAGCGCCGCCGAAATCGAGAACGAAAAACTGCGCAAGGAAAAAGAGAAACTGGCTCGCGAGTTGGCGCAGACCAAGGCCGCCCTGAACATCGTGGGAAAAGCACACGCGTCACGGCACGATGGCCGCCCAGCCCCCCAGACGGGCCCGACCTACTTGACGCCGCCCGCGGTGAGGCCGCTGACCAGGTAGCGCTCGATCACGATGAACAGGAACACCACGGGCACGATCGCGATCAGGGACGTGGCGAACAGGTACTGCCACTGCTCCTGGTACTGGGTGACGAAGGACGGGATCGCCACGGTCAGCGGCCGGCGCTCCGGCGTGGCCTGCACCGTGAGCGCCACGACGTATTCGTTCCAGGCGCCGATGAAGGTGTAGATCACTGCGGTGACCACGCCGGGCAGCGACAGCGGCAGCGTGACCCGGACCATCGCCGTGGCCCGTCCGCAGCCGTCCAGCCAGGCCGCCTCCTCCAACTCTCTCGGGATGCTCGAGAAGTACGCGTGCAGGATCCAGATTGAGAACGGCAGGTTGAACGCGGCGTTGACGAGGATCAGCGCGGCATAGGTGTCGGTCAGGTCGACGACCACCATCTCCCGGTAGATGCCGATCAGCAGCGCGGTCGGCGCGAACATCTGGGTGACCAGAACCAGCAGGAGGAAGGCGCCCCGCCCGCGGAACCGGCGGCGCGCGGTGTAGTACGCCGCGGGCAGTGCCGCCGCCAGTGCCAGCGCCGTCGAGGCGGCCGAAACGACCAGCGACACCTTCAGATGGGTGGCGATCGGCGCGGCCTCCCAGACGTGGACGAAGTTCGACCACTCCCACGTCGTCGGCAGATAGCCCGGCGGCGACTGCATCAGCTCCCGGCGGGGCTTGAGCGCGATGATCAGCATCTGGACATAGGGGGCCAGGAAGACCATGCCGACCAGCCAGCCGAGGCCCGTGATGATCAGGGGGCGCGGCCGGAGGCGTCTCGCCGGCTCACAGGGTCTCCTCCCGCCGGCGCACGGCCCGCAGATAGATCAGCACCAGGGTCAGGACCAGCGCGAAGTTCACCGCCGCCATGGCCGCCGACTCGCCCACGTGCTGGTCGAGAAAGGCCACCTTGTACATGAATGTCGTGGTGGTGTCGGTGGCGTGCCCGGGGCCGCCCTGGGTCATCGCCCAGATGATCGGGAACGAGTTGAACACGTTGATCACGTTGATGATCGCGGCGACCATCAGCGCGGGGCGCAGCAGCGGCAGTGTGATCGCGAAGTACGTCCGCAGCGTTCCCGACCCGTCCACGCGGGCCGCCTCGTACACCTCGCCGGGGATGGTCTGCAGGCCCGCGAGTATCACGAAGGTGGTGAACGGCAGCGAGACGAACACCGCCACCCACATCATCCAGGCGAACGCCCAGGTCTGGTCGGCCAGCCAGTTCACCGGCCGGCCGATCAGGCCGAGGTCCCCGGTTGACCAGACCGTAGGAGTCGTTGAGCATCCACCGCCAGATCAGCGCGCTCATCAGCACCGAGGCGGCCCACGGCACGATCAGCGCCCAGCGGACCAGCCGCCGCCCCGGGAACCGGGCGTTGAGCAGCTGCGCCAGCGGCAGCGAGAGCACGACGGTCGCGGCCACGACGCCGACGACCCAGAGCACGGTCCGGAACAGGACCCCCGGGAGGTCGGTCTCGTCGAAAAGGTCGGCGTAGTTGCGGCCGCCGCGGAACCCGAGCGTGAGCCCGGAGGAGCTGACGTCCAGCAGCGACGTCCGCTGTCTCCTGTGTAGTCCACCGTGGTCGCGCTCGACGGCGGGTGCAGGCCCCCTGCGGACACGAACGCGCCCGCCTCCTGAAGGGCGGTGTTGAACGCACCGACCTCGGCCATCATCTCCTGCAGCTCGGCGGGGTCCATGGTCTCCATCGTCGGTTCCTCGGCGGAGTCGTGGGGGAGGCTCAGGAAGTACTTCGTCATTGCCGTCTCCTCGTTGTTGGCGTTGCTGTCGATGTGTGGCAACGCTAGGCGGGGGTTCCCGGTGACGCATCGGTCATCGTGACCGGTGTCCAGGGGACGATGACTGGCGTCAGCGGCCGACAGGCCGGTACGCACGGAGGAACACATCGACGCAGGCGTGTGCCTCGGCCGGATTTTCAAGACTCTGCACCTGCTCTAGTTCATCTCCGACGACGGATACCGCCGGATGATCGGCACCCAGCTCAACGTCCAGGAGGCCCGCCACCGGCTGGCCCGCCGCATCGCCTTCGGCAACCGCGGCCAGCTCCGCCAGCGCTACCGCGAGGGCATGGAAGACCAGATCGGTTCCCTCGGCCTGGCGCTCAACGCCGTGGTGTGGTGGAACAGCCTCTACCTGGACGCCGCGGTCAAGCAGCTGCGCGCCGACGGGTTCTCCGCCACCGACGAGATGTGCGCCCGGCTCTCACCCATCTGCTACGACCACATCAACTTCCCTTGGCCGCTACGCCTTCACCCGCGCCGAACTGCCCCCTTCCACGACCCGCGGCCACGTTGCCACTCTCTGTTCCCAACGCTGGGCAGATCTCGTCGTCCGCGGCGGCATCCGGTCACTCGGCCTCCCTGCGGCCAGGGCGAATGCGTTCTCAGATGGTGGGATCAAGTAGCTGAAATGCGTGGTCGGGTGGGCTCGGTA
>NZ_BAAARW010000040.1:0-3696 GCF_039532545.1 Actinomadura vinacea | reverse complement strand
CACGCCGCCAGCGTTCGTCCTGAGCCAGGATCAAACTCTCCATCAAGGTCCAAACGACAACCCAGCAGAACCGGGCCGCCAAACCTCAGGAAAACAATCCCAGCGATACACCGACCCACAGGGCCGGCGCATTGCCTCAAAGAAATCCCCACCACGGACCTCCGAAGAGAACCGCGGCCACGGGGCGGTCCGACACTAAGGCCGAACCGATAAAGGCACTGGCTTTTAACACGCTGTTGAGTTCTCAAGAAACGGACACCCACCGCGCTGGACCCGCTTTCGCGTTTCCCGCCCCGGGGCGACGTTTTCTACTTTATCAGATCCGCTCGGAGTGTCAATTCCGGGCTTTTCCGATTCGCCTTTCAGGTTCCGCTTGCGCGGTCCCTTCCCGGCGTTGTCGCTATTTCATCAGATCCGGCCCGTTTGTCAAAATCGGGCCCTTTCCGACTCATCCTGACCGCAGGCACGACAAAGTCACACCGGCTAGATCGTTGGATGGCTCCCGCGGGTCGGCCGCCTTGACGGCGTCCTGCTCCCCTGCGGGGCGAAGTGAACAGTATGCCCAACGGGGGGCAACGTCAAACCGGCTCGCGTACAACACCGCGAGATGTCAACGCTTCGGCACCGCTTTGCCCAACCCCCAAGGCTGCCACCTCGGGTTTTACGGGACGAGACCCGTTAGGTCACAAGTTGCTCACCCAGGAACCGGCCGGCTCGCACCCTATGGCTTGGCCAGGTACCCGCCGACGAAGAGGATGCCCTCGGCCACCACCCAGACGGCCGCCGCGACGGTGAGCAGGGCGTCGAGCCGCTGCGGTTTCCGTCGTACGCCGGGCAGCGCCCAGGAGATCACGACCATGGCCGCGGCCAGCAGCGCGGGAGGAGTGGACAGTGCGACGGCCGGCTCGAAATCCGCGGCGCACACCGTGTCGAGATGGTCGTCCTCACCGCAGAAGGCCGCCTCGCCCCAGCCGCCCGCGGTCGAGAAGCCCCAGAGCACGGCCAGCAGGCAGTTCGCGATCGTCGGCAGGGCCGGTGAGATCCACCAGCCGTTCGTGCGCTCGGAAATGACCTGCACGATCGGACGGTACCTCGGTGCGGCGACGTCCGGAAGCCCGACGCTCTGCCATCCGCGGATCGAGCGGCCCCCGCGAACCGGCTACCTGTCCCGTCGGCACCGGCCACAGTCCTTGTCAGGTGATGTCCTTGGACTCGTGCAGCGTCAGATCCATGGCGATCGCCGTGGTGACGACCATCGTGCGCAGTGGCTCCGGCACGGGGTCGTTGATCTCCACGGTGTACTTGTCGGCGGTGGTCAGCAGGTGGGTCGCGATACCTGCCCACTTCTTGCGGATGTGCCCGACCCGGCTCCCCTCGGCATCGGTCACCGTGAAGTTGTTGCGTCCCAGGTCGACCGCGATCTCGCCAAGCGGCCCGCCCTCGCTGTCGCGGATCAGGTAGCGGCGGCCGACGCGCTCGGTCCGGAAGGTGCCGACGGTCTCGCCGTCCACCCGGCTCACCGTGGTGAGCATCCGGCCGGACTCCTTGTCGACCGCGAGCAGCGGTGTGCCGTCGGGCGTGGTGAGCAGCACGGCCCTGGCGTGCAGCTCGGACTTCCCGGGGAAGAAGGTCTGAAGCCTCTCCCGGCGCGCGCGTTCGTTGCTCTGGTCGGCGACCGCGAGCAGGGTGCCGTCCGCGTCCAGGACTTTGTACTGCGATCTGGCGAACGGTCCCCGGCGCGGCTGCTCGACCCGGAGTACCGAGGGACTGAAGGGATCGCTCATCTGGATACCTCCGAGGAAGCCCCCGCCTTCAGGCGGGGGAGGAATCGGACGCCTGCGGAGCAGGACAGGGAAAGCCGAATCGCCGCCCAGGCGCTTCGGCGTCCACCACACCCGCAAACCCGCACGCCCGCACCACCTGGCGTGGTACTTCTGAGGCCATGGCGGCACAGGTGAAGCGGGCGTTCAAGTACCGTTTCTATCCGCCCCAGGCGCAGGCGGCGGAGCTGTCGCGCACGTTCGGGTGCGTGCGCAAGGTCTACAACCTGGCACTGGCCGCCCGCACCCAGGCATGGACGCAGCGGCGGGAACATGTCGGCTACAACGCGACCTCGGCGATGCTGACGGCGTGGAAGAAGACCGAGGAACTGGCCTACCTCAACCAGGTGTCCTCCGTCCCCCTCCAGCAGTCGCTGCGCCACCTGCAGACGGCCTTCACCAACTTCTTCGCCAAGCGCGCAGCGTGTCCGCGGTTCAAGTCCCGCAAGCGGTCGCGCAGGTCGGCCGAGTACACCGCCTCGGGGTTCCAGTTCCGCGACGGCGAACTCACGCTGGCGAAGATGACCGGGCCCCTGGCCATCGTGTGGTCCCGTCCGCTGCCCGAGGGTGCCCGGCCTTCGACGGTGACGGTGTCGTAGGACGCGGCCGGGCGCTGGTTCGCATCCCTGCTGTGCCAGGACCCGGCCGTCACACCGCTGCCCCCCGCGACCGGCGCAGCGGTCGGGATCGACGCCGGGCTCGACCACCTGCTCACCCTGTCCACCGGCGAGAAGATCACCAACCCCCGCCACGAACGCCGCGACCGGGACCGGCTGGCCAAAGCCCAGCGTGCACTGTCCCGCAAGGCCAAAGGGGACGGCGCCAACCGGGCCAAAGCCCGGCGCAGGGTCGCCCGGATCCACGCCCGGATCGCCGACCGGCGCCGCGACTTCCTCCACAAGATCACCGCCCGGCTCGTGCGTGACAACCAAACGCTCGTGATCGAAGACCTGACCGTCGGCAACATGCTCAAGAACCGCACCCTCGCCCGCGCCATCTCCGACGCGGCCTGGAGCCAGTTCCGGGGCATGCTGGAGTACAAGGCCGCCTGGTACGGCCGCGCGCTCATCGCGGTCGACCGCTGGTTCCCCTCCTCCAAGCTCTGCTCCGCCTGCGGCACCCGGCAGGAGGAGATGCCCTTGCACGTCCGCGTCTGGACGTGCGGCTGCGGGTCCTCCCACGACCGGGACGTGAACGCGGCGCGCAACATTCTGGCCGCCGGGCCGGCGGTGACGGCCTGTGGAGCCGGTGTAAGACCTCAACGGGACTCCTCCCGGACGGGGCAGTCGGCGCTGAAGCAGGAAACCCTGCGGCGCGAGCCGTAGGAATCCCCCTCCTTCAGGTGGGGAGGAAGTCAAGCATTCTCCTGGCCTCATCGCATTGGAGGCGTTCGCAAGCCGCTCTTCGTCCTCTTGTCGGCCGCTCCCGCGCGTTCATCACCGCTCCGTCTCAGCGGTGATCCTCCCAAGGCGCGCCGGGGAGCGGAAGACCCTCGGCACGCCTGTTCGGTCCTCATCCGGACGAGGCGTGGCGGCGCACGACCGTCGTAACACGCTCCGCTACCGCTGTGCTGCTTGAGTTCATGAGGAGGCGGTCGTATGACGCATGCGCCGGCTGCGCACCGTCGCTATATCTACCGAGCAGGGCTGTGGCTTGGCAACGGGGCGCTGCGCGGCTGCTCGACGCGCGGTATCCGTGGGGGTCGTGGTCCGCCAGGTGGGCGACAATGGGGGTTGGCAGCCGAAAAGGGGGCGGCCCCAGTGGGACCGCCCCCTTTCCATGCCGTTCACCCGAGGGTGGGCGTGGACCCGATCAGAAGTCCATGCCGCCCATGTCGGGGGCGCCGCCGCCGGCGGCGGCCGGGGTCTTCTCCGGC
>NZ_BAAARW010000039.1:0-531657 GCF_039532545.1 Actinomadura vinacea | reverse complement strand
TGATCTGCACGCCCTTCGGCCGCCCGGTCGAACCCGACGTATAGATCACGTAGGCCAGCCGGTCCGGGTTCGTCACCGGAGCCACTTCCCCGGTCGGGCCGGCCAGCGCGGCGGCCATCTCACCGGGGCCCATCACAGCCTCGGCGCCGCTGTCCGCGAGCATGAACTCGAGCCGATCGGCCGGATAGTCCGGATCCAACGGCAGATAGGCACCACCCGCCAGCCACACACCGACCACCGCGACGACCATGTCCACGCCACGCTCCAGCCGAAGCCCCACCACCGACTCGGCACCGACGCCCCCAGCTCGCAGATAACGCGCCACCCGACCCGCCCGCTCCACCAACCCGGCATAAGTCAGGCACACATCCCCCGCCACCACCGCAACCGCGTCCGGGCACAGCCCCGCCCGCGCCGCGATCAACTCATGGATACCGCCCACATCCGGAACAGCCGCACCCGTGTCGTTCCACTCCCCCAGCAGCTCGGAACGCTCCGCAGCCGTCAGCATCGGCAGCCGCGACAACGGCAGGCCCGGATCGGCGGCCACCGCGCCCAGGAACGTCAGCAGGTGCCCCAGGAGCCGCTCGATGGTCGTCGTGTCGAAGAGCGCGATGCTGTACTTGATCTCGCCTGCCATGGCGTCACCGGTGTCGCTCAGCCGCAACCCCAGGTCGAACTTCGCCGCCGGCGGTCCGTCCGGTTCGAGGTCGGATGGCTCCGGGTCCCCCGCGCCCGCGGCGTCGTAGCCGAACAGCACCTGGAACAGGGGCGTGCGCGAACGCTCCCGCTCGGTTCCCAGTGCGTCCACGAGTTGCTCGAAGGGCAGGTCCTGGTTCGCGTACGCGCCCAGCGCGACCTCGCGAACCCGGTGCAGCAGCTCGCTGAACGAGGGGTCGCCGCCCAGGTCGGTCCGCATGACCAGTGTGTTGACGAAGAATCCGATGAGGCCCTCGGTCTCGGCGCGGTTGCGGCCCGCGACCGGGGTGCCGACCACCACGTCGTCCTGGCCGCAGGAACGGCCCAGCACCACCGAGAACGCCGCCAGCAGCGTCATGAACATCGACGCGCCGCCCGCACGCGCGACCCGGCGCAGGCCCTCGGCTGTCTCCGGCGGGACGGTGAACGGCTGCCAGTCCCCGGCGCTTGACCGCACCGGCGGACGCGGCCGGTCGATCGGGAGTTCCAGCTCGGGCGCCCCAGCCAGGCGGTCCCGCCAGTAGTCGAGCTGCCGCTCCAGGACCTTGCCGGTCAGCCACTGGCGCTGCCACACCGCGAAGTCGGCGTACTGCAGCGCGAGCGGCGGCAGCGGATCCGGCTCACCCGCGCGGAACGCCTCGTACAGCGCCGTCAGCTCGCGCCGCAGCACATGGCTCGACCATTCATCGAAGATCACGTGGTGCATCGACAACGCCAGGAGCCACTCTCGGGTGCCTGGCCGGATGAGCAGCGCCCGCAGCAGCGGACCGGCGGCCAGATCGAACGGCGCCGCCGACTGCCGCGCCATGAGCCGCTTGGCGACGGCGGGCGAACCGGCATCCACCACCGGGAGCTCGAGCGGCGACGGCGGGTCAATGACCTGCTCCGCCACCCCGTCCGGGCCCGCCACCAGCCGGGTCCGCAGCACCTCATGCCGCGCCACCAGCGCATTCAACGCCGCGCCCAGCGCCGCCACGTCCAGGCCGGCGCCCAGCGGCAACGGCAGCCGGGTGTTGTACTCCACCGACCCGGGCTCCATCTGGTCCAGGAACCACAACCGCTGCTGGGCGAACGACAGCGGCGATCCGCCGTCCCTGTCCACCGGTATGACCGGCGATACGGATGCGCCCGGTACGGCTTCGTCGATCACCGGTGCCAGGGCCCGGACGGTGGGCCGGTCGAAGAGCACCGCCAGCGCGACGTCGGCCCCGAAGACCTCCTGGATCCGCGAGACCGCCTGGGTGGCCAGCAGCGAGTGCCCGCCCAGCTCGAAGAAGTCGTCCATGGCACCGACCCGGTCCACGGCGAGCACCTGCGCCCAGATCTCGGCGAGGGTTTCCTCGGTCGTGCCCGACGGGGCGGCGAACCCGTCCAGCTCCGGCCGGAGACCGTCCGGCGCGGGCAGCGCGGCCGCGTCGAGCTTGCCGTTGGGCGTGAGCGGCAGGGCGGCCAGCTCGGTGAAGATCGAGGGGATCATGAAGTCGGGCAGCCGCCCGCCGAGGTGCGCACGCAGCTCGCCGATCTCCGGGATGCCCGTCTCCGCGTCCTGGGGGACCAGGTAGGCCACCAGCCGGCGGTCGGCGACGGCGCCGTCCACGGTCACCACGGCCGCCCGTATCCGCGCGTGGGCGAGCAGCGCGGCCTGCACCTCGCCGGGCTCGATCCGGTACCCGCGGACCTTGAGCTGTCCGTCCGCCCGGCCGTGGAACTCCAGCCTGCCGTCGGCACGCCACCGAACCCGGTCGCCTGTGCGGTAGAGGCGCGAGCCGTCACCGGCGAACGGATCGGCGACGAAGCGTTCCGCCGTGAGCGCCGGACGGCCGCCGTAGCCGCGCGCGACCTGGGCGCCGCCCACGTACAGGTCACCGGTCACGCCCACCGGCACCGGACCGAGCCGGGCATCCAGCACGTAGACGCGGGTACCGGCGAACGGGGTCCCGATCGGGATGGTCCCGCCCGGCGGCGGGACCTCGTTCAGCCTTGTCGTGACCACGCCGATGGTGGTCTCGGTCGGGCCGTAGTGGTTGACCACCGGCCGGTCCCCGGCGGCCGCGAGCAGCTCGCGAAGCAGGTCGGCCGGGGCGGCCTCGCCGCCCAGGACCAGGCCGCGCGCCGGGACCAGGGCGGCCGTCCCCGCATCGGTGGCGAGGGCCGCCAGGTGCGAGGGGACCGCCTTCAGGTGGTCGATGTGGTGTTCGGCAAGGTAGTCGGCCACCGCGCCCGGATCGGTGACGGCGTCCGGGGCGAGAACGTGCAGGACGCCACCCGTGACCAGGCTGCTGAAGATGATCGTGTTGCCGAGGTCGGTGACCGGGGCCTGAAGCAGCGCGTACCGGGCACCCGGCTCGCCGAGCCCGGCCGGTTCCGCCACCTCCGCCCCGTAGGCCGCCAAATAGGCGGCCAGCCCGCCGTGGGTGACCTGCACGCCCTTCGGCCGTCCCGTCGAACCGGACGTGTAGATCACATAGGCCACCTGGTCGGGCAGCACGGTGACCTCGGGCGGCGTGGCCGGCATGGTACTCAGCGTCGCGCTGACGATCGGGTCGTCCAGGCTGACCGAGCGCAGCCGCCCCGCGGGCAGGTCGTCGACGATGTCGCTCGTGCCGACCAGCATGGTCGCCCTGCTGTCACCCAGCATGAACGCCAGCCGTTCCGGCGGATGGCCGGGGTCCAGCGGCAGATACGCGCCGCCGGCCAGCCACACCGCCAGGATGGCGGTCACCATGTCGGTACCACGCGGCAGGCACAGCCCGACCACCGTCTCGGAACCGACGCCCGCGCCGCGAAGGTAGTGCGCCAACCTGCCCGCCCGCTCCACCAGCTCCGCGTAGGTCAGCTGTTCCGTGCCTGCGACCATCGCGACCGCCGCCGGAGACGTCGCGGCGCGCGCCGTGATCAGCTCGTGGGTCATCCCCGGCTCATGCGCCGGTACGGCGGCTGCTCCGCTCCAGACCTCCAGCAGCAGGCCGCGCTCCGCGCTGCCGACCATCGCGAGCTCGGAGACCGGCCGGGCCGCGTCGGCGGCCACCGCCTCCATCAGGCCGACCAGGTGGCCCGCCATGCGCTCGATCGTCGCGGCGTCGAACAGGGCGGTGCCGTACTCGATCGTGCCATCCAGCGTGCGGCCGTCGTCGACGAGGATCAGCCGCAGGTCGAACTTGGCGATCACCTCACCGGGGCTCAGCGCGCCCAACGTCAGCCCGCCCTGGCCGGTCGCGGCGGGCGGGTCGATGGTGTCGTAGTTGAACAGCGCCTGGAAGACCGGGGTGCGCGACCGGTCCCGGTCGGTGGCGAGGGCGTCCACCAGCTGCTCGAACGGTAGGTCCTGGTGGGCGTAGGCGGAAAGGGCCGTCCCGCGCGTCCGGTCCAGCAGGGTGGCGAACGAGGGGTCGCCGGACAGGTCCGCGCGCATGACCAGCGTGTTGAGGAAGAGCCCGATCACGTTCTCGGTCTCGGCCCGGTCCCGGTTGGCGATCGGCGTGCCGATGACGACGTCGTCCATGCCGCAGTACCTGCCGAGCAGCACCGCGTACACCGACAGCAGCGTCATGAACATCGTCGCGCCGCCGGCGCCGGCGACCGCCCGCAGTCCGTCGGCCGCCTCGGGCGGCACGGTGAACCGCGTCATCGCCCCGGCCGCCGACCGCACGGGCGGACGCGGCCGGTCGGTCGGCAGCTCCAGCACCGGCGCCCCGGCGAGCCGGTCCCGCCAATAGGACAGCTGCGCGTCCAGGATCTCGCCGCTCAGCCAGGCCCGCTGCCAGACCGCGAAGTCGGCGTACTGCACGGCCAGTGGCGGCAGCGGGTCGGGCTCGCCGTCGCGGAACGCCGCGTACAGGGCGAGGAGCTCGCGCTCGAAGATGCCCGCCGACCACTCGTCGAAGATCACGTGGTGCGTGGCCAGGACGAGGATGTGCTCGTCCGGCCCGAGCCGCATCAGCCAGCCGCGCAGCAGCCGACCGGCCGCGAGGTCGAACGGCGCCGCCGCGTCGCGGGCGGACAGCAGCTCCGCGGTCGCGCGCGGGTCGGCGGCCGCGGTCAGATCGACCACCGGCAGCGGGAACGGCACGGGCGGGTCGATGACCTGGCGTGCCATGCCGTCCGCCCCGGCCACCAGCCGGGTCCGGAAGACCTCGTGCCTGCCGGTCAGCGCGGTCAGCGCGGCGCCGAGCGCAGCCACGTCCGGTGGCCCCTCCCACCGCACGTACATCGCCAGGTTGTATTCGAGCGACCCGGGCTCCAGCCGGTCGAGGAACCACAGCCGCTGCTGCGCGAACGACTGCGGCGGCGGCTCGCCCCGTCCGGCGGCGGTCACCGGTGGCGCCGCCGGACCGCTTGCCGCCGAACCACGGGCCGCCTCCTCGATCGCGGTTGCCAGCCCGCGCACCGTCGGCCTGTCGAACAGGACCGACAGCGGGATCTCAACGTCGAAGGCGGTCCGCACCCGCGCCATGACCCGCGTGGCCAGCAGCGAGCGTCCGCCCAGATCGAAGAAGCCGTCCGCGGCGCCCACCCGGTCCACGCCGAGTATTTCCGCCCAGATGTCCGCGAGCAGTTCCTCGACGGGACCGCGCGGCTCCACGGAGCCGGCGGTCTCGGGACGGCCGGTCTCGGGAACGGGTGCGAGGGTGCGGTGCTCCGGTACGCCGGGCAGTTCCAGCTCCGACAGTCGGCGCGCGGGATCGGCGGCGACCGCGCCCAGCAGAGTGACCAGGTGCCCGATCAGCCGCTCCATCGTGGCCGCGTTGAACAGGGCGGTGCTGTACTGCATCTCACCGGCCAGGCGTTCGTCGCGATCGTCCAACTGCACCACCAGGTCGAACTTCACCGGCAGCGCCCCGGCGAGCACGTCGGCGCCCAGCGCTCCACCGGAGGCGTTCTCGAGAATCCCGTCGCCGGTCTGGTCCGCCGGGTCGCCGGTGGAGTAGTTGAACACGATCTGGAAGAGCGGGGTCCGGGACCGGTCGCGGTCGGTGACCAGGGCGTCGACCAGTTGCTCGAACGGCAGATCCTGGTGGGCGTAGGCGTCCAGCGCGGTCCCGCGCACCCGGGTCACGACCTCGGCGAACGACGGGTCGCCCGCCAGGTCGGCGCGCATGACCAGTGTGTTCACGAAGAAGCCCAGCAGGTCCTCGATCTCGGCCCGGTTGCGGCCGGCGACCGGCGTGCCCACGACGACGTCGTCGGTGCCGCAGTAACGGCCGAGCACGACCGCGAGGCCCGCGAGCAGCGTCATCGACATCGTCGCGCCGCTCTCGCGCGCCACCGCCCGCAGCCCCTCGGTGGTCGTCACGGGCACGGTGAACCCGGCCACCGCCCCCTCGATCGAGCGCACGGGCGGGCGTGGCCGGTCGGCGGGAAACTCCACGGCCGGGAGGTCGGCCAACTGCCGCCGCCAATACGTCAGCTGGTCATCCAGGACTTCACCGGTCAGCCACTGCCGCTGCCAGACGGCGAAGTCGGCGTACTGCACCGGCAGGGGCGGCAGCGGGTCGGGCTCGCTGGTGCGGAACGCCCGGTAGGCGGCCGACAGCTCGCGCTGGAGGATCCGGTACGACCACTCGTCGAAGACGACATGGTGCATCGACAGCACCAACACATGCTCGTCCAGGTCCAGCCTGACCAGCACCGCGCGGATCAGCGGCCCGGCCGCCAGGTCGAACGGCTCCAGCGCGCTCGCCGCCGTCAGCGCCTGCGCCGCCGCGAGCGGATCGGCGGTCCGGGACACGTCGGCCACCGGGAGCGGAACCGGCGACGGCGGGGCGATCACCTGGTGGGCGATCCCGTCAAGATCGGCCACCAGCCTGGTCCGCAGGACCTCGTGCCGGGCCGCCACCGTGTTCAGGGCCGCCTCAAGGGCCGCGACGTCGAGCATCAGGCCGAGCCGCGCCGGGATCGTCAGGTTGTACTCGGGGGAACCGGGGTCGAGCTGGTCGAGGAACCACAGCCGCTGCTGGGCGAACGACAGCGGCAACGGCTCGCCCCGGCCGGCGGCGGTCACCGGCGGCAGTACGATCCCGAGCGCCGAGCCGTCGATCCGCGCCGCGAGGCCGCGCACGGTCCGGCGGTCGAACAGGTCCGACAGCAGGACCTCGGTCCCGAACACCGTCCGGATGCGGGAGGCGACCCGGGTGGCCAGCAGCGAGTGCCCGCCCAGCTCGAAGAAGTCGTCTTCGGCGCCGACCCGGTCCACCCCCAGCAGCTCGACCCAGATCCCGGCCAGAAGCTCCTCCACGGCCCCCTCGGGAGCGACGAATCCGGCGAGGCCGCGGCGCGAGCCCCCGGGTGCGGGCAGCGCGGCACGGTCAAGCTTCCCGTTCGGCGACAGCGGCAGTTCGCCCAGCTCGACGAAGATCGAAGGAACCATGAACGCCGGTAGCCGCTCCGCCGCGAACTCGCGCAACTCGGCAACCCCGGGGAGGCTTCCGTCCGGCACCAGATAGGCGATCAGCGTCCCGCCGGGCTGGTCCCCGCCAGCCGTGACCACCGCAGACCGCACCCCCGGATGCCCGGTCAGCACGGCCTCGATCTCGCCCGGTTCGACCCGGAACCCGCGGACCTTCAGCTGCTGGTCAGAGCGGCCGAGAATCTCCAGCCGCCCGTCGGCCGACCACCGCGCCCGGTCACCGGTCCGGTATATCCGGGTCCCGTCGCCGGCGAACGAGTCGGCGACGAAGCGCTCCGCGGTCAGCGCGGCCCGGCCTCGGTAGCCACGTGCCACCTGCACACCGGCTATGAACAGTTCACCCGCCACCCCGACCGGCACCGCTTCGAGGCGGGCGTCCAGGACGTAGAGCCGGCTTCCGGGTAACGGCACGCCGATCGACGGCGGGCCCTGAACTTCGGAGCCCACCGCGCCCGTGGCCACCATCACCGTCGCCTCGGTCGGGCCATAGGTGTTCACCAGCTCGCGACCCGTGGTCCAAGCGGCCGCGACCTGCTCGGTCAACGGCTCGGCACCCAGCAGCAGCCTCTCCAGACCGGCGGTCTCGGCCGGATCCAGCATGCCGATCAAGGACGGCGTGACGCTGGTCGCCCGCACCCCGCCGTCGCGGATCAACGCGGTCAGCAGCCCAGGCTCCAGGCGTTCCTGAGCGGTGGCCACGGTCAGCGTGCCACCCGCCGCCAGCACCACCGCCATGTCGAGTACCGAGGCGTCGAAGCTGAACGAGGCGAACTGCAGCACCCGTACGCCCGCGGCGGCGCCCAGCACCGGACGGAGCACGGTCGCCAGGTTCACCACGCTCGCATGGCCCACCCCCACGCCCTTCGGACGCCCCGTCGACCCGGAGGTGTAGATCAGGTAGGCGAGCTGCTCCGGCCGGACGGCCGCGCCCTCAGGCGCCGTGCCCGGCGACGCGGTGAGCTCGGCCATCGTCGCCGCGTCGTCCAGCCGTACCACCGTGTCGAGATCGACTGGGTTCTCCCCCTGCGTGACCAGCACCCGCGCGCCGCTGTCGGCGAGCATGAACTCCAGCCGGTCGGCTGGATGGTCCGGGTCCAGCGGCAGGTAGGCGCCACCGGCCTGCCACACCGCCAGGACCGCGACCACCATGTCCAGACCGCGCGGCAGGCACAGGCCCACCGTGGTCTCCGCCCTGGTCCCCAGACCGCGCAGGTGGTGGGCGAGCCGGTTCGCGCGCTCGACCAAGGCGCCGTAGCTGAGCGACGCCGCGCCGCACACCACCGCCACCGCGTCCGGCCGGGTGGTGGCCTGCGCGGCGATCAGCTCGTGCACCCCGGCCGCGGCGGGCACCGGCGCGGCATCGCCGCTCCATTCGCGGACGAGGGTGTCGCGTTCGGCCGGAGCCAGCATTGAGAGCCGTGAGAGAGGCAATGCCGGCCCTGCCGCGACCGCCTGCAGCAGGGTGACGAAGTGCCCTGCCAGGCGGTCGGCCGTCGCCGGGTCGAACAGCGCGGTGCTGTACTCGATCGCCCCGGTCAGCCCGTCATCGGTCTCCGTCAGCCGGATCTCCAGGTCGAACTTCACCGTCGACGTCCCCGGCGCGAGGACGTCACCGTCCCAGGTGGAGTAACCGAACATCACCTGGAAGAGGGGGGTGCGGGAGCGGTCCCGCACGGTGACGAGGGCATCCGCCAGCTTTTCGAACGGCAGGTCCTGGTGCGCGTAGGCGGAAAGGGCCGTCCGCCGCACCCGGCCCAGCAACTCGGTGAACGAAGGATCACCGGACAGGTCGGTGCGCAGCACCAACGTGTTGACGAAGAACCCGATGAGGTCCTGGACCTCGGCGCGGCCGCGGCCCGCGACCGCCGTTCCGACGACGACGTCCTCGGTGCCGCAGTATCGGCCGAGCACCACCTTGAAGGCGGCGAGCAGCGTCATCGACATCGTCGCGCCGCTCTCGCGCGCCACCGCCCGCAGGCCCTCGGTGGCCGGCACAGGGACGGCGAACGAGGTGACCGCGCCATCGGCGGACCGCACCGCCGGGCGGGGCCGGTCCGCCGGAAGGTCGAGCATGGGAAGGTCAGCGAGCTGCCGGCGCCAGTAGGCGAGCTGGCTCTCCAGCACGTCCCCGGTCACATGCTCGCGCTGCCACACCGCGAAATCGGCGTACTGGACCGGGAGCGGCGGCATCGGGCCCGGCTCGCCGTCGCGGAACGCCTCATACAGCGCGGTGAGCTCGGCCCGCAGGATCCGGTGCGACCACTCGTCGAAGACGACGTGGTGCATCGACAGCGCGAGCACGTGCTCGTCCAAGTCCTGCCTGACCAGCAGCGCACGGATCAGCGGCCCGTCCGCCAGGTCGAAGGGCGCGGGCGCGTCCAGAGTGACCAGCCGGTCGGCGGCGGCGCCCGGATCCGGCTCATCGCTCACGTCGGCGACCGGGAGCGGGAACGGCGCGGGCGGATCGACCACCTGGTGCGGAACGCCGTCGGGGCCGGTCACCAGCCGGGTCCGCAACACCTCGTGGCGGGCCGTGAGCGCGGTCAGCGCGGCACTGAGCGCGGCGACGTCGAGAGGCCCCGTCCAGCGTTGCGGCACCGGCACGTTGTACGCGGCCGATCCAGGCTCCAGCCGGTCGAGGAACCACAGCCGCTCCTGCCCGAAGGACAACGGCGGCTCACGGTCGCGGCGGGCGGCCGTCATCGGCGTGGGCGCCGGACCCTCGACCGACTGCGCCAGAGCGGCCACCGTGGGCCGCTCGAACAGGACCGGAAGGCCGATCTCGGCCCCGAACAGCTCGCGGATCCGGAAGATCAGCCTCGTGGCGAGCAACGAGTGGCCGCCCAGCTCGAAGAACCCGTCGTCGATGCCGACCCGCGGCAGGCCGAGCACCTCGGCGAACAGGTCGCAGAGGATCTCCTCGCGCGGAGTGCGCGGCGCCTTGTCCGACACCGCCACCCGGGGAGCCGGGAGCGCGGCGCGGTCCAGCTTGCCGTTGGGCGTCAGCGGCAGGGCTCCCAGCACCGTCACCGTGGCCGGGACCATGAACTCCGGCAGGGTCCCGGCGACGTGCCGGCGGAGCTCTGCGGCCAGCACCTCGATGTCGAGCGAGGCGGCGGGGGCGTTGGTACGGGCGGTGATCGGGCGGGATCCGGTATGCGGGACGAACGTCCCGGTCAGCCCGGCGCCCGCGTCGCCGTCCGGCGTGAACACGGCCTCCATGCGGTCTTCGGCGAGGTCGCCGGACCAGGTCACGACGGCCTCATATCCGGCTTCGGCGGCCAGGCCGTGCAGGACTTCGGGGTCGATGCCGGAGCCGTCCGCCAGAAGTCCGGCGGCCTCGCTCGGCGACAGCCCTTCGCCGAGCGCGCGGGTGGCGGCAGACTCCCCCGCCAGGCGTCCGTTCGGCATCCCGGTCACGCGCAGCGGGGCGGGCGGACGGGCGACGAGCACCCCGGCGAGCCCGCCCAGGTCCCGCACATCGTCGCCCCAGCCGACGGCGGGCACCCGGCTCACGTCCGCCAGTTCGGCGCGGGTGTGCAGGATGACGTCGTAGCGGTGGCGGGTCATCTCGTTGTGGTGTTCACCGCGCTGGAGCCTGACGTCCACGCCGCTGACCCGCGGCTGGACCTCGGCGAGCGCGGCGAAGAAGTCCGGGTCGACGAGCAGTTCCTTCTCGACCATCAGGGCATGCTCTACCGCCCGCCGCACCTCGGCGGCCGAGGCCCCGGCCCCGGCGCGGCGCAGTTCCGCCGCCGTGCGCAGGAGCCGCAGCGTGCGCCGGTTGCGCACGTCGCCCACGAACACCGCGCCGCCGGGAGCCAGCAGCTCGACCGCGCGGGTGAGGACGTCGATCAGGTAGCCCGCGCCGGGGAAGTACTGCGCCACCGAGTTGAGGACGATGGTGTCGAACCGTCCCGCCGGAAGACCCCCGAAGTCGTCCGCGGCCTGATGCCGCAGCACCACGCGTCCGGCAAGCTCGGGCCGCGCCGCCACCTGCTCGCGCAGCCGGTCGATGGCGGGCGCGGAGAAGTCGGTGCCCCAGTACTCCGCGCAGTCCGGCGCCAGCCGCGCGAGCAGCAGGCCGGAGCCGACGCCGATCTCCAGGACGCGAGCAGGACGCAGCGAGCGGATCCCCTGAACCGCGTCGTCCAGCCACCGGCGCATTTCCTCAAGCGGGATCGGCGCGCCGGTATAGGAGCTGTTCCAGCCCGAGAAGTCCGCGCCGAAGCCCGCTTCGCCGCCCGCCCGGTACATCGAGTCGTAGACCTGAAGCCATTCGCCGACGCGGCGTTCCCCGTCGGCCTCGACCGCGCTGCCGTCGTCGCCGGACGGCACGACGTACGCCGCCAGCCGCCGGTCGCCGCCGTCGTCCAAGGCGGTCACCACCGCGGACCGCACCGCCGGATGGGCGGCCAGCACCGCCTCGATCTCGCCCGGCTCGACCCGGAACCCGCGGACCTTGAGCTGGTCGTCGGCACGTCCCAGGAACTCCAGCCGCCCGCCAGGCCGCCACCTGACCCGGTCGCCCGACCGGTAGAGTCGGGAGCCGTCGGCGGCGAACGGGTCGGCCACGAAACGTTCCGCGGTCAGCGCCGTACGACCGCCGTAGCCGCGCGCCACCCCCACGCCACCGATGTAGAGCTCCCCCGCGACGCCCATCGGCACCGGATTCAGCTGC
Organism: Actinomadura vinacea; assembly: GCF_039532545.1. Classification (NCBI taxonomy): domain Bacteria; kingdom Bacillati; phylum Actinomycetota; class Actinomycetes; order Streptosporangiales; family Thermomonosporaceae; genus Actinomadura; species Actinomadura vinacea. The sequence continues at coordinate 519,871 of NZ_BAAARW010000039.1, read as the reverse complement.
TCGTCCAGGACGTAGGCCCGGGTGTTGGCGAGCGGCCCGCCGATCGGCGGCGCGCCCGGCGCTCCGGGGTCGACCTGCTCGGTGCAGGAGATCACGGTGATCTCGGTGGGCCCGTAGCCGTTGAACATGCGCCGGCCCGGGGCCCAGGACCGCACCAGTTGCTCACCGACCCGCTCCGAGCCCACGAACAGGCCGGTGAGATCCGCGAACCCGGCCGGATCGAGCGAGCCGAGCAACGACGGTGCCACGCTCGCCGACACCACGCCGCCGTCCCGGATCACCGCCGCCAGCAGCGCGAGGTCGGTCCGTTCGCGCGACGTGGCGACCACCAGCGTGCCGCCGCCCGCGAGCACCACCGCGAAGTCCATCAGCGCGGCGTCGAAGCTGAACGAGGCAAACTGCAGCGCCCGCGCTCCCACCGCGACACCGAACGCGGGCCGCAGCGCCGTCGCCAGGTTGACCACGCCATGGTGCGCGACCTGGACGCCCTTGGGCCGACCGGTCGAGCCCGAGGTGTAGATCACGTAGGCCAGCTGCCGGGGGAGCACCGCGGGCCCCTCGGGAACGGTGGGCGGCAGCGCCGCCACCTCGGCCGCCACCTGAGGGTCGTCCAGCCACACCGCGGTCTCCACCGCCGTGTCCAGCGCCAGGTCGACCGCCGCACGGCGATGACCGACCAGCACGTCCACCTCGCTGTCGGCCAGCATGAACGCCAGCCGGTGCGCCGGATAGTCCGGGTCGAGCGGCAGGTAGGCGCCACCGGCCTGCCAGACCGCCAGGACCGCGACCACCATGTCGGCTCCGCGTTCCAGGCACAGCCCGACAACCGACTCCGGGCCCACCTCGGCCCCGCGCAGCCGGTGAGCGAGCCGCCCGGCCCGGGCCATCAGTCCCGCATACGTCAGCGAAATGTCGCCGCACGACACCGCCACCGCGTCGGGGCACGCGGCCGCCTGGGCGGCGATCAGCTCGTGCACGCCCGCTGCCGGGAGCGGCGCGGCGGTGTCGTTCCACACGTTCAGCAGAACGTCGCGTTCGGTCTCGGTGAGCATCGGAACACGAGACAGGGGCCGGTCGACATCCGTGGCCACCGCCTCCAGCAAGGTCACCAGATGACCCGCCGTCCGTCCCACGGTCGCGGCGTCAAGGAGAGCGGTGCTGTACTCGATCGCTCCGGTGATGGCATCGCCGTCGTCGGTCGTGACGAGCCGCAGGTCGGACCGGGCGATCGTGGTGGTCAGGGCGGCGCCGCAGTCCCCCGCGGCCGTGTCCGCGTGGTGGAAGAGCGCGCGGAGACGCCCGTCCTCCAGACAGTCCGCGAGCTGGGCGAAGGGCAGGTCCTGATGAGCCTCGGCCGCCAGCATCGTCGGCCGGACCCGGGCGAGCAGCTCGGTGAAGGCCGGGTCGCCGGACAGGTCGGTGCGCACGGGCAGCGGATCGGCGAAGAATCCGATCAGTCCCTCGGTCTCGGGCCGGTGCCGGTCGGCCGCCGTGGTCCCGATCACCACGTCGTCCTGTCCGCTGGTGCGGCCGAGCACCACGGCGAAGGCGGCGAGCAGCACCATCGACAGCGACGCCTCGCCCGCCCGCGCCACCGCGCGCAGCGCGCCCGCCGTCTCGGCCGGGACCGCGAACCGGACCGCCGCACCCGCCGCCGATGGGACGGGCGTCCGGGGGCGGTCGGTCGGCAGCTCCAGGGTGGGCGCGCCGGCCAGCTGGCCGCGCCAGTACGCCAGGTGCCGCTCCAGCACGTCGCCGGCGAGCCGCTCGCGCTGCCACGCGGCGAAGTCGGCGTACTGCAGCTCCAGCGGCGGCAGCGGATCGGGCTCCCCCGAGCGGAACGCCTCGTACAGCACCAGCAGCTCGCGCTCGAAGATCCGCCCCGAGTGTTCGTCCGAGACGGCGTGGTGCGTCGACAGCGCCAGCACGTGCTCGTCGGCGGCCAGCCTGATCAGGCAGCCGCGGAGCAGCGGCCCGCGCGCCAGGTCGAACGGCATGACCGCGTCGGCGGCCACCAGCCGGCCGGCCGCGCGCTCCGGGTCGCCGTCGGCGGACACGTCCGCCACCGGCAGCCGGATGGGCGCGGGCGGGTCGATCACCTGTCGCACCGCGCCGTCCGCGCCGGCCACCAGCCGGGTGCGCAGCGCCTCGTGCCGGCCGACCACGGCGTCCAGGGCGGCGGTCAGCGCGGCGGCGTCCAGCGCCCCGCCGAGCCTGACCAGCACCGAGAGGTTGTCGACCACCGCCCCCGGCTCAGCCTGCGCCAGGGACCATAACCGCTGCTGCGCGAACGACGACGGGCTTTCGCGGAGTCCCACGCCCCCTGCCTTTCCGTTAGTGCTTATCGAGGAATTCGATGATCGCCGAGTTGACCTCCGCGGGCCGTTCGAGGTAGCCGAAGTGGCCGCAGCCAGGGATCTCCACCAGGTCGCAGTCCGGGATCGCCTCGGCCACCTCCGCCGCGAGGTGCGGCGGGGTGATCACGTCGTCGGCGAACGAGATGACCCGGCACGGCGCGCTCACCTCGCGGAGAGCCTCTCGCCGGTCCACTCCGGTGTCCACGTAGACTTGGCCGCGGGCCGGCTCGCCCCCGGCCGCCCGGAAGGTCTCCAGCCACAACGAGACGGCGTCGTCGTCGTTCAGCGTCTCGGGCGAGAGCATCTGCGTGGCGGACATGACCGCCTCATAGTCCGGCGGCAACGCGATGCCGCTCTCCAGCAGCGCCCGTTCCGCCCGGTCCTGCGCCTTCCGTACGGCGTCCGAACGCGACTTGGTGGCGATCAGGACCGCGCACCGGACCAGGTCCGGCCGCTCGATCGCCAGCTCCTGCGCGATCATGGCGCCCAGCGAGCAGCCGACGATCCGGCACGGAGCCGCGTCCAGCGCCTCGATCAGGCCCCTGGTGTCGGCGACCATGTCCGCGAGCGAGTACGGGGCCGGCGGAACGTCCGAGGGCGGGACGCCCCGGTTGTCGAACGTGATGGCCTGATAGCCGGCCGCCGCCAGCGCGGGCGTCTGGTGCAGGGTCCACACCCGGCCGGCGGCCGAGGACCCCATGATCATGAGCACCCGCTCACCCCGGCCCGAGCGTTCGTAGGAGAGCCGGATGCCGTTGGTGAAAACGTGAGGCATCGCGGGGTCCGATCACTCGCCGTCGAGGGCGATGCGCAGGCTCTTGGGCCGCATGTCGGTCCAGGTCTCCTCCAGGTACTTGTCGCAGTCCTCCTTGGACGCGCAGACCCCGGTCTCCTCCCAGCCGCCCGGCACGTCGAGATCGGCCGGCCAGAGGGAGTACTGCTCCTCGTGGTTGATCAGCACCTTGAAACGTGCCTCGGGGGACTCGAAGTCGAAGCTCACCGTGCGCACGACAGTCTCCTTCTCGGTTGGGGACGTGGTCTCGGTCAGGACGTGGTCTCGGTCAGGCCGTGGTCTTGCTGTCGGTCGCCGTCTCCTGCCCGGCGAACTGGGTCAAGTAGAGGTCGGCATACATCCCCCCCGCGGCCAGGAGTTCCTCGTGGGTGCCGCGTTCGCGGATCCGCCCCTCGTCGATGAGCAGGATCTGGTCGGCGTCCCGGATCGTGGACAGCCGGTGCGCGATCACCAGCGATGTGCGGCCGGCCAGCGCGGTCTTGAGCGCGCGCTGGATCGCCGCCTCCGACTCCGAGTCCAGGTGCGCGGTCGCCTCGTCCAGCACGACGACCGGTGGCGCCTTCAGCAGGAGCCTGGCCAGTGCGATCCGTTGCTTCTCGCCGCCCGACAGCCGGTAGCCGCGGTCCCCGACCACGGTGTCGAGCCCGTTGGCCAGCGACTCGACCAGGTCCCAGATGCGCGCCGCCTCGCAGGCCTCGACCAGCTCGGCCTCGGTGGCCTCGGGCCGTGCGTAGAGCAGGTTCGCCCGGATCGTGTCGTGGAACAGGTGTGCGTCCTGGGTGACCACGCCGATCGTGTCGCGCAGCGACCGGGTCGTGACGTCGCGGATGTCGCGGCCCCCGATCCGCACTGCTCCCGAGCCGGGGTCGTAGAACCGTGGCACCAGGTGGGTGATCGTGGTCTTCCCGGCGCCCGAGTGGCCGACCAGCGCGGTCAGCTTCCCGGACGGCGCGCGGAAGCTGACGTCCTCCAGCACCCAGGAGTCGTCGCTGCGCTCCCGCACGGGCAGTGCGATCGACTCCAGCGAGGCGAGCGACACCTCCTTGGCGCCGGGGTAGCGGAAGGAGACGTTCTCGAACTCGATGCCGGGCGCCGGGCAGTCGCCGGGAGTGTGCGCCGGGAGCGGGGTCGCCCCGGGGTGTTCGGACACCAGCGGCTCGAGGTCCAGCACCTCGAAGACCCGGTCGAAGCTCACGAGCGCGCTCATGGCGTTGGCCTGCAGGTTGGACAGCTGGATGATCGGGTCGTACATCCGGCTCACCAGGAACATCAGCGAGACCAGCGTGCCGACCTCGAAAGCGCCGTCGACGACGAGCGCGCCGCCGATGCCGAACATCAGCGCCAGCGTGCCCGCGCCCACCACGCCCATGACGATCCCGAGCATCTGGCCGGTGACGTTGACCTTGACGCCGGTCTCACGGATCGATGCGGCGCGGCCGGCGAACGTGCGGGACTCGGTCTCGGGCCGGCCGAACAGCTTGGCCAGCATCGCGCCGGCGACGTTGAACCGCTCGTTCATCATCGAGCCCAGCTCGGCGTTGAGCTCCATCTCCCGGCGGGAGAGCCGCTGCAGCCGGTGCCCGAAGATCCGGCCGGGCAGGATGAAGAGCGGGGCCATCAGCAACGCGGCGATGGTGACCTGCCAGGACAGGTAGACCATCGCGCCGAGCACCAGGACGAGGGTCAGGATCGTGCTGACCGTGCCGGACAGCAGCTTGGTGACCGCGCTCTGCGCCCCGACCACGTCGGTGTTGAGCCTGCTGACCAGCGAGCCGGTCTGCGACCGGGTGAAGAACGCCAGCGGCTGTTCCTGCACGTGCGAGAAGACCTGGGTGCGCAGGTCGTAGACCAGCCCCTGGCCGATCTGGGCGGACGCCCTGACCTGCAAGTACTCGGTGATCGCCTCCACCAGCGCGAGCCCGATCATGAGGCCGGCGAAGACCGTGACCGTACCCGTCTCGCGCGTCATGACGCCCTTGTCGATGGCCATTCCAAGTAACAGCGGATTGAGCACCGCCACCAAGGAACCGACGGCGGACACGAAAAGTAGTAAAGCCAGCGTCCAACGATAGTTATTGGCGTAAGGAAAGATCCGCCGAATGGTTCCTGGTCGGATGCGCTGGCCCTTTTCGGCCGTGTCTCCGAAGCGGTCCTCGCCCGGCGGCAGACTCGGCGCCTGCTGGACACTGCTCACTGTGGAGTTCTCCTTTTCGCCATTTTCGCGGCCTTCCCACGCGGCACGGCAGGGCTGCGCTCGCGGGGCAATCATCGCCGAGGGCGGCACCAGTGACAACGATCCGAACAGGCCACCGCCGTATTCAACTGCAGGTCTGCGACAGTTGAACATCCTGGTTCTTTGTGAAAACTCCTGTTGACCGGTTGTATTCGCCTGCCTAGGCTGGCGCCGATCATGTCTGGACACCGCGGGGAGCCGACCTGATGACCATGCACGCGGCTGAGGAGACGTTCAGCTTCCAGGCCGAGGTGGCCCAGTTGCTGGACCTCATGGCCCATTCGCTCTACAGCAACAAGGAGATCTTCCTGCGCGAGCTGATCTCGAACGCGTCCGACGCGATCGACCGGCTGCGCCTGGAACGGTACTCGCGGCCCGATCTCGCCGCCGCCGAGGCCGAGGAGCCGCCGCGGATCTGCGTGGGCTTCGACAAGGACGCGGGAACGATCACCATCGCCGACAACGGCATCGGCATGAGCCGGGCCGAGGTGATCGAGTACATCGGCACCATCGCCAAGTCCGGCACCGGCGAGTTCCTCAAGGCCCTCACCGGCGACCAGCGCACCGACGCCGCGCTCATCGGGCAGTTCGGGGTCGGGTACTACTCCGCGTTCGTGGTGGCCGACCGGGTGGTCATGACCACGCGCCGGGCCGGGCTCGCGGCGGACGAGGCGGTCCGCTGGTCGTCCGACGGCAAGGGCGAGTACACCCTGGAGACCATCGAGCGCCTTGAGCCCGGGACCACGATCGTTCTCCATCTTCGCGAGGGCGAAGACGACCTGCTGAACTCGCACCGGCTGCGGACGATCATCCGGACCTACTCCGACCACATCAGCCAGCCGATCATCATGGCCTCGGAAGGCGCCGAGCCGGGGGAGTCCGCGGAGGACACGGTCAACCAGGCCTCGGCGTTGTGGACCCGGCCGAAGGCGGGGCTCGGCGAGAAGGACTACCACGACTACTACCGGCACATCAGCAACGACTTCGCCGACCCGCTCGCCTACCTGCACGCCAAGGTCGAGGGGCGGTACGAGTACACGCTGCTGCTCTACATCCCCTCCAGCGCTCCCTTCGACCTGTGGCACCAGCAACCGCGCCACGGCGTCAGGCTCCACGTCCAGCGGGTCTTCATCCTTGAGGACACCGGCCGGCTGATGCCCCGGTACCTGCGGTTCGTCCGAGGGATCATCGACTCCGCCGACCTGCCGCTCAACGTCTCCAGGGAGATCCTGCAGGGCAGCCTGGCCGTCGACCACATCCGTTCCAGCGCGGTCAAGAAGGTGCTCCGGCTCCTCAAGGACATGGCCGCGAACGACCCCGGGAAGTACGCGGTCTTCTGGAAGCAGTTCGGCTCCGTGCTCAAGGAGGGCATCTCCGACGACTACGGCAACCGGGAGGACATCGCCGAGCTCCTGCGCTTCACCTCCACGCACTCCCCCACCCAGGAGCCCGACGTCTCGCTGCACGACTACGTGGACCGGATGAAGGAGGGCCAGGACGAGATCTACTACCTGATCGCCCCGACCCTGGCCGCCGCCACCGCGAGCCCCCACCTGGAGGCCTTCCGTGAGAAGGGCATCGAGGTCCTCCTGCTCGGCGAGGCCGTCGACAACTGGGTCGTGACCGGCCTGCTCCAGGAGTTCGGCGGCAAGCGGCTGCGGTCGGTCGCCCAGGGCGCCTCCGACTTCGGCGACGACGCCGAGAAGGAGGCGGCGGAGAAGGCCGCCGAGGAGTACGCCGCCCTGCTCGGCCGGCTCAAGGCCGTCCTCGCAGGGCAGGCCTGGGACGTACGGGTCAGCAGCAGGCTCACCTCCTCCCCCGCCTGCATCGTGGCCAACGAGGCGGTCACCGACCTCAACCTGGCACACCGCCTGCGCGGCTCGGGACTGCCGAACCAGCCGATCCTGGAGATCAACCCCGATCACCCGCTGATCGAGCGCCTCAACCGGCACCAGGACGACCCGCGTCTCACCGACTGGGCCCACGTCCTGTTCAACCAGGCCGTCCTCACCCTGGGCGCCCGTGTCGAGGACCCCGCCGCATTCGTCGGCAAGCTCAACGACCTGCTCGTGGCCCTGACCGAGGCCACGGACGACACCGGCACCGGAGACTCCTGACGCTGCGTGATGGCGCCCGGTGCGAGTACCGGGCGCCATCACAGAGCCGTCCTCAGGCGCGAGCCTGCTCCAGTGCTCGTGTCAGCCGCCCGAGCCCTTCGGCCAAGGGCTCCGGCCTTCCGCCGAATCCGAGCCGGATGTGCTCCGGCGCGCCGAAGCAGGAGCCGGGGATCACCAGCGTGCCGCGCCGCTTGAAGAGATCGTCGCAGAACGCGTCGACGTCGGCGATGCCCTCCAGACGCGGGAAGGCCGAGACGCCGCCGGCCGGGCGGACGAGCGACACCAGGTCGGGGTGGGCGGCGGCCCAGTCCCCCACGGCGTCGCGGTTGGCCCTCGCCAGTTCGCGCCGCGGTTTCATGAAAGCCTCGGCGTTCCCCAGCACGCCCAGCGCGAGCAGCTCGACCAGCGGCGACACATGCAACGTGGTGTAGTCCCGGATCCGGACGCACTCCGCGAGCAACGCGGGCGGCCCGATGCACCAGCCGAACCGGAGGCCGGGAAGTCCGAACGCCTTGGAGAAGGTGTTGAAGCTGACCCCGCGCTCGTACCGGGCGGCGACGGTGGGCAGCGGCGCGGAGTCGTAGGTCAGGTCGGTGAACGCCTCGTCCGACAGCACGTACGCGTCGACGCTCGCGGCCAGGCTGAGGAGCGTGCTCAGCTCCGCCTCGGTGATCGAGGTCCCGGTGGGGTTCTGCGGGAAGTTGATGATGATCGCCCGGGTGTGCTCGGTGACCAGCCCGGACAGCTCGTCCAGCGACGGCCGCCAGCCCGTCCCGGCGGTCAGCCGCCAGGGGCGCACCGAGCAGCCGAGGCCGGCGGCGAACTCGACCAGCAGGTGGTAGCCGGGCTGGACGACCACGACCTCGTCGCCAGGCCGCAGCAGCGCCATGAGCACGAGGGAGATGGCCTCCCCCGAACCGCTGGTCGTCATGACCGTCTCCGGCTCCAGCCCGCCCCATCTCCGGGCGATCGCCGACCTGACCGCCGGGGCGCCGAGCGAGTAGCCGTCGTCGAACACCAGCCCGTCGATCTCGGCGTGCTCCAGCCCGGTCAGCGCGCGGAGCTCCGCCATGGAGTAGGAGTGGACACCGCTGGAACTGATGTCGATCTCGGCGGTGAAATAGTAGTCGCGCAGCCAGTCTTCCAACGGAGCCGATCTGAGCCGCATCGTCACCAGCGCCATTCCCGCTGGCCCAGCAGGTGCTCGGCCTTGACGCCGTTCTCCGGGCACCAGCTCAGGAACTCCTCGATCTGCCGCAGCTGGTAGGAGTCCTCGTTGTAGCTGGTGGCCATGACGTGGCCGAGCCAGTCCTCCTCGCCCATGGCGTAGATGTGCGCCTCGGACACTCCGAGCTCCGTCACGATCGCCCCGGCCTGCGCGGCGTTCGACCCGGAGAGCTTGCGCGAGTCGCTCATCTTCTTGGTCACCGGCCTGGTCAGCAGCGCCTGGTAGAGCCAGGTCAGCGGCGCGCCGTCGCACTCCATGCCGAGGAACGCCACGTCCGCGGTGCCGAGGTGGCCGCGCACGTAGCGGTAGAGCATCGGGTCGATGCCCGAGGAGTCCGCGCCGACGAAGGCCTTCCGGCCCGCGATCTCCACCCAGTAGGTGGACTTGCCCCGGATGTCGAGGTCGGCGTGCTCGCCGAGGAACGGCGTCGCGGTGACCTTCCCGCCGGGGAACTCCACCTCGTCGAAGTCGTCGACCTCCACGACGGGGAAGCCCAGGTGCTGGAGGTAGAGGCCGAGCGCGGGGTCGCACAGGTTGCCGCGCGACGAGCGCGGCACCACCACGGCGCCGACGCGGCCGCGCAGCTGCAGCAGCGTCTCCAGCACGATGTGGTCCTGGTGCCCGTGCGTGATCAGGACGAGGTCGGCGTAGTCGGGCAGGTCGTCGTAGGTGTACCGGCCGGAGGCGTCGGAATCCGCGCTGATGAACGGGTCGGTGATGATCGCCGCCTCCGGCGACTGGAGCACGAGGCAGGCATGCCCGAAGTAGCGGATGCGGCCGCCGGACTCGATGTGCCGGTCGGGATTGAGGCTGCTCTCGGTGGTCAGCAGCGTCTCAAGCCGTGCCGCCTGAGCGTCGTCGAGCTCCAGGGCCTCGCGCAGCCTCGCCAGGGTGGTGGGCTTCACCCTGGCGAGGAACAGCTCCTGGAACCCGGGGTGCCGGAACGGGATGTGCAGGTCGAGCACGTCCGGTGACGGCAGCCGCGGCGTGCTGAGGATGAACGGCCGCTCGTAGCCGGTCTCGAGGGACAGCTGGACCGACTGCCGGTCCTCCATGAAGGCCTCGCTCCTGTACGCGAGGGGCTCCATGAAGCGCAGGGCCGCCTGGTTGTTGGTGTCGTAGGCGATCTCCACCAGGCCGGCCAGCTCGGCGGGCAGCTTCGGGTACAGCGGCGTCAGGTCGAACCCGGCGGCCTCCTGCCGCACCAGCTCCTCGGCCTGCGCGATGGCCTCGGCGAACCGCAGCATGTGCGCGCGGTCGCGCTTGATCGAGGCGAGCAGATCGCGCACCTCCGCGCTGCGCTCTTCGGGGACGTTGACGAAGTAGCCGCCGCGCAGGTCCGGGTTGCTGCTCGCCGTGATGTGCACCTGCGGCGACTGAAGGTAGGACTCCAGCATCGGCACCTGCAGGAAGGCCAGGTTCATCGAGCCCTGGACGGGAGCCACCGTGTGGTGCCAGGCGTAGAAGCGATCGACCAGGGGCTCGATGATCGCCTTGGAGCGGAGGAAGAGTTGCTGGTCGGCCATGTCTTTGTCCCTCGGATACGAGCTGGAAGGTTCGAAACTCCGTCGGCCGCCGTCCGCCTGCCGTCAGGCGTCCGCCGACGCGACCCACAGGAGGCCGTCCTCGGAGGGCACGAGCCCGTCCGGGAACATCGGGGCGTCGACGCCCGCCTCGGCCCCCAACTGCACGCGGGTCTGTTCCTGGGCCCCCTGCTGCATCGCCTGGCGGACCACCGACGACTTGAACAGGGGCATCATGCTCCGCTCCTGGTCGCCGACGAGCTCGTCCACGGCGTCCGCGAACTCCGCGGACCGCTTCTTGAAGCGCAGGGCGGCGGACTCGGCGTCGTTCAGGCCGAACTCCGACGCCGACATCCCGGCGACGAGCTCGACGAACGACTCCAGTTCGCCGTGGGTGTTCTTGGTGAGCTTCTTCGCCGACCAGAAGTAGGAGTTCTCGTCGACGTGCATGTCGTAGAAGGACATCAGGAACTCGTAGAAGACGCTGTACTCGCGGCGGTAGCGCGCCTCGAACTCGGTCAGCGCCGTTTCCTCGTCGACCAGCCCGGCCAGGATGCTGTTGATGGAGCGGGCCGCGAGCAAGGCGCTGTAGGTCGCCAGGTGCACGCCCGAGGAGAAGACGGGGTCGACGAAGCAGGCGGCGTCTCCGATGAGCACCATCCCGGGGCGCCAGAAAGTCGTGTTGTGATACGAGTAGTCCTTGCGGACCCGGAGCTTGCCGTATTCCCCTGTCGTGACCCGCGTGGCGTCAGACAGGTAGTCCTTGACAAGCGGGCATTCGTCGACGAGTTTCAGCAGGGCCGTCTCCGGATCGCCCTGGATCTTCTCGGCGTCCTCCCGGCGTACCACCGCGCCGACGCTGGTCAGGGTGTCGCTCAGCGGGATGTACCAGAACCAGCCGCTCTCGAACGCCGCGCACAGGATGTTGCCCGAATTGGGCGCGGGCAGCCGCTTGCCGCCCTCGAAGTAACCGAAGAGCGCGAGGCTGCGGAAGAACTCGGAGTACTCGCGGGTGCCGCCGACGTGCTTGTGGATGCGGCTGCCGTTGCCCGAGGCGTCCACGATGTACGCGGCGTTCACCCGGTGGTCGGCCCCGTCGGCGTCGGTGTACGTCACGCCGCGTACGCGCCCGCCGTCCTCGGTGACGTCGATGACCGTGCAGCGTTCGCGGACGTCGACGCCCTTGCGGCGCGCGTTGTCGAGCAGGATCTGGTCGAACTTCATCCGCTCCACCTGGAAGGCGGTGGAGGTGCGGCCGGCCGTCTTCTGGGAGACCGAGAAGGCGAACGTCCAGGGGTCGGGATTGGCGCCCCAGCGCATCGTGCCGCCGCGCTTCAGGGTGAAGCCGGCCTCCGCCAGCTCGTCGGCGACGCCGGTGAGGCGGCAGACGCCGTGCACCGTCGACGGTAACAGCGACTCACCGATCTGGTAGCGCGGGAACGACTCCTTCTCCAGCAGGAGGACGCGGTGCCCCCGCATCGCCACGAGCGTCGCCAGCGTCGAACCGCCCGGCCCCCCGCCGACCACCACGACGTCGAAGTCCCCGTGATTGTCGCTACTCATTTCCCGATCACCTTTCGCCTCGGCATTCGCTGGACTCTGACGCCCACGGATGTTCACGCGCGCTCCTGCCAGATCACCGGGCAGAACCGCGGATCGGTGTAGTCGGGATCGCCGTTCGCGTCGCACCGCACCAGCGAGTCGTGGTTGTACGCGAGCAGCGATCCGTCCTCCAGCGGATAGGGCCGCCAGCGGTTGTCGCCGTCCTGGAGATGGAGTGAGATCGCCCGGCGCGCCTCAGGGGCCGTGTTCGCGCCGCTGCCGTGGTAGGTCCGGCAGTGATGGAAGCTCACATGGCCCTTGGGAATGACCATCGGGACCTTGTGCACCTCGCATCCGTTGTGCTCGGCGTTGCGCTGGAGCAGTTCCTCCATCCGGTCCCGGTCCCGCGCGGCAAAGTGGAGGGTACCGGAGTCGTCGGCGCCGATCTCCTCCCAGCGGTGGCTGCCGTCGATCATCGCGATGGTCCCGTTGGCCTCGCCGCAGTCGTGGAACGGGATGAACGCGGTCAGCATCCGCTCCGAGGTGCTGGTCGCCCAATAGTTGCGGTCAAAGTGCCACGGCACCTCGTTCGACTTCTCCTCCGGCCGTGGCGGTTTGTAGATCAGCGTGGCCTGGAAGACGCGGATGGTCTCGGCCCCGGACAGCAGGGCGGCCACGGCACCGATCAGGGGCTTGGTCAGAATCTCCCTGAGGGCATCGACCTCGTAGTGGACGTAGTCGTTGTGTCGCAGGATGTCGCCGCCCATGCCGGGCGTCCAGTAGGCGAGCGTGGCAGGGTGCGCCGGGAGGTCGCGGTCACGATGGCCGGCATAGAACCTCTCGCTCGCCTCCGATAACGCGTCCACCTCCGCATCGGTGAAGAGTTTCTCCGACAGGTACCAGCCCCTCCGCCGATAAGACCGGACTTCCTCGGCTGAGGGCAGCAGTTTCGTTTCGGCAGTGGTCAGTACGAATTTCTCGGCTCTCACAGTTATCTCCAGGGATGGCATCGACCGACCACTGGCCTGCACGGGGGCGACCATCAGCCCACGAGATCGGCCTCTTCCACGACGACCAGGCGGCCGGTGCCCTTCAGTGTCGACAGGTCGATGTCGGCGATGCAGCGCACCGGGTCGTCATTCAGGATCAGGGTGCCCTCGATGTGCACGCTGCCGCTCCCCTGGTCGAAGTCGGCCGCGTCGAGGTCGGACCGGGCACGGTCCAGCCGGATGCCCAGGTCGGTGCCGCCGCGCGTCCCGGTGAACTTGACGAACACGGTCCCGATGTCCTCGAGCCGGGTGCGCAGCTCCGCCAGCGTGGGCTTCGGCCCGCCCACCTCCACCGGCTGGTCGTCGGCCAGCCGCTTGGTCAGCTCATCCATGGATCACCTCTCAGCACTTCCTAGCACTTCTTGGCGTTTCTCAGGCTTGTTCCGGCTCGGCATAGGCGAAGGCGAGGTCCGCGGGGATCTCGAACTTCAGGGTCTGCGTGCAGAACTCCCGCCATTCCGGGGTGTCCTCGGTGAAGAGCCTCTTGTCCTTCTCAACCCCGACCGGGCTGATGAGAACGGTGAATTCGTCACAGAGGAACACCGGAGTGTCGTCCGCCAGCTCCCGCTCCTCCGGACTGGCGGCGGTGGCCCAGCCAGAAAAGCGGCGCAGTTCACCGAGCGGATATGACTTGCAGTACTTCTTCACCGGAACCTCCGAAATCGAGATGCTCGAATCGCCTTTCCAGTTCCTCAGCGTACGGCACCGCCGTCCGCCTATCCACGGTCATGTTCAACTTCTCCATCACCTCAGTTGAACGGTGTGGAACTACCGGCGATCGAGTTGTTTCTTGATGAATTCCATTGCCAGGGACACCAGCGCCGACCCGGCCCGGAACAAGGAGAGATGGTCGCCTTCCGGCAGGACGTGCAAAGTGCCCTCGCCAAGTTCGCCGGCCACGTACCTGGATCCTTCGGGATGAGCCGTGGTGTCGGTCTCACTGGTGACGACCAGCGTCGCGGCCTTGATGTCGGCGAGATGGCCACGGACGTCCGTCCGCATGCCGGCGCTGATCGTCTGGCAGTACCGGTGCAACAGCCCCGGCGAGGCATAGGGGTACAGCACCAGATGCGCCAGGTCGTCCGGGGTCGTGGCCAGAAGGGTCTGCCCCAGGGACGCGTGGACGCTTTCCGCGGTGATCACCCCGGTCGCGACATCGGTCATCAGCGCCTCGAGATCCCGCTGGTGGAGCGTCTTCGGGCCGGCGGACCCGAGCTCGAAGTCGCCGTGCCACAGGCTCATCGACGAGACACGGCCGGGGCATTCGGCGGCCACGGCGAGCGCCACCGCCGCTCCGCTGCACATGCCGAAGACGTGCCCCTCCGTCACGCCGAACGAGTCGAGCACCGCCACCATGTCGAGTACCTGCTCAGGGACACCCCATTCGCCGTCCCGCTCATGGAAGAGGCCGCGAGTCTCCCAGGTCAGGACGCGGAACTCCGTGGCCAGGGCCGTGATCCACGGCATCGAGAGCTCGACGGGCATACCGGTGGCCGGCGCGATCACGACCGGGGGCGCGGCAGGATCTCCCGCGGCGTAGGCGGGGAACTCCATGCCGTCGGAGGCGGTGATGATCCGCCTGCCCAGTCGCCGATGCACGTCCTCCGCGCGGGCGGCGTCGATGATCCGCGTAAGCTCACCGGCACCGACACCGGCGGCGGGCGTCCGCGCGCCTCCGACCGAGCGCAGCCGCTCATCGATCAGCTGCTGGAAGGCCGTGACCTTGGCCCCTGCGGGCCGCGGGCCGAAGCTCGGCAGCTCCAGGTGCTCGGTCACGAGTGCGAGGCGAAGGCGCTCGACGGACGCGAGCACCTCCGGGTCCACGGTGACCGGCCGCTCGTCGATCGCACTGGCGAGCGGACGGAGCGACAGCAGAACCGTGGCCAGTCTGGCGAGAACCTCGCCGGGGAGATCCTCGCCCATCACAGAGCTGGGAAGACGTGCCCGCGCAAGGTGGCCGTCGCCATCTGGTTGTGGTCGTACTCGTTCTCGCCCGCGACCAGGACGGCCCCGTAGTTCTCCAGCGAGATCTTCCCGCCGTACTCCTCGATCGAGTCGCTTCCCGGATAGACCTGCACGCTCGTCGGGACGTAGCGGGCCGCGAACCCCAGCCGCATCGCCTCGGTCTCGCCGGTGTGCGGCAGCGAGGCGTGCATCAGCGTCGACCAGAACATGATGGCCTCGCCGGGCGCCATGACCATGGAACGGGCCTGGCCTTCGTCCGGCCGCCAGTCGGGGTCGATCTGGAGTTCCCGGTAGTCGTAGCCGAAGAAGCCCCGGCGCACACCGTTCTTCTCCGAGTTGTTGATCTGGTCGGGCGAGTAGTGCATCCGCTTCGTCTCGTCGTAGTTCATCTCCGTGTGCGTTCCCGGGATGAACTGCAGGCAGCCGTTCTGCTCCGTGGCCTCGGTGAAGGCCGTCCAGACCGTGAGCGTGCCGCCGAACTCCTTGAGCTCGTCCGGCCAGAGGATCTGCGGCGATCCCGAGGCGTTGGCGAAGGTGTCGGCCTGGTGCCAGTCGGTGCCCTCGTCCCCCCCGTACTTGGGGAAGAACTCGGTCCGCCAGCACAGGAGGTCGGGCCCCAGGACGCTGGTCACCCGGTCGACGATCTGCGGCCGGCAGATGTGGTCGGCGAGGAACGCCGAGTCCAGGTGCCGGTCGTAGTTGGAGATGTTCGTGTTCCCGGACAGTTCCTCGTCACGGTAGGCGGCGACAGAACGGTCCATGAGGGCCAGCCGTTCCCGGCGCCAGGCCGCCCGCATCTCGTCGGGCTCATAGACCTTGAACGGCCCGAAGTAGCCGTTGGCCCGGAACTGCTCGATCTCGTCCGGCGCGAGGTGGTAGCGGGCGTGCGTCTGCTGTTCTTCCATCGTCATCTCCAGCTCGATCGGCTATCAGGTGCGTGCCAGGTGCTCGTCGACGCAGGCGGCGAGCTGCGAGATCGACGCGACCGTCTGCAGCTCGCTGCCGGTCAGCTCCGTGCCGAATCGGGCGTTCACCGCGGCGATGATCCGTACGAAGGCCAGGGAGGTGACGCCGATGTCGAACAGGTCGAGATCCCGGTCCTTCACCTCGCGCCGGAGGACGTCGGCCACGACCGCGGCGACGGCGTCGACCCCGTTCCCGGCAGTGACGGGGACCTCGGGTACTCCCGGCAGCTCCGCCGCGGCGTGGGCGGCCCGGTCGACCTTCCCCTGCGGGGTCAGCAGGAGCTCGTCGACGACCGCACAGTCCACGGGCCGGAGGTGTTCGGGCAGCCGCGCTGCGACGTGCTCGCCGACCTCGGCAAGGGCGCGCTCTCGTTCGGCTTCCGGGGCAAGGACCAGATGGGCGGTCAGCCGGACGTCCCCCTCACCGTGATCTTTGGAGAAGACGACGGCGGCACGTACCCAGGGATGCGCGGCAAGGCATATCTCGACCTCCTGGGGCTCGATGCGGTGGCCGAGCACACTGAGCTGGTCGTCGCTCCTGCCGAGGAACAGCAGCTCACCGTCCGGCGTGCGGACGGCCCGATCGCCCGAGTCGTAGAGCAGCACGTCGGTCCCGGAGACGTTCCTGCGGACGAACCGCTCGGCGGTGAGCCGGGGCTGCCCGAGATAGCCGCGCCCCACACCGGTGCCGCCGACGAAGATCCCGCCCGGCGTTCCGGTGGGCACCTCGGCGCCGTCCTCGTCCAACAGGTACACCTCGACGCCGGGCAGCGGACACCCGATCGGGCTGCCGACGGTGTCGTCCAGGTCGGCGGTCCGCACGGTCCGATGGGTCACGTGCACGCACGTCTCGGTGATGCCGTACATGTTGACCAGCTGCGGCGTGGCGTCGCCGTACCGCTCCAGCCACGGCCGGAGGATGCCGAAGTCCAGCCGCTCGCCGCCGAAGACCACGAGCCTGAGCCGGTGGTCCGCGGCCGGCATCCGGGCGTCGGCGGCGACCAGCTGCCGGAACGCCGACGGCGTCTGGCTCAGGACCGTGACCCGCTCGTCGGCCAAGAGGCGGCGGAACTCCCCGGGGGACCGGGTCATTCCCCTCGGCACGATGACCAGCCGGCCGCCGAACAGGAGCGCGCCCCAGATCTCCCAGACCGAGAAGTCGAAGCCGACCGAGTGGAACTGGGTCCACACGTCGTCTGCGTCGAACCCGTAAAGCCCGGCCGCGCCCTCGAAGAGCGAGATGACCTGCCGGTGTTCGATCGGCACGCCCTTCGGCGTTCCGGTCGACCCGGAGGTGTAGATGATGTACGCGAGGGCGGAGGGGTCGGCGGGCGGGGGCTCGAACGCACCGGCCGACAGGTCACCCTCCTCCCCGGCTCTGAGGATCTTGAGTCCCGACCTGAGGAGGTCGTCGACGGGCACGTCGTCCGCCGTCACCGCGTGCGTGATGCCCGCGTCCACGGCCACGTGCTCGATCCGGGCGGCGGGCAGGCGCGGGTCCATGGGCACGTATACCGCGCCGAACTTGAGAATTCCGAGCATTCCCGCGACGAAGTCGAAACCGCGGTCCGCGTAGAGCCCGATATTGTCGCCGGGCCGGGCGCCGGCCGCCCATAAGTTGTGGGTGACCCGGTCGGACGCCCGATCGAGGTCGGCGTAGCTGTGAGCTCGGTCGCCCTCGGTGACGGAAATCCTGCCCGGGTGCTCAGCGGCCCTGGCGGCGAACATCTGATGGAGCGCCATTACTTGATTTCCCAATCAGTTTCAAGGTCTTTCGAATGTGATTGAGCGGGCGAATATCGAGGCCGTCCGACAACGCTCAGCCTTCAGGATGGCCGTACCTCAGTCAAGGAATGAACGAGGCGCGGACAGCCGCGTTCAACTGCCGTAACTGACCAGTTGAACGGCTCCACGACGCCCCGCGATTGCGGGCGTGAACCCGCAATCTCCGCCGCCCTACCTGCTTGCGGTGTCCGGCGCTCCGAAGGTCTGCTCCCGCAGCCGTTCCTCGGCGGTGTGCTCGACCTTCGACATCGCGAACCGCAGGATGGGCGGGGCCATCAGCGATGTCACGATCGCGACCAGGATGATGATCGTGTACATCTCGGGGCCGAGCACGCCGAGCCGCAGCCCCACCATCGCGATGATCACCTCGATGACCCCGCGGGCGTTCATGCCCGCGCCGAGCGCGAGCCCCTCCCAGTGCCCGAGCCCGCTGAGCCGCGCCCCCGCGTAGGCCCCGGCGAACTTGCCGAGAATGGCGGCGGCGAGCACGCCGAGCCCGGCGAGCAGCACGGCCGGGCGGACGAGCGCGGTGAGGTCCATCCGGAGACCGGCGGTGGCGAAGAAGACGGGGGCGAGCACCGCGAACACGAGGGTCTGGAGCGGGGCGAGCCGCTCGCGGTTCAGCCCGCCGCAGCCGCTGATCACGATTCCGACCACGAAGGCGCCCAAGACCGCCTCCAGGCCCATCGCCTGGGTGGCGGCCGAGCCCAGCAACGCCAGCACCACCACGACGGTGGTGGTCGGCCCGGCGCCCGGGGCCCGCGCGGCGGCGCGCAGCAGGAAGCCGGCGACCGGACGCAGCAGCGCCGCGCCGACGAGAACGACCGCCAGCCAGCCGGCCGACAGCGCGATGTCACCCGTATGGACCCCGGTCGTGGCCATCGCCGCAACGACCGAGAGCAGCATCCAGCCGACGATGTCGTCGACCGTCACCGCGCAGAGGATCAGCTGCCCGATGTTGCGGTGCAGGAGCCGCATGTCCATCAGCGTCTTGGCGATGACCGGGATGGCACTGACCCCCATGGCGATCCCCAGGAACAGCGCGAAGGTGGCCCGGTCGGCCGAGGACGGGACGAGCGAACCGGGTAACAGCAGGCCGACGGCCACACCCAGGGCGAGCGGGACGACGATCCCCGCGATGCTGACGCGGGCCGCCACCGAACCGCGCCGCCGCACCAGGGACAGGTCCATGTGGATGCCCGTGAGCGCGACCAGCAACAGCACGCCCACCTGCCCCGTCGCGTCGAGCATATGGAACTGCCCGGGGTCCCGAGGCAGGAGCCAGTCGCCGAGGCCGGGGGCGGCCTGCTGGAGGATCGACGGGCCCATGAGCACGCCCGCGCATAACTCTCCGACGATGGCGGGCATGCCGAACCGCATGGCCAGCCGGCCGAGCAGGAACGCGAGCATGAGCAACGTCCCGACCTGCAGCAGGAAGACCAATAACTGATGGGCGGGAATGGGGGGCACGGGTGCGGCGGCCAGCATCGCGAACCTCCGGGCGATCGTCGGCCATGGTCAGGGTCGTAGCCTGTTTCGCTCGACGTCCGAGGCGAGCTCCGTCCATCTGCGCGCGCAGTCACGCGCGAGAAAGGCGACCGTTTCCCGGGTGTGCGGGGGGACGCCGTCGGCCATTCTGCTCCAGTCCTCGATCCGGACCATGCCGGCCAGCAGTCGCAGGAGGTTGCGTCCGTTCTCGTTGAAACGCAGGGCCGGGTCGGCTTTTAAACGTTCCACGATCACCGCGGGCGAAGGCGCCGGAGAACGCTCGCCGACCGGGGCGCGGGCGCCGGCCGGGCCGCGCCCGTCGCCCGGGGCGCCCGGCCGGAGCACCGCCGGCCGGTCGGCGGTCTCCTTGGACCGTCCCTGCGGGAGCGGATCCTCGCCGAGCGACAGCCGGTTCCTGACATCCCTGGCCGTTTCGGGCGAGATCCCCACCGCCCGGGCGACCTGGCGCAGTGAAAGGCCCGGGTCCTTGACGATCAGTTCCTGGGCGCGGCGCCGCGCCTGCGTCACGTCGACGGAACGGACCCGGCCGTCCTTCCCGATCCGGCCGCCGTTCCCGAGCCGGTCGGGCCCGGCCGCGGATCCGGCACCGGCGTTCCTGCGGATCTCGGCGACCGTCTTCGCCGAGATCCCCGTGACCGAGGCGATCATTCGATCGGACCATTGCGGGTGGGAGGCGATCACGCGTTCGGCGGCATGCTTGCGGTCGGCGAGTGACAGCGGGAGGCCGTGCGCGATGTTCGACCTGACGGCCAGGACGAAGGCGTCCTCCTCCGGGCCGTCGAAGTACCTGACGGCGATCTTCCCCCGGCCCAGGCGCCTGGCGGCCAGGACCCGGTGCATGCCGTCGATGACGCGCATGGTGGGGCGGTGCACGATGATCGGTGGAAGCGGCGCCTGGGAACCCGCCAGGGTCTCCACGTGCGCGTGGCTCTCACCCGCGATGCGCGGGGAGCCGGCGGTCGACAGCGAACTGAGTTCTACTTCCTCAACTTCTTGCAGATCGAATTGACCGTGTGCGGACTGCAAGCCAACTCCTCGGCATCTGAATTACACGGTTCCTGGACAGATGACGACAAACAATCGGGAGTTGTTCAACGTCGGGAGCTTGGGAGCGTCGGGGCCGCCCCCCAGACCGATGTGAGAGTAATTCGAAGCGGCGCCGGGTGAAATATGCACGGCCGGTTGCGGCCGCCGGGCCCGGTCATCCGCATCCGCGGGAACCCGGGACCACCAGGCCCGTCTCGTACGCGGTGATGACCGCCTGGGTGCGGTCGCGCAGCGCGAGTTTGGCCAGGATGTGGCTGACATGGGTCTTCACCGTCTCCTCGGTGACGACCAGCCGGGCGGCGATCTCGGGGTTGGACAGTCCCTCGGCGACAAGCCGCAGCACCTGCGTCTCGCGCGGGGTGAGCCCGGTGAGCCTGCTCGCCGGGGCGACGTCGGCGGACGGCTTCAGCTGCGCGAACTCGCTGATGAGCCGGCGGGTGACGGCGGGCGCCAGCAGCGCCTCCCCCGCGGCGATGACCCGCACCGCGTCGAAGAGCCGTTCGGCGCTGACGTCCTTGAGTAGGAATCCGCTCGCCCCCGCGCGCAGCGCGTCGTAGACGTACTCGTCGAGGTCGAACGTCGTCAGGATGAGAATGCGGGGCTTGTCGGCCCCGCCGGCGGTCAGCCGGCGGGTCGCCTCGATGCCGTCCAAGCCCGGCATCCGGATGTCCATGAGCACCACGTCCGGGGACAGCTCGCCGCACAGCCGCACCGCCTCGTCGCCGTCGGTGGCGGTCTTGATCACCGTGAAGTCCGGCTGGGTGTCCAGCAGGGCCGCGAAGCCGGTGCGGACGACCGGGTGGTCATCGGCGATGATGATCCGGACCGGCGCGGGCTCGTCGCTCATCGGGCCCCTTCTGTCTTGGTCGGCAAGGTGGCTTCGACAAGGAACCCGACGCCGGACACCGGGCCGGCCTGGACCCGGCCGCCGACGGCCGCTGCGCGCTCGCGCATGCCCAGCAGCCCGTGACCGCCGGGCCGCGCCGTCGGCGACGGGCCCGGGCCGTTGTCGCGGACGCGCAGCCACAGCGCGTCCTGGGTGTACAACAGTTCCACGTCGATGGCGGCACCGGGTGCGTGCCGGCGGGCGTTGGTGAGGGACTCCTGGACGATGCGGTAGGCGACGAGCTCGACGCCTGGATCGAGCGGCTCGGGAGGACCGCGGATGATGAGGCGCAGCGCGCTGCCCGACGCCGCCCTGGCCTCGTCGAGCAGACCGTTGAGCTGGCCCAGGCCCGGTTGCGGATGCCGTTCCCCGCCGCTCCGCTCGCCGCCCGCCGGCTCCCCGCCGCTCCCCTCGACGGCGGCGCCGGTCCGGGTATCCTCCCGAAGCACGCCGAGCAGCCGGCGCATCTCGGTCAGCGCCTCCCGCGCGGTGTCGCCGATGTCGAGCAGGCGTTCGGCCCCCTCGGGCGGCATGCCGCGGGTGGCCAGCCGGGCCGTCTCGGCCTGGATCGCGACCATGGAGATGTGGTGGGCCACGACGTCGTGCAGCTCGCGGGCGATGCGGGCGCGCTCGCCGCGGGCGGTGTTCTCCAGGATCGTGCCGGCGATGGCGTTCCGGGTGGCGGTGCTCTCCCGGGCGTCCAGGCGCGCCCGGTGCCCCAGACCGGCCAGCGCTGAGATCGGGACCAGCGAGGCCAGCAGCACCGTGCGCACCCGGGCCTCGGCGTCCTGCGGGCCGGCCAGCGCCAGGACGAGGAACGGCACGCCCACCAGCAGCGTCGGCAGCCGGTCACCGGCGCGGCCGAGCCGGCCGGCGACGATCATCTGGGCGGCCATGCCGGCCGCGGTCACCGACTCCAGGATCAGCAGCGACGTCACGCCCGCCGCCGAGATCGCGGTCGCCGCGCCGCGGGGCCGCGGCAGAGCCGCGGGCAGCGTCGTGATCAGGCACAGCAGGCAGACCAGAACGGTGAACAAGACACGTTCGGTGCGGGCACTCGAGGAGGACGCCGCCAGTTGCGCGACCGGCCCGCGGTCCAGCAGCAGCCCGAGGACCACCTCAGCCAGCGAGAGCAGTCCCAGCAGCGTGCCGACGACGATGAGCAGATGGTGATGCCCGGCGATCCGCTGGGTCCTGCCGGCCCAGCCTCGCCGCCGGACAGCCGCACGATCCACGATGGTCATTATGGCAGTGCGGCGCGGCGCCGACGTCCCACAGCGACGATCGACCGACCCTGGTGGCGGCGGCCCCGTCCCTCCCGTGAGGGACGGCGGCATCCCTGACGCGGGGGACGCACAGATTCCATCTGAGAGGGATGCCCCGGCGCCCGTGAACGGGGAAAGTGAAGGCGCGGGCCGACGGGTCCGCGGGCGTGGGTCCATGGCGGGCGGGCAAGGCGCCGATCCGGCGGCTGCAGCACACAGCCGCCGGAGCCTTGGCCCTTGGCGTGGATCCGGGTGCCGGCCCGGTGCGGGGGCCGGCACCAACCTACGCCCGTACCGTTCCTATTTTCCGGAGAAGGCCCTTGAAGTCCACCGCGGAAGGGCGCGTTCGCCGAGCCCGTCAGTGGACGGCCTGGACCTCGCCGAGCGCCTGCGCCGCCTTGAACTTGCGTATATCGCTGGTGAGGTTGAGGCGCTTCAGCCAGCGGTCGGTCCCGTCGTGGCGCGCCTTGAACGGCTTCCTGCCATGAACGGCCCGGTAGTTGTCCAGGAAGCAGAAGTCGCCGCTCGCGAGCCTGAGGTCGAACATGTGCTCGTACATCGCCGTGTCGAGCAGTTCCAGGGCGGCCCGTGCCTCGTGGTCGCCGTCGGCGACGGCCATGAAGTAGGGGTCGGCCCTGATGTAGGGCTTCTCCGGGTTCCCGAACAGCACGGCCACGCGGTCGGGATTCCGGTTCATCTCGTCGATCTCGTCGAACGGGTCGAGGGCCGGCTCGGAGTTGTTCTTCGCCAGGTGCGACTCGTCGGGACGGATGACGAAGCGCTCCTCGAAGAGGATCTTCCGGACGTCCGCGGGGAGCGGCAGTGTCTCGCCGTACCCCACGGTCGTCGCGGCGCCGTAGGGGTTGCGGAGGCAGGCGAACACCAGGAAGTCGCCGCGCAGCGGGTGGAAGGCGTCCTCGGTGTGCCAGGTCAGCACCGCCTCGCTGCTGGACCCCATCTGCTCGTTCTCGTGTCCCTTGATCGGGACGACGTCGTGAATCAGCCGCCCGTCCTGCTGCGTCGCCCAGCTGAACGGGTCGCCGAGCAGCGATCCGTACATGACGAGCAGGAGTTCCTCCCGGTGCGCGGGGGAATGCGGCGGCCGGTCGCGCCAGTGCGCGGGCGTCGGGCCGAGGCGGTCCTGGTCGACCTGGTAGCCCGAGATGCACACGACGCCGGACAGCTGTTCCCGCCGGAACGCGTCCAGATAGAGCCGGATCCGGTGGGGCAGGCGATGCGCGAGGACCGTGGCGCGGTGGAGCGCGTCCTCCCGGTCGAGCCTCTCGAAATCGTCCTCGAACTCGTCGAGGAGGTCGTTCACCTCACGTAATTCCGCCGGTTGAAGTTCCAGCCTGTCCATTCTGAACGTTCCTCTCCATACCTAGACTTCGACGATCGAATGTCCGCAGACGCGCCAGCGAGATATCTCTCCGGCCCGGTTGAGAAGGCGCCGGCCGGGCTGCGCGCCGCGAAACGGCACGACATCCGGTCGCGATCCTTCGACATCGACATCCGCACAAACCTCTTGCCCTGTGCTCTGCGCTGCCATGGAGCACGCTCATTCGCGCTCACTAACCGGGCGATCGCTGTCGCTGAGAACAACACCGCCAGTCAGAGTTGGAGCTGAACCGAATGCTTACACAGCCGCCACCGCCCGACAAGATCTCCGGTTTCCGGTTTCGGCTTCCTGTTTCCTGTTTCGCCTTCCTGTTTCCGCCGGGCGAACGGCGTTCGACCGGCGCGGTCGGGCAGTTGAACCTCCGCGGGCAGGACGCATTGACCGTGCCCGGCTGTGGAAGGCCGGCGTCGTCCTGATCGCGGCCTCCGGCGGCCGGGCCCCCGGCGGCCGGACCGGCCGCCACCGGCCGCCGCCGCGGCGGACGGGGTTCTGGACCGCGCACCGGCGGGGGCTCCGCCGGTGCGGGCCGCCCGCCCGGCCAGGATGACCGGCTAGGCCATCTCGGTGCGCGCCCTCCGCCTCAGCACCTCCGCGAACTTGGCCCACTCGTCGGCGAGGCCGACGGCCAGATCGGCGACGAGCGGGACGCAGTGGGCCGGAATCTCGTCCTCGATGCCCTCCCACTCCTGGGTGTTCACCGAACGAGAGCTGAGCCAGCGCAGCAGCACGCGACCGTTGTCGTTCAACCGGAGGGAAGGGTCCCGTTGCAGCTTCCGCAGGATCTGCTCCGCGTCCGGCATCACGCCCTTCCGCTGCAGCGTGCTGACCACGGGCGTCTCGGCCCTGCCGCCACGCGCCACGGCCTCGCTCTTGCGCTCGGCCAGCGTCAGCTTGGCGGGGACGGGGTCGTCCCCGCGGCGCAGCCGTTCCCGTACGTCCTTGGCCGTCGCGGGCGAGATCCCGGCCATCTCCGCGATCTCACGCAGCGAGGCTTCGGGACGCTCGCCGAACAGCCGGCCCGCGAGCCGTCGGCCGGCGGCGCCGTTGATCGGGCGCACCCGGCCGTCCCTGCCGATCCGGACGTCCGGCTGGGAGTCCTTGTCGATGGTGCGGATTCTGATCCGGGCGACCGTTGTGGCGGCGAGCCCGGTCGCCTCGCCGATGGCGCGGTCCGACCACTGCGGGTGCGAGAAGAGGATGCGCGCCGCCGCGGCCTCCCGGTCGGGCAGCGACAGCGGCAGCCCGTGCCCGATGTTGGCCCGGACCGCGGCGACGAACACGTCGGCGTCGGCTCCGTCGAAGTACAGCACCTTGATCTCGCGCCGGCCGTTCAGGATCGCGGCCCGAAGGCGGTGCATACCGTCGACGACCCGCATCGTCCCCCGGTGCACGAGGATCGGGGGAAGGTCGGCGCTGACCCCGGCGAGCGCACGAACGTGCTCCGAGCTCTCCCCTTCCAGGCGAGGGGAGTCCGCGTGGCGAAGTGAGGCGACCGGGACCATGACCGGTTCACCCTGGGGAACAAGGCCTAACTGATTATGAACTGACATCTCCAATGCCACTCCTGTGCGGTAAGAGTAGGGCACTTTCTCTGGGTGAGGCTCAGGCCTGCTCGCGCATTTCGGCTGACTCCGCCTCGATGAAATCCGCCAGCCTGGAAACTCCCTGCTGGATCTCCGCGTGCGCCAGATAGCTGATGGACAGCCGGATGGTGTGGTGGCCCCCGCCCTCCGGATAGAAGTACGCCATCGGCGTCCAGATGACCCCGAACCGCTGCGCGGATCGGGTCAGCGCCGCGTTGTCGGCACGGAACGGCACCTGGAGTGCGAGGAAGAAGCCCCCGCCGGGCGAGTTCCAGCTCATCCGGAGCCGGGCCCGGCGCTCCGCGGGGAACTCCTCCTCCAGGCATCGCAGCGTGAAGCGCATGGCGTCGCCGTAGTAGGCGGCCGTCTCGGCGTTCAGTTCCGAGATCCGCCCGCCGGACGCCAGCAGCGCGCCCGCGACCGCCGCCTGGCTGAGCGGCGAGGTGTTCACGGTGACCATGCTCTTGATCTTGGTGAGCTCGTCGGCGAGCAGGCCCGTGCCGCCGCCGGCGTCCAGCACGGGCTGGTCGGCCACGGCGAACCCGACCCGCGCACCAGGGAAGACCGTCTTGGCGTACGAACCCAGATGGATCACCCGGCGCGCACGGTCGAGGGACTTCAGGCTCGGCACCTGGGCGCCCGGACTCACCAGCCGGTACGGGCTGTCCTCCAGCACGAGGATGTCCAGCCGGCCGGCGAGGTCGAGCAGTTCTCGCCGGGCGCGCAGCGGCATGGTGACGCCCGACGGGTTCGAATGGTCCGGGATCACGTACACCGCCTTGGGCCGGCGCCCGCGCGCCCGCTCAGCCTGGATCGCGGCCTCCAGATCAGCGCATGACAGCCCGTTCTCACCCTCCCGGACGGCGGTCACCTCGATGTCCAGCAACCGGGCCGCACCGGTGATCCCCACATAGCAGGGGCTGGAGACCAGCAGCACGTCGTCGGGGCCGGACATGAGCGCGCGCAGCGCCAGGAACATCGCCTCCTGGCAACCGACCGTGACCACGATCGATTCGGGCGGCACATCGATGCCCTCGTCGGCACGCAGCGAGTGGGCGACGAGCTCACGGATCCGGCCCGCCGCCGGACCGTACTGGAACACCGCATCACGCACCTGAGCCGCAGAGTCGCCCTGTTCGGCCAGGTACTCCAGATACCGGCGCACATAGGTGAAGATCTGTTCGGTATCGAAGAACCCGTCAGTGGGACGCCCCGGAGCGAACGAAACCGCCTCGGGATACCGCAGCGTCACCTCGTTCAGGAAGTTCATCGTGTCCATCACCGGATCGGCGACGCTGGAATGCAGATCCTCCTTACGCAGAACCCGCCCACCCGGCTGAGCACCCGGCGCCCCAGGCTGAGCACCGTTACCGGCCGAGTGCGCATCGGGACGGACGACCGACGCAACGGCAGGTGCGACGACGCGCGGAACGGCGGGCGGGGCCGGCCGGACGAGTTCGGGGCCGACGTCGGCGATCGCGCGGATACCGGCGAGCGACATGGCATCGGTCAGCTCCACCCGCACGATGTCCAGCACCCGGGTCACACCCTCGGCCCCGCCGACCGCGAGACCATGCAGGACCGGCCGGCCCAGCAGTACCGCATCGGCACCCAGCGCCAGTGCGGCCAGCACGTCACGCCCCCGCCGCACTCCACCGTCGAGCAGGATCGGCAGGCGTCCGCCCACCGCGGCGGCGACCTCGGGCAGAACCTCCAACGTGGCCGGGACGCCGTCAAGCTGACGGCCGCCGTGGTTGGACACCACGATCCCATCCGCGCCGGCGTCGGCCGCGCGCACCGCGTCGGCGTCGGTGAGGATGCCCTTGAGCAGGATCGGCAGCGGGCTGATCGAACGCAGCCAGCCGACCACCGACCAGTCGAGGTCGGGGGCGAACTCGGCCGCCGCGTGCTCGGCCGGCGTCGCGAAGCCGTCCCCGTCGAGGTTGGCGGGGACGATGCCGGCCGGCAGCCGGAAGCCGTTGCGCAGGTCGCGGGCCCTGCGGCCGAGGTGGGGCGCGTCCACGGTCAGGACCAGCGCCTCCACGCCCGCGCGAGCCGCGCGTTCGATCAGGCCCTCGGTGATCGAACGGTCGCGCATGCAGTAGACCTGGAGCCACAGCGGGACACCGCCGGCCTCTGCGAGCTCCTCGAAGGTGCGGCCGGCGAAGGTGCTCACCACGATCGGGACGCCGGCCGCGGCCGTGACTCCCTGGACGGTGCCGAGCTCGCCCAGCGGATGCGCCAGGTTGTGGTACGCCAGCGGGGCGATCGCCACCGGCAGGTCCCAGGTCCGGCCGAGGATCTTGGTGGCGGTCTCCGGGCGCACTGCCCCTCGCAGTACCGACGGCCGCAGCCGCACCCGGTCGAAGGCCTCGAGGTTGGCCGCGAGCGTGTGCTCCTCACCGGCCCCGCCCTCGATGAAATCCCAGACCCCCGGATCGAGCCGTTCCCGGGCCAGCCAGGCGAAGTCACCGAGTGTTAATTCCATCGCCCGCCTCCGCAGCCGAACACGAATGCACCGGCATGACAGTACCCCAATGCCAATGATTCACAAAGGCGTCCAAGGCGCCTGATAACTGGGTGCGGATCCCCATATAGCTTCTCATTCGACCAGGGCGTCCAGCAAGATCGAGAGCCACACTTCGACCGCCCGTCACCGTCCGACCACCGAGCTCAAGAATGGTCGATTTATGCGAGCGGCCATAGTTATGATCGAGCCGATCAAGCCCCCTTGGCCCAACGGTAGAGGCGCTCCCCTTAAAAGGGACTAGTTATCGGTTCAAATCCGATGGGGGGTACCAGTTCGATCGGCCGCCGGGCCTGCGGCGAGCTCGGCGCGGCAGGCCCGGTCACCGGAGGGAACCGGTGACCGGGCCTGCCGCCTCCCCCGGGCCGGCCGTCATGCCGGGGCGACGGGCACGGACCAGCCGCGGGCACGCAGCTCCTCGATCAGGCGCCGCGCCGACTCCGGCGCCACCGCCAGTTCCACCACGCCGACCGAGCGCCCCTGCGAGTGCTCGATCAGCACGTCCTCGATGTTGATCCCGGCGACCCCGGCCGCCTGGACGATCAAGGCCAGCTCGCCGGGCCGGTCGGCGGCGAGCACCGGAACGACCGCGTGCCGGGTGGCGGGCCCGCCGTGCTTGCCGGGGATCCGGCCGTGCCCGGCCGCGCCCCGTGCGAGGAGGTCGAGCGTGTCCCGGGCCGCTCCCACACCACCGGGTTCGGCGCCACCGGCCGCCACGCCACCCGCTGCGGCGCGCAACCCGGCGGCCGCGGCGGCGAGGTCCCGTGCCACCGCGTCGATCACGTCAGCGACCGGTTGCGCGTTCGCCGCCAGGATCCCGTGCCACAGCCGCGGATCGCCACCGGCGATCCGCGTGACGTCACGCGCGCCCTGCCCGGCCAGCGCCAGCGCCCGCTCCGGGCCGGCCGTGAACCGTGCCGCCATCGCCGAGGCCACCACGTGCGGGGCGTGGGAGATCAGCGCGACGGCACGATCGTGCTCGACGGCGTCCATCGTGACGGGGTTCGCGCCGCAGGCCAGGGCGAGCGCCGCGGCGCTCGCCACGACGGCCTCGGTGGACTCGGCGGTGGGACACAGGACCCAGGGACGCCCCAGGAAGAGACCGGGCCGGGCGGCCAGGGGACCCGATCGCTCCCGCCCGCCGAGCGGGTGACCGCCGGCGAAGACCGCCAGGTCGCAGCCCAGTTCGGCGGCCTGCGCGAGCGGAAGCCCTTTGACGCTGGCGACGTCGGTGTACACCTGCGCCGCCCCGCTCTTCTGCGCGTCCAGCAGCGCCGCGGCGACCGCGGGCGGCGGCACCGCCAGCACGGCGAGGTCGGCGGGCTCGTCCGGGGTGGCGGGGGCCGGCACGCCCGCCCCCATGTCGGCGGCGACGCGCGCCGCCTCGGGGTCACGGTCGGCCAGCAGCACCTCGATGCCGCGCTCCCGCAGCGCGAGCGCGATCGAGGTGCCGATGAGCCCGGTGCCGATGATCAGAACGCGTTCGAGCACGGCGTCGGTTCCGTGCGGGATCGCCGCGGCCATCACGTGAGCTCCTCCGCTCAGGCCGACCCGGGCCGGGCCGCCGCCTGCTGGCGTTCGATGGCCTCGTACAGAGCATGGATGTTGTTGCTGCCGAAGGTGCGGGCGCCCCGGCGGTCGATCAGCTCGTAGAAGAGCGTGTGCCGCGGGTGCACCGACCGGGAGAAGATCTGGAGCATGACGCCCGAGTGGTCGCGGTCGGCGAGGACGTTGAGCTCGCGCAGCACGTCCACCGTGACGCCGATGGGGCCGAGCCGCGCGGTCAGCGCGTCGTAGTACTCGCCCGGCGTTGGCAGGAAGGCCGCGCCGCGCTCGGTGCAGCCGCGCACCGCGGCGGTGATGTCATCGGTGAGGAACGCGACGTGCTGGATGCCGGCGCCGCCGTGCGACTCCACGAACGCGTCGATCTGGCCCGGGTCGCGGGTGGTGTCCGGTTCGAGGATGGTGAAGGTCACCTGCCCCGACGCGCTCTGCACGACCTTGGAGTCCATCGCCTGCGAACCCACGATGATCCGTTCCTCGAAGGTCTGGCCGAGGCCGAAGACCTCCTGGTAGCCGCGCACGGTCTCGTCCAGCTCACCGGCGGGGACGCACACGGCGAAGTGGTCGATCGCCCGCAGCAGGCCCCCGCCGGACCGGCCGCAGCCCGTCTCGTCGATGACGGGCGCGAACGGCACGTCGGGCCGGTCGCGGGAGACGAAGCGATGCTCCACGTCACCGAACCCCATCACCGAGGCGAAGGTCACCCGGGACCCGCCGGGCCAGAACGTCTCGGGCGGGGCCACCGGGACGGCGCCCCGTTCCACCGCCTCGGCGAACGCGGCCTGCGCGTCGTCGACGCCGATGCCGATCACCGCGACGCCGTCGCCGTGTAATCGGACGAACTCGGCGGCGCGGTGGTCGGCACTGGTCGCGGTGGTCAGCAGCACGGTGATGTCGCGCTGGCGCAGCAGCAGGGACTCGCAGCCGCGCAGGCCGGTGTCCGGGCCGCCCCGGCCCGCGAGGGCGAACCCGTAGCAGTCGCGCAGATGCCCCGCCGCCTGTTCGATGTCCTCGACGAACATCTCGATGTGGTCGACCGACCGGATCTCCAATGTGCCCACCTCCGTCGTGGCGCCGCGGAACTCGCCGGGCGCCTCTCTGTGGTTGGTCAATTTACTCGAATGCAATCGGCCTCCGACCATCCAAGCGATTCCCTCATTTCGGTGTCCAACTGAGCGTTTCCGGCAGTTGGACACGTCACCGAAACATTCCCTCGCCATCATCCGGGCAACACTGGAACGACACGAAGGAACACCCCGACGACACGGAGGCGCTAGAGCGAAGAAAGGC
This sequence comes from Actinomadura vinacea, assembly GCF_039532545.1. NCBI lineage: Bacteria > Bacillati > Actinomycetota > Actinomycetes > Streptosporangiales > Thermomonosporaceae > Actinomadura > Actinomadura vinacea. Next base: position 489,245 of record NZ_BAAARW010000039.1, on the reverse strand, counting down.
GTTACGACCTTGTCAGGGCTGAGCCATATTCCGCTCGATGAGCGAAGCCAGTTCCAGCCATTTGCGCGCGCAGTCGCGGGCGAGCTGGGCGACCGTTTCGCGGCAGTGCGCGGGCACGCTGTCGATGATGCCGCTCCAGTCCTCGGTCCGGACCACGTGGAGGTTCAGCAGCCGGATGAGGTCACGCCCGTTCTCGTTGAACCGCAGGGCCGGGTCGGCCCGCAACCGTTCCACCGCGACCGCGGGCGGCGGTGCCGAGCCCGCCCGCGTTCCCGCGGCCGGGCTCCCGGCGAGACCGGCCCGCCGGGGTCGCACGCCGATGTTCCGCCCCGCCGCGTCCCGGTCGGCGGGACCGCCGCCGGCATGGCTCCCTCCGGCGCGGCCGCGACCTGCGGGATTCCGGCCGGCGGGGTTCAGGCCGGTGATCCCCGCGGGCCGTGGCTGCGGCGACTCCGCCGGACGCCTCTGAGGCAGGACATCCGGCCGCCCCCGGGGCAAGGGATCCTCGCCGCGCAGCAGCCTTTTCTTGACATCCCTGACCGTTTCCGGCGAGATTCCCGCCGCGCGGGCGACCTGGCGCAGCGAAAGGCCCGGGTCCTTGGTGATCAGCTCGCGAGCCAGCCAGCGCCCCTCGATCACGTCGGCCGGGCGCACCCGGCCGTCCCGGCCGATCCGGCCGGGCAGGCCCTCGGCATCCCCGCCGGCGTTCCGGCGGATCTCGGCGACCGTCTTGGCCGAGATGCCCGTGACCGCCGCGATCATCCGGTCCGACCACCGCGGATGGGACGAGATCACGCGCTCGGCCGCGTGCTTGCGGTCGGCGAGCGACAGCGGCAGGCCGTGCGCGATGTTGGATTTCACGCCGAGGACGAAGGCGTCCTCCTCGGGGCCGTCGAAGAACCTGACGGCGATCTTCCGCCGGCCCAGCAGCACGGCGGCCCGGACTCGGTGCATTCCGTCGATGACGCGCATCGTCTGCCGGTGGACGATGATGGGCGGGAGCTCGGCCTGGGTGCCGGCCAGGGTCTCCACGTGGGCGGGGTCCTCGCCCGCGAGCCGTGGCGACCCGCCGGCGGCGAGCGAACCTATTTCAACCTCTTCGACAGCATGCAGTTCGACTTGACTCGGTGCGGACGACAAGTCAACTCCTCAGCATCTGAATCGCGCCCATACGGGCAGTTGAGAGCAGCCATCGGGGTTGTCAGAAACGGCTGAGCCCCACCACGGGCCGGGCGCGGGGTGCATCGAATCCTCGGTCGCACGAAGCTGAACTGGTTCCCGGACGGGTCGCCGCCAGCACACGGCGGTCCACCGGCCGGCCGGGCCCGCCGGTGGACGGCCCATTCCGGGAACCCCGTTTCCGCCTTCCCTGAAGAACCTATCGCCCTTTATCGCGGCCTGGAATACTGCAATCACAGATCGATCCCCCGATCACGCTCGCCCAAAATTGATTTTATTAGATCAATCCTTGACTACCCTACTTCCGGCCAGATGCGGCCATTTCCATTGCAAATTCACCGTTTCAGCAAGTCGCGCTCGGTGATTTTATCGCTGCACTTCACGCTATTGGACGACAGGGCAACGGAGCGTTACGGCCCGGGCGGAGCCCTCGCAGGGCCGACCGCATTCTCATTCTTGGGCGGCGGGTGGGGACCCGCCGCCCAAGAACTGCCGGATGCCGGTGGTCAGCGGCCGGTCCAGACGGGGTCCCGCTTGTCCGCGAAGGCACGCACGCCTTCCATCGCGTCGTCGCTGGCCCTACGCCGCTGCTCCCACACGTACCGCGTGGAGAACGCCTCTTCCAACGGCATGTCGACGGATCTGAGGACGCTCTCCTTCAGCGCCCATACCGACAACGGCGCGCTCCGGACCAGGTCGGTGGTCCATTCCGCGATGCACCGGTCCAGTCCGGCGTACGGGACGACGTCATTGACCAGGCCGAACCGCAACGCCGTGGCCGCCGTCATGCGACGTCCCGTGAGCAGATATCCCATCGCGGCCTTCAACGGCATCTGCCGTGCCAGGCGGAACGCGCCACCGGCACCCGGGACCAGTCCGAGCTTCACCTCCGGAAGCGCGAAGACCGCCTCCTCGGACGCGACGATGAGGTCGCACGCCAGCGCCAGCTCGAAGCCGCCGCCCAGGGCATACCCGTGGACGCGGGCGACCACCGGCTTGGACAGGGTGAAACGTTCTGTCAGCCGAGGCCAGCCAGGCTGGCCGCGGCTGCCGAACGTCGTCGGGGGCGCGCCCTGCTCGGTCAGCCGGGCCCGCTCCTTGAGGTCCTGTCCCACCGAGAAGGCACGGTCGCCTGCGCCGGTGAGCACCGCGACCCGCACCTCGTCGTCCGCCTCGACGTCGTCCCAGATCGCGGCGAGCTCCTCGTGCGTCCGCAGGTCCATCGCGTTCAGGACCTCGGGCCGGTTCAGCGTGACGCGGGCGACGTGGTCCCTCTTCTCGTAGCGCACCGTCACGAGCGCCTCGCCCCGAAGCGACCGACCTTGTCCAGAACGTCCTCGCCGTACAACCGGAGCGACTGCTGGAGCGCGAACTCGGCCATGTACCGGCGGAACTCCTCCGGCGGCTCTTCCGCGAGGTTCAGCATCCGCCGGTTGGCGACGACAGCCTCGCCGTCGAGGCGGCGCACGGCCGCCTCGATCGCGTCATCGAATCGGTCGGGTTCCACGACCTCGTCTACCAGGAGGCGCGCCTCGGGTTCCGTCGCCCAGATCCGGCGGCCCTGCAGGATGATCTGGCGGGCGATCCTGGGACCGGTGGCACCACCCAGCCGGAAGTTGCCCGCTCCCGGGATGATGCCCTCGCGCGCCGCGGGAAGGCTGAGATAGGAGTCGGACGCGGCGAGGACCTGGTCGAACACCAGCAGCAGCTGGGCCCCGCCGCCGATCGCGAAGGTGTCCACGGCCGCCGTCCAGGGTTTCTCTATCGCGGGCGAGTGCCACCGCCCAGTGTCCTCGGTGAGCACTCCCCTGACGAGCTTGCTGATGTAGCCGAGCTCGCGGCGCAGCAGGAAACCGACCAGGGAGATCTCGCCCGCATGCAGGCTCTTGAGATTGATTCCCGCGCTGAACACCCGCCTGCCCCGGTGGCGGGGATGGCTCATCTTTCCGCCGCGCAGCAGGCCCACCCGCACGCCCGGGTCGAGCAGGGCGAGGTCGACGGCGGTCTCCATGTCGTCGACCTGGCGCTCGTCCTCGGCGTTCAGGCAGTCGTCCCGGCACATGGTCAGCCGGGCCACCCCGTCACGCCGTTCCAGCCGGACCGACTCCGTCTCCAGCACGCCGGTGCGGGTGAACTCGGGCAGCAGCCGCAGGGCCCGCGACGTCGGGCGCAGCATGGACTCGAGCAGATGCGGACCGGCGGTCGCCGAGCGCAGGACGGCACGCAGGAAGATGCCCTGATCGATCTCGAGCCCTTCCTTGTCGGCCTGTGCTCTGCCCCGTTCGGCGGCGAGCCGTCCGGCGCCCGGGACCAGCCCGGGGAAGGCGTCCGCGGCGGCCTCCACCAGCTCGGCGAGCCGCACCGCGCGGGTGCGGCCGTCGGTGAGCGCGTCGTAGACCTCCGCCGCGTGCGCCTCCATGAACGTGGTACGACGTGCGCGGACCTCGTCGTGGACCGCGGCGGCGACGGCACGTTGCTCCGCGGAACGCGACCCCGGGGACTGCAGGGAGGCCAGCCGCTCCTCGGCCCGTTCGGCGGCGCCGGCCACCTCGCCGGCCGCCCGCCGGAGGTCCGCCCCGGCAGGGGTGGACGCGATGGCGGCCGTCACGACGCCGCTCCGGGCGCTTCCGCACGTCCCCGGCGCAGGACCCGTTCGCACGCCGCAAGGTGCGCGCCGAGAGCGTCCTCAAAGCTGGTCGTGGTCGTGTCGAACATCAACTGCCGCCTGATCGCCAGGTCCCGCTCCGAGATGGGGCCCGCGACACCGGCGAGCGCCGCAAGCCCGGCCGCCGGGTCCGTCACGACCTCGTCGAGGAGGTGCAGCGCCACGGCCCGGTCGGCGTCGATCGGGGCGCCGAGCAGCACCGCCCGGCGGACCGCCGCCGGACCGGCTTGCTGGACGAGCCGGTAGAGCGCCATGCCCGGCCAGGTCGCGGTCCCGTCCATCGGGATCAGGAGCCGGGTGCCGTGCGCGGCGATCCGGAGGTCGGTGGCCAGGAGGAGGTCCAGGGCCGTTCCGCCGCAGTCGCCGGAGACCACCGCGACAGTCGCCAGCGGGAGCCGCTCCAGGCGGCGCACGATCCGTTCCCACTTGGTCACCAGGCCGACGGTCAGTTCCCTGGCCCAGAGGCCGCCCGGCGCGCCGGTCAGCTGGACCTCGACGACGCCGGGACGTCCGTGGTCCTCGGCCCTGTCGCAGACCTCTGCGACCGCCTCCACCGAGGAGGCGGACAGGGGTTGCGCACCGTCGATGCGCAGCACGAGTGCGTTGCCTGGGCTCGACTCGCTCACCACTGGACCAGCGCCGTCTCTATCGTGGAACCCGGTCCCATCGTCATGAGCACCCCGTATTCGCCCGGTCCGGTGACGCCTTCGTGCTGCAGCCGCTCGTAGGAGAAGAGGAACGAGGCGCTGGAAACGTTCCCGTTGTCGCGCAGGACGCCGGTCGTGTGCCGGACGTCGTGGCGGCTGAGCCCGAGGTTGACCACCACCGCGTCGATGACCTTCTTGCCGCCCGAGTGCACCAGCCAGTGGTCGATTTCGCTGCGGCGCAGGCCGCGCCGACCGAGCAGGCGGTCGACGACCGGCTCCGCGTGCGCACCGACCACGTAGGGGATCTGCGGGTCGAGGTAGAAGCTGAATCTGCCCAGGTCGCGGTCCCAGTCGTAGCGCATGGCGTCGACCGCGTCGGTGATGATGCAGCTGGCGAAGTCGAGGATGCGCGGCCCCGCGGCGCTCCCGGCGCTCGCGAGGTCGTCACCGCGGAGGGCGATCGCGGCGGCGCCGTCGCCGAAGAGGCTGTTCACGACGGCGGTGCGCATCGTGGAGTCGAGCGCGTAGGCGGCCGAGCACGCCTCGGCGCAAAGCACGACCGTGAGCTCGCCGGGATGCGCGGCGGCCCAGCCCGCGACGACGTTCAGCGCGTTGAGCCCGGCGTTGCAGCCCATCCCGACGATGTCGGTCCGGCTGCAGTGCCGGTCGATGCCCAGCTCACGGATGAGCAGGGCGCTCAGGCCGGGTGTGAGGAATCCGGTCGAGGTCACGCAGCACAGGTGGCGGAGATCTGACAGCTCGGCGCCCGCCCGCTCCAGGCAGATCCGCAGCGCCTCGGCGCCCATCTCGACGGCCAGTCTCTTGTGCTTGTCCAGCAGGTCGCCCTGTGCCTCGGGCACCCGGACACCGGCATCGTCGGCCGGCGGCAGGCTGAGGTGGCGGCGGCCGATCGCGCTGTTCAGGAAGACCGAACGGACCTTCGGGTCGGTGATCTGGAGGAGGTCGAGCAGCTCGTCCTGCGCGTAGGAGGTGGGGGTGACGGCGGTCCCCACGCCGATGATCCGGGCCTTCGTGGCGGTGGTCGCGGCGGTCGTGGTCGTCGTCGCGGTCGAGGTCTCCGGACGGTCCAGGCTGATGGTCATCGAAAGGTCCACCCCCACATCCGGGTCTTGCTGCGGATTAATCGTTTGACTCTGGTCGCAGGCACCTTTCGCACCTTTCGGATTCAGTCATGGGCCGAGTCAACGTAACCCGGCGATCTCCGATCGGCAACGGCCGTCCAGGGGCGTCCGCCGCGACCTGCCCGGATCCCGCGCCGCCGTCCAACTGCGGAGTTCGGCGGGCGGGTCCGTTTCGTCGCCGGCACGGGAGTTCGCCTTGGCTGCGGGTCGTCAACGGTGGGGGCCTGATGATCGAGGGAAGCGAGCAGTCGTACTGGATGACGTTCTGGACTACCGGTGGGATCTTGCACCGACGAATAGCCGGGCCCCTCACGTACCTTGGTTGCGGACGGTGCGAACCCTGGAGGCACGGTGGGTGACGGGGACGACCCGAATGCCACGGAGTTCTCCTCGGCGGGGGCGCGTTCCCCCGCGGCCCGTCCGCCCGCGGTGCCGGCTGTCGGGGAGCACGGCGGCGATGGCGCGGGCGCTCCGAAGGGCGGCGGCCTGCCGCGTGGAGCCCGATCTTGACCTGAACATGGAGAGCGCGTTTCTTGACTGATTCCAGAAAATGGGCCAGTCTGTGGGACGTGGCCACGCCCTTGGACTTCCGGCAGATGCTGCGCGGGGCCGCCTTGCGCGTGACCCGTCCCCGGGTCGCGGTGTTGAGCGCGGTGCACGCGCATCCGCACGCCGACACGGACTCGATCATCGGCGCGGTGCGCAGGGACCTCCCGAAAGTGTCGCACCAGACCGTTTACGACTCGCTGCACGCGCTGACGGCGGCGGGGCTGGTGCGGCGCATCCAGCCGTCCGGCTCCGTGGCGCGCTACGAGTCGCGGATCGGGGACAACCACCACCACGTCGTGTGCCGGTCGTGCGGCGCCATCGCCGACGTCGACTGCGCCGTCGGCGGGGCGCCCTGCCTGACCGCGTCCGACGACCGCGGCTTCTCGATCGACGAGGCCGAGGTCATCTACTGGGGCCGGTGCCCCGACTGTTCCACCGTCCAGAGTTCCTGATCCACCCCGCCTAACCCTGGAGGAAGCACATGTCCGAGAACACCACCGCATACGACACGAACGCCGAGAGCGGAGGCGGGTGCCCGGTCGCGCACGGACGCGCCCCGCACCCCACCCAGGGCGGCGGCAACCGCGGTTGGTGGCCGAACCGGCTCAACCTGAGGATCCTCGCCAAGAACCCCGTCGTGGCCAACCCGCTCGGCGCGGAGTTCGACTACGCCGAGGCGTTCAAGAGCCTCGACCTCGCCGCCGTGAAGCAGGACATCGCGGAGGTGCTGACGACCTCCCAGGACTGGTGGCCGGCGGACTTCGGGCACTACGGCCCGTTCATGATCCGGATGGCGTGGCACAGCGCGGGCACCTACCGCATCAGCGACGGTCGTGGCGGCGGCGGCGCCGGCCAGCAGCGCTTCGCGCCCCTCAACAGCTGGCCGGACAACGGGAACCTCGACAAGGCCCGCCGGCTGCTGTGGCCGGTCAAGGCCAAGTACGGCCAGAAGATCTCGTGGGCCGACCTGATGATCCTGGCCGGCAACGTCGCGCTGGAGTCGATGGGCTTCAAGACCTTCGGCTTCGCCGGTGGCCGTGAGGACGTCTGGGAGCCCGAGGAGGACGTCTACTGGGGCCCCGAGAGCACCTGGCTCGCCGACGAGCGCTACACCGGCGACCGGGAGCTCGAGACCCCCCTTGGCGCGGTCCAGATGGGGCTCATCTACGTCAACCCGGAGGGGCCGAACGGCAACCCGGACCCGATCGCGGCCGCCCGGGACATCCGCGAGACGTTCCGCCGCATGGCGATGAACGACGAGGAGACGGTCGCCCTGGTCGCCGGCGGTCACACCTTCGGCAAGACGCACGGTGCCGGCGACGCCGACCAGTACGTCGGCCCGGAGCCGGAGGCGGCGCCCCTCGAGGCGCAGGGCCTGGGCTGGACGAACGCCTTCGGCACCGGCAAGGGCGGGGACGCGATCACCAGCGGGCTCGAGGGCATCTGGACGAACACCCCGATCACCTGGGACAACAGCTTCTTCGAGATCCTCTTCGGGTACGAGTGGGAGCTCACGAAGAGCCCGGCCGGGGCGAACCAGTGGCGGCCGAAGGACGGCGCGGGCGCGGGCACCGTCCCCGACGCGCACGACCCGTCGAAGCGCCACGCCCCGACGATGCTGACGACCGACCTCGCGCTCCGCATGGACCCGGTCTACGAGCCGATCTCGCGGCGCTTCCTGGAGAACCCCGACGAGTTCGCGGACGCCTTCGCCCGGGCGTGGTACAAGCTGACCCACCGCGACATGGGGCCGATCGCGCGCTATCTCGGCCCGGAGGTCCCGGCCGAGACGCTGCTGTGGCAGGACCCCGTCCCGGCGGCGACGCACGAGCTCATCGGCGCCGAGGACATCGCCGACCTCAAGGGCCGGATCCTCGCGTCGGGGCTGTCGGTCTCCCAGCTGGTCTCCACCGCGTGGGCGGCGGCCTCGTCGTTCCGCGGCAGCGACAAGCGCGGCGGCGCCAACGGCGCGCGCATCCGCCTCGAGCCGCAGAACAACTGGGAGGTCAACGACCCCGACCAGCTGGCGACGGTGCTGCGCACCCTGGAGGGCGTCCAGGAGGCCTTCAACACCGGCCAGACCGGCGGCAAGCAGGTCTCGCTCGCCGACCTGATCGTGCTCGGCGGGTGCGCCGCCGTCGAGCAGGCGGCCAAGACCGCCGGCCACGACATCGAGGTCCCCTTCACCCCGGGCCGCACGGACGCGTCGCAGGAGCAGACCGACGTGGAGTCCTTCGCCGCGATGGAGCCGGGCTCGGACGGGTTCCGCAACTACCTCGGGAAGGCCCAGCGGTACCCGGCCGAGTTCCTCCTGATCGACAAGGCGAACCTGCTGACCCTGAGCGCGCCCGAGATGACGGTCCTCGTCGGCGGTCTCCGGGTGCTGGGCGCGAATCACAAGCAGTCGCAGCTCGGCGTCCTCACCACCGCCCCCGGGTCGCTGACCAACGACTTCTTCGTCAACCTGCTCGAGCTGGGCACGACGTGGAAGCCGACGTCCGAGGACGCGGAGACCTTCGAGGGCCGCGACGCCACGGGCGAGGTCAAGTGGACCGGCAGCCGCGTCGACCTCCTCTTCGGCTCGAACTCGGAGCTGCGCGCGCTCGCCGAGGTCTACGCGAGCGACGACGCCCGGGAGAAGTTCGTGCACGACTTCGTCTCGGCGTGGGACAAGGTGATGAACCTCGACCGGTTCGACCTCGTCTGATCCCGATGTCCAGGCCGGCCCGCGGTGGCCGGCCTGGACGTCCTCAGGCACCGCCGCGGCCTGCTCCTACCGCCACTCGATCCTGCCGGGCACGGCCGACTCCGCGGCGGCGATGGCCTCGTCCAGCGTGTGGAACCCTTGCGAGTCCGGCCAGAACGGCTCCCCCGCCCGCCATCCAGGGCGATGCCGGACGTAGTACAGCCGCCCTTCGTCGTTCAGCTCCGCGGTCTCGTCCGGCCCCGCTTCGCCGTCGGCCACGCCGACCTCGTACCAGAAGTCGTAGTCGAGCATCACCACCCGGACCGTTGTCGGCACCACGTCGTCGTACAGCCACACGCCCCTCGCCACAACCGTCTCCACGCAACGAACCTAACGGCCGCACTCTCCCGAAGGCCGTGTCGGGTGATCACGGACCTCGCCCCCGCTGAGGTCCGCACGTCCATCCAAGGCGGGTTCCGGCCGCTCGGACCACCCCTCGGACGGAAGCGCACGAAATCGGACGGCCACCACCACATCGCCTGTCACAATCCGGCCATACCAACCTAGCGCTTGTGCATTGACCGGCCGGCGAATGCTGCTTACGTTCACGTTGAAATTCCACTCCGGCGAGGGGAGGGGACGCCGGGTTCCGTGACCGGAGCCGCTGATCCGACACCGACCGGTCCCCGAGGCGCGCGGGGCCAATCTCCGCCCACTCGAGATGGGCGGGAGGCGAACATCGTCGGCCGTTGCCGACCATCCCACCCCGGGTGTTCACGCGCCCACTCCAGAAAGAGAGACGACATGTCTCGCGTAGCGAAGCTGGCCGCGCTCGCCGCGGTCTCCACCGCCGCCGTCACCTTGACGGCCGCCCCTGCCCTGGCCTGGACGAACGGCACCTTCACGGCCACGGCCAACGCCAACAGCCTGGTGGTCAGGGTGAATGACACCGTCGTGGCCACCTGCAGCGGTTCCACCCTGCGCGGCTCCATCACCAGTACGGGCTCGTTCTCCGTCACCTCGGCCACCGCCACCGGATGCGGCGTCACGGTCACCCCGACCGGTTTCCCCTGGAGCGGAAGCTTCACCAGCAGCAGCCCGACCAGTGGCACCGCCGCCATCAACGGCTTCAAGATGACCGCCCTCGGCTGCACCTACACCGGCAACCTGAGCGGCCCCTACACCGGCGCCGCTCCCCCCGCGACCGCCACCTTCACCAGGGTGCCCGTCACCGGGTCGGGCGGTCTCTGCTTCAGCAACGTCAACGTCAGCGCCACCTACGTCTTCACGCAGCCGTGATCCCAGGGGCCCGCCGCCCCGGCGACCGCTAGTCCTCGCTCACACGGTGACCCCCGTGGCAGCTGCCATCGGGGGTCATCGTCTTGCCCATCACGGTCAGGAGATGGGGCGGAGGGGGAGTTCGGGGTCCGCCCAGTTCTGGTTGGGGACGGTGGGGTACCAACCGGGGCGGCCCGGGTCCCGGTCATAGGGGTAGCCGCCCAGCTCCTGGTAGAGGGCCGCGTACTTGGCCAGCTTCTCGCGATCCAGGCGCACGCCCAGACCGGGACCGGTCGGGACGCGGATCCGGCCGTCGACGTACGTCAGCTTGCCGCCCTCGATGACGTCGTCGGCCAGGTGGTGGTAGTGCGCGTCGGCCGCATAGGTGAGGTTGGGCAGGACGGCGCCGAGGTGGAGCATCGTCGCCAGCTGGATGCCCAGTTCTCCCGAAGAGTGGACGGCGACGCCCAGCTGGAAGGTCTCGCAGACGGCGGCGGCCTTGAGACAGGCTCGGATGCCTCCCCAGAACGTGGTGTCGAGCAGCACCACGTCCACGCCGCGGCGCATCACGTTCGCGGCGAGCTGCTCGAAGTTGACCACGACCGTGTTGGTCGCCAGCGGCAGGCCGACCCGTTCGCGGAGCAGGTGGAGCCCTTCCAGGCCGAACACCGGGTCTTCGAAATAGTCGTTGTCGAGGTCCGCGATGGCGTTGCCGAAGCGGGTGGCCTCGTCCAGGGAGAGCACCGAGTTGGGGTCGTACCGCAGCCGGTCGCCGGGGAACGCGGCGGCCAGGGCCCGGTAGCACTCCAGCTCGTAGGCCGGGGGGAACACCCCGCCCTTGAGCTTGTGCACGCTGAAGCCGTGCTCCGCCTTCAGCCCGCGGGCATGGGACACCAGCTGCTCCGGCGTGCGGACCTCCGGCGCGTCCGGTCCCGGGTAACGGAAGAACAGGTAGGACGCGAAGGGGACGCTGTCGCGGATCCGCCCGCCCAGCAGGTCGTGGGCGGGCACGTTCAGGTGCTGTCCGATCAGGTCGATGCAGGCGAACTCGACGGCGGCCAGCAGCTGGACCCGGTTGTTGTAGAGCCCGGCCGTCGGGTTCGCGATCTTGAAGCGCAGGGCCTCCAGCTCGAACGGGTCATGCCCCTCCAGGTAGGCGCGCAGCGCGGTCACCTGCTGTTCGGCGCTCTGCCCCCCGCCGCCCAGCTCGCCGAGGCCGATCAGGCCGTTGTCGGTCTCCACCTCCACGATGGTGCGGACGAAGCGGCCCCAGTGCGCGCCGTTGCTGTGCAGCAGGGGCGCCTCCAGAGGCAGCGCGACCGTGGTGGCCCGGATGTCGGTGATCTTCACTTCGGTTCCCCGATCTCGATTCAAAGCGCGACGGCGACGGCGGCGACCGCGCAGCCGGGCAGGCGCACGGTGATCTCGCCGTCCTGTACCGGAAGCTCGCGCGGATCGCGTTCGAGGCCCCCGCTGATCCATGCCCGCCGGGCGCCCGGCACCCGGAGACCGGCCTCGACCGGTCCGGCGGCCAGCGACCGCATCCGTACGAGCAGCTGATGCCCGTGCCGGGAACGCCCAATCGAGGTGACCAGCACGTCCGGGTCGTCCACCGAGACGAACACGCCGGTCGCGCCCGCGCCGTCCGTGCCCGCGCCGTCCGCGCCCGTGGCCAGGGTCGCGACGAACGGGTCGGTCAGGCCGGCGGCGGTGGCGGCCCCCAGACGGCGCCCCGATACGCCCGCCGCAGACGAGACGGCGTACTGGAAGGTCGTCTCGCCCTGCTGCTGGGACGGGAAGTTGGTGTCCCAGATGTTGTTGAGCGCCCACGAGTAGACCGTCGCCGGCTCGTGATCGAGCGTGGGCGGGAACGGCGCGTACGGCATGTGGATGGAGCCGAACTGCACCAGCGGCGCCTCCAGCGTGGCCCACGCCACCGTGAGTTCGGGGTCCTCGAAGGCGACCCAGTGCCGGATCGGCCGCATGTGCTCGGCCGACCCCGGCACGCTCGGCACCTCCGTGCCGCCCACCCCGCCGGTCAGTTCCCAGGCGGACGGCGGCGCGTCGACGGCGAACGGGAAGGAGAAGAACACCGCCTCCTTGGCGGAGGTCCCCTGCTTGGCGAGCCGGCAGCGCAGATCCAGGCGGGGCACTCCCGCGTACAGGTCCAACGTCATCCGGAGCCAGTCGACGCCCTTGCCGTGCAACTCGGCGACCAGGCGTTCACCGGCGGGCGTGCGCTCGCAGCGCGTGATGACGGCGTGCCGGCCGATCGCCCGGTCCCCCAGCAGCGTCTTGTCGTGGACGAGCATGTGCCCGGACATGTGGTTGAAGTGCGGCGCGGTGGCGTACCGGTCGTAGATGTACTGGCCGAACCCGGCGGCGGCGAGGGGGTTGACCAGCTCGCGCCCGGCGGCCTTGTCGAACAGCGAGGCGATGTGGCCCGCCGCCGCGTCATAGGTCACGCGGAAGTGCTCGTTCGACAGGACGCCGTCGCGGCCGAGGTCCTCGACGACGGGGCCGGCCTCGGCCCGCACGACGTCGAGGCGCACGTAGCCGAGGCCCGGCACGTCGGGCAGCACCGCCTCCAGGTGGCGGCCGATGGGGCGGGTCGGCCACTCGTCCGGGTCGACCTCCTCCTCACGGTGGGGCACCCGGTCACCGGTCCGCGCGTCCACCAGCGCGATCGGCGCCGATACGGCCACCACGTCACGGGGGAGGAACGCCCGGACCACGTCGGTGCGGGCCGTGCCGGACGGGTTGAACACGACGAACGAGGCGAGCGCGTCCGCGCCGCGTCCGCACGTCGCCCCGAAACGTCGCGCTCCCGCCTGCAGGAGGTCGGCGGCGTCGTCGTACGCCTGGTAGGCCACCGACGACTTGCGGTTCCACTGCAGGCCGCCCGAGTCGCCGGCCTCCTCGGCGTCCTCCCAGGGGTTGGCCGCGCCCCAGGTGTGCTCGTCGAACAGCGCCGCCTTGTCGTACGCCTCGTCGATGCCGGCGATCGCGGCGTCGTCGCGCTGTCCGCTGCGGGCGTCCGACAGCGTGTGCAGGGTCTCGGCGGCCCGCAGTATGTTCTGTGCACGCCGTACGTATCCGAGGGGGCGCGCTCCCGAGCCGAGCCCGTCGGCCCACCAGTCGGTCCAGTCGCCTTCATGGACCTGGAGACGGTCGCCGTGGTGCTCTTCGACGTATTCGAAGAACTCGGCGTTGGTCGCGATGCGCACCCGGGGGTAGTCCCAGGTCTCGTTCCACCTGCGCGCCACCTCCGACGGCATGATGGACGGTCCCGCGTTGTCGGCGTGCGCTCCCTGCACCCGCAGGTGGACGACGTCCAGCGCGTCGGGGTCCTTGGCCGCCCCCACCTGGCCGGGGGCCGCGTACCAGCCGAACGTCCCCGGCCCGTACGGATAGGGACGCGCGGACAGCGAGTCCAGGTAGCGCGGCAGCAGGTCCTCGGCGAGCTCGTAGGAGTCGACCAGGCCGACGGTGTTGCCCTCCATGTAGGCCATGCCGTGCGGGGTGTCGGTGAACCACACGATCAGTTCACGTCCCGAAGGAGCCCGCCACCGGAACGGGCGGTGCAGCGCGTCGCCGCCGGTGATGTACGGGACCGAGCGTCCGGCCCAGTTGTGCGCGGCCGCCAGGTAGCGCACTCCGGCGGCGTTCAGCGCGTCCACGACTCCGACGACGGCGCCGGGGATGTCGGTGTGCATCGCCGAGCGCACCCCGATGCCGTACCGCTCCCGGAGCTCCTCCACGAAACGCAGCTGCCGGTACAGCTCCTCGGCCGAGCACGCCTCGGTGTGCAGCTGCATCGGGAAGGCGGTGACCTCGATCCGGCCGGCCCGGCACCGTTCGGCGAACTCGGCCACCATCTCCTCGGGACGTGCCTCCAGCCAGCGCAGCGCGGGCAGCGACGATTCCACCGACCAGCGGAATCTGGCGTCGTCGGCCCAGTCGTCGGTCTGGCGGCTGAGCCGCACCGCCGCGTCCAGGTAGTCCAGGTGGTGGCGCAGCACCGTGCCCTGCGGGTCGGTGTAGCCGATGTCCAGGTGGGAGTGGTGCACGACGAAGACGTTCCACTTGCGCTGCGGAGCGACGTCCAGCGGCGCGGCCCCCACCAGCCCCTGCGCGTCGTGGACCCGCAGGGTGTAGCGGCCGGCGCCCTCCGGGACCAGCAGTGTGGCCGTTCCGGCGTCGGACGTCCGGCCGGTGGCGACCGGGGCGCCGTCGCCGGTCTCCAGGGCGAGGTCCAGGCCCGGAGCCGCCGTGACGCGCACCGCCTGCCGCATCGTCCCGGCCTCGTCCCGGCGGAACAGCGGCGGGGTGTCGGCCCGCACCGACAGTCCTCGCACCGCCAGGACCTCGGTGGAGGTGTCGTCGCGCAGCGCCTCGCGGATGCCGTCGTAGTCGGGCGCGCCCAGGCTGGACTGCAACAGGCGACTGGTCATCGATGTCCCTCGTCAGATCTGGGCCAGCGTGAGGCCACGGGTGAACAACCGCTGTGTCAGCAGGAATACCGCGATGGTGGGAAGCGACACGACCAGGCCGGCGGCCAGCGCGACCGGCACCGGGGTGCCCGCGTGCACGTCGGTGGTGAGCGCCGCCAGCTCGGTCATCGCCGGCCGCACGCCCTCGGACTGCGTGAGCGTCAGCCCGAACAGCAGGTCGTTCCAAATGTAGGTGAACTCCAGGATGAACACCGCCGCCAGCGCGGTCCACGACAGCGGCAGGTAGATCTTCCAGAAGATGCGCAGGGTGGAGGCGCCGTCCATGCGCGCCGCCTCGAAGACCGAGACGGCGATGCCGCCGAAGAAGTTGCGCATCACCAGCGCGGCCAGCGGCACGCTGACCGCGGTGTAGACCAGCATCATGCCGAACCGGGTGTCGTACAGCGACGTCTGGCTGTAGCCGACGAACAGCGGCACCACCAGCATCTGCAGCGGGAAGGCCGACCCGCCGTAGATCAGCATGAACCACAGGAAGCCGCGCCGCAGCCGCAGGACCACGATCGCGTACCCCGCCAGCGCGCCTACCAGCACCGCCACCGCCGGGGACGCCACGCTGTAGAGCAGCGAGCTGACCATGCCCGGTCCCAGCTCGGTGCGTTCCCACACCTCGCCGAGGTTGGCGAACAGCGCGAAGTCCGTCGGGGGCTTGGCCGCCTCCTCCGGGTCGTAGGCGTCGACCGGACGCAGCGCGTTCGCGAGGATCAGGTAGGTGGGGGCGAGCCACAGCAGGCCGAGCAGGGCCAGCACCCCGTGCCGCACCGGTCGCATCAGCGGACCTCCTTGCCGATCTGGCGACGCATGTAGAGATAGGAGGCCAGGCCCGTGACGGTGGTCAGCAGCACCGCGACCGCCGAGCCGTAGCCGTACTCGTCGGCCACGAACACGTCCCGGTACATGGTCACCGCGAGGGTCTCCGACGTCCGGCCCGGGCCGCCCTGAGTCATTACCCAGACGACGTCGAAGGTCTTCAGGCTGGCCACCAGCGCCAGCCCGAACACCACCGTGGTCAGCGGGCGCATCAGCGGCCAGGTGACGTGCCGGAACAGCCGCCAGCCGGAGGCGCCGTCGATCCGGGCCGCCTCGATCGGGGCGCGCGGGATCGACTGCAGGCCGACCACGAACAGCAGCATGTTGACCCCGAGCTGCTGCCAGGTCCACACCACGATCATGGCGATGGTGTTCTCCGGCCCGTCGTCGAGGAACGCCATGTCCGCGCCGGGCATCCCCAGGAACCCGAGGACGCGGTTGGCCACGCCTTCCGGCTGGAGGATGAAGCCCCACAGCATGCCGAGGCCCGCGCCGGACATCGCGTACGGCAGCAGGAACGGCAGCCGGTACCAGGTGCCGCCCTTGATGTCGTACGACAGGACGGCCACCAGCAGGCCGAGGCCCACCGGCAGCACCGTCGTGCCGAGCACCCACAGCAGGGTGTTGCGGATCGAGGTCAGCAGAGCCGGGTCGTCCAGCAGCCGGGCGTAGTTGTCCAGCCCGGTGAACTCCGGCGAGGCGAGCCCGTCATAGCGGGTCAGGCTCAGGTACGCCGTCCATACGAACGGCAGGTAGAGCAGGACCGCGACCAGGAGCACGGCCGGCGAGACGAAGCCGAACCGGAACCGGCCGAACAGCGCGAACCGGTTCCGGGCCCGGCCCCTGCCCCGGCCACCCGGCCGCCGGGCGGGCGGGGCCGGGGTGCCGGGAAGCGATTTGGATGTGAGGGTCATGGCAGGCTCATCCGCCGTTCGCCTTGTTCTTCCAGTAGTCCTCGTTGGCCTTCTGGATGTCCTGGAGCACCTTCATGTAAGTGTCGGGCTTGACCACGAACCCGCTCAGGCCGTCCAGCGCGGCGGTGAGCACCGGCGCGGGCACCGCCTCGAAGAAGCGCAGCACCAGCCGGTTCTGGTCGCCGGCGGCGTCCTTGGTGATGCGGTCCAGATCCGGATCGGCGACCTTCACCTTGGGGTTGCCGGACACGTCGCCGCGCGAGTTGGCCCACTGCTCCTGGGCGCCCGGAGAGATCCACCACTTGAGGTACTTGGCACTGGCCTCGCTGTCGGCGGCCTTGCGCAGCGAGCACAGCGGCCCGCTCTCGAAGATCAGCGACCGTTTGGGCAGGGCGGGGTCGACGTTGGGGATGAAGAAGAACCCGTAGTCCTTGCCCTGCTTGAGGCCGCGCTGGGTCATGCTGGTGTTGAACCAGGTGCCGGAGGAGACCATGGCGGCCTTGCCGGTCTTGAAGTGGTCGGCGGGGTCGGCCTTGTCGCCGGGGTTGGAGAACCAGCCCTTGTCGATCATGGACTTCCACTGCTCCATCACCTTGACCACGCCCGGGTCGGTGAAGGACGCCTTGCCGCTGCCCAGCCGCTCGTACAGGTCGGGGTCGGTGCCGGCCAGCAGCTGCTCGAACCACACGAACGAGAACAGCGAGGTCGGGGTGGTGTGCTGGAAGGGCACCTGGCCCTTGGACTTGAGGGTCTCGGCGATCTTCATCAGATCGTTCCAGGTCTTCGGCGGTTCCAGCCCGTGCTTCGCGAAGACCTTCTTGTCGTAGAACATGCCCCAGTAGGCGGTGTTCAGCGGCACGCAGTACTGCTTGCCGTCGATGGTGTAGTACTTCGCCAGAGCCTGGGTCAGGTCGCCGTTCTTGACGGCCTCCTGCCAGAGCGCCGTGGTGTCCGACACCTGCTTCTGCCGGACGATCTCCTCAAGCCGGCCGCCGGTGCTCCAGGTGAACAGGTCGGGTTTCACCTTGGTGCGGAACGACGCCTTGATGAACGCGGTGTAGGACGGCTCGTCGGTGTAGCCGACCGGCTTCATGCCGAGCCCGATCTCCTGCTTGGACTTGACCCCCATCTGGTCGAAGTACTGCGTCCAGCCGCCCTTGTCGTTGTAGAGCTTGAGCTCGGTCTTCTTCTCACCGGATCCACCGCCGCCGCAGGCGGCCAGCGCGAGCATCGCGGCGCCTATCGAGAGGGCGGTGACCCGCGGTCGTTTCGACGGCTTCATTGGTGGGCCTCCTTCAGAGGGTGGGTGGGTGCCCAAATCCCGCCCCGCGGCAAGGTTCCGTTGCGCCGGGGCGGTGCGTCCCGCTTTTCGGGGTCGGGTCCGGGGCCGGCCCCGGACCACTGAGGTCAGCCGAGGCGTTCTTCGATGACGCACTTGACGTCGGCGAGGTGGGTGCGCATCAGCTCCTCGGCCGCCCCGGCGTCGCCGCGCTCGATGGCGCCGAGGATGGCCTGGTGCTCGTCGTAGTCGCGGCTCCGGTCGTCGAAGATCCGCAGTATCTCCCGCTGCTCGGAGGCGTGCACGGTCAGCAGCGAGTCGACGACCTCGCCCAGCACGGCGTTGCCGGCCGCGCGGGCGGCGGCGCGGTGGAACGCCATGTTGGCCTCGTGCAGCTCGGCGTCCCGCCCGTCCAGATGGCGGCCGGCCTCCTCCAGCACCGCGCGCAGCCGGGCCAGGTCGTCCGGGTCGGCGCGGCGGGCCGCGAAAGCGGCCAGCGGCGGCTCGATCAGCATTCGGGCGTCCAGCAGCTGCCGGAGCTGGTCGCCCTGGAGCCGCCGGACGTTGGGATTGGGGATGACCACACGTTCCAGATCGGAGCCGACGTAGATGCCCGAGCCGTGCCGCATCTCCACCGCGCCGGTGGCCTCCAGCCGGCGCAGCGCCTCCCGCAGCGTCGGCGTGGTGACCGCGAACCGCTGGGAGAGCTCCCGCGCGGAGGGCAGCCGGTCGCCCGGACGGAGCCCGCCGGAGCTGATCAGGTCCAGCAGCCGTTCGGTCAGCGTGTCGGACAGGCTGGGCCGGGTCACGTCCTGGGATGCCATCACTTACCCCGTTCACGGAATTGGGTAAGTCATCTAATCACTTATCCGGACGGGCTGTCCAGAGCGCCCGACGAAGGACGTCCCGCTGGGCGGCAAGCGCCCGCCGGGCCACACCCGCGCTGGTCACCCCGTCGAAACCGTGGTACGCGCCGGGCACGTGGTGCAACTCGGTCGCCACTCCGGCCTGGATCAGCCGCTGGGCATACGCGAGCGCCTCGTCGCGCAGCGGGTCGATCTCGACGGCCAGCACATAGGCCGGAGGCAGACCGGTCAGGTCCGTCGCCCGTGCGGGCGCCGCGTACACCGGTGCCCCGTGCTTGAGAACCCCGTGCATGGAGGCCTGGCCGCCCAGGTAATGACGCCACATGTGCCCGGCATCGGTCCGGTTGAACAGCGGCGGCTCGGTGAAGACCCGCATGGAGGACGTGTCCATCCGATCGTCCAGCACGGGGAACAGCAGCATCTGGAAGGCCAGCGGGGGGCCGCCTTCGTCGCGCGCCCTGAGCGCCACCCCGGCGGCCAGCGCCCCGCCCGCGCTGCCCCCGCCCACCGCCAGCCGCGACGGGTCCGCCCCGAGTTCCGCGGCGTGCTCGCGGGTCCAGCACGTGGCCTCGTAGCAGTCGTCGAAACCGGCGGGGAAGGGATGCTCGGGCGCGAGCCGGTAGTCCACCGACACCACCGCGATATGGCACTCGGCGGCGATGTCCAGGCAGCGCCGGTGCTCGTTCTCCAGGTCACCTGTGACGAACCCGCCGCCGTGGAAGTACACCAGCACCGGCGTAGGCCGTGCCGCTTCACGCGGGACGTAGGTCCTGACCGGAACTGGAATCCGCCGGTCGGTGACCTCGACCCGTTCGTCCGCGGCGGGCGTCCCCAAGTGCGCGACGAGCTCTCGCATGGCCGCGCGGGCCTTGACCGGATCCGCCAGCCCGACGTACGGCATTCCGGCGACGGCGGCGGCGAGTTCGGGATCCATACGGCTCCTCACCACTAGGGGAGTTCGAACCTGCTGATGTGCCAGCGCCCCAGGTTCGCCAGGAAGGCGGTCGTGCCGCGGAAGGCGATGTTGGTCGGATGGCACAGCACATGGGCGGTGGGATCGTGCACGACCACCTCCACGCCGGCGGGCCCCAGCCGCAGCACCTGGCTGGGCTCGTAGCACGCCACGTACAGCAGCCCGTCCGGCCCGAAGCCGATCCCGTCCGGCACGGTGCCGGGGAGTTCGACCACCAGGTCGCGCTCCCCCGCGCTACCGTCCGGGAGTACCCGGACGCGGCTCACGCCGGGCAGGAACGACTCCACCACGTACAGGGACGACTCGTCGGGGGCCATCGCCAAGCCGTTCGCGAACGCCATCGGCCGTTCGTCCCACACCTGGCCGGTGCCGTCCGGGTCGAACCGGTACACGGCGGGCCCGGGCCGGTCCAGCTGACGGCTGTCGGAGACGTAGAGCGCCCCGGTCGAGTCGAACACCGGATAGTTGGGGTTGACGAACCGGTGCCCGTCCGCACCGTCCGCGAACAGCTCCACCCGTCCCGAAGCCAGATCGAGCCGGAACACGCCCGGATGCGCGATATCGCAGATGAACAGCGCCGTCCCCGCCGCGTCGAAGGCGATGCCGAGCACGAATCCCCCGGTCGAGGCCACCTGCTCGACGCCCTCGCCCGCGGAGTCGATGCGGAAGATCTGGCCCGCCTCGCCGCCGCACCACACGCTGCCGTCCGGATGCACGGCCACGCCCTCCGGGTGATCCAGGCGCGGCGTGGTGAACAGGCCGTCGAAGAAGACCTCGGCAGTGAGCACGTCAGACCTCCGGAAGGGCTGCGGGGTTGCGGGCGAGCAGGCCGCCGTCCACGCGGTGCTCGGCCCCGGTGACGAACGACGAGCGCGGCCCGGCCAGGAACGCCACCACCTCGGCGACCTCCTCGGCACGCGCGACCCGGCCCAGCGGATGGGCCCTGCCCCAGGCGGCGACCTGCTCGTCCTGCGAGGTCCCGCCCCGGAAGAGGTCGGCGGCCCAGCGCAGCATGGGCGTCTCCACCGAACCGGGGCACACCACGTTGGCGCGGATGCCGTCCCTGGCGTGGTCCATCGCCATCGCCCGGGTGAGCCCGTTGATGGCGGCCTTGCTCGCGGTGTACGCGGCGACCCCGTCCTGCGCGGTGAACGCCTGGACGGACGAGATGGTGACGATGGTCCCGCCGCCGCGCTCGCGCAGCGCGTGGACGGCCGCCTTGCAGGCCAGGAACACGCCCTTCAGGTTGACCGACAGGACCTCGTCCCACAGCTCCTCGGAGGTCTCCTCCACCGAGCCGTACCGCTGGATCCCGGCCGAGGTGACCAGGGTGTCCAGCCCGCCGTGCCGCGTCACCGCCAGCCCCACCAGATCCCGCATCGCCGCCGCGTCCGTGACGTCGGCGACCACGCCCGCGACGTCCAGGCCCTTGTCCCGCAGAGCCGTCTCGGCCTCCCGGACGGAGTCGTCCACGCCGCAGAACACCACCGCCGCCCCGTCTCCGGCCAGCCGCTCCACCACGGCCCGGCCGATGCCGAGCGAACCGCCGGTGACCACGGCGACCTTGCCGTCGAACTCCCCCATCAGCGCTCCCTGTCTGATCACTGCCGGTCGATCACTGCCGCGCGCAGCCACAGCGTGCGGACCTCCCGCGGGCCGAGGGTGAGGGCCGTACCGTTGGCCGCCGCCTCGGCCAGCCCGTCGGTCGGGCGACCCGCGAACGGTTCCAGCCCCATCACGTACGCCCGTCCCCACCAGGGGTAGTCCAGGGACGCGCCGAGTTCCTGCCACATCCACAGGTACGGCAGCACGGAGGCGTCCCACCGCACACCGAGCCCCAGCCCGCCCGCGGGGTCGACGATCTCGTAGGAGCCGGTGGTGAACCCCGTCAGATAGACGATCTCGCTGAGCTCGCCGTGGGCGGGCACCACGCTGAGGTCCACCTCGCCCCCGCCGTCGGCCGGGACGTCCGGCCACCGGTACGGCCCGCCCGGACGGACCCGCCGGCCCGCCGGATGGATGGCGGTCTCGTGCGGGACGACCTCGACGCCGTCCGGCAGCCTGATGCGGTGACCGGGCCGCAGGAACGGGGCTCCGAAGACGATGTGGTGCCCCCACATGACCTCCAGCGGAACCCCGGCCTCGTTGGCCAGTTCCTCGTCGATCAGCAGCTCCTGCGAGCCCGAGACCAGCCGGAACGTCTTGACGACCCGCAGCGGCAGCCGCCGCGCCCGCACGGTCAGCCGGACGGCGACCTCGCCGGGGTCGTCGGCCGCGATGTCGTAGTCCCAGGGCAGGCCGGCGACCTCGCCGTGCTGGGCCAGCGCCGCGCCCCGGTAGATGGTCGGGGCGCCGCCGTTCGGCAGCGCCTCCTGCCAGCCTCCCTCGTAGTGGTCGTGGAAGGCCGCCACGTCGTCGGCGGCGCCACCGGCCACGTCCCGCGGGGCACGGATCCCCTCCGGCGACAGCCAGACGAAGTCCATGTCGCGCCGCTTGTAGCAGAACTCCGCCACGTCCCCGCCCTTGTCCGCCAGGACGGTGACCCGCAGCAGTTCGTTCTCCAGCACGACGGCCCGCATCCCCGACCAGACGATCTCGTGGAGTCGCGCGCCCCAGTTGCGAGAGGGCCGGTGGCGCCGGCCGGTCACCGGAACGTCACGTCGAGGAAGCGCGGCCGGTAGATGGACACGTCCCGGTAGTGGTCGGTGTTCTTGAGCGAGTTGACGTTGTAGGAGACCACGATCCGATTGCCGGTGCTCAGCTCAGGATGAGCGTGAGCGTTGTAGGTGTAGACGTCCTTGTTCTCGTAGCTGCCCCACAGGCCGGTCTCCGGGGTGGTGTAGATCTTGGTCTTGCCGGTGAACGGCCCCTCGGGGGAGCAGGAGAAGTACGCCACGATGTCGGCGCTGAACGCCGTGGTGGTGTCCTGGGTGATGAGGACGTAGGCGTTGCCGAGCTTGCTGACGCTGTACTCGTTGCCCACTCCGGACATGATGCGCGCCGAGTCGGCCTCGGTCGTGGACCAGTCCCCGCCGGCCGTGCGGTATTCCCACTGGCCGGTCAGGCGATCGCCCTTGACCCGGGCCAGGTGCATGTACTTGCTCCCGTCGAGGTCCTCCACACCGTAAATGTAGATATGGTCGCCGACCTTCTCCAGCCAGGAGGCCCAGGCGACGCCCTGACCGGACGGCAGCGGCGTGACGCTGGTGGGCTTGGAGAGGTTGCCGGGCGCGAACGTGGCCAGCACGTTGCGGTGCCAGCGGAAGTCCCAGATGTCCGGGCCGAACTTCTCGTACTCCTGGTAGGTGGTCTGCACCAGCCCGCCCGCGGTGATGGCGTCGCCCGCCCAGAACCAGTGCGTGGCGTCACGCTGCGGCAGGATCGATTGGGGCGCGTTCGCGGTGCCCGCCGTGACGGTGCTCAGCCGGTCGCCGTCCTTGACGACGAAGGTGTTGTTGAGGAACGGGGTGGTGCCCCCCTCCGATATGACCGGTGACCGGGTGCCGCCGTCCGCTCTGCCGAGGAAGGTGTCGGAGAAGACGAAGGCCAGCCGCCCGTCCGGAAGCTGGGTCGAGTAGGTGCCGTCCGCTCCGGTCCAGTCGTTCACCTTGGAGTTGTCGTTGCCGTACCGGGTGAACAGGCCGTTGAGCTGGGTGTTCGGCGCGGTGCTCTGGAACGCGGGGGTGGGGGCGCCCTGACAGTCGGGGGCTTTGAGGTTCGCGGTCGCGACGGCGGCCGTGGGGGCGGGGACCGGTTTGGGCGGAGCCGCCTGCGCCGGGGCGAACGGCGCGAGGGTCAGTCCGAGGGCCAGGCTTACGGCGGCCAGGCCGTTCCGCAGGGATCTTCTTCGCAAGGGGGCCTCCTCAAGATCTGCGCAATGAGGAGTCTGGTCATTAGATCACTTATTGTCTAGATGTATCGTGCGCTTGTGGATGATCTGATCCGGCTGCCCCAGCCCGCCCGAGTGGCACTGATCGGCGAGTGCATGATCGAGCTGCGCCATCTGGCCGCCGACCGGCTCGCGGTCGGCTACGCGGGAGACGTCTTCAACACCGCGGCCTACCTGGCCCGCAGCGCCGCACCCGGTGAGGTGGACGTCCAGTTCGCCACCGTGACCGGCGACGACCCCTACAGCGCCGCGATGCGGGAGCACTGGCGGACCTACGGGGTGGGGGACGCGCTGTCCCGGACACGGCCGGGCGGCAAAGCGGGCCTCTACCTGATCCGCACGGACGAACGGGGCGAGCGCACCTTCCAGCACTACCGCCGGGAGTCGGCCGCCCGCGGCCTGTTCGGCCCCGAGCAGCCCGCCGCGCTGGACGCGGAGATCGCCGGACACGACCTGGTCTACCTGTCGGGGATCACGCTGTCGATCCTCACCGAAGCGGCCCGGGAACGGCTGGTCGCCGTGCTGGCCGACACCCGGCGCCGCGGCGGCCTGGTCGTCTACGACAGCAACTACCGGGCCGCCGGCTGGGCCTCCGCGGCCGAGGCCAAGCGGGCGGCCGACGCCGTCCTCCGGCACACCGACATCGCGCTGCCCACCTTCGAGGACGACCGGGCCGTCCACGGCGACCGCGACGCCCGCGCCACCGTGCGCCGGCTGAGTTCCGCGGGCGTCCGCGAGATCGCCGTCAAGCTGGGCGGGGACGGCTGCCTGCTCTCCGGCGGCGCGGCGGTGGTGTCCGTGCCCGCAGTCCCGGACGTGCCGGTCGTGGACACCACCGCGGCGGGCGACGCGTTCAACGGCGCCTACCTGGCGGCCAGGCTCGCGGGCGGCGCCCCCCGGCACGCCGCCGAGGCGGGCTGCCGCCTGGCCGCCGAGGTCGTCGGGCACCCCGGCGCCCTCCTCCCCCCGCTCACCGATCAGGCCGCCCAGTCTTCCGCGCCGCGGAACGGGAGGTGCTCGCCCGCGACGTAGCGCGGCCGCGGCTGGTACTCGTTGACCCCCGGTTCACCGCGCAGCAGCAACGCGCTGGGGAAAGGCAGCGGCTCGGCGGTGATGCGGGTCGAGGTGGGGATGTATCGGATCGTCAGTCCGCACCGCCGGTTCGGGGAGTTGTTGGCGTTGCTGCCGTGCATGATGTTGGGATGGTGGACCTCCACGTCACCGGGCTCCAGGATCACGTCCACCGCGCGCGACTCGTCCACGGCGACATCGCTCTCCACCCCGAACACCGCGTCTTCCCCGTCGCGCTCGCGCACCTTGTGGATCCCCTCCCGGTGGCTGCCCGGGATGACGCGGAGGCATCCGTTCTCCGGGCCGGAGCGATCCACCGCCAGCCAGAGCGTGACCACCTTCATCGGCTCCAGCGGCCAGAAGGCGCCGTCCTGGTGCCAGAGCACCGCCTTGCCGGTGTACGGGGGCTTGGCGATGTAGTGCGAGGCGAACAGGGCGATGTCGGGGCCGATGAAGCGCTCGGCGATGTCGAGCAGGCGGTCGTCGGACACCAGCCGCACCCAGAACGGGTCCTTGGCGACCAGCTCGGTGGACAGGTCCTCGCCGCTGCGCCCGGGGTGGCGCTCCTGAAGCCACCGGACGTGCTCGTCGGCCTCCTGCACCAGGCCGGCGTCCAGCACGTCACGGAAGATCGCATAACCGTCGGAGTCGTACTCGCGCATGTCCATGACCGCCAGAATGAACACATCAAGTGATCTAGTCAATAGTTGAATACGCGACCGCGGCGCCCTACCCGCCCTGAGGCTCCGGGGCGCCGAGGGACTGCATGAGACGGTTGGCCCAGCCGAAGAGGGCCACCACCCGGACGAGGTCCTCGATCTCCTCGTCGGAGAGCCCGGCCTCGCGCAGCGGGCGGATGCCGGCGGGACCGACGTCGGACGGTCCGGCGGTGAGCGCGCGGGCGAAGTCGACGATGGCGCGCCGCCGCTCGTCCAGGTGCGCGCCGGGGCTCTCACCGATCAGTCCGGCCACGAACCCGGGGTCCTTGGTGAGCTGGGCGAGCCGCCGGGCGTGCACGGAGACGCAGTAGACGCAGCCGTTGGTCATCGATGCGGCGGTGGCGGCCAGCTCCCGGTCCGCGCGGGGAAGGCCGCCGCGGTGGTACATGATGCCGTCGTACAAGCGCGTACGGCTACGCAGCGCGGCGGGTACGTGCGCCAGCACCCGGTAATAGGGGGACGGCTTCTTGGTCTCCCCCAGCGCCTCGACCTGCTCGGGCGTCGCGGACGAAGCCTCCACCGGCTCCACCCAGGGCCGCCAGACCAGCTCGTCGGTGGTGAACCTCATCGCGCGCCTCCCAGCGCCCGCAGCCCGGCGGCCACGCGGACCTCGTACGACACGAACGCGACGAGTTGACTCAACGCGACGATGGCCGCCGTACCGAACCCGGCATCGCGCAGCCCGGCCAGGTCGTCAGGGGTGACGCTGTCGGCGGTGAGCCGTTCGGCGTAGGCGAGCAGCGCCTCGTGGGACGGCGGCGCCGACGGGCCGATCAGGTCGGCGTACCCGGCCGCCAGCTCCGCGGCTCCGGAGATCGCGGCGGCGTGCGCGGCGACGCGCAGCAGGTCATCGCGGTTCAGCCCCGGGACCGGCGCCAGCAGGCTGTCGCGGGCCAGGCGTTCCAGCTCGACCGGATCAGCGGGCGGCATGGTGCTCCTCGGTGGTGATGCCCGCCAGCAGCGCCGCGCGGGCGACCGCGTCGGCCTGGCTCAGCAGGACGGCGTTCGAGCGGGGCTTCGCGCCGATCGCGGTGCCCCAGTGGACGGACTCGATCGGGATGCCGACCGCGAACCGGCGCGGGTGCGGCCGTCCCGAGGCGTCGATGACGTGGAACGGGCTGGCCGTGACGTCCAGCCCGCCGGTCTCGTAGTCGGGGCCGTCCGGCGTCGGGATCACGTACGGGCGGGCGGCTCCGGTCTCGCGCAGCCGGCCCAGCAGCGGGTCCGCGGTGGTCCGCAGGTCGGGCGGCGGCAGGTGCGCCTCCAGCAGGCCGCCGGCCGCGAACGAACCGTCCGAGCCCGCCACGAACGCGCGCCGGTCCGGGTCGGCGCGCACCCGCATGTCCGCGCCGACGAACGTGACCAGGCCGGCGTCCGCGAGGGCGAGCAGTTCCGCGATGCGGGTGACCGGAGGTCCGCTGGACAGCGACGCGGCGAAGCCCCGGAACCATCCGTCCAGGTCACGGCGGTGCGACTCGCCGGTCAGGCCGCCGTGGGCGACAAGCCGGCGCACCCTGCCGCGGGACGCGCCGAGCGCGGTCAGCGCCCTCTTGAGCGGGTCGCGGGGGGCGTTGCGGGCCTTCGTCAGGTCGGTCCGCAGAAGGCCGACGACGACGTCATGGGGTGAATCCCCGTCCGTGAAGGACATGCCGTCCAGCGGCCGGTCCAGCGCGTGGAAGTCCAGCCGGTCCGCCGCGTCGGGGAACGCCGACTCGACCAGCGCGGCCATCGCCGGGTCGTTCCAGGCGAGCGCGTCGAACGCGGTGAGGAAGCCGTCCATCGCGCACGCCTCGGGCCGCTCCCGCAGGAGCGTCGAGTAATAGACGTAGGCGGTCTCCTTGGCGATCAGCGGCCAGGCGTCGCGGCGGAAGTCGGCGGGGCCGGCCGCCCGCAGCCGGGCGACGGCGCCGTCATCGAAGTAGCGGGCGGGGAAGCTCGGCGGCATCGCGCCGTAGTCGCCCCGGGCCTGGTAGGGGACGCCTCGCCGCGACCCCGCGTAGAAGACCGGCTCGCGCCCGGACGGCTCGTAGCGCAGCCCCCCGTCCACCGGGACGAACCGTCCGCCGCGGCCGGCCGTCAGCAGCGACATGTAGTCGAAGAAGTTCATGCCGAGCCCGCTGACCAGCAGCGGCTCGCCCTCCGGCACCGCGTCGAGGTCCGCGTCGAGCGGGTTGGCCGGGGGGCCGTAGAACAGCCCGTTCCGCGCGGCGAACTCGGCGAGCCCGTGCTGGGACGGGCTCATCCACACGTCGGTGTGGCCGAGCGCGAGCACGACGCCGTCCACGGTCAGCGGCCCGGAGCCGTCCTCCAGCGCGACCAGCTGCCGGCCGTCTTCGAGATCGGTGAGCGACACGGCCCGGGTACGGTGCTCGTGCAGCCGCACCTCGGGCGCCAGCCCGGCCCGCACCCTCTCGAAGAACCATGCGAGGTAGTGGCCCTGGAAGCGGCGCGTGGGATGCGACCAGGGCCGCATCCCGGCCGCCTCGGCGCGCACCGACGCGTCGGGATGGCCGGCCGCCGCCGAACGCGCCCACTCGTACAGGCTGGGCCCGTCGGCCGCGGGTCCCTCGCACCGCACGCTGTCGTCGGTGAACAGGGTCGCGTCCGCGCCGACGGTGTTCATCAGCAGGTGGCCGGGCTGGTCGACCTGCCAGACGTGCCCGCCGCCCGGCGGGTACGGGTCGACCAGGTGCACGTCGACGGGCCTCCCGGCCGCCAGCAGCGGCGCGCTGGCGGCGATCCGCTCCAGTACCGCGGTCCCCCGCGGTCCCGCGCCGACGACGCAGATGGAAAGGGTCATGACCAGATTTCCGCGAGGACGCGCAGCAGGTTCTCCCCGAGGATCTTGCGGACGTCCTCGGGGGTGTAGCCGCGGCGGAGCAGCGCGCCGGTGATGTTGGGCAGGTCCTTGGGGTCGCCGAGCCCGCGCGGGTGGACGATCTCGAGGTTGAGATCGTCCCCGATGATCGGGATCTCCGGGTAGAGGCGGCGGACCCGGGCCATGCCCTCGCGCGTGTACTTGCGCTCGTCGCCGTTGTCGGTGCCGACGATGACGTGGTCGATGCCGATCAGCTCGACGAGGTAGTCGATGTTGTCGACGAAGGTGTCGAGGTCGGAGCCGTCGGTCAGGCCGGTCGGCGACAGGAAGCCGGACTTGGCGGCGAGCCCGAACGCGCCGCCGCGCTCGGCGAGCAGCTTCGCCTCCGCGTCGCTCTTGTTGCGCGGGCTGTCGACGAAGTGCCGCAGCCCGGCGTGCGTGACGAGCACGGGCTTGGCGGACGCCTCGATGGTCTCCAGGGTGGAGCGCTCCCCGGTGTGCGAGAGGTCGAGCGCCACGCCCAGCTCGTTGGCCTCGCGCACGAGGCGGCGGCCGAAGCGGCTGAGGCCCGCGTTGGCGGTCTCGCCCGAGCCGTCCCCGGCGAAGTTGCGGTTCTGGTAGGTCAGGCCCAGGAAGCGCAGGCCGAGCCGGTGGAACAGCTCCAGGTTGCCGACGTCCTCGCCGATCGGCTTGCTGTCCTCGAAGCCGACGAACCAGGCGATCTTCCCGTCCCGCTTGGCGGCGGCCACGTCCGCGAGTCCCGCGGCCTGCACCAGCGGGCCGGGGTCGGTGCGCAGCTTGGCCGACCAGCCCGCGAGCGCGGCGAGGGCGCCGTCGCGGTCCTGCGAGTACGAGACGGCATGGTTGATCGCCGTGACGCCGGAGTCGCGCAGCTTGCCGTGGTAGACGTCGTCGGCGTACGCCAGCGGCGTGCAGTCCAGCGCGTTGAACACCACCGCCGATGAGTGCAGTTCCTGGGCGCCGTCGTATCGTCCGGTCACGGCGTCATGCTCCTTCCGGTGGGGCGCCGAGCTCGGTGGCGCCGCGGCAGATGATGCGGACCAGGGCGAGCAGGTCGCTGATCCTGGCCCGTTCGTTGGGGCTGTGGTAGCGGGACTCGCCGGGCCTGGCCAGGCCGTGCGAGACGGTCGGGACGCCGAGGCGGCGGGCGGTGTGGGAGACGTCGGACGAGCCGCTGCTGCCGCCGGGGCGGACGCGTTCGCCGTGCTCGGTGGAAGCGATCTCCGCCATCGCGGTGACGAACGGCGCGTCGGGCTCCACCGCCCAGCCGTCCCGGTAGAACGGCGCGATCGTCAGTTCGAGGTCCAGGCCCGGGGTGCGGCGGCGGGCGCGGTCGACCGTCTCGTGGAGTTCGGCGACGACCTCGTCCCAGTCCTCCTCGGGGATGATGCGCCGGTCGCCCTCGACCGTGAACGTCGCGGGCACGACGTTGTGCTTGACCCCGGCGCGCGCCATCGTGACGTTGAGCAGCGGCCCGACGCGTTCCCGGCCCTCCGGCCAGGGCCACTGGGCGGGGGTGCGGCTGCGGCGTTCCTGCACGGCGGCCTTGGTCGCCAGCAGTTCCTCCAGCAGCGGCAGCGACCCCTCGACGGGGTTGCGGCCCAGGTAGGAGATGCCCGAGTGGACGCTCTCGCCGCGCACGGCCACCGTCCAGTTGAGCGCACCGCAGTAGCCGATGCCGATGTTGGTCGCGGTTCCGTCGCAGCTGTGGAACCAGCGGGCGCCGTCGAGCGCACCGGTGTCGGCCAGGTACATCAGCCCTGTGTACGGGCCGATCTCCTCGTCGGTGGTGAGCGCGACCATGGGGCTGACCGACGGTTCGGCGCCGATCGCGTCCAGCACCCGGAACGCCGTCACGAGCGCGGCGGCGGCGCCCTTGCTGTCGGACGCGCCGCGCCCGATCACGAAGTCGCCGTCGACCACGGCCGTGAACGGGTCGGTGTCCCACAGTTCGCGCGGGCCCGCCGGGACGGTGTCCAGATGGGTGTACCAGAGCGCCTGCGGCCGGTCGCCGACGCGGCGCCGCGCGAGCAGGTTGGCGTGCACGGCGTCGCGCGGCGGCTGGTACGGCCTGCACTCACGTTCGACCACGTCGTCGGGCAGGTCGACGCGTTCGGTGGTGAATCCGAGCGCGGCGAACTCGGTGCCGAGCCGGTCGACGATCGCCGGGTAGCCCGCGCCGGTGGAGGTCTCGGTCGGGACGGCGATCAGCTCGGCCAGCAGTTCGAGCAGCTCGTCCCGGCGCCGCGCGGTCTCGGCCGCGATCGCCGCGGTGAGATCGTTCATCGCAGCGTCCTCCGCAGGCCGAGGCTGCGCTCGACCACGATCACGACCAGCACCGAGAGCAGGATCAGGTACACCGACAGCGCGGCCACCTGCGGGTCCGTGCGGTACTGCACGTACTGCAGCACCTGGACGGGCAGCGGCGACACCCGGTTGCCGGCGACGAACAGCGAGATCACGGCCTCGTCGAACGAGATCAGGAACGAGGTGACCAGGCCCGCGACCAGCCCGGGCCGGATCAGCGGCAGCGTGACCCGGCGGAAGGTGGTGAACGGCCCGGCGCCCAGCACCCGCGCCGCCTCCTCGCAACCGGTGTCGGCCGTGGCCAGCGACGCCGACACGGTGCGGATCGTGTACGGGATCGCGATGCCCAGGTGCGACAGGGTCAGCCCGAGGTAGGTGTCGGTGAGCGCCAACGGCGAGAACAGCAGCAGCAGCGACAGCGCCAGCACCACGTGCGGGACGAGCAGCGGCGACAGGAACACCGCGTTCATCGCGCCCCGTCCCCGGAACCGGCCGCGCACCAGCGCCAGCGACGCCATCGTCCCGATCGCCGTGGCCAGCACCGCCACGACCGCCCCCACGACCAGGCTGACCCTGAATCCGTTCAGGAAGCCCTCGTTGGAGAAGACCTGCCGGTAGGAACCGAACGAGAATCCGGTCGGCGGGAACACCAGGTACGGGGAGGTGTCGAACGACACGATCAGCACCACGATGATCGGCGCCAGCAGGAACAGGTACAGCGCCGCGATCAGCGTGCGCCACAGCGCCCGCCCCATCACGACGGCCTCCCGGACTGCGCCTCCAGGGCGCGGTTGGCCCGCTGGTAGACCAGCACGATCGTGCTGAACAGCACCAGCAGCAGCACCGACAGGGCCGCCGCGACCGGCCAGTTGAGCTGCACGGTCGCCTCGTCGTAGATCTCGGTGGCCAGCACGAAGACCCGGCCGCCGCCGATCAGTGCCGGGGTCACGTACGCGCTGATGGCCAGCACGAACACCAGCAGTGCGGCGGTCAGCACGCCCGGCAGGCTGAGCGGCAGCGTCACCCGCCAGAACACCCGCCACCGGTTGGCGCCGAGCGAGGCCGCCGCGTGCTCCAGCTCGCCGCTGAGCCGGCCGAAGCCCGACAGCATCGCCAGGACCGCGTACGGCATGAAGATCTCGGTGAGCGCGATCACCACCCCGGTCAGGTTGTTGGCCAGCGGCACCGAGCCGCTGATCAGCCCGAGGTCGCGCAGCGTCCCGTTCACCACGCCCTGGTCGCCGAGGATCACCATCCAGCCGTAGGTGCGGGCGACCGAGGAGGTCAGCAGCGGCGCCACGGCCAGCGCGACGAGCACCCCGCGCCAGCGGCTGGTGGTCTGCGACAGGAACAGCGCGATCGGGTAGGACAGCACCACCGCGCACACCGTGACCAGCACGCCGAGCTGCACGGTGCTGCCGATCACCTTCCAGTAGAACCCGTCGCCGAGCACCTTGGCGAAGCTGTCGGCGGTGACGGTCTGCTGGATCGCACCGCCGGACCGGCCCTCGTTGAGCGACATCCGCAGCACCCACACCAGCGGCAGCCCGTACGTGGCGACCAGCGCCAGCACGCCGGGCAGCAGCAGGCCGAGCGCGACCCGGCCGCCCGTCCGTTCCGTCGTGCCCGCCGCCATCAGGCGGCCAGCACGCGCGCGTCGGCGACGGGCCAGGTCACGTCGATCTCGCTGCCGGGCGCCCAGGCCGGGCCCGATCCGGTCAGCTGCTCGACGCTGACGCGGCGGTCGCCGAGCCGGACCCGGTACGAGATCAGCCCGCCGGTGTAGCTGGCGGACTCGACCGTCCCCGACAGCCGGTCGGCGTCGGCGGAGGCGGCGGTCCCGGCGGGCAGCAGCGACAGCCGGTGCGGCCGCAGCAGCACGGTCACCTCGCCCGACACCGGCCCGTCGGCCCGGGCGCGCAGCGTCCCGCACCCCTCGACCGCGACCTCGGCGACGCCGTCGCGCTGCGCCACGACCGTGCCGGTCAGCAGGTTGGCGCGGCCGATGAAGTCGGCCACGAACCGGGTGGCGGGCCGCTCGTAGATCTCCTCGGGTGCGCCGACCTGCGCGACCTCTCCCTCGGACATCACCGCGACCGTGTCGGCCATCGACAGCGCCTCGTCCTGGTCGTGCGTGACGAACACGGTCGTGACGCGCGCGGCCCGCTGCAACTCGCGGATCTCGTCGCGCATGGCCTCGCGCAGCTTGGCGTCCAGGTTGGACAGCGGCTCGTCGAGCAGCAGCAGCGCCGGCCGGACCACCATCGCGCGGGCCAGCGCGACGCGCTGCTGCTGCCCGCCCGACAACTGCCCGACCCGCCGCGACGCCAGGTGCCCGAGCCGGACGAGGTCGAGCGCCTCGGCGACCCTCTTCCTGCGTTCGGCCTTGCCGACGTTGCGCATCTCCAGCCCGAACGCGACGTTGCGCGCCACGTCCAGGTGCGGGAACAGCGCGTACGACTGGAACACCATGCCCATCCCCCGGCGGTGCACCGGCGTACGGGTCAGGTCGTCGCCGGCCAGCAGGACCCGGCCGCCGGTCGGCTTCACCAGGCCGGCGATCATCCGCAGCGTGGTGGTCTTGCCGCAGCCGGACGGCCCCAGCAGGGCGAGCATCCGCCCGCCCGGCAGCGTCAGGCTGACCTCGGACACCGCGGCCTCCCGCTGCCCGGGGTAGACCTTCGACAGCGCGTCGAGCCGCAGCTCGGGCGGGTCTTCTCTAGCCAGGGGATCACTCACTGATGACCTCGCGCTTGATGCGGTCGACCCAGGCGCTGTAGCGGGGCGTGATCCACGCCCAGTCGATGGGGATCCGGTTGGCCTGCTGCTGCTTGCTCTGCGCGGTCAGTTCGAGCACGTCGCCGGGCAGCGTCGCCTTGGTGTTGGTCGGCGCGTAGTAGGACGCCTTGGCGAACGCCTCCTGCGCGGGCGCGCTGATCGCGTAGTCGATGAACTGCTGCGCGGCGTCGGCCCGCGGCGAGTTCTTCACCAGATTGATCGTGTTGACCTGCAGCACGTTGCCTTCCTTGGGCTGCACGGTGGCCAGCGCGCCCTTGGACGTCCGGTTGAAGATCTGGCCGCGCGCGTTCCAGCCGACGCCGATGCTGTCGGCACCCGAGGCGATCGCGGTGTAGACGTCGGGCTGCGGGTTCCAGGTCTGCACGTTCGGCGCGAGCTGCTTGAGCCTGTTGAGCGCGGGGTCGATGCTCTGCTGGTAGTTCGCGCCCGCGATCTTCTCCAGCGCCACGATCAGCGCCACCCCGCGGGTGTCGGCGATGGGCAGCGCGATCTTGCCCTTGTAGGCGCCGTCCCACAGGTCGTTCCAGCTGGTCGGAGGGGTCTTGACCTGCTTGGTGTTGTAGAGGATCGACAGGCTGTCGAAGGTCAGCGCCGGGCCCCAGTTCCCGTTGCGGCCCGCCTTGTCGACGTTGGCCAGGTTGCCGACCTTGGCCGGGTCGAGCTGGGCGAACAGGCCCTCGGTGTTGGCGGTCGGCGCCACCGAGCTGTCCATGAGCGCCACGTCCAGATCGGGGCGCGACTTGGTGGCGCGCAGCTTGCCCAGCACCTCGGCCGAGTTCTTGATCGGCACGAAGTTCACCTTGATGTCGGGGTGCTGCTTCTCGAACGGCTCGATCACGGCCTCGGTGAACTGGTCCTGGAAGACCCCGAAGAAGCCGGCGAACGTCACCGTCTTCTGCGACCCGCCGCCCGCCGTCGTGCTCGTCGAACTGCACGCGGCGGCGCCGATGAGCGCACTCGCCAGGAGCACTATGCCGCCCCGCACGCCGACCCGTCCGCCCCGCCCCGCCCGCATTAGCATCTCGCCATCCTCCATCGCCGTTGGCTCGTGTAGCGCCCGGCGGTCAGCCATCCGCCCTGGTACCGGGGCATATCAGACAATCCAGGGTGGGATAGCAGGAGATGAGATGTCAACTTAAAGTCCGTGAGAAATCCTACTGAAATTTCTCACGGACGCTACTGCTATCATCCGTCGTGATGAAGACCGACCGCCCCGAGCCCAAGCAGGAACGGGTCTACGGATTACTGCGAGCCGACATCCTCCGGTGCGATCTGCGTCCCGGCCAGCTCATCATCGAGGCCGAACTGGCCGAGCGCTACGGCACGAGCAAGACGCCCGTACGGCAGGCGCTGAGCCGGCTGGCGGTCGAGAACATCGTCGACACCCTGCCCCGCCGCGGCTGGATGGTGCGCCACATCACGGTACGCGACGTCCGGCACGTCTACCTGCTGCGCCGCCTCCTGGAGCCCGAGGCCGCCGCGATGGCCGCCGAACTCGCGACGCCCGACGACATCGCACGGCTGGAGCGGCTCGACGAGGAGCAGTGGACGGCGGGCCATGAGGAGATGGACTTCTCCCTGCACTCGGGCTTCCACCTCGCGGTGGCCGAGCTGGCCAGGGTGCCCCGGATGACGGAGATCCTCGCGGGGCTGCACACGCACGTCCAGTGGTTCCTGCGCGTGCAGGCGCTGGACGAGGGGCGCGTGCCGCGCAAGCACCGGCACGAGAAACTGCTCGCCGCGCTCCGCGACCGCGACCCGCGGGCGGCCCGCGACGTCATGACGCACAACCTCGCCGCAGCCGACATCCGCATCGCCAACGCCATCGTCGGCGACCTGGACCCGGCCTAGCCGGGACCAGCGCCCTCACGGACGTTTCAGCAGGCCCTGCTCCAGGGCGACGACCACCGAACCTGTCGTCCACCGATCGGTGGCCCCTCCCTGCCCGCACGACCTCGCCTTGCGGCCTCACCGGCCGCGCATGAGACACTCGGCCGATCTTGAAGTCGAACCGCGGAGTCGACCCTTGCGTTCCCGCCTGCTCCCGTCCGCCCTCGTACTGCTGCTCGCCCTGAGCGCATGCCAAGAGAAGGAATCCCCCAAGGCCGCGCCTTCGTCAGCCCCCGCCACGACCGCGCCGGCGGCGAGCCCGTCCGCCACCGGTGAGTCGGCCGGCACACCGAAGCCGAGCGCGCCGCAGCCGAAACTCGTCGGGCCGCGCACCGGCTGCGGCGAGGTCAAGGCGGCCAACGGCGAACTGGTCGCGGTCGCGGTGTCGAGCGGCCGGACGACGTGCGCCACCGTTCAGAGCGTCTTCCGCACGTACTACCGGCCGGGCACCCCCAAACAGGGCTCCGCGGGCGTGGCCAGCGTTCGCGGCTGGCGTTGCACCAGCAACACGGCGGCGGCCGCCTCCACCACCGGCCGGTTCTCCACGTGCCGGAAGGGCCCGATCGCGATCGTCGCCGACGTCATCCCCTGATCTCACCGGGGGCGGGTGGAGGGCTCGGAATCGGCTGTGGGGAGGCTCTTCCCTTCCGGCTCGCTCCGGCGGTCAAAGGCCGGAGACGATCACGGCGTTGGTGTCGGCCGCGGCCTGCCGCAGTGCCTTCGCCTTCTCGTATTCGGCCGACTCGTACCAGGCCCGGGCCGCCTCCACCGATTCGAACTCGAGGACGACCGTCCGGTCGCCGTGCCAATCGCCCTCCAGGACCTCGGGCTGTGAATCGACCGCCAGGATGGAGACCCGGCCTTGACTCATCAAGGGCGCGGCCGCCCGGCCGTAGGCGTCCATGCCCGCCTGGTCTTTGATGGCCTCGGTCAAGATGACGTACCCCTTGGGCATCGGCTCTCCTCGCGCCCGAGAATTACATTCTCATATATTGCGCATCAGACTTCCACATCGCGGCGGTGGCGTCAACGCTCACAGGAACAGGAAGCCGATCGCCAGAGCCGCGATGACGGACCCCAGCACCAGCGCCAGTGCGATCTCACGACTGGTCGCGCGCTCCTGGCTGCGGACCCACCACATGTAGAACACCGTCGCCGGAATGGACACCACCGCTCCGGTGACGGCGCCGGGCGCGTACTCGCCGAGCAGGGCCCAACTGCTCAGGTGGAACAGCGCGTTGACGCTGAACTGCCACTGGAACGCGGTGGCCAGCACCACCCAGCCACCGTTCCGATCCGCGACCATCGCCCGCCACGAGCACAGCAGGACCAGCAGCATCAGCGGGATGTGATAGCCCGCGAACATGCCCGTGGTCTCCGGCCCGAAGTGCTTGGTCGCCCAGGCCGCGAAGCCCTGCAGCTCCTCGAGGGTGTGCAGCACGTAGACCACGAAGGGGAGCAGGAACGGCACGGCCTCATAGGGCGGCGCCGTCCGCTCGGCGGCGCGAGGGGTCGGCATGCCTGTCGTCATCGAATACCTCCTGGGGGTGTGACGGACCGGCTTAGAATATGAGGAAAACCTCGCCTTTTGTACTCGCGTCCGAGGACCCGCCATGCCACCGTCCAGGCCCACCCATAAGCCCAGGAAGATGCCCCAACAGCGGCGCTCCCGGCGCACCCGTGAGCGCATCCTCGACGCGGCGGCTCAGGTTTTCGCCGACTGCGGCTACGCCTCGGGCACCACCGACCGCATCGCCGCGGAGGCCAGGCTGTCGGTGGGCTCGCTGTACCAGTACTTTCCCAACAAGGACGCGATCCTGTTCGTCCTCGTCCAGCGGCATATGGACCACGCCGCGCAGGTCGTCCGGCAGGTCCTCGCCGAGCCCCGCCCTCTGGAGGAGTGGCTCCCCGCGCTCACCCGCGCGGTCGTCCGGTTGCACGCGGAGAACCCGGGTCTGCACCAAGTGCTCTTCGAGCAGGCGCCCCGGCCGCCCGAACTCGTCCTCGGCTTCCATGAGGCCGAAGCCGAAGCGGCCGCCGCGGTGGCGGCGCTGCTGCGCGCGGACCCCGCGCTGAAGGTCGCCGAACCGGCGCGGACCGCACGGTACGTCGTCGCGATCATCGAATCGCTGACCCACCGCTTCATCTCGCACAGCCCGGAGCTCGACCCGGAGGAACTGGCCGGTGAGATCTGCTCCATCGTGACCGGATATCTCCGCTGATCACGACGATCCCGCGCGAGCGCACGCGCGGCGTGCCACCCCTGAGATCGGCTTTGCGGGGTGACACGCCGCGGCCCGGCGATGAAGCGGACGGTGGTGGGTGGTCAGAGTCGGCCGAGGGCCTCGGCCAGTGCGGTGGCCGTGGAGGCGATCACCTGATCGTCGGCGGCGACGCCGTTGGTGTTCCGGTTGGTGAGCACCGAGATGATGATCGGCGCGGAGGATCCGGGCGGCCAGGCGATCGCGATGTCGTTCGCGGTTCCGTAGTTGCTCGCGCCACCGGTGCCGGTCTTGTCGCCGACCGTCCAGTCCTTGGGCAGGCCGGCCCGGATGCGCGCGTTACCGGTGAGGGAGCCGCGGAGCCAGCCGACCAGCCGCTCCCTGTCCCGGGCGTCGAGGGCGTCGCCCACGGTGATCCGGGACAGGCTGCCCGCGGCGGCCGCGGGCGTCGTGGTGTCGCGCTCCTCGCCGGGCTTCCACAGGGTGAGGTCGGGCTCGTAGCGGTCGAGCCGGCTGAGCGGATCCCCCAGGGAGCGGAAGTACCGGGTCAGCCCGGCGGGCCCGCCGATCTGCCTCAGCAGCAGGTTGCCCGCGAAGCCGTCGCTCTTGGTGACCGCCGCGCGGCAGAGCTGGGCGGCGGTCAGGCCGGTGTCGGCGTACTCCCTGGTCTCCGGCGAGTTCTCCAGCACCTCCTCGGGCTTCCAGCGCTGTATCCGGTCGAGCAGGCCGGGGTCGGTGTCGCGCGCCTTGCGGAGGACCGCGGCGCACGCGTACGCCTTGAACATGGAGTTGAAGGGGAACCGCTCGCTCGCTCGATAGCCGACGGCCTTGCCCGTGCCCACGTCGATCGCCGCCGCACCGATGCGCCCCTTGTAGGACGCTTCGAGGTCCTGCAGTCTGCGCTGGAGTTCGGGGTTCGCGGTGATCCGGGCGGGCACCGCGCCGCCCGTCCTGGCGACCGGCTTCGCGGCACCCGTCTGCACGGCGGGCGCGCTCGTCGCGCAGGCCGAGGCGAGCAGGGCGGACGTCGTCATCACCGCGACGCCCACCTGGGTCCGCAGTCGGAATCGGGGTCTCATGCGGAAGATCAGAGCAAAGCCCGACGACTCATGTCCAATATTGACATGAAACATCGATTGATATTCGAATCGATATCACCGCTGGTTGTCGCGCGGGGTGACGTGGTCGTACTCGATGTCGAGGTGGCGCGGGCCTCTCAGGGTCGAGCTGGGACGGTACGCAGGCGGGTCGGCGACGAGGCGGGGGTTCACCAGCCGGCGCGCGAGTTCGCCGAGCGCGATCTGGGCCTCGAGCCGGGCCAGCGGAGCGCCGAAGCAGTGGTGCACGCCACCGCCGAAGCCGAGGTGCTGGTTGTAGGCGCGATCGGGGTTGAAGCGGTCCGGGTCCTGCACATGCGCCGGGTCCCGGCTGCCCGAGGCGAGGGCGAGGACGATCGAGGAGCCCTTGGGGATGGTGACGCCCGCGACGGTGATGTCGTCGAGGGCCACGCGCTGCGGCAGGAACTGCACCGGCGGTTCGAAGCGCAGCAGCTCCTCGACGGTATGGACGACCAGGTCCGGCTCCTTGCGCAGCCGTTCGAGCAGCCATGGGTTGCGCAGCATGGTGAGCATGCCGTTCGTGACGAGATTGACCGTGGTCTCGTGCCCGGCGACCAGCAGCATCGCGGCGGTCGTGATCACCTCGGTCGCCGACATCGGGCCGTCCGGGCCATCGTCGGTGACCAGGCCGGAGAGCAGGTCGTCCCCGGGGTCCCGGCGGTGGGCCTCGGCGAGCTCGCCCAGGTACCGTCCCAGCGCGAGCACGGCGGCCTGGCGCCTCCGGGCCCGCTCGGCCATGTCGCCCTCGCCCGGGCCGAGGGTCTCCACGATCTCCTCCGCCCACACGTGGAAGCGGGGCTCGTCCTCGCGCGGCACCCCGAGCAGGCGGCAGATCACCGTCACGGGGAACGGGTAGGCGATGTCGTCGACGATGTCGGCCCGCTTCCGGTCCGCGATGCCGTCGATCAGGCCCGTGATGATCTCGAGCAGTTCGGCCCGCATGCCGTCGACCTTGCCCGGCGCGTGGGGCGGCCCGAAATGCCGCATCGTCAGGCGCCGGAGCCGGTCGTGCTCGGGCGGGTCGAGACCGATGAAGGCGGCCGGCAGGCCCTCCGCCGCGGCGGGCGGGTGCGCCAGATTGCGGCGGTCGGAGCTGACCCGGGGATCGTGCAGCAGCGCGACGATCTCCCGGTAGGTGCTGACGACGTAGCTGCCGTCCTCCTGCCGCGACACCGGTGTCCCGCGGAGCTCGGCGTACAGCGGGTAGGGGTCGGCCCGGTTGGAGAACTGGTGGATCTGCTCATAGATGCCGGCCGGCTCCACGGCGCCTCCCCATGTACTAGGTCTCGTCGCCGAAGCGGTCACTGATCCCGTCGGGGACCGAGATGCGACGTTCGGCCGGATCGTGGCCGGTCACCACCACGGTCGCTCCTTCGGCCGGGACGATCCGCGGCGGCACCTCGGCCGGGACGGGACGGGCCCCGTCGCTCCGGCCGACCATGCGGAAGTCGGGCGGGAACGGCGCGGCACGCTCGATCAGGCCCTGGTAGAAGTCCAGCCACATCGCCTGGTCGAAGGTGACCGCGGCGGTGATCCGGCCCCGGTAGCCGTAGGCGGCGACGAACCGGCGCTCGGCCACCGAGCCCTGCGCGATCACGACCTCGTCGGCGAAGGTCGGCACGCCGACCGACTTGATGTTGGTGCCGAATTGGTTGGACCAGAAGACCGGCAGCGCCAGATGCGGCCAGCGGTGGGCCTGGTCGCTGATCATGTTGTGGGCGGCGATCTCGCCCTGCGCGACGGCGTTGCCCCAATGCTCGAGCGACATGAACTGGTAGTGGTAGACCGGATGCGGGAACCGCGCGACGTCACCGGCGACGAACACGTCGTCGGTGACCAGGCCGTTGATGTCCACGGCGCGGCAGCCCGCGTCGGTGGCCACCCCCCACGCGCCGACCGCCAGCCCCGAGTCCCGCAGCCACTCGACGTTGCGGACGGCGCCCAGCGCGACCACCGCCACGTCGGCCTCGACCGTGCCGCCGCCGGTCAGCCTTGCCCCGCGCAGCCGTCCGTCCGCGTCGCCTTCCAGCGCCGCGACCTTGACCCCGCAGCGCAGGTCCACGCCGGACGCGCGCTGCATGTCCGCCGCGACCGCGCCGATCACCCCGCCCAGCGCGCCGAACAGCGGAGCGGGTCCCGATTCGACGACGGTCACCGGCAGATCGAGCTCGCGGCAGGCCGACGCCACCTCCGATCCGGTGAAGCCCGCCCCGATGACCAGGACCCGGCGGACGCCGCCGGCCAGTCGGCGGCGCAGCCGCTCGGCCTCCTCCAGGGTTCGCAGGACGTACACGCCGTCGAGCGCGGCCTCGGCCTCGTCCGGCCACGGCCGGGCCCGCGAGCCGGTGGCGATCAGCACCTTGTCGAAGCCGATCCTGCGGCCGTCGGCGAGGCGCACCTGCTTGGCGGCCAGGTCCAGCCCGGTCGCCGGGGTCCCCGGCAGCCACTCGACATCGATCTTGCGCAGATGGGGCAGCATGGTGCGCTCGGCG
This sequence comes from Actinomadura vinacea, assembly GCF_039532545.1. Taxonomy (NCBI): domain Bacteria; kingdom Bacillati; phylum Actinomycetota; class Actinomycetes; order Streptosporangiales; family Thermomonosporaceae; genus Actinomadura; species Actinomadura vinacea. The sequence continues at coordinate 448,400 of NZ_BAAARW010000039.1, read as the reverse complement.
GCGACCCGGCCGGTCAGCACCTGCTTGGACAGCGGGGGGCGGTCGTACGGCTGGTGCGGCTCGTCCCCGATCAGGGTCAGCGAGCCGGTGAAGCCGTCCCGGCGCAGCACCCCGGCGGCCCGGCCGCCCGCCAGGGACGCGCCGACGATGACGATGCGGCCGTCGCGTTTGAACTCGTCCTGACCGCCCGTAGGCGAGGGTGGCAGTTCGGGCCGGACGGTCCTGTGCTGGGTGACCAGCCGGTCGACATGGAGTGCCTGGACGGGACAGGCCGCCGCCGCCCGAAGTACACGCTCGCGCTGTTCGTCATCCGGGTCGGTGTCGTACACCAGCGCTTCCTGGCCGTGCATCGTGAACACGTCCGGAGCCAGGAAGGCGCACTGCCCGTACCCCTGGCAGCGCGTGAGATCGACGACGACTCGCACAGCGACGACCTACCCGGAGGCCCCGCGGCAGAAATCCGTTGCAAATTAATTGATTGGGCATTTCGGGCTCATATGGAGGTCATTCGCGGCCGGCGCGACGAACGCGGACGGGGCTCAGCGCACCTTGGGGTGGGTTTTCGGCACGTCGGCGTAGGTCTCGCGCAACTCCCGTTTGGCGATCTTCCCGCTGGCCATGCGCGGCAGATCGGACTCGGCGAAGACCACGTAGCGGGGCACCTTGTAGTCGGCCAGCCGGGCGTCGCAGTGCGCGACGACCTCGGCCTCGGTCAGCGTGCCGGCGGCGCGGATCAGCGCCGCGGGCGTCTCGCCGAACTCGGGGTCGGCGACGGCGATGACCGCGACCTCCCCCACCTGCGGCAGCTCCTGGAGAATGCTCTCGATCTCCAGCGGCGCGATGTTGAGCCCACCGGAGATGATCATGTCCTTGATGCGATCGACGAAGGTCAGGTAGCCGTGCTCGTCCAGGACGCCCATGTCGCCGGTGCGCAGCCAGCCGTCGACGAGGGCGGCGTTGGTCGCCTCCTCGTTGCGCCAGTAGCCGGGCATCATGCCGGGGCCGCGCAGCAGGATCTCGCCGGGCACGCCGGGCGGGCAGTCGGCACCGCCGGAGTCGACCACCCGGATCCTGGTGAAGATGCCGCCCCAGCCGCACTTCTCGGGGTGCGCGGCGGCCTCGTCGCGCGGCATCACGGTCGCCGAGCCGCCGATCTCGGTCTGCCCGTAGATCTGCCGGAGCGAGACGCCCTTCTCCTGCCAGACGCGCAGCAGGTCCACCGGTACCCGGGCGCCGCCGCAGTGCGCGGTGGTGACGCTGGACAGGTCGGCCTCGGCGAAGCCGGGGGCGGCGGCGATCCGCTCGAAGACGATGGGCGGGCCGGTGAGCGTGGTCGCCTTCTTGTCGGCGATCACCTGGACGGCCCTGGCCGGGTCGAGCGACGGCTGGAGCAGCAACGTGCCGCCGTGCAGCAGTGTGCGGGCCAGGCCCCAGATGACGCCGGCGGCGGTGAAAAGCGGCAGCACCATCAGGACGCGGAGCCCGTTCGGCTCGATCGGCTCGATCAGGGACCACTCGTGCATCTCGCCGGCGATCGTGGCATGGGTGAAGACCACGCCCTTCGGCCGCCCGGTCGTGCCGCTGGTGAAGACGATCGCCGTCGGGTCGGACGGCTCGCCGACCGGGGCGGCGACCGCGTCGTGGCCGGCGCCGCACAGCTTCGCGACGTCCTCCAGGGCGCCGATCCCGAACGTCGGCCGTGCCCGGTGGACCTCCTCCAGCCGCTCGCGGAGCGCGGCGTCGCAGTAGACGACGGCCGGCTCGCAGTCCTCGACCAGGGCGGCCAGCTCGCGGGCCAGCATCCGCTGGTTGAACGGGGCGACGATCGCGCCGAGCCGCCAGGCGCCCAGGGCCACCGCGCACCACTCCAGGCTGTTGGCGCCCAGGACGGAGACCCGGTCGCCGGGGCCGACGCCCTTGGCGCGAAGGTCGGCCGCCACGCCGTCGGCCCAGCCCGACAGCGCCCGATGGCCGATCGCGTCGCCGTCGAAGTCGATCGCGACGGCATCGGGCGCGACTCGGGCCCACCAGACCAGTGCGTCGTTGACCGATCCGCTCATGGAACCTCCTACGCCTTCCGCGCGGGGGCGGCCGCGATGTGCCCCACCTAACAGCGAAATTAATCTAAAGCCATTAGACAATGCCCGCAATACCCCGAGCGGGATTCTTGGCGTTTTCGCAGATCGTCACGGCTTTTCGGGACACTTTGTCAGGACTCGGAGGTGAACGCGATCGGCGACCGCAGGGTGTACCGCACATCGGTCCGGTCGTGCGTGAACCCCAGGGAGCGCGCCTCGTGCACCAGCGGCCGGTTCCGGGCGTCGACCGCGATCGCCCCGGCGCGCAGCCCCGCGTCGCGCAGCCGTTCGAGGCCGGCGACGAGCAGCGCCCGGATCAGCGGATCCTCCTCGCGGCCTTCGCGGCCTTGCCGCGTGGCGACGGCGACCAGCCTGCCCGCGGCGCCGAAATCGGTCCGCTCACCCGGCCGCGGGTCGATCCACACCGCGCCGTCCGGGGCCTCGCCGCTCCCGCTGATCAGCACCTGGGCGTCGGAGGGCGGCAGGTGACGCCGTCCGCTCGCGGCCCAGAGCGCGGCCGCCGCCGTGCGCCCGGCCGCGCCGGGGGCTTCACGGACGCCGGGGCCGCCCGGTTCCGCGCCCGTGCCGATCGCGCGTCCTTCGCGCAGCGGGATCAGCAACCGCCATTCGCGCCGTTCCGGCACGATCCCGAGGCACCGGAACCGCAGCGACAGGCGCAGCGCGGCGGGATGATCCCCGCGGGCCCACACCCGCAGCACCGGCGCCCCGCTCCGCTGCGGACCGTCCTCCCCGCCGGGGTCCAGCCCCATCTTCTCCAGCAGCAGCGTGGTGATGCCGCGGGAGCGGTAGCCGGGCCGGACGACGTAGGAGAGCTCTCCGGCCCCGCCGTCCGCATCGCGCGGCGGCTCGACCCGCAGGTAGGCCGCCAGGCTCGGGACCGCCGGGGCGTCCACGCCGGAACGCTCGTCGGGCAGCAGCCAGACCAGCAGCCGGCGGGTTCCGGGCTCGACCGGGTCCTCCGCGGAGAGCCGCGGGAAGCCGGCCTCCTCGTCCTCGCGGGCCGCCCCGGCGAGCATCTCCCGCAGTTCGGCCTCGACGCCGGGTTCCAGATCCGTGTACCAGGCGAAGTCGATCACGAGGTCAGCCTGCGCAGCTCGCGGTGGAAGATCTGGTTGACCACCTCGTTGCGGCCCAGCAGCATCCCGCCGGCGCTCGCGCTCGCCATCCCGGCCTGCGAGCCGCGCAGCAGGGGGAAGTCCTCCCGGTGCAGGACCGCGATGAGGATCTTCCAGTTCTTCTCCCAGAGGTGGTTCCAGCGGTCCTCGTCGAGGCCGGACGTCTCGACCGGGGGGACGATCAGCCGCATCTCCATCCGGCAGCGCCCGGGCTCGGACGGGTGCGGGCGGAAGGTCAGCAGCTGGAAATGGTCGGGCTGGCGCAGCAGCGTGCTGTTGGGGAGCAGGAAGTGGGTCTCGGTGACGTACTTCGACAGGTCCTCGTCGGCGGCGGGCGGCTCCTCCAGGAACCTGTCGATCGTCTTGCGCGGCGCGATGAACCTGGCGTGCCTGCCGAAGTCCTCGACGGCCATGACGTTGGTGTGGATGTGCTTGGCCGCGGTGTTGGGGTGGGCGTACTGGATGTGGTAGCCGTCCAGGAACGCGTCCTGCATGATCTTCCAGTTGACCGGCTCGTCGAAGCCCTCGGCCCGGAAGCAGACGTGGCCCTCGATGCCGTGGCCGCCGAGGATCTCGTCCATCTCCGGGCCGAGCCAGGACGCGACGTCGATCCGCGCGCCGGCGTCGTCGACGACCCAGACGAAACCGTGCCGTTCCTCGGTGGGCAGCTCGATCAGCCCGTGCTCGGACCGGTCGATCTCGCCGAACGTGCCGTCCCGGGTGATCGCGCGCAGCGAGCCGTCGAGGTCGTACGACCATCGGTGGTAGCCGCAGGAGAACAGCCGGCACCGACCCTTCTCCCGGTCCTCCAGCAGCGCGCCGCGGTGGCGGCAGAGATTGACGAAGGTCTTCACCGAGCCGTCCCTCTGGCGGACGATGATCACCTGGTTGCGCGGCGTCCGCAGCGTCATGAAGTCGCCCGGCTTCGGCAGTTCGCCGCCGTGCGCCACGATGGACGGGACCCGGCCGAACACCCTGTCCCGCTCGGCCCGCGCGATCTCGGGATCGGTGAACTCCTCCGGCCCGAACGGACGGACGGCGTCGAACTCGTCGGTGGTGTCATGGCGCAGATGATCCAGCGTCCGGCGGATCCGCTCGTTCTTCGGGACAAGGGATTGCGTCATCGCCGCCTCCTGATCGCGTCCTCTTTCTCTAATCCTAACCCCATAAGGTTTAGTTGTGTCCCTCGGAAACCCGCAGCGTGAGTGCGCGTTCCGGGCAGCCGCGGACGAGCGAGCCGGCCCGGTCCAGCAGCGACTCGGGCAGCGGGTCGGCGACCACGACCGGGTCGCCCTGGTCATCGCAGTCCACGATCTCCGGCGCGGCGCCGTAGCAGAGGCCGTGCCCGGCGCACGCGCCGCGGTCGATCATCAGATGCCGATCCATCCGGCGACATCCCCTTTCCCTTGAAAACGCGCCGCATACCACCGGAAAGGGTGATCAAACAAGGGCGGCCGCGATTTTAATTTCATATACCTTATAGCTTTAGATTGGCCGAGGGCAACGCCGCGGCCCGGGGTCCCGCGAGCCGGCCGCAGGTAGACCGCTTTCAGCGCGAGGTACGGAGCCAGTCCCTCGGGGCCGAGTTCGCGGCCGAGCCCGCTCGCCTTGACAACCCCATCTCCGCGGTCACGAGCCGTCCGATCTCCTCGATCCGCGACTCCAGGATGCCCAGCGCGCGCTCCAGGATCCCGGCCCGCTCGGCGGCGGACAGGCCGCGCCACGCGCCGCCGTCGAAGGCGCGCCGCGCCGCCCGGGCGGCCGCGTCGACGTCGTCGGGGCCCGCGTCGGGCACCTCCGCGATGACCTCCTCGGTCGACGGGGAGACGACGGCGATCCGGGCGGCCGCGGCCGGCCTGCGCCACTCGCCGCCGATCAGAAGCTCTTCTCGAACGGTCATGTCCATCCCCTTCGCGCACGGTTGACCGGGAGTTTTTAGCCTATAAGCATTAGATTAACATTCATCGGCGGAGATTACCCGGCGCCGCGCGAGACAAGGAGAACGCTGTGGAGAGCGACCTTTTCGAGAGCGACCACGACCGCCAAGGCCAGGCTGTGGGCGACCGAGCTCCAGCGCGACCTGATCGGGCGGCCGTGTGACCGTCAGAGCACCTCTTCGCGGCCGAACACCACCGAGCCGACCAGCGGCGCCATCGGCCCGCCGATGAACAGCGAGGTGCCGGCCCCGGCCACCTGGTTCACCGAGGTGCCGCGCACCTGCCGGACCGCCTCGACGGCCAGCCCCATCCCGTTGACGAAGGAGTCGGCGATGTTGCCGCCGCCGGTGTTCACCGGCAGCCGGCCGCCCTGGGCGATGAGGTTCTCGAAGACGAGGACCTCGCCGGCGGCCGGTCCCGGCGGGCAGAGCCCGTGGTCGATCAGCGACGCCACGGCCGGTCCGCTGAAGTTCTCGTACACCTGGACGACGTCGATGTCGTCCGGCTTCAGCCCGGTGGCGTCCCAGAGCCGCCCCGCGACGCCCCGGCAGTCCGGGCGCTCCCCGAACCCGGCGGTGGCGTAGGCGGTGTCGTTCTCGGTCAGCGAGGAGTAGCCGCCCGGCGCGCCCTGCGCCCCGCCGATCACGTACGCCGGGTCTGGGCACAGCTCGCGGGCCCGCTCGGCGGAGACGAGGACCAGGGCCACCGCGCCGTCGCTCTCCCGCGAGCAGTCGAACAGCCGGAAGGGCTCCACGATCATCCGGGCGGCGGCGTACCCCTCCTCGTCGAGGGGGCGTCCGTGGCCCGCCGCGGTCGGGTTGTTCTGCGCGTGGTGGTAGGCGGCGAGCACCAGGGCGCGCTGGGCGCTCGCGGGAACGCCCTCGTGCTCCAGCATCCGCTGGGTGCGCAGCGCGCAGACCTGGGCCGGCGCGCCGACGCCATGGGCCAGGTAATGGTTGTCGTAGAAGTACTCGGCGTAGCCGAGGCGCCCGGTGTCCCGCTGGGCCATGGACCGGAAGGCGACGACGCACTCGGCCTGGCCGGCCGCGATCGCCGTGGCGGCGGTGGTGACGGCGGCGGCCGCGCCGCCCCCTCCCCCGCCCCACACCATGGTCGACCAGTGCAGCTCGCGGATGCCGAGGTCGGCGCCCAGGACCGGGCCGCTGAGGTCGCCGCCGGCGTAGGAGACGAAGCCGTCGAGCTCGCGCGGCGAGATCCCCGCGTCCCGGCACGCCTCGAGAACGGCCTCCAGCGCCAGCCGGTGCTCGCCGTCCGGGGCCCGGCCGCGCTTGTAGTGCAGATCAGCGACGCCGACGACCGCCGCCGCGCCCCGCATCGAGGACGGGCTCATGCCGGTGCCCCTTCCCCGCGCCGCCACCGCAGCAGCGGCCACTCGGCGCCGGCGGGCGTGTCGACGTACCCGGTCAGCCGGTCGCCGATGCGCACCTCGGCGTCGTCGTCGCCGGTCAGCAGGCCGAGCAGCCGCACGCCTCCGGCCTGCGGCAGCGCCACGACCACCGACACGTAGGGGACGAGGTCGGCGAACTCCGCAATGTAGGGATGGTGCGTGCGGCACCACGAGTAGACCGTGCCGGTCGGAGGGACTCTCTCCCAGCCGAGCTCGAAGCCGTGGCAGTTGGGGCATATCCGGCGCGGGCCCCACAGCCACGTCCGGCAGCCGGCGCAGCGCTGGATCCGCAGCTCGCCCTCGCGCAGCCCCTCCCAGTAGGCCGCGTCGAAGCCGTCCCCGGCCGGACCGCAGGGGATCACGAGGCGTCCTCGACCGGGAAGTTCTCCAGCCGGGCCGCCAGCCACACGCCGTCGTGCTCCTCCCAGATGGAGCGGAGCCCGATCCCGCCCTCCGGGGTGACGTAGACGGTCTCGCCGATCCAGACCTCGCCGTCCCGCCGGACGTCGACGATCCGCAGCGAGTGCACGGTGCGGCCGGGGACGGTGACCCCGTCGAACACGTGCGGCAGGTTCTCCTGGACCATCTCGGCGAGGGCGGACTTGAGATCCCCCTTGAGGACGTGCTGGACGTGCCTCTCGTACCGGGCACGGAAGTCGGACATGGACGCTCCTTGTCGTGCGGACGCCCACCCAGCCTAACGATATTAGATTATTTCGGACAAGAACCCGCGGACGGGTACCGCCAGCACCGGACCTTGAGATTTAAATCTAATGTCATTAGGATTAACCCAGTCTCACGAAAGGCCGGGCATGACAGGCTGGAACTACGCCGACGTCCTGGAGGCGGTGGCGCTCGCGCACCCCGCACGCCCCGCGCTGATCCACGGAGATCGGCGGTCGACCTGGGCGGAGTTCAGCCCGGCGGGCGGGGCGGCTCCGGTTTCGTCCACCGGCACCTGCGCGTCGGGGACGCCGTGGAGGTCCGCGGCCCGCGTAACAACTTCCGGCTGGTGGACGCGCCCGGTTATGCGTTCGTCGCGGGCGGGATCGGCATCACGCCGCTGCTGCCGATGATCCGCCGGGTCGCGGCGGGGGGTGCTGTCCGGCACGCCCGACCACCGCGACAGCCTGCTGACCGACGCCGAACGGGCCGAGGGCGATGTGATCTTCCCGTGGGCCGCCTCCCCGAAGCTGGTACTGGACCTGTGACCGGCCTGTCCGGTGCGGATCTCCCCCGGCAGGCCGCTGAGCAGGCCGTCCGGTCAGGCCGGATGGATCTCGACGGGTATCCCGGTCAGCCTGGCCATGTTCGACTCGGGCTCGTAGCTGCCGGGTCCGTGCGGCATCAGCCGGTTCACGTTCACCCCCGGCCGTTCACGGGAGAGCCGCAGCCCCGGCTGCAGGCCCCAGCCGTGCTCCATGGCGACCACGCCCTGGCGCAGGCCGGGATCGACCGCGGCCGTCGCCCTGACCTCTCCCCAGGCAGTGCGCACCACCACCTCGTCGCCCGCGGCGATGCCGAGCCGTCCGACGTCCGCCGGGTTCAGGGTGAGCGGGTTGCGGTCCCGGGCGCCGCGCTTCATCTCGGGCACGTTGGCGTACCAGGAGTTCTGCGACTTCGCGTCCCGCCCGGCGATCAGCTTGAGCACGTCCGGCGGCTCGGCCGACAGCTCATCGAAGATCCGGGCGCAGCGCTCCACCGCGGCGTCGAACACCGCCGGGCGGCAGTCGACCCGGCCGTCCGCGGTCTGCAGGCAACGGGCGAACAGCTCGCCCGGCTCCGCGTCGCCCACCGCGACGCCGTGCGGCTCCGCCATCACCTCGGACCGGGTCAGGCCGCCCGCGGCGAGCATGTGGTCGACCCGCGACCACCGGGCGGCGTCGGGATCGGCCGCGTCGAGCACGGAGGGCAGTCCCATCTCCTGCGCGATCCGGGCGAGGATCCACCACTCCTCGCGCCGCTCGTGCCGGGGCTCGACCACGGCGGGCGTCCACTGGACGAAGGTGCTGTGCTGCATGCCGAGGTTCGAGATGTTCACGTCCGCCCGCTCGAACATGTCGGCGGCGGGCAGCAGCCAGTCCGCGTGCTCGCCGGTGGCGTTGGGATAGAGGTCGATCACGACCAGCAGTTCGAGCGCGTCCAGGGCCCGCCGCAGGCGCTCCTCCCCGGGAAGGGTGAGCAGCGGGTTCCCGGCGATCACCACCAGGGCCCGGATCGGCTCCGCGGCGTCCAGGACGTGGTCGGCGAGCAGCGCGCCGGGCAGGTGGCCGCGGCGCATCGGGCCGAACTCGCCGTCCACGAGGTCGGCCGCCAAGTCGCCGCGGGCCTTGCGGGTGGACGGATAGACCTCGCGGCCCGCGATGTTGCCGCCCGCCCGGTCCAGGTTGCCGGTGACGAGCACGAGCATCGTCATCAGCCAGTACGCGAGCATGCCCTGGCGGCCCATGTTCACGCCCGTCGACATGTGGGCGGCGGCGCGCGGCGCGGCGGCGAACTCGGCGGCGAGCGCCCGGATGTCCGCGGCGTCGACGCCGCAGACGCCCGCGACGCGCTCCGGCGGGTAGTCCCGGACGAAGGCGCGCAGGCCGTCGAGATTCGACCCCTGCGCCGCGGCCTCGGGCGCGAAGCCGCGGGTCCGGTCGATCTCGTGGATCAGGGCGGCGAGCAGGTAGACGTCGGTGTCGGGCCTGATCGGCACGGTGGCACCGGTCCGCGGGCCCGCCGACTCGGTCTCCCTGGGGTTGACGAACCAGATCCGCGTGCCCCGGGCCGCGGCCTCGGTGAGCTCCCGGTAGGCGTTGGGGAGCACCACGAAGCTGCCCTTGCTCACCCGCCAGTTCGACCCGAGCAAAAGCAGCGCGTCGGTGCGCCGGACGTCCGGAAGCGGATGCAGCGCCGAGGTGCCGAACATCGCCGTGGCCGCCGCGAACTTGTTGCTGCAGTCCTGGGTCGCGGAGTTGAACACCCGGGTGACGCCCATCCGGTGGAACGGCTCGGGCGTCCCGATCCCGACCTGGGAGTTGAAACTCGCCGGATTGCCCATGTAGAGCCCGATGCTCTGGGGCCCGTACCGCTCCAGCAGCGAGGAGAGCCCGGCGGCGACACCGCTGACCGCGTCGTCCCAGCTCCGGGCGGTCAGCTCGGCGCCGACCCGGTGCAGGGGGCGGTCGAGGCGGTCCGGGTCGCGGTGGATCTCGGCGCCCGCCAGGCCCTTCCGGCAGGCGAAGCCGCGCGAGACCGGATGCCCGCGGTCGGGTTCGAGCGAGGCCAGGGCGCCGTCGACGACGGTGGCGACCAGCCCGCACGCCGGCTCGCAGACCCGGCAGTAGGTTGCCGTCCGGACTGTTCCCGACATTCCTTCCGCCCTCCTGTCGGCACACAATAACCTAAAGGTAATAGTTAACGGTGAAACCGGCAAGCGGCCGCGACCGCCGGTCCGGAAGTCGCGGATAATGACATTCATGGCACGCCCCGCGAAGCCGCTGATCAGGTATGAAGCGGCGATCGAGACCTCGTTGGAGATCATCGACACCGAGGGCCTCGACGCCTTCAGCCTGCCGCGGCTGGCCCGCGAGCTGAACGTCCGCGCCCCCTCGCTCTACCACCATTTCCACGACAAGGCGGAGATCCTCCGGGGCGTCGCCCGGCGGATCGTCCTGGAGACCCGCATGCCGGACGAGCGGGCGGCCCCGAACTGGCTGGAGTGGTTCGTGGTCCTGAGCCTGAACTTCCGCGAGGCGGTGCTGCGCCACCGCAACGCGGCGCCGGTACTGCTCCAGTTCATGCCCCGCGACGTGCTGATCAGGACCTACGAGGCCAGCGCCCGCTTCCTGGCCGAACTCGGCGTGCCCGCCGACCAGCACGTGCTCATACTCGACGGGCTGGACAAGCTCACCCTGGGCGCCGCCATCAGCGAGGCGGCCAAGCCTCCGGAGGAGGGCGGGCGGGTCTTCACCAAGGTCGACGCCGCCACCGAGCCGACGCTCGCCAAGGCCGTCGAAGTCAACACGCGCTCAGCCGAGGAACTGTTCGCGGAATCGATCCGCGGTTTCCTGCGCGGCGCCGCGCCCTACATCGCCGCCGACGCGCCCCCGCCCAGCGGGACCCATGGACGGACCGTCCGCGACCTCGAGCCGGAAGCCGCCTCCTGATCGCGCGGCGTCTCAGCCCTTTCCCTCGATCTCGTCGACGAGCCCCCAGGCCAGGGCGGTCGCCGCGTCGATCGGCGCTCCGGTCAGGGCCAGATGCAGCGCCCGGTGCCGGCCGACGCGGCGCGGGACGCTCACCGTACCGCCCGCGCCGGGGATCAGCCCCATAGAGACCTCGGGCAGCCGGAACGTCGCGCCGGGCGAGGCCACCAGCGTCCCGGCGAAGGCGGGCAGCTCGATGCCCGCGCCGACGCAGGCGCCGTGGACGCGCACCTCGGTCCGCTCCGCCAGGCGGTGCAGAAGCCGTCCGGCGCCGCCGCGGGTACGGACGAGATGGGCGGTCACGAGGTCGGGCGTCGTGCCGAACTCGTCGAGATCGCCGCCGGCGCAGAACGAGGGCCCGGCGCCGTCCAGGACGACGCGGCCGATCCCGTCGTCGAGCACGGCGACCCGCAGCGCGTCGACCAGCGCGTCGCGTACCTGCCGCCCGTAGGCGTTGCGGCGCTCGGGCCGGTTGAGCGTGATGTGCAGCAGGTCGCCGGCACGGTCGGACAGCACCGGCTCCGCGGCCTCGGGCGGCCGCGGACGGGGGCCGCGCGCCGCCAGCCAGCGCGCGAACTCCGGCCCCGCCAGCAGGGTGGAGTAGGCGTACGACTCCACGTCCAGGGCGGCGGAGACGGGCATCGCCTCGGTCGCCCGCAGGACGTCGCGCAGTACCAGGGAGGCCCGGGGATTGCGGGTCACCGCGTCATGCACGTCCTGGAGCGCCTTCCCGGTGTCGGACACGACGATCACATCGCGCCCGGCCTGGGTGCCGGGGCCGGCGAGGGTGAAGTCGAGGGCGTCCACAAGGGCGGGTGCCGGGCCTCCGGCGGGAAGCACCCCCACCAGCAGCCGGTCGGAGGCCCGCGCGCGCCGGACCGCCCGTCCGGCGGTGCCGGCATCGGCGCCCTCCGGACGCGGGCGTTCGAGGTCGACGGCGACGAGCGGATCGAGCACCGCGCCGTCCTCGTCCAGGAGGGGCCCGTCGGCGGCGCCGTCGGCGAGGCCGGTCATGGAGACGCGCAGCGGTCCGCTCATCGGTGCCCTCTCACCTGGGGTTCCACGGCGGATCCCGGCAACGGTCCGCCCGCGGCCGGAGTGTATCGTCGGGCCATGCCGACCGACGCCGGCCTCGCCGCCACCCGCGGATCGGGGGAATCGGCCCAGGTCAGCGCCTGGGCGTCCGCGGGCGTGGTCGAGCTGACCGGGCGTCCGGACGGGCCGCCGCTGGTCCCGCCCGGCCGTGGCGCCCTCACCGCACGGGCCCTGGCGGAGCGGTTCGCCGTGAACACCGCCCGTACGGGACGGGCCGTCCGCCTGGACGGGTCCAGGCTGCTCTCCGAGCGCGCCGCCTTCCTAGGGCTGCGGCGCGGCGGCGCCGTTTCGGCGGGCGGAGCGTGCCGGCTGCTGCCGACCGCCGACGGCTGGGCGGCGGTGTCCTGCGCGCGTCCCGACGACCCCGCGCTGCTGGGCGCGCTGGCGTGCGCCGACGTCGGAGACGACCCCTGGCCCGCGATCACGCGCTGGCTGCGCGAGCACACCGGGGACGAGCTGGCCGAACGCGCCGGGCTGCTGGGCGTCGCGGCAGGTCCGGTCCGGCCGCGGCCGGCGCCTCCCCCGGCACCCGGCCGCCCCTCTGAGCCGCTGGAGCCGCGCCCGCTGGAGGGCCGCCTGGTGGTCGACTTCAGCGCGCTGTGGGCCGGCCCGCTGTGCGCCCACCTGCTCGGCCTCGCGGGAGCGCGGATCGTCAAGGTCGAGATCCCGGGCCGCCCGGACGGCGCGCGCCGCGGCGACCGGGGGTTCTACCGACTGCTGCACGCGGGCCACCGCTCGGTCGTCCTCGATCCCGCCACCGCCGAAGGGCGGCGCGCGCTGGCCGCCCTGGTCGGTGCGGCCGACATCGTCATCGAGGCGTCCCGGCCCCGTGCGCTGGCCCGGTTCGGCCTGAACGCCGAGGCCGCCGTCGCCGCCGGCACCACCTGGATCTCGATCACCGCCCACGGCCGGGCGAGCGACCGGGTCGGCTTCGGCGACGACGTGGCCGCCTCGGCCGGGCTGGTCTGCCGTGACGCGGAAGGGGCCCCGCTGTTCTGCGGGGACGCGATCGCCGATCCCCTGACCGGCCTCACCGCGGCCGTGCTCGCCTCCACCGCCGCGCCCCGAGGTGGCGGCACGCTCTGGGACCTGGCCATGTCCGACGTCGTGGCCGCGACACTCGGCCCGCCGGACGACTCCCCCTCCCTCCGCGCCGTCCGCGATGGGGACGGCTGGGCGGTGGACACCGGGGACGGCCTGGTCCCCGTCGAGCGCCCGGAGCGCCGCGCGGCCCGGGGCGAGGCGGCGGCCATGGGCGAGCACACCTCCGAGGTCCTGCGCGAGCTGCGGATCCCCGTGCCGTGACCGGGCTGCTGCTGCGCGACGCCGAGATCGGCGGCCGGGTCCGCACCGACGTCCGCGTCACCGGCGGCCGGATCACCGAGATCGGCGACCTGTCCCGCTCCCCCGGCGAGGCCGAGCTCCGCTGCCGGGGCGGGGCGCTGCTCCCCGGATTGTGCGATCACCACGTCCACCTGCACGCCCTGGCCGCCCGGAGGCGCTCGGTCCCGTGCGGGCCTCCGGCGGTCGCCGACCGGGCGGAGCTGGCCGCCGCGCTCCGGAACGCGGTACCCGACGAGCACGGCTGGATCCGCGGCGCCGGGTACGCCGAGACCGTCGCCGGCGTCCTCGACGCCGCCGCCCTGGACCGGCTGGAGCCGTCCAGGCCCGTGCGCGTCCAGCACCGCAGCGGGGCCTTGTGGACGCTCAACACCGCCGCCCTCGCCGCGGCCGGGATCGCCGGGGCCGACCACCCGGGGGTGGAACGCGACCGGGACGGCGCCCCGACCGGGCGGCTGTGGCGGGCCGACGACTGGCTCCGCACCCGCCTCCCGCACACCGGCCCCGCCCCCCTGGACGACGTGGCGCGGTCCCTGGCCGGGCTGGGCGTCACCGCCGTCACCGACGCCACACCCGACCTCGATCGCGAGGCGCTCACCGCGTTCGGGCGGGCCGTCCGGGACGGGACGCTCCCCCAGCGGCTGCATCTCCTCGGCGCCCCGCTGGAAGAAGCCCCGCCGGAAGAATGTGCGCCGACCGGCGCCGGGACCCGCGTCACCGTGGGCCCGTACAAGATCGTGATCGCCGACTCCGGGCTGCCCGACCTCGCCGGCCTGACCGAGCGGATCGCCGCCGCGCATGCCCGGGGCCGTCCCGTGGCCGCGCACTGCGTCACCCGCGAGGCGCTGGTCCTGCTGCTGGCGGCGCTGGACGAGGCGGGGGGCATGGCGGGCGACCGGATCGAACACGCCGCGGTCCTGCCCGCCGAGCTCGTCCCGGACCTGGCACGGCGCGGGCTGCGGGTGGTCACCCAGCCCGGTTTCCTCGCCGACCGCGGCGACGACTACCTGCGCGACGTGCCCGCCGAGGACCGGCCCGATCTCTACCGATGCGCGAGCCCGCTGGCGGCGGGCGTTCCGGTCGCCCTCTCCAGCGACGCCCCGTACGGGCCGCTGGACCCCTGGCAGGTGATGGACGCCGCCGTCCGCCGCCGGACCCGGTCCGGTGCCGTCGTCGGGCAGGAGGAGGCGATCTCCCCGCGCACGGCGCTCCGCTGCTACCTCGCCCCGCCCGAAGACCCCGGGGGACCGCCCCGGCGGGTACGGCCCGGCGCCGCCGCCGATCTCGTGCTCCTGCGCGTGCCCCTGGCCGAGGCCCTGCGCGGGCCCGGCGCCGGGCACGTCCGCACGGTCATGATCGGCGGACGGCCGCTCGAGGCATGATCAATCGGCCCGGCAGACCTCCATCAGCAGCTCGGAGATCTTCCAGCCGTCGAGGCGGACCAGTTCGTTGCGGTAGCGGCCCACCAGGACGTTGACCGTGCCGGGCGCGCTCCGCAAGGCCTTGTGGGAGGTGTGGTAGACCAGGGCGCTGGCCCGGTCGCCATGGATGTCCACGTGGTAGACGCTCAGGAAATGATGCTGCCAGAGCGCGTCGCGGGTCGAGTCGGCGATCCAGGAGACCGCGGCGTCGGCGCCGGTGATGGGCGCGCCGTTGCCGTAGCGGGCGTGCAGGTCGTCGGCGAGGATCGCGCGGAGCCCGCCGAGGTCGCCCGCGTCGATGGACGAGCCGTACCGGTACAGGGTGTCGGTGATGTCGAGCCGGTCCTTCAGCGCGTCCATGCTCATCGCCAGTCGATCAGCCCGTCCATGTTCTGGTTCCTGTAGTAGCCGGTCACGTTCCTGATGTGGGCGGCCATCTCGTTGCCGGCCTTGCGCGGATGGCCGGACATGATCGCCTTGGCGACCATGGCGTGGTCGTGGTCGAGGACCTCGGCCAGGTCGCGCGGGTCGGCGGTGACCATGACGTGGTGGCTGACGATCAGGCCCGGGGTCTGGAAGGTGAGCTCCAGGACCCGGTTGCCGGCCAGCCCGGCGATGGCCGAGTGGAAGTGGGCGTGGGCCTCGAAGAACGCCGTGGGGTCGTCGTCCCTGGTCGCCGTGGCCTCCAGGAAGGGCTCCAGGGCCTTGCGGGCGGTGGCGCGGTCGGCGTTGCGGGCGGCCAGCTCGGCGAGCATGGAGTCCATCAGCACCCAGGCGTCGAACAGCTCGTGGTAGGTGGCGCCGGCCAGGTGGTAGTACAGGGTGGCGGTGCGGCCCAGGTTGGCGGGATCGATCTGCCCGACGACGGGACCGCCGCCCGGGCCGCGCCGGATGGTGATGAGTCCTTGGACCTCCAGCAGCCGCAGGCCCTCGCGCAGCGACTCCCGGCTGACGCCGTAGCGCTCGAGCATGGCCGTCTCGGAGGGCATCCGGTCGCCGGTGCGCAGGCCCTCCTCCACCATGTCGTGCACGATGTCGCGCGCCACCGTCTCGGAGGTCTTGAGCCGGCGGGTGGCGGCGTCGCCGACCGCGATGTCCATGCAGCCGCGGGACAACGCGACGGTCGCCCTGGTCTCCGGTGCGCCCGACAATCGTTCACCTCCGGTCAATTCCTCATGATTAGTTTCCACCATAGTCACCAGGACGCCGTTCCGCCGTCGACGCTCCACAATGCCCCGGTGATCCCGGCGCCGGCCTCACCGGCGAGCAGCAGCGCGACCGCGGCGACCTCGTCCGCGGTGTTCAGCCGCCCGGTCTTGGTGGCGTCGACGAAATGGGCGACGAACTCCTCGCGGGTCATCCCGGCCGCCTCGGCGGCGGCGTCGCCGGAGGGCCGGGACCCGGTCGGGACCGCGCCGGGGCACAGGGCGTTGCAGGTCACGCCGTGCCTTCCGTACTCCAGCGCGACGGCCTTGGTGAATCCGTGCAGCGCGTGCTTGGCGGTGACGTAGTGGGAGATGGCCGGCATCGTCGCCTGCTTGCCCTCGACCGACGACATGTTGATGATCCGGCCGTGCCGCCGCTCCATCATCGACGGCAGCACCCGCCGGGTCGCCCAGAACGCGCTGTCCAGGTTCAGGGTCATGGCGTGCCGCCACGCCTCGTCGGCGAGTTCGTGGACCCGGGCGAAGCCGGCGCTGCCGCCGACGTTGTTGACCAGGACGTCGACGCGGCCGAATGCGTCCAGGGCGTGGTCGATCACCGCCTCGGCCTCCTCGCGCCGGGTGGCGTCGGCCCGGACGAAGCGCGCGGCCTCCCCGACCTCCGCGGCGGCCTGGGCGCCCTTCTCGGTGGACCGCCCGCTCAGCAGCACCGCGGCGCCGTGTTCGGCGAAGGCGCGGGCGACGGCCAGCCCGATGCCGTCGGTACCGCCCGTCACCACGGCGACCCGCCCGTCCAGGGAACGTCCGGTCATCTCGGCCCTCCATTGCGCGTCCGCCAATTTTCCGCTTAACCTCATGAGGAATATCCCGTCGTGCCGCCGCATGCAAGTAGCGGCGCGACCGATCTTCAGGGAGCGCCATGGATCTCGACGACTTCCGGCGGGACGCCCGGGCCTGGCTCCGCGACCGCACCGCGCCGCGGACGGCGGTCGCGGACGGTCCCGACGACGTGTCGATCTTCCACGACCTCCCGCCGGAGCGGGAGCGGGCGCTGATCCACCGGGCGATGGCCTGGCAGCGGGAGAAGTTCGACGCGGGCTACGGCGCGATCACCTGGCCGGCCGAGCACGGCGGGGCCGGGCTCGGGCCGGAGTTCGAGGAGGCGTTCAACGAGGAGCAGGCCCTGCGCGAGGTCCCCGCCGACCACGAGCTGTTCCGGGTCACCGTCCACCTCATCGCGCCGACGGTCCGGATCGCGGGCACGCCCGAGCAGCGGGAGAAGTTCGTCCGCCGCTTCCTGCGCGCCGAGGAGCTGTGCGTGCAGCTGTTCTCCGAGCCCGGCGCCGGCTCCGATCTGGCGGGGCTGGCCACCCGGGCGGTGCGCGACGGCGATGACTGGCTGGTCACGGGGCAGAAGGTCTGGAGCTCGGGGGCGCAGTTCGCCGAGTGGGGGATGCTCATCGCCCGCACCGACCCGGACGTCCCCAAGCACGCGGGCCTGACCGCCTTCCTGCTCCCGATGGACTCCCCCGGCGTCACCGTGCGCCCGCTGCGCCAGATGTCCGGCGGGGCGTCCTTCAGCGAGGTCTTCCTGGACGGTGTGCGCGTCCCGGACCGGCTGCGCCTGGGCGATGCCGGGCAGGGCTGGAAGGTGGCGCTCACCACCCTCGGTTTCGAACGGGAGATCAGCGGCGGCGAGAGCCGCGTCGGCGGCGGCTGGCGCCAGCTCCTCCCGCTGGCCCGCCGCCTGGGCCGCACCGGCGATCCGCTCGTGCGGCAGCTGCTGGCCGACGTCTACATCCACGAGCGCCTGGCCGAGGTGGCCGCCCTGCGCGACCGGGCCCGGCCCGGCGGGACGCCCGGGCCCGCGAGCTCGTTCCGCAAGCTCCACTGGGTGAACGGCATGGCCCGCGCGGCGCGCGCCGCCGAGGCCCTGCTGGGCCCGAGCCTGACCGCCGACACCGGCGAGCGCGGCACGTTCTCCTGGACCGAGCACGTCCTCGGCGCCCCGGGGTACCGGATCGCGGGCGGCAGCGACGAGATCCAGCGCAACATCATCGCCGAGCGCGTGCTGGGCCTGCCGGGCGAGCCCCGCGTGGACCGCGACCGCCCCTGGCGGGACCTGCCCCGCTGACGCCGTCGGCGGCGCGTCCGCGAGGACGCGCACACCCGGAGTGCACGCGCACCGCCGTAACGGCGGGTGTGCGGGTTCGCATGCGCGGCCGTCCCGGTGGCGGCCGCCGGTGAGGAGGATCCATGGAGCAGGCTGGACTGCCGCTGGAAGGCAAGGTCGCGCTGGTCACGGGCGGGAGCCGCGGGCTGGGGCGGGAGATGGTGCTGGCGTTCGCCGGCGCGGGCGCGGACGTGGTGATCGCCAGCCGCAAGGCGGCGGGATGCGAGGAGCTGGCCGAGGAGGTGCGCCGGACCACGGGGCGGCGGGCGCTGCCGTACGCGGTGCACGTCGGCGACTGGGACGGCCTGACCGCGATGGTGGACGCCGTCGAGGAGGAGTTCGGCCGGCTGGACGTGCTGGTCAACAACGCCGGCATCGCGCCCACCTATCCGAGCCTGGAGGAGGTGAGCGAGGCGCTGTTCGACAAGGTGGTCGAGGTCAACCTGAAGGGCCCGTTCCGGCTGACGGCCCTGGTGGGCAGCCGGATGGCGCGGGCGGGCGGCGGCTCGATCATCAATGTGAGCAGCGTGGCGTCGGTGCGGCCGACGCCCGGAGACCTGCCGTACGCGGCGGCCAAGGCCGGGCTGAACACGCTGACGGCGGGGTTCGCGGGGGCGTTCGGCCCGTCGGTGCGGGTCAACACGATCATGGCGGGCCCGTTCTTCACCGACATCAGCCGGGGCTGGGACATGGAGACCTTCCAGGAGATGGCCGACCGGATGCCGCTGGGGCGCGGCGGGGAGCCGCACGAGGTCGTCGGCGCGGCGCTGTACTTCGCCGGTCCCGCTTCAAGCTTCACCACCGGCGCGGTGCTCAACGTCGACGGAGGTCAGGCGGTCATCCGCTGAGCCCTTGTCAAAATTCCTCATGAGAAATATGGTCAGGACGAGCGTGCCGAAAGGAGCCGGGGATGGCCTGGGACTTTGAGACGGACGAGGTGTTCCAGCAGGAGCTGGACTGGGTCGAGGAGTTCGTGCGCGAGGAGGTCGAGCCCCTGGACTTCGTCGTCGAACACGCCTGGAACATGGCCGACCCGGTTCGGCAGAAGCTCGTCCCCCCGCTGCAGCAGCGGGTGCGCGAGCGCCGGTTGTGGGCCTGCCACCTGGGCCCGGAACTGGGCGGCCCCGGATACGGGCAGCTCAAGCTGGCCCTGCTCAACGAGATCCTCGGCCGCACCCACGCGGGGCCGATCGTGTTCGGCTGCCACGCGCCCGACTCGGGGAACGCCGAGATCCTGGCCCACTACGGCACGCCGCTGCTGAAGAAGCGCTACCTGGAGCCGCTGATCGAGAACGAGATCGTCTCGTGCTTCTCGATGACCGAGCCGCAGGGCGGCTCGGACCCGACCGGGTTCACCACCCGGGCCGTCCGGGACGGGGACGAGTGGGTCATCGACGGGGAGAAGTGGTTCTCCTCGCACGCGGGCTTCGCCTCGTTCCTCATCGTGATGGCGGTGACCGACCCGGACGCGCCGCCGCACGGCAGGCTCTCGGCGTTCGTCGTCCCGGCGGACACGCCGGGCATCGAGATCCTGCGCGACGTGGCGGTCTACGGGCACCGCGAGGGCGAGGGCACGCACGCCTACATCCGGTACACGGGCGTTCGGATCCCCGCCGACCACCTGCTGGGCGAGCAGGGCGCCGGGTTCGAGGTGGCGCAGACGCGGCTCGGCGGGGGCCGCATCCACCATGCGATGCGCACGGTGGGACTGGTCAAGCGGGCCTTCGACATGATGTGCGAGCGGGCGCTGTCCCGGACGACCAAGGGCGACGCGCTGGCCCGCAAGCAGCTCGTGCAGGAGATGATCGCCGACTCCTGGATCCAGATGGAGCAGTTCCGGCTGCTGGTGCTGCGCACCGCCTGGCGCATCGACAAGTACAACGACTACCGGAAGGTGCGCGCCGACATCGCGGCGGTCAAGACCGCGATGCCGAAGGTCCTGCACGATGTGTCCTCGCGCGCACTGCAGCTGCACGGCTCGCTCGGGGTCTCGTCGGAGATGCCGTTCGCCCGCTGGGTGATGGAGTCGTTCCACATGGGGATCGCCGACGGCGCGACCGAGGTCCACAAGACCAACCTGGCGCGGCTGCTGCTGCGCGACCACGAGCCCACCGACGGCCTGTTCCCGAGCGGGCACCTGCCCGCGCTGCGCGAGCAGGCCCGGGCCCGTTACGCCGGGGACCTGGACCTGTGACGGCGCCGTCCCCCTCCCCCGCCCCGGCCGGGCCCGACCGGCCCGCCGAGCCCGCCGAGCTGGCGCCGGTGCGTCCCGGCGAGGAGCTCGACTTCGACGCGCTCGCCGCCTACCTGCGGGAGCGGATCCCCGATCTCGACGGCGAGTTCGCGGTCCTGCAATTCCCGAACGGCTCGGCCAACCTCACCTACCAGGTGCGGTTCGGGTCCCGGCGGCTGGTGGTGCGGCGCCCGCCGTTCGGCGAGGTCGCCCCGGGCGCGCACGACATGCGCCGCGAGTACCGCGCCTTGTCGCGGCTGTACCGGGGCTACCCCCGCGCGCCCCGCGCGTTCGCCCTGTGCGACGACCCGGCGGTCATCGGCTCCGACTTCATCGTCATGGAGTACCGGCCCGGGGTCGTCGTCTGGGGCGCGGTGCCGGAGCCGATGCGGGGGCACCGGGACGCCGCCCGCCGGGTCGGCTTCGCCGTCGTGGACGCGCTGGCCGACCTGCACCGGGTCGACCCGGACGAGTGCGGGCTGTCGGACCTCGGCCGTCCGGCGGGCTTCCTCGAGCGGCAGGTCGCCGGCTGGAGCAAGCGCTGGAGCCTGGTGGCCCCGCCGGACGGCGGTCCCGCGGTGGAGGCGCTCGGCGAGCGGCTGGCCGCCGCGATCCCCGCCTCCGGCCGGCCGGCGGTCCTGCACAACGACTTCAAGATCGACAACTGCCAGTTCGACCCCGCCGACCCCGACCGCGTCGTCTCGGTCTTCGACTGGGACATGGCCACGCTCGGCGACCCCCTGGTCGACCTCGGCACCCTGCTGAACTACTGGCCCGACCCCGGCGACGCCGAGCTGCCCGGCGAGCTGGCGATACCGGCCGGGCTGGCGGAGATGGGCCTGCCGTCCCGGGCCGAGGTGGTCGAGCGCTACGCCGCCCGGTCCGGCCTCGACGTCGGGCGGGTGGCCTGGTACGAGGCGTACGGCTGCTGGAAGACCGCGGTGATCCTGCAGCAGCTGTACGCCCGGTACGTGCGGGGCGAGACGACCGACGAGCGGATGGGCACCCGGGGCGACTCGGTCGCCGGCCTCACCCGCCGCGGCCACGCCGTGCTCGACCGTCTCGCGTCCTGACCTGGAGCCCCCTTGGCCCCGCCTGATTGGACCCCGACCTAATGAGCATGGAAGTGATGAGCATGGAAGAAACAGGCACAGAGAAGACGAGCATCGAGCTGAAGCCTGGAACCCGTTTGGCCAGTGCCGTCTGCGACGCCGAGGTCGTCGTCGTCAAGGGGCCGTCCGCCCTGCCGTCCGACAAGGCGGCGTTGACGTGCGGCGGCGTGCCCATGAACCTGTCCGGCGCCGCGGGTGAACGCGTCGCGCCCGAGCAGCCGGACGGTGAGGGAACCCTTCTCGGCAAGCGCTACACGGACGAGGAAACCGGGCTGGTCGTGCTCTGCACCCGGGGAGGGACCGGGAGCCTGAGCCTGGCCGGCAGGCCGCTGCGGCAGATGGCCACCAAACCGCTTCCCGCCTCGGACTGAGCCGTGAACCTGGCCATGCTGGCGGAGATGGCGGCCGGCGCGTGCCCCGACCGGGTCGCCCTGGTCACGGCCGGTGAAGCCGTCACCTACGCGGAACTGTTCGAACGGTCGCGCGGGGTCGCGTCCCTGCTGGAACGCCACGACGCACGCCATGTGGCGCTCCTGGACGAGAACTCGGCCGCCGTCCCGGCACTCGTGTACGGCTCGGCGCTCGCGGGACGTGCCTTCGTGCCGCTCAACTACCGGCTCGACGACGCGCGGCTGCGCTCGGCCCTCGCCGGAATCGCCCCCGTGCTCGTGGTGGGCCGGAGCGAGGCCCTGGGCCGAGTGGCCGGGATCCCCGGCGTGACCCCCGTCCTCCGGGAGGAGGTCGAGCGGGCCGCCCCCGCCGCCCCTTCGACGGGAGCGGCACCCGACGACATCGCGGCGCTGCTGTTCACCAGCGGTACCAGCGGCGCTCCGAAGGCCGCCGTCCTGCGGCACCGACATCTGGTCTCCTACGTCATCTCGACGGTGGAGTTCATGGCGGCCGGCGAGGACGAGGCCATCCTGGTGAGCGTCCCGCCGTACCACATCGCCGGCATCTCCTCGATGCTGACGTCGGTGTACGCGGGCCGCCGCATGGTCCAGTTGCCCGCCTTCGGCGCCGAGGAGTGGGTGGCCCTCGCCCGGGACGAGGCCGTCACGCACGCCATGGTCGTCCCGACGATGCTCGGCCGCGTCCTGGACGTGCTGGAGCGCGACGGCGAGCGGCTGCCCGCGCTGCGCCATCTCTCCTACGGCGGGGGCCGCATGCCCGCGCAGGTCGTGGAGCGCGCTCTGGCGCTGCTGCCGCACGTCGGCTTCGTCAACGCCTACGGGCTCACCGAGACCAGTTCGACCATCGCGGTGCTCGGCCCGGAGGAGCACCGGCTCGGGCGCAAGCTGGGCTCGGTCGGCCGGCCTCTGCCGTCGGTCGAGGTGGAGATCCGCGACCGCGCCGGGGCCGCGCTGCCCCCGGGCGAGCCCGGCGAGATCTGGGTGCGCGGCGAGCAGGTCTCCGGGGAGTACCTCTCCCACCGGGCGGTCGCCGCCGACGGCTGGTTCCCCACCCGGGACGGCGGCCGGCTCGACGAGGACGGCTTCCTGTACGTCGACGGGCGCGCCGACGACGTGATCGTCCGCGGCGGCGAGAACCTGTCGCCGGGCGAGATCGAGGAGGTCCTGGCCGCGCATCCCGCCGTGGCCGACGCCGCCGTGGTGGGCGTCCCGGACCAGGAGTGGGGCGAGTGCCCGGTCGCGCTGGTGGTGTTCGCGCCGGGCCGGAGCGCGGACGGGGAGGAGCTGCGGTCCTGGGTGCGGGCGCGCCTGCGGTCGTCGAAGACGCCGGTGCGCGTCCACGTGCGCGACGAGCTCCCCTACAACGAAACCGGAAAGCTGCTGCGCCGCGTGCTCCGCGAGGAACTGGTCCGCGGCGAGCGCGTGCGGGTCTGACGACGAGGTCACGCCGACAGGGAGCGGACATATGAGAACGGACATGGATCTGGCGCCGAGCGAGGACGTCGAGGCGCTGCGGCCCGTCGTCCGGTCGTTCGTCGAGAAGGTGTCTCCGGAGGCGGAGGTGCGGCGCCTCATGGACACCGACCGGGGGCACGACCCCGCGGTGTGGCGGCGCATGGCGGGCGAGCTGGGCCTGACCGGCCTCGGCGTTCCGGAGGAGCACGGCGGCTCGGGCGGCGGCTTCCGCGAGATCGCCGTGGTGCTGGAGGAGATGGGGCGGGCCCTGATGTGCGCGCCGTACCTGTCCACGGTCGTGCTCGCGGCCGGCGCCCTGCTGCACTCGGCCGATGAGGACGCGCAGGCGGCCTACCTCCCGGGCATCGCGGCCGGGGAGACGACCGCGACCCTCGCGCTCGCGGAAGGCGACGCCCGGTGGGACGACCCCGCCGGCGTCAGCACGGCCGCGACCCGCACGGGATCCGGGTGGGAGCTGACCGGTAAGAAGCTGTTCGTGCTGGACGGGCTGTCCGCCGACCTCGTCCTCGTCGCCGCCCGTACCGGACCGGCGCCCGAGGACCTGGGCCTTTTCGCGGTCGAGGGCGGCGCGCCGGGCCTGGTCCGCGCGGCGATGACGACGCTCGACCCCACCCGCAAGCAGGCGCGGCTGGAGCTGGGGGGCGTCCCGGCGCGGCTCGTCGGCCCCGCGGACGGGGCCTGGCCGCTGATCAGGAAGGTCCTCGACCTGGCCGCGGTGGGGCTGGCCTGCGAGCAGACCGCCGGCGCGGAACGGGTCCTGGAGATGGCGGTGGAGTACGCGAAGACGCGGCACCAGTTCGCCCGGCCGATCGGGTCCTTCCAGGCGATCAAACACCGGTGCGCCGACATGGCGCTGGGCATCGACGCCGCACGGTCGGCGGCGGCGTACGCGGTGTGGGCGGCGTCGGGCGGGCCCGCCGAGCTGCCGGTCGCGGCGGCGATGGCCAAGGCGACCTGCTCGGAGGCGTTCGTGTTCGCGGCGGCCGAGAACGTCCAGGTGCACGGCGGGATCGGGTTCACCTGGGAGCATCCGGCGCATCTGTACTTCCGGCGGGCCAAGAGCGGCGCCCTGCTGTTCGGCGATCCCGCGCACCATCGGGACCGGCTGGTCGGGCACCTGCTCGACGCCGACGAGAGCGAGGCGGTGTGAGGACCGGACGGGAATGGCACCTGGTGCGCCGGCCGGTGGGCTCGCCCGGCGACGGCGATGTCCGTCTGGTCGAGGTCGAGGTGCCCGATCCGGGCCCCGGCGAGCTGCTGGTCCGCAACACCGTGATGTCGGTGGAGCCGTACATGCGCGGCAGGATGAGCGACCGTCCGTCCTACGCCGAGCCGTACGCGCTGGACGCGCCGATGGGCGGCCTGGCGGTCGGCGAGGTCGTCGCGTCGGGGGTCGAGGGGATCCCGGTGGGCGGCCGGGTGCGGCACGAGCTCGGGTGGCGCGAGTACGCGCTGGTGCCGGCCGAGGCGGCCGAACCGGTGGGAGACGATCTTCCGGCGTCGGCGCATCTGGGCGTGCTCGGGCTGACCGGGATGACCGCCCATGTGGGGCTCCTCAAGGTGGGGCGGTGCCGTCCCGGCGACACGGTGCTGGTGTCGGCGGCGGCGGGCGCCGTCGGAGCGGCGGTGGGCCAGATCGCCAAGGCCATGGGCTGCACCGTCATCGGCAGCGCGGGGTCGGCGGACAAGGTCCGCTTCCTGACCGAGGAGCTGGGCTTCGACGCGGCCTTCTCCCATCGCGATACGCCTGTGCGGGAGGCGCTGGCCGCGGCGCTCGACCGCGCCGGCGTCGGTGTCGACCGCGGCTTCACCGGCGGCGAGGGGGCGCGCGGCGGGGGTGTGGACGTCTACTTCGACAATGTGGGCGGCGAGCAGCTCGAGGCCGCGATCCGGGTGATGCGGACGTCCGGCCGGATCGTCCTGTGCGGCGCCATCTCGGTCTACAACGCGACCGAACCGGTGCCCGGCCCGCGCAACCTGCTTCTGATGATCTGGCGGCGGCTGCGCATGGAGGGCTTCCTGGTGACCGATCACGAGGAGGAGCGGGCGGCCTTCGAACGGGACATGGCCCGCTGGCTGCGCGACGGCGCGGTCCGCAATGTCGAGACCGCGGTCCCGGGCGGGATCGAGGCGGCCTGGCCGGCCTTTCTGGCGATGCTGCGGGGCGGGAACGTCGGAAAGACGGTCGTCCGGCTGGCCGGGACCCCGTGACCGGTGGAACCCGCAGCTCAGGGCGGCAGGAAATCATTATGAGGCTATTGACCTATTCCTCATGAGGTATTAGCGTCTCTACCACCCAAAGCAAATGGTCAAGGCGGTTTGGTCCGGTCCAGAGGACATGGCCCCAAACCCCTTGAGACGTCAGAAAGGCCACCCCATGGCGTCTGTCATCAGTGAGATCGAGATCATCGACACCGACACCCACGTGGTGGAGCCGCCGGATCTGTGGTCCTCGCGCCTGCCCGCCAAGTGGGGTGACCAGATCCCGCATGTCCGCTGGGACGAGCAGAGAGCCGAGGAGGCCTGGTTCATCGGCGGCGAGCGCATGGCCGCGGTGGGCGGCCCCGCGATGGCGGGCTGGACCGAGTACCCGCCCCACCACCCGCCCCGCTGGAGCGACATCGACCCGATCATGTGGGACGCCGCGGCCCGCGCGCGCCACATGGACACCTACGGCATCAAGGCCCAGGTGCTCTACCCCAACGTCGCGCTCTTCGACGCCCAGAAACTGCTCGACCTGAAGAACGCGGAACTGCAGCTCGCCACCATTCGCGCCTACAACGACTTCCAGGTCGAGTGGGGCAGCGCGGCACCCGGGCGTTTCGTTCCAATGGCCTCGCTGCCGTTCTGGGATCTCGACGAGACCCTCGCGGAGATGGCCCGCTGCGCGGAACTCGGGCACGGCGGGATCATTTTCACCCAGGACCCGGCGAATTTCGGCCTGCCGGGGCTCACCGACCGGCATTGGGACCGGATGTGGGCGGCCGCCCAGGAGATGCGCCTGCCGGTCAATTTCCACATCGCCTCCGGTGACCTGTCGATCATGCAGGGGCATAATCCGGAGAACGGCGAGCGCGCCAATTACGCGTCGATGGGCGTGTCGTTCTTCATGGGCAACGCGCGCACGATCGCCCAGCTCGTCACCGGCGGGATCTGCCACCGCTTCCCCGAGCTGCCGTTCGTCTCGGTCGAGAGCGGCGTCGGCTGGATCCCCTACGCGCTCGACGCCCTCGACTGGCAGTGGAAGAACTGCGGCGTCGCCCTGGAGCACCCCGAGTACGACCTGCTGCCCAGCGAGTACTTCCGCCGCCAGATCTACGGGTGCTTCTGGTTCGAGGACCACGGCGTCCGGTACGCGCTCGACCGGCTCGGCCCGGACAACATCCTCTACGAGACCGACTTCCCGCACCCGACGAGCATGTCGCCGGGTCCGGCGACCAGCGCGGTCGCGCCCAACGAGTACCTGGAGAGCACCTTCGGCGACCTGCCCGAGGAGACGCTCCGCAAGATCCTGCACGACAACGCCGCCCGCATCTACCGCATCGGGCAGGACTCCCGGAACTGAGCTTCCGCCAGGTCACAGGAGCCCACCGCACCGCTCGAGCGGACAGCCCGAGTACCAGGCCACGGGAGCGCAACCGCGCTCCCGTGGCACCACACCGCATGCGTACGCTGCGGTGATACGTCGCCCTCAGTGACGGCGACGCCATGTGACGACCACAGGTCCGCCTGCCTTTCCCACCCCGCTCGCCCGGGCCCCCGCCCGAACGGGAGCCCGGAGGCAAGGGCCTTGTGCGAGGGAGTTCGCAATGACAAGGGACGTGAATCGCCGCCGGTTCCTGGGTGCCGTGTCGCTGGCGGCGGCCGTGGTGCTGCCCGCGGCGGCCTGCTCGGCGGGCCCCGCCCAGCCGGAGGGCAACGCGCCGGTCGCCGGATCCTGGAACGAGATCGTGGCCGCGGCCGAGAAGGAGGGCAAGGTCACGATCTACTCCAGCCACGGCACGGAGGAACTGAACGACTTCAAGGGCAGGTTCGAGAAGAAGTATCCGAAGGTCAAGCTGACCGTGGTGCGCGGCACCGACGCCGACCTCACGCCCAAGGTGGAGGCCGAGCGCAAGACCGGCAAGGGCATCGCGGACGTCTTCTTCGGCGCCAGCCTCGTCTGGGTCAAGGCCAACAAGGACGCCTTCGAGGCACCGCGGGGACCTTCGTTCGAGGCGCCCGCGTACAACAAGCAGACCTCCGTGCCCGAAGGCACCTACTTCCTCACCAACGCGGCCGTGCTGACCTTCGGCTGGAACACCAAGCTGTACAAGAAGGGGATCAAGGACTACCCGGACCTGCTGGACCCGAGCCTGCGCGGCGGAAAGATCGGCGTCATCAAGCCGGCCGCCCCCTCGATGGTCGACTTCTACCTCTACCTGCAGGAGACCTACGGGGCCGACTTCGTCAAGAAGCTGGCCGCGCAGAAGCCGCGGATCTACCCCAGCTCGCTGCCGATCGCCCAGGCGATCCAGTCCGGTGAGATCGCCGCCACCCCCTTCGTCAGTCCGCTGATCGATGAGAAGAAGTCCGGCGCGCCGGTCGACTGGGGGCTGGCTAAGAAGCCCTGGGGCGCCCTCTTCTGGGGCATGGCGCTCAAGTCCGCCCCCCACCCCAACGCCGCCCAGCTCATCGCCGACTTCATCATCGGCGAGCAGGGGCAGGAGGCGATCGCCCGCACGCACGCCTCGGTCCTGCCCAACATCCCGGGCACCGTCGGCAACACCTCGACCGTCCGGAAGCAGGACCTCGCCCAGCTCACCCCTGAGAAGGTCCGCGAGTTCCAGGCGAAATGGAACCAGGACTTCGGGTCCTAGGGCGCGAGACCGTTAAGTCGACTGGAATCGAGGTCACCCATGTCGTACGTGAGCGCCGAAGGTCTGACCAAGACCTTCAAGGGAAGACCGCCCGTCACGGTCATCGACGGGCTGGGGCTGGAGATCGAGGAGGGCGAGTTCCTCGTCCTCCTCGGCCCCAGCGGCTGCGGCAAGACCACGACGCTGCGCTGCCTGGCGGGCCTGGAGTCGCCGACGGCGGGACGGATCTCGCTGGGCGGCCGGACGGTCTTCGACGCCGCGAACCGGATCAACCGGCCGCCGGACAAGCGCAGCATCGGCATGGTCTTCCAGTCGTATGCGCTGTGGCCGCACATGTCCGTGCGCGCCAACATCGCCTACCCGCTCAAGGCCCGCGGCCTGAAGGACAAGATCAAGGAGGGCTGGGTCGAGGAGACCGCCCGGCTGGTGGACTGCGAGGCGCTGCTGGACCGGCATCCCGCCCAGCTGAGCGGCGGCCAGCAGCAGCGGGTGGCGCTGGCCCGCGGCCTGGTCGCCCGCCCCGACCTGGTGCTGTTCGACGAGCCGCTCAGCAACCTGGACGCCCGGCTGCGCGACTCGGTGCGGGCCTACCTGCACGAGCTGCACGCCAAGCTGGGCTTCACCGCGGTCTTCGTCACCCATGACCAATCCGAGGCGCTGGCGCTCGGCGACCGGCTCGCGATCATGCGGGCGGGCGAGATCGACCAGTTCGACACCCCGCGGCAGGTGTTCGAGAAGCCCGCGACCGAGTACGTCGCCGACTTCGTCGGCATGGCCAACCGGCTGCTGTTCGAGCGCGGCGCGGACGGGTGGACCTGCCAGGGCGCGCCCGTCGCGGGCGCGCCGCCGGCGGCCAGGTGCTCGCTGGGCGCGTCCGGGAGGTTGGTGGCGCGGCTGCGCCCCGAGGACGTGCACATCGCACCGGCGGGCGAAGTCCCCGGCGACGGCATGACGCTCCTGAAGGGCCGTGTCCTGGAGTCCGGCTACGGCGGACGCCACATCGACGCGACCCTCACCCTCGAGGACCGCGACGGGGCCGCGGCGGGCGACCGGCTGCACGTTCGGGTGCCGCTGGCCGGCCCGGGCGGCTGGGCGGGCGAACTCGCCGCCGGGCAGAAGGTCGCCGTCGGATTCCGTCCCGCCGATGCGCGCTTCTTCGACGACGACGGGGAACCGAGCGCCGCCTCCTCCGACGGCGGGGCGCGCCCCGCGCCCGTGGGCGCGTGACGGCGATGACGACGCTCACCGACACCGACGGCCCCGGCGCGCGGGGCCCCGCCCCCCAAGGCCCGCCGGCCGCTCCGGACGCGCCGCGGCGGTCCCGCCGGCTGCTCGTCCCGGCGGGCGCGGCCCTGTTCATCGGCGTACTCGGCTTCCTGGTCGTGATGCCGCTGATCCGCTTGCAGAGCGCGGCGTTCGCCGATGGCGCGCACGGCTACCGGATCGCGTTCGGGTCCCCGGGCACCGGCAAGATCGTCGGGACGACGATCGCGCTCGCGCTCGGCTCGCTGGTCGTCGCCATGGTCCTGGGCACGATGCTCGCCTGGGTCGCGACCCGGATGCCGCCCCGCTACCGGATCCTGCGGACGCTGCCGATCCTGCCGATCGTGATCCCCGCGATCGCCAACGTCACCGGCTGGGCGTTCCTGCTGTCCCCCCGGCCCGGCTACCTCAACGTCCTGCTCCGGCAGCTGCCCTGGTGGTCGCACCTGGAGAGCGGGCCCGTGGACGTCTACTCGCTGCCCTGGATCGTCCTCATCACCGGCTTCGGGCTGACGGCGTTCGTGTACCTGTTCGTCAGCACCGGGCTGCAGAACATCAGCCAGGAGCACATCGAGGCGGCGCAGGTCAGCGGATCGTCCCCGGTCGGGGTGTTCTTCAAGGTGGTGCTGCCGCTGCTGCGACCCGCCCTGATCTACGGCGGCGGCGTGGCGCTCCTGCTGGGCCTGGGGCAGTTCACGGTGCCGCTGCTGCTGGGCACCAACAGCGGCACCGAGGTGATCACCACGGCGATGTTCCGGTCGGTCTCGGAGTCCCCGGTCGACTTCGGCGCCGCCGCGGCCTACGGTTCGCCGCTGCTGCTGTTCGGCCTGGCCGTGGTCATCGGGCAGAAGCTCGCGCTCGGCGACCAGACCCGGTTCGTCACCCATGGCGGCAAGGCGTTCCGCTCCGTCGGCGGCACCTCCAAGGCCGCCGTGGCGGTGATGATCGGCTACACCCTGGTCGCGACCGTGCTGCCCCTGGCCGCGCTCGTCGTCGTCGCGCTGTCGAAGTTCTGGAGCGGCACGATCGGCCTCGACTCCTTCACGCTCGCCAACTTCCGCACGGTGCTGAACGAGCCCGGGATCGTCGACGCCATCGTGATGAGCGTCATGGCCTCGCTCACGGCCGTGGCGATCGTGCTGCCGGTGGGTTTCGTGGCCGCCTCCATGCTGCTGCGCTGGCGCCGGTTCCGCACGGTGCACGCGCTGCTGGACTTCATCATCGCGCTGCCGCTCGGCATCCCCGCGGTCGTCTTCGGCGCCGGGTTCCTGCTCACCTACACCAGCCCGCCGCTGATCCTCTACGGCTCCCGGTGGGTGATCATCCTGGTCTACGTGACGCTCATGCTGCCGTTCGCGACCCGCATGCTGCTGTCGGGCATGATCGCGCAGGGCACCGCCTACGTCGAGGCGTCCCGGGTCAGCGGGGCCGGGCCGCTGGCCACCGACGCGCGGATCGTGCTGCCGCTGCTGCGGACCAGCCTGGGCGGCGCGGCGGCGCTGATGTTCGTGCTGCTGACGCACGAGTTCTCGGCGTCCATGCTCGTCCGCGCCCCCACCACGCAGGTGATGGGCACGGTGATCTTCGACTACTGGCTCAACGGCTCCTACCCCACGGTCGCCGCGATCGCGCTGGTCATGACCGCCGTCACCGCGACGGGCGTGGTGGCGGCGATGGCCGCCGGCGGCGGGACCGGCGTGTTCGACAAACTCTGAGCCCACCCCGCTGCCCACCCCACCGCACCAATCGCGAGGCCCGCTGGAGGCGAAGCATGAGGATCGGCCTGTCCGCGTACGACATGGAGCCCCGCGACCTGCTGGATCTGGCCGTGGCGGCCGACGAGCTCGGGTTCGAGGGGATCTGGCTCGGCGAGCATCTCGTCCTGCCGTTCGGATACGCCAGCGAGCACCCCTCCACCGGGCAGAGCGCCCACCAGCACCACCCCGGGGCGGTCGTCGATCCGGCCACCGAGCTGATGGATCCGCTGGTGGCCCTCGGCGCCGCCGCCGCGTTCACGCGCAGGCTGGGGCTGGCCACCGGGATCTACCTGCTGCCGCTGCGGCACCCGCTCGTCACCGCGCGGGCGGTCGCCACGCTCCACGAGGTCTCCCAGGGACGCTTCAAGCTCGGCGCGGGCGCGGGGTGGCTGCGGGAGGAGTTCGACGCCCTCGGCGTCCCGTTCGAGCGGCGCGGCGCGCGGCTCGAAGAGACCCTGACCGTGCTGCGGAAGGCGTGGAGCGGCGGCCCGTTCGAGCATCACGGTGAGCACTTCGACTTCGGTCCGGTGCAGGTCAGCCCGCGTCCCGTCCCGGTGCCGGTGGTCCTGGGCGGGAACTCCGATCTGGCACTGCGCCGGGCCGTGCGGCTGGGCGACGAGTGGTTCAGCTCCGGCACGCCTTCGTTCGAGGACGCCCTCGCCCTGCGCGGCCGCCTCGACGCCCTCTGCGCCGAGGCGGACCGCGGGACCGAGCTGCGCCGCCACTTCCGGGTGGCCGGCTGGGACGCCGACCTGCTCCACCAGTACGAGGCCGAGGGCTTCACCGACGTCGTGCTGTGGGCCGACCAGGTGTGGATTAAGGGCCCGTTGGAGGAGAAGCGGCGCAGCCTCGCGCGGGCCGCGGAGAAGATCGGGCTCGGCTGACCACCGGCCGAAAAGCGACCGCCGCCGAGGATCCCTCGGCGGCGGTCGCTTCGTTGCGGGCGATTCCCTCAGGTCGTCAGGACGGTGCAGGCGCTCACGCCGGGCGCGCCGTACACGTGCGTGAAGGCGGCCCGCGGGCTGCCGGGCACCTGGCGGGGACCGGCGGCCCCGCGCAGCTGGAGGACGTTCTCGTAGACCTGCCGCAGGCCGGAGGCGCCGATCGGCTCGCCGTTGGCCAGGCAGCCGCCGTCGGTGTTGACCGGGAGGGCGCCGCCGATCGCGGTGGCGCCGCTCGCGACGAGGTCGCCCTGCTCGCCGTGCTCGCACAGCCCGCACTCCGCCATGTGGATGATCTCCGCGCCCGACTCGGTGTCCTGGAGCTGGGCGAGGTCGATCTCCCGCGGCCCGATGCCCGCCGCCTCGAACGCGGCCCGCGCCGCGTCCACGCTGGGGCTGCCGGCCCGTTCGGGCGCGATCCACGGGCTGAACACCTCGAAGGAGCCGAACCGCCGCGTCCGCAGCTCGGCCGCCCGCAGGTAGACCGGCGCCGCGGTGTAGCGGCGGGCCAGGTCGCCGCGGCACAGGACCATGGCGACGGCGCCCTCGCCGGGCGAGCAGAACATGTACTGCGTGAGCGGATGGCTCAGCATCGGGGAGGCGAGGACCTCCTCCTCGCTCAGCGGTTTGCGCCGCCAGGCGTTGGGGTTGAGCGAGCCGTTGCCGAACGCCTTGACCGCGACCTTCGCCAGCGTCGCGGGCGCGATGCCGTGGTCGTGCAGGTAGCGCTGCGCCTTCATGCCGAAGAACTGCGTGGTGACCATCAGCCCGGTCTCCCCGTACCAGGGGCCCAGGCCGAGCGAGACCGGGTCGGGGTTGAACGCGCCGCGCGGGTGCTTGTCGAAGCCGATCACCATGCCGAGGTCGACGGCGCCGGCCTCGATCGCGTTGACCGTCGTGGTCAGCGCGCTGCCGCCGGTGGCGCAGCCGTTCCACACGTTGACGAACGGCACGCCGGTGAGCCCGAGGTCGGCCACCAGCGAGTCGGCGTCGCCGCCGTCCCTGCTGCCGCCGGCCGCGAACCGGATGTCGCCCCAGTCCACGCCCGCGTCCTTGAGCGCCTCCCGCGCGGCGTGCGCGCCCTGCGCGCGCCCGCCGACGCCCTCGTGGCGGCCGAACGGATGCATGCCGATTCCGATGATCGCGACGTCCATGGGTGTGCTCCTCTCAGCCGCGCGGCGCGAAGGCGAAGGTGACGACGCGCGTGCCGTCCGCGTCCGTGGTGAACGGTTCGAGGACGAGGTCCACCGGGGCGCCGATGCGCAGCCGCGCCGGGTCGTTCTCGGTGAGCCGCGCCTCGACGATCACCTCGCCGTCCAGGTCGACGTAGCCGACGCCGTACGGCTCGAACGGCTCCGGCCCCGTGTACGGCGGCTTCGGGCGGAAGCCCTGCACGGTGAACGACCACAGCGTGCCGCTGCGCGGGAGCGGCCTCTCCTCCATGTCCACGCGCGCGCACCGGGGGCAGGAGTCCTGCCGCGGGAACGTCGTCGTGCCGCACGCGCGGCACCGGGCGCCGATCAGCGCGGGCCCCTCGTCGCCATCGGTGAACAGGCCCTCGGCGACCGGTCTGCTCGCGGTCATCCCGCCTCCTCTTCCTCGGCGGGCTCCCACTGCGGCAGCACCGTCCCGTCTCCGGCGTCCTCGAAACGCACGCGCATGGGCTGCCCGGCCCGCAACTCCGGGCGGCCGGGCAGGAACCCGGCCAGGCGCACGCCCGCGGGCTCCTCCAGCTCGACGAGCACGGCCGTGTACGGCACCGGGTAGGCGGGGTGCACCTGGTGCTCGACGACCGTCCAGCTGTAGAGGCGGGCCCGTCCGGGAACGGGCCGCCACCAGGTGTCGTCGCCGCCGCAGCCGAAGCAGTGCGCGCGGGGCAGGTGCAGCACCTGCCCGCAGTCGCGGCACGTCCGGACCACGACCTCGCCGCGGGCGGCGGCCTCCCAGTGTCCGGCGGTGTCGGGGTCGTCCAGGACGGGCAGCAGCCGTCCCGCTTCCGGCCCGCTCATGACCGCACCAGGAGCAGCGCGCTGGTGCCGGGCGGCGGAGCGGAGGTCACCAGGGACACCTCGGCCCCGGCCACCTGGTTCGTGGACTCGCCGCGGATCTGGCGGACGCCTTCGACGATGTGGTTCATGCCGTGGATGTATCCCTCGGAGAGATGGCCGCCGCTGGTGTTGACCGGGATGGCGCCGTCCAGACCGAGCGCCCCGCTCATCGCGAACGGGCCGCCCTCGCCTGGCGGGCAGAAGCCGTAGTCCTCCAGCTGGAGCAGCAGCGTGATGGTGAAGCAGTCGTAGAGCTGGGCGACGTCGACGTCCTCGGGGCCGAGCCCGGCCCGGCGGTACAGGGTCTCGGCCGCGGCCCGGGAGGGCATCGTCGTGACGTTCTCGCGCAGAACCGCCGGCCACATCATTCCGGGTTGGACGCGCGGGCCGCCGGCCTGGGCGACCGCCCGGATCAGGGCCGGCGGCTTGCGGCAGTCGGCCGCCCGCGCCGCGGAGGTGACCACGACCGCGCAGGCCCCGTCGGTCTCCAGGCAGAAGTCGAACAGCCGCAGCGGCGAGGAGATCGGCCGTGCCGACAGGCAGTCGTCGACGGTCAGCTTCCGGCTGTGCATCTGCGCCGCCGGATTGGCGTTGGCACGTTCCCGGCAGGTGACCGCGACGTGCGCGAGCGCCTCCTCGGTCAGCCCGTTCTCGATCATGTGGCGGCGGGCGATCATCGCGAAGAACTGGCCGGCCGTCTGCAGCCCGTGCGGGAGGAAGTACTCGTCGTAGGTGCCCTTGCCGCCGACCCGCTCGGTGCCGCTCGCCGCGGTCCGGCCGAACCGGCGTCCCGAACGGCCGTTCAGCGACCGGTACACCACCACGGTGCTCGCCTGCCCGCTGACGATCGCGGCGACCGCCTGGCCGACCATCGCGCACGGCGCCACGCCGCCGGGCCCGACCTCGGACCAGTACGACAGCTCGGCGCCGAGCGAGTCGGCCAGCGCGTTGATCGACACCAGGTCGTGGTCGCACTTGACCAGCCCGTCGACGTCCGCGGGCGTCAGCCCGGCGTCCGCCAGGGCGGCCTTCGCGGCCTCCGTCGCCAGGCTCAGCTCGCTGCGCCCCGAGTCCTTGGAGAACTCCGTCGCCCCGATGCCGACGATGGCGCACCGGTCGCGGTGGGAGAACGTCTCGTCACGCACCGGCGATCACCGCCCCGCCTCGACCGGGGCGGAGGAGGACGCGTCGTCCACCGCCCGCAGCACCTCCGCCGTGTGCTCCCCCAGCCTCGGCGGGCGCCCCGGTGCGGAGGGCGGGGCCGCGGAGAAGCGGTACGGGCTCGTCGGGAACAGCGCGGAGCGGCCCTCGTCCAGCTCGACCGGCGCGAAGAACCGGCGCTCCGTCAGATGCTCGTCTTCGAGCAGGTCCTCCAGGGCGTACAGCGGGCCGATCGGCAGGCCGCGCCGCTGCCCCTCGTGGTACACGGTGGCCGAATCCTGAAGGAGGAAGAAGCACTCGATGACCTCCTGCACGTGGTCGAAGTTGCGCTGCCGGTGCTCCAGGCCCCCGTACTCGGGGGCGACCAGGTCGGCGGCCAGGCCCTGCTCGTCCATCCACTCGACCAGCGCGTTCCACGGCTTGTGATCGGCCAGGATGAGCGCGAAGTAGATCCACCGGTCGTCCCCGCACCGGAACAGCGTGGGCTGGGTGTTCACCGGCTGCGCGTGCCGGCACGTCTGCCGCTGGACCAGGACCCGGGGATAGAACCAGTACGGGTTGGCCAGCTCCACGGTGACCGCCAGCGACTCGTGCATGGACACGTCCACCAGCTGCCCGAGGCCGCTGAGGCGGCGTTCCAGCAGCGCCATCAGCAGCCCCGTGTGCGCGAAGCTGGCCGCGGTGTGGTACCCCTGGTTGCCGCCCGGCCGGATCGGCGGGATCGAATGGTCGTCGTAACCGCAGCTCATCAGCGGCCCGCCGGCCGCCAGCGCCACCAGGTCGCTGGACCGGTAGTCCGCCCACGGCCCGGTCAGCCCGAACGGCGTCACCGACAGCACCACAAGGCGCGGGTGGGCCTCCAGCAGGAGGTCGTAGTCCAGCCCCGCCGCCGCGGCCTCGCTCGGCCGCAGCCCGATCAGCAGGACGTCGGCGCCCGCGACCAGGTCCTCGAACGCGGCCCGGTCCTCGCCCGTCCAGTCGAGCACGACGCTGCGCTTGCCGCCGTTGTAGAACCAGAACGTGAGGCTGTTCTCGGGCCCCTCCACGTCCCCGGCGAACGGCCCGGTCCGGCGCGTGGGCGACCCGCCGGGCGGCTCCACCTTCACCACGTCGGCGCCCATGTCGGCCAGCAGCTTGCCCGTGTACTCGCCGCCCGGATCGCCGGACACCTCGATCACCCGGAGCCCCGCGTACGCGTCCACGTTCAGATCACCCCCGCGTCGGCCAGTTCCCGCACCTCGTCCGCGGACAGGCCGAGGATCTCGGTGTAGACGTACTCGTTGTCCTCGCCCAGCAGCGGCGCCGAACGCCAGTCGTCCTGGGCCGTGCGGGAGAACCGCACCGGCGAGCCCTCGAACCGGGCGGGGCCGATCACCGGGTGGTCCATCTCGAAGAACGTCCCGCGGTGCGCGATCTGGGGATCGGTCTCGTTCAGGTCGCCCGCGTGCTGGGCGGCGCCCGCCCGCACGCCCCGCTCCTGCAGCAGCTCCATGACCTCGTGCGGGGTGCGGCTCCGCGTCCATTCGGCGATGTGCCGGTCGAGCTCGTCCTGGTGCTCGTGGCGGGCGGCGGCGAACCGCGGGTCGGCCGCCCAGGGCGGATCGCCCATGGCGGCGACCAGCGCGCGCCACTCCTCGTCGTCGAAGACCGCGATGGCGACCCACCGGTCCTCCCCGGCGCACGGGTAGACGCCGTGCGGCGCGGCCTCCGGGTGCCGGTTGCCCATCGGGAAGCCGGGGCGGCGCGTGCCGCGGCCGTTCACGGTGGCGTCCAGCAGGAGCGGGCCGGCCAGGTTGACGCCGACCTCCACCGCCGACACGTCGATCTCGGTGCCCTCGCCCGTGGCCTCCCGCCGCAGGATCGCCATCATCAGCGCCGCGCTGTTGTAGTAGGCGGCCTGGTTGTCCATGTACGACAGCCCCCAGCCGGACGGCTCACGCCCGGGCAGCCCGCTGATCTGCGACAGCCCGCTGACCGCCTGGACCACCGGGCCGTAGCTGCGGTAGTGGTGGTGCGGGCCGCTGTGGCCGAAGCCGCTCATCCGCCCGTAGATGACCTGGGGCGAGAGCTCCCGGAGCCGCTCGTAGGTCAGCCCCCACCGCTCCATGACGCCCGGCGCGAAGTTCTCGGTGACGACGCCGCTCGCGGCGATCAGCCGTTCCACCAGTTCCCGGCCCCGCTCGGTGCCCATGTCCAGCGTGATGCCGAGCTTGTTGCGGTTGTAGTTGTTGAAGAGCCCGCCCTTGTCCGGATCGGGGTCGGCGTCCTCGTCCCCGTAGGAGCGCGGGTCGTCCTTGTAGATGGGGAGCCGCCGGGGCATGTCCAGCCGCCGCCGGTTCTCGATCTTGATGACCTCGGCCCCGAAGTCGGCCAGCAGCCTGGTCGCCACCGATCCGACGCCCATCCAGCAGAAGTCCGCCACCCGCACCCCGGCCAGGGGCCCCGTCCGGGGCCTGGGCCGGCGATCGAGCTGCGCCGTTGAGTCCACCTGCGACCTCCCACGAGTCGACCCGATTGCTCGCACCCTATTTCTCATGAGGAAATGGCACAAGCCCTGCTTGACCGGTATCATCATGATGTTTACAGTTGCGTGGTGAAGAGACTCCAGGGCAAGTCAGCGATCATCACCGGCGGCGCGAGCGGCATGGGCGCGGCCGAGGCCCGCGCCTTCGCGGCCGAGGGCGCGCACGTGACCATCGCCGACATAGCCTCCGGCGAGGCCCTGGCCGAAGAACTCGGCGCCCGCTTCCACCCCCTCGACGTCACCGACGCGGACCAGTGGCAGTCCCTGGTCGCCGCCGCCGAGGAGGCCTACGGCAGCGTCGACATCCTGGTCAACAACGCCGGCATCGTCACCTGGGGCGGCGTCGCCGACCTGGACGAGGCGGCGTTCCGGCGCGTCCTGGAGGTCAACACCGTCGGCACGTTCCTCGGGATGCAGGCCGTCACCCCCGCGATGGAACGTGCCAGCGGCGGCTCCATCATCAACATCGGCTCCACGTCCGCCTTCGTCGGCGGCCCCAGGGCGGTCGCCTACACCGCGTCCAAGTGGGCCGTCCGGGGCATGACCAAGGCCGCCGCCCTGGAACTGGCACCGAAGGGGATCCGCGTCAACGCCGTCCACCCCGGCGTCATCCAGACCCCCATGAGCGCCGCCGCCGGCGACCGCACCAGCGGCACCCCGCCGCTCGGCCGCCTCGGCACCCCCGCCGACGTGGCCGCCGTGGTCGTCCACCTGGCCTCCGACGAGTCCGCCTTCACCACCGGCGCCGACCACGTGGTCGACGGCGGCCGCATCGCCGGCCATCCCTGACCCCCACGGCCGGCGGCCGCCACCGCGAGAGGCACTCACTCTCGGTTGATTGCCATCGCCTATCGCCCGCGCCCGGAAGATCCGGCGTTTTCGCAGGTCATTCTACGAAAGATGGTCCTTTCCCGGCGATCTGCCCACGCCTTGCGTTCACCCTCTGGTCACGGAGCGCTGCTGCACTCTCCGCCGTGAGCGGTATTCGATTGCAAGGACTGACACGGCGGTTCGACCAGGTGACCGCCGTCGACGAGGTGTGGCTGGACGTCGCCGACGGCGAGTTCCTGGTGCTGCTGGGCCCCAGCGGGTGCGGCAAGTCCACGCTGCTGCGCATGATCGCCGGGCTGCTGGAACCGTCCGCCGGGCGGGTGCTGCTGGACGACGCCGACATCACCCACACCCCGCCGCAGCGGCGGGACCTGGCCATGGTGTTCCAGAGCTACGCGCTCTACCCGCACCTGTCGGTCGGTCGCAACATCGGGTTCCCGCTGCGCGCCAGAGGGCTGTCCAAGGCCGCCATCCGCGCCGAGGTCGCCAAGGTCGCGGCCATGGTCGACCTGACCGAGCTGCTGGACCGCAAGCCCCGGGAGCTGTCGGGCGGCCAGCGGCAGCGGGTGGCGCTCGCCCGGGCCCTCGTACGGGACCCGGGCGCGTTCCTGATGGACGAGCCGCTGTCCAACCTCGACGCCAAGCTGCGTGCCACGACGCGCGCGGAGATCACCGCGCTGCACCGCAGGCTGGGGGCCACGGTCGTCTACGTCACCCACGACCAGGTGGAGGCGATGACCATGGCCACCCGGATCGCGCTGCTGAACGAGGGCCGGGTGGAGCAGACCGGCACCCCCGCCGAGGTCTACGACGAGCCCGCCTCGGTGTTCGTCGCCCGTTTCCTCGGCTCGCCCCCGATGAACCTTCTGGACGCGACCCTGCACACCGCCGGGAACGCCCTGATGGCCCGCGGGCCCGAACTGGACGTGGCGCTGGGCATCGAAGGGCCCGGCATCGAGGGCGGACTCCCCGATCGTGCGGTGACGCTGGGCGTGCGTCCCGAACATCTCAAGGTCGTCCCGCCCGAGGGCGCGGGCTTCCGCGCGCAGGTCACGGCCGTGGAGAACCTGGGCGGCGACGAGGTCGCGCACTGCCGGACGGGATCCGCGCAGGTGAGCGTGCGCGGGCCGCGTCCGCTCGGGCTCTCCACCGGCGATCGCGTGGGGCTGTCGGCCCGTCCCGAGCACCTCCATCTCTTCGACGCCGGCAGCGGGCGCCGGCTGGTCTGGCAGCCCGCCGCCAGCCCGGCCGACGTCGAGCCGACGACCGTCTGACCTCGCCCCCCTTCTCCCCCCTTTCTAGGAGCACCCAATGAGAAGACCCCTCTTTTCGGCATGCGCTGTTTCCGCGCTGGTCCTGACGGCGACCGCCTGCGGCATGGGCGGTGGCGGGGACGCGGCGGGCGACCCCGTGGGCCTCGCCCCCGCACTCGACCCGGACCAGAAGGTCTCGATCGTCCTGGAGAGCTACAACTTCGGGCAGGCCGGAGCGTGGACGGACACCTTCAACGAGCTGATCGGCGCCTTCCAGAAGAAGCACCCCAACATCAAGGTCACCGCCCAGAAGCCGCAGGGCAACAGCGCCAACCCCGCCACCGACACGGTTTCCAGCCTGCAGAACCAGATCGCCACCGGTACCCCGCCCGACGTGGCGCAGCTCGGTTTCAGCGATCTGGACTTCACCGTCAACCACCTGAAGGCCCTGCCGCTGGACGACCTGGTCGGCAAGGACCAGGTCACCGGGAACCTCCAGGGCGCCAAGTACCCGTACGCGCCCACGACGCGGACGCTCGGGGATTGGAACGGCAAGACCTACGGCATGCCGTTCGTGCTGTCCACCCCCATGCTGTACTTCAACGAGGAGCTCTTCAAGAAGGCCGGTCTGGATCCGTCCAAGCCGCCCGCGACGTGGGACGAGGTCAAGACCGCCGCTCTGGCGATCAAGAAGAAGGGCGGCAAGGACGGCGTCTACGTCGACTGCCTGACCAAGGCCGCCAAGGACTGGTGCTTCCAGGCGATCGCCCAGTCCAACGGCGGGCGGGTGATCTCGCAGGACCGCACGAAGCTGACGTTCGCCGACCCGCAGTCGGCCGGTGCGGTGAAGGCCATGCGGGACCTGGTGGCCTCCGGGGCGATGCCCAACCGCACGCAGATGCAGGCGGTCGAGGGGTTCGCGCGCGGCGACATCGGCATGATCCTCGAATCCAGCGCGATGCAGGGCAACTTCCTGAAGGCCTCGACCGGCAAGTGGCGGCTGGGCGCGGCGGCGATGCCCGGTTTCAAGGGCCGGCAGGCGGTGCCGACCAACTCGGGCGCGGCGCTGTTCGTCTTCGCCAAGGACGGCCCCAAGCGGCGCGCCGCCTGGGAGCTGATCAAGTTCCTGACCAGCGAGGAGGCGTACACCACCATCGCGGGCAAGATCGGGTACCTGCCGCTGCGCACCGGGCTGGTCGATGACCCCGCCGGGCTCAAGCCCTGGGCGGACGCCAACCCCTACCTCAAGCCCAACCTGGAGCAGCTCGCCAGGATGCAGCCGTGGGTGTCGATGCCGGGCGCCGGTTACCTGCAGGTGCGGGACGGGATGATGGCCGCGGTGGAGAGCGCCGTCTTCCAGGGCTCGGACGTGGACTCCACGCTGCGCGGCAGGCAGGACGAGCTGGCCGGGCTGATCAAGGCGGGGCGCTGATGACGCCGGCACCGGATCTGACGTTCGTCCAGATCACCGACACCCACATCATGCCCGAGGGCGAGCTGATGCACGGGTCCGTCGACACCGCGGCCCACCTGCGGGCCGCGCTGGAGATGCTCGAAGGGTCGGGGACGCCGGTGGCGGCGCTGCTGCTCACCGGGGACCTCACCGACGACGGCTCGCCCGGCGCGTACCGGCGGCTGCGCGAGCTGGTGGAACCGGCGGCGCGGCGGATCGGGACCGAGGTCGTGTACGCGATGGGCAATCACGACGAGCGCGCCGCCTTCCGCGCCGGGCTTCTCGGCGAGGAGCCGGCCACGGACGCGTGCGACTCCGTCCGCGTGATCGGCGGCATGCGCGTCGTGTCGCTGGACAGCACCGAGCCGGGCAAGCACGACGGGCACCTGTCGGACGCGCAGCTGGAGTGGCTCACCGGCGTCCTGGCCACGCCCGCCCCCCTGGGCACGCTCCTGCTTTGCCATCACCCGCCGCTGCCCTCGCCCGTCCCGCCCGTGAACCTGCTGCGCCTGCGCGGCCCGGAACGGCTGGCGGAGGCGATCGCGGGGAGCGACGTCCGGCTCGTGGTGACGGGTCACGCCCACCACGCCGCCTGCGGCTCCCTGGCGGGCGTGCCGGTCTGGGTCGGCCCCGCGCTGGCGTACGGGGTGGCCGGGTTCCCGCCCCAGGGCAGGCTCCGCGCGGGCGCGGACGCCGCGTTCAGCCGCATCGACGTGTTCGGCGGGCAGGCCGTCGCGACCGCCGTCCCGCTCTCGCGGGCCGCCGAGGTGTACGACGTGCCCGCGGCGGACCGGATACGCATGATCGAGAACGTGGTCGGGGTATGACGACCGGCACGTTCGTCGAGGTCGCGCCGCCCTCCCGCCCGCTCGCGGCGGGGCGGGCGGCGCCCCTCCCGGTCCGGCCCGGCCTGTTCACGCGGCTGGTGCGGGCCGCCCCGCCGTACCTCTATCTGGCCCCCGGCCTGGTGCTCCTGGGCGTATGGACGTACCGGCCGCTCGCCCAGACGCTCTACCTGTCGTTCCACTCCTGGAACCTGGCGCCGACCTCGCCCCTGACACCCGTGGGCACCGCCAACTACGAGCGGCTGCTGGCGACGCCCGAGCTGGCCGCCTCGGTCGGCCGGACGTTCGTGGTGATCCTCGGGATGCTGCCGTTCACCGTGCTGATCCCGCTCGCGGTGGCCCTGGCCGCCCGCGGGGTGCGCGGCAGGGCGGGCGCCGCGTACCGGGGCATGGTGTTCGCGCCGATGCTGGTCGCCCCCGTCGCGGGCGCGGCGGCCTGGCAGTGGCTGCTCGACCCCTCGGGGGGCGCGGTCAACTCGGTCCTCGGCACGAACACGAACTGGCTGAACAGCACCGCGACCGCGCAGTGGACGATCATCGTCATCGCCGGCTGGCACGTCGTCGGGTTCGCGGTGCTGGTGGTGTCGGCGGGCCTGACCGGCATCGATCCCGAGTACGCGGCGGCGGCGAAGGTGGACGGCGCCTCGCGCGGCCAGATCACGCGGTGGATCACGCTGCCGCTGCTGTCGCCGACGCTGTCCTTCCTGGCGCTGATGACCGTGCTGCTGTCGGCGCAGTGGACCTTTCCCCTCGTCGACACCCTGACCCAGGGCGGTCCGGACGGCTCGACCACCACCGTCTACTACCTGCTCTGGGAGTACGGCTTCCGCAGCCACGACGCCGGCCTGACGGCGGCCGCCGGAATGATCTTCTTCGCGGGCTTCATGCTGATCGCGGCGCTGCTGACCCGGCTGGCCGACCGCGCGCCGCGGGAGGAGGGGCCATGAGCGGGACGACCGGGAGCGGGCCGACCGGGAGCGGGCCGGGCGCGCGCACGCGGATCGAACGCGCGGCGGGGCATGCGGCGCTGGGCCTGCTCAGCCTGGCCTGCCTCTTCCCGATCTACTGGATCTACGCGACGTCGCTGCGCGCGCCCGGCGACGTCCACGACCTGTCCCCGCTCCCCTGGCCGCTGTCGCTGGACAACTACGCCGACGCGTTCGCCAAGAACGATGTCGCGGGCATGCTGCTGAACACCACGATCATGGCGACGCTGTCCGCGCTCGGCCAGCTGCTGGTCGCGCTGCCCGCCGCGTACGCGTTCGCCGCCTGGCGGTTCCGCGGGCGGCGGCTCGCCTACCTGCTGTTCGTGGGCACCTGGCTGGTGCCCTTCCAGGTGACCATGCTGCCCAACTACGCGCTGCTCGCGCAGCTCGGCCTGCTGGAGACACTCGCCGGGGTGGTCGTCCCGAACCTGTGCTCGGCGCTCGGCGTGCTGCTGCTGCGCGAGCACCTGATGAACTTTCCCAGGGAGCTCCTGGACGCGGCGCGCATGGACGGGCGCTCGTCGTGGGGCACCCTGTGGACGGTCGTCGTCCCCGTCCTGCGCCCGGCGCTGGCCGCGCTCGGCATCCTGCTGTTCATCACCGCCTGGAACGAGTACTTCTGGCCGGCGATGGTGCTCCAGCGTTCCAATTCGGTGATCCAGCTCGGCCTGCGCAGCTTCATGGGGACCGAGGGCAACGACTGGGGGCCGCTGATGGCCACGGCCGGGCTGGCCTCCCTGCCCGTGCTGGCGCTGTACGTGTTCCTGCAGCGGCACATCGTGAACGCGTTCGTCAGGTCCGGGCTTAAGTGACGGGCCGGCTCCGGTCAGGCGGGGACGGGCTCCTTCCCGGCGGGCAGGCAGCCGAGGAAGGACTCGACCAGCGGGCCGGGGTCGGCGTTCCACGCCGCGTACACGTCCAGGACCGGGACCGGGTCGTAGAGCCGGACCGTGGTGGTCCCGGGCCCTCCGGTGGCGGCCTGCGCGTGCCTGCCGCGCAGCGCGGAGGCGAACCCGACCAGCGGCTTGACGGCCGCGATGATCGCGGTGGCGCCCGGATCGTCCACCTCCTCGGCCACGTTGAGCCGGATCCCGCTGGTGCGCGCGGCGGAGAGGATCGCGTCGTACATCGCCGACGACTGCGCCCGGTGGAACAGGATGCAGTTCTCCCCGGCCAGCTCCTGGAACGGCACCTCGCCCCGGTCCGCCCAGCGGTGCTCCAGGCCCACCACCGCCACCAGCGGGACCCGCAGCAGGCGGCGACCGGCCAGCCCCCTCCCGGCGGGCTCGCCGTACACCATGGCGACGTCCAGGCGCCCCTCCTGGAGCGCGGCGAGCTGCGGCCCGGTGCGCATCTCGATCATGACCACCTCGGCCTGGCGGTGGCGTGCGTTGAAACGGGCCAGCGTGCCGGGCAGCACCCGCTGGCCGGCCGGGAAGTTGTACCCCACCCTGATCGTGCCCGAACGGCCCGCCGCGGCGGCCCTGGCCGCCTCCCCCGCCCGCTGGACCCGCTCCATGATGTCGTCGGCGAGCTCGCGGAAGACCTCGCCCGCGGGGGTCAGCCGCACGTCGCGGGAGGTCCTGGACACCAGCTCCGCCCCCACCGCGCGCTCCAGCTGCCGCAGGTGCTGGCTGAGCGAGGGCTGGGCCAGGTGGAGCCGGGCCGCGGCCCTTCCGAAGTGCAGCTCCTCGGCGATGGCTAGGAACGATCTCACATGGCGCAGTTCCACGCGGGCGACGCTAACCCGGTCGAGCGAGCAGACGGTGAACGATTCCGAACCAGTCCGTTGATTCGGA
This sequence comes from Actinomadura vinacea, assembly GCF_039532545.1. Taxonomy (NCBI): domain Bacteria; kingdom Bacillati; phylum Actinomycetota; class Actinomycetes; order Streptosporangiales; family Thermomonosporaceae; genus Actinomadura; species Actinomadura vinacea. The sequence continues at coordinate 403,504 of NZ_BAAARW010000039.1, read as the reverse complement.
CATCACACTCATTGCCCGTGCCAGGGTTTGAACCGAGCCTCGTCATCGGGCCTCGTCATCGCCGCACGCCCCCGAGAGGAACGACATGCGCTCCAAAGTGTTGCCCGCGGTCATCCTGCTGCCGGTCCTGGGGCTGACGGCCTCGTGCACCATGGAGAACACCGCGCTCAGGCAGATCCAGCCGAACGCGACGGTCTACATCGACGGCTGGGACGAGGACGGCGACACAGGAGACCGCGCCCTGATCGAGCAGAAGCCCTCGGGCATGTGGGTGGTCCCCTCGAACGCTCCTTTCCGCAGCACCCGCGTCAACGGCTTCACGGTCCGTGTGACGCTGGATCCGAAACGCGGGTTCCTGGTCACCGACCTGGGCGGCGTCAGGGTCGGCAAGGACCACGACAACTGCCTCGAGGACGGCGAGACCTACGCCTTCCTCACCGTGCCGCCGACGTCCCTTGAGTGGGAGCCGCCCAGCAAGGACACCGGCAGCAGCAACGACGACTGCGTGGTCGCCCCGGAGGACTGACCCCGCTCTGGGGGAAACAGGAACAGAGCCGTCCTGAAAGCGCAGGTCAGGAGCTAACCAGACTCCGCCCTCCAAAGCGGAAACCTTCGTCGTCACGGACATGTATCCGTCGGTGAGGGTACCGCTGCGTAATGTGAACCTTTCGCAACGGATCGAGATCTGCTGGTCGGGGCTGGGCATCACCGTCACCGCCGACCTCGACGACCGGAACGCCGGCCTGGCCGAGGCGCTGTGGGAGGCCCTGCCGTACCGGAGCCTGCAGGGGCACGCCCTGGTCGCCGGTCATCACCTGTTCCACGTGGCCCCCGTCCACGACCTGCTGCACCTGCCCGCCGCCCACCGGGTCGACCGGCGGACGGTCCCGGACGGCACCGTGTTCTGCTCGCGGCTGCAGCATCTGGGGATCAAGTACGGGACGCTGACCGAGCCGATGCCGGCCACCCCGGTCGGCCAGGTGGTGCCGGGCGACCTGGACGCGCTCGCCGAGGCCGGGCGGGCGGTGTGGGACTCGGTGTACTCGTCCAAGAAGCCGGTCATGGCCGAGGTGCGGCGCGCCGGCAAGGTGAGCGGCCACCGCGTGCCCCGGCTCAGGGCGGCCGCCCCGGAGACGGACGCGCTGATCGGCGAGGTGCACGCCGAGACCGAGCGGATCTGGCTCGTCCCGCCCCAGGAGCTGGTGGATGTGCACGACGGACGCTTCCGCTCGGGGGCGGGCAGCTACGGCACCGTCCTGACGACGATGCTGTTCGTCAACGGGGAGACCCGGCCGCTGGGGTACAACGTCTACAGCGGCCTGGTACGCGCCGCCCGCGAAGGGATGCCGCTGCCGTCGCTGCGGCACATGGCCCGCACGCTGATCGCCGTCCCGGCGGAGTTCCTGGCCTACTGCGGGCTGGAGAAGCTGGGCACGTTCACCGAGCAGGTACTGGACCACCTGGAGCGGCTCCAGACCCGTGACGACTTCGTCGCGGTCATGGCGCACATGGCGCTGTACATCAACTGCCTGGGCGGCTGGAACCTCCACCTGTTCCCCTGGCAGGCCGGCGACCGGCTGGTCCCGGCGGAGGCGCAGCGGTGACCGACCGGCGCGTGGCGGTCGTCGGCGGCGGCGTGATCGGGTTGTCGGTGGCCTGCCACCTGGCCGAGGCGGGCGTCGGCACGGTGCTGCTGGAACGTCACGGGCTCGGGTCCGGGGCGTCCCGGGCCACCGCCGACGTGCTGCGCGCCTACTTCCTCGGGAACCCCGTCAGCTCGGCGATGGCGGTGCGGAGCCTGGACGCCTACCGGGCCTTCGCCTGGCGGATCGGTACGCCCCTGCCGATGCGGCGGGCCGGCTACCTGATCCTGTTCACCGAACGCGACCAGATCGCGGCGTTCGAGGACGACCTGCCCGCGCAGCAGGCCGCCGGCGTGGACGTCGCGCTGGTCGACGCCGAGGAGGCCAGGAGGCGCAACCCCCTGGTGGGCGACATCGGGCTGCTCGCGGCGGCCTGGTCACCGCAGGCGTACGTCTCCGACACCGCGGCCATCGTCTCCGGTTTCGCCGCCGCCGCCCGCCGGGCGGGGGCCGACCTGCGGACGGACTGCCCGGTCACCGCGATCGACGTCGCGAAGGGACGCCTGCACACCGCCGGCGGCGTCCTGACCGCCGACGCGATCGTGTGCGCCGCGGGCGCCTGGTCGGTGCCGCTCGCCCGATCGGCGGGGGTGGACCTGCCGCTGGCCGAACCGGTCGAGCAGGAGCTGCTGGCCACCGGGCCGCCCCCGTCCAGGATCCCGCTGCCCGACATCCCGATCACCCTGCACGCCGCCAGCGGCCTGCTCGTGCGCAAACGGGGGGACGGGCTGCTCGTCGGCATGGGCTACCCGGGCCCGGACCGGGAGGGCTGGCGCGAGCAGGTGCGCGCGCAGCTGGCCGTCACCTATCCGAGCCTGGAGGGGACCGCCCTGCGCACTGCGTTCACCGGCGTCCGGGACGCCAGCCCCGACCGGACCGCGTTCATCGGCCGCGCGCCCGCGCGAACCCCGTTCTTCTACGCGGCCGGGTTCTCCGGGCACGGCCTGTGCACCGCTCCCGCCGCCGGGCGGCTGGTCCGCGACCTGTACCTCGGCCGTGAACCGGACATCGACGTCCAGCGCCTGGCGGCCACCGCGCAACGGGGGTGAGCGACATGGAAAGCGACATGGAAAGCGATAGGGAATCCGCGCGCATCGTGCTCGACTTCCGGCCGGAGGACGTGCACAGCGTCAACGACCGGCTGCGGCGGGCCGGGCCGCTGGTGCCGGTGGAGCTCGAAGGCGTGCGGGTGTGGGCCGCGGCCCGGTACTCCACCTTGCAGGCGGTGCTGACCCACCCCGACCTGTCACGGGACATCCGGCACTGGTCGGAGGAGGGGCGGCGCGCCCTGGACCCCGGGGGATCGCTCGCGCAGATCGTCCGGGACACCTCGATGGTGAACGCCGAAGGCGCCGAGCACCGGCGGCTGCGCGGCCCGCTCGCCCGCGCGTTCTCCCCCCGCCACGTCCGCGGGCTGCGGCCCGGGATCGAGAAGGCGGCCGCGACGCTGGTCGACCGGCTCGCGCAGCTGCCGCCCGGCCCCGTCGACCTGCGGCGCGAGTTCGCCTATCCGCTGCCCAGCGAGGTCATCGCCGACCTGCTGGACATCCCCGCCGAGCGCCGGCCCGAACTGTACGAGCACGGGCGGGTGACGGCGACGACGCGGGACGGCCGGCGGCGCATCGCCGACGCCCGGGCCGGGCGCCGCGCGGTGCTCACCGAGGTCGTCGCCGAACGGCGGGGTGCCCCGGGCGACGACCTGATCAGCGAGCTGATCGCCCTGGAGGGGGACCGGCTCACCGCCGACGAGGTCATCGACACCATCGAGACGCTGTTCGTCGCCGGGCACGTCACCACGGTCAACCTCATCACCAACGCCGTGCGGGCCCTGCTGTCCTCCCCCGGCCAGCTGCGGCTGCTGCGCTCCGGGGAACGCCCGTGGGACGCGGCGGTCGAGGAGGCGCTGCGCGTGCACTCCCCCATCGGCCTGTTCCCGATGCGCTACGCCGTCCGCGACCTCCGGATCGACGGGGTGCCGGTGCGCAAGGGCGAGGCGGTCCTGGCCTGCTACGCGGCGGCCGGGCGCGACCCCGAGCGGTACGGGCCGCGGGCCGCGCGGTTCGAGGTGTCCGCCGCTCCCCCGTCGCACCTGTCGTTCGGGCAGGGGGCGCACTACTGCCTGGGCGCGCCGCTGGCGCGGCTGCAGACCGGGATCGCGCTGGCGGCGCTGTTCGAGGCGTTCCCCGACATGGCGCCCGCCGAGCCGCTGGACCGGCTCGGCGGCCTCGACACGGTGATCGCCGTCAGCACCAGAACGCTGCCGGTGCTGCTCGGCCGGAGGGCCCGATGACCGGCGGGCTCGGGCAGGCGGTCATCGACGGCCTGCGGGCGGCGGGCGACGGCGACGTGCTGGTGCGCGGCGGACGCCGGCTCAGCGGCGAAGAGGTCCTGGCCATGGTCGCGGCCGGCGCCGACCGCCTCACCGGCCTCGGTGTGCGGCCGGGCGACACCATCGCCTGCCTGTACGGCGAAGCGCCCGAATCGGTCGTCGGCCGGCTGGCCGCGCTCGCGCTCGGGTGCCCGTTCGTGCACCTGGTGAGCGACATCCCCGTTCCGCTCGCCGCGGCGACGATGCGGGCCTTGGACGCGTCGGCCGTCCTTTGGGACCCCGCACGGGAAGCGGACGCGGAGGCGCTGCTGGCCGCGTGCCCGGTGCGGGTCCGCCGCCGACTGGACGCCGGCCTCTTCGCGCCCTCCGGCGCCTCCCTGCCGGCCGGGCCGGTGACCGTGCCCGGACCCGGCGATCCGGACGCGGTCTCGGTGGTGATGTTCAGCAGCGGCACGACCGGATCGCGCAAGGCCGTGGCGTACGGGCACCGCACCGAGACCGCCCACCTGGACGCCGCCCGGGCGATCTTCGGACCGGGCCCGTGGCGGTTCCTGCTGGCACCGCGCCGCCGGTACGTGCCGGGCCTGCTCACATTGTGGACGCTGGCGGGCGGCGGCACGGTCGTCCTGGAACCCGTCCTGGACGATGCCGCGCGCCTGGCCCGGTTGGTCGCCCGTGAAGGCGTCACCCACGTCATGGCCGGCCGTCCGGTCGAGATCTACGGCCTCGCCCAGGACATGGACGCGCCCCTCGACGGCCTGCGGCAGCTGCTCTACGGGGGCACGGCCCCGCTCCCTGCCCGCACCGCCGCGGCGGCCGGACGGCTCGGCCCGGCGCTGACGCAGACCTACGGCACCACCGAAGGCGGCTTCCTGACCGCCCTCCACCCCGGCGACCACCGCCGGACCGACCTGCTGGCGTCCGCCGGCCGGGCGGTGCCGGGAGTCGAACTGCGCGTCCGCGACCCCCGAGGGGCCGACCTGCCCGCCGGCGAGACCGGGGAGGTCTGGGTGCGGACGAGGCAGCTGATGCTCGGCTACGTCGGGGATTCCGAAGGCACGTCCCGATCCGTGCGCGACGGCTGGCTGCGCACCGGGGACCGGGGCCGCCTGGACCCCGGCGGCTACCTGTTCCTTTCGGACCGGATCACGTGAGGCTCGACAGGTAGCGGTCCTTCAGCAGCGCCTTGTGGATCTTGCCGACCGGCGTCAGGGGCACCTCGGCGGCGATGACGAGCTGGCGGGGCACCTTGTAGTCGGCCAGCCGCTCCCAGCAGAAGGCGGTGAGCTCGTCCGCCGTGGGCGGCTCGACCCCCTGGCGCGGCACCACGTAGAACCGGCCGACCTCGCCGAGCACCTCGTCGGGCACGCCGATCCCGGCGGCCATCGCGACCTTCGGATGGGTGGCCAGCAGGTTCTCGATCTCCACGGGGTAGACGTTGAAGCCGCCCTGGATGTACATCTCCTTCTTGCGGCCGCGCAGCACCAGATGCCCGTCCGGCTCCATGGCGGCCATGTCCCCGGTGGCCAGCCAGCCGCCCGGCAGGAAGGCCTCCGCGGACTCCTCCTCCATGTCCCAGTAGCCGGCGGCCACGCAGCCGCCGCGGATCTGGAGCTCGCCGGTCTCGCCCGGCGCGAGCACGGCGCCGTCCGGACCGGTCACCCGGCCCTCGAAGTCGCCGATCACCACGCCCAGCGTGCGGGAGACCGTCTCGGGGTCGTCGTCCGGCCGGGACAGCACGCACGCGCCCGAGGATTCCGACAGGCCGTACAGCCCGTACAAGGAGGCGCCCGGGAAGCCGCGCCGGATCGCCTCGCCCAGCGCCGGCTCCACGTTGGAGCCGCCAGCCGTGCAGATCCGCACCGACGAGACGTCGTGGTCGGCGAAGTCCTCCCGGCCGAGCATCAGCACGAACATCGTCGGCACCGCGCCCAGGAACGTCACCCGGTGGCGCTCGACGGCGCGCAGCGCCGCCTCCGGGCCGAACGCCGGCAGCAGCGCCACCGATCCGCCGCTGACCAGCGCGGCCATGACGGTGCAGGTGATCCCGCCGACATGGTTGAACGGCAGGTGCCCCAGCAGCACGTCGGTGTCGTCCATCGCGAAATGCTCGGCCTGCGCCGACGCGGAGGCCAGGATGCCGCGATGCGTGATCACCGCGCCCTTGGGCCGTCCGGTGGTCCCGGAGGTGTAGAGGATCATCAGCGGGTCGTCGGGGGACACCGCCTCGCGCGCGGCGGCCGGCGCCTCCGGGCCGGCCGGCGTGGCGGTCAGCTCGTCGAAGGAGCAGCTGCCCGCGAACCCTTCGCCGAAGAACACGAAGTCGCCCACGCCGGGGACCTTCGGCCGGAAGCCCTCGAAGAACGCCGCGAAGTCGAAGTCGGGAGTGGCGTCGAGGCTGATGACCGTCCGCGCCCCGCTCTGCCCGAGCATGTAGGACAGCTCCCGTTCCCGGTAGCGCACGTTGAGCGGGACGATGACGGCGCCGATCCGCGCGGCACCGAAGAAGGCGGCGAGCCACTGCGGCGTGTTGAGGCCCAGCAGCCCGATCCGGTCACCGTGCCGGATCCCGCGGCCGAGTAACCCCTCGGCGACCCGGTCGGCCATCTCGTCGAATCCGGCGAAGGTGATGGTGCCGTCGCCGTCGTGCAGGAATGCCTTGTCCCTGGCCGCCGCGTCCTTGAGCGCGGTCCCGACCGTGAGCGCCCGCATATCGCCCTCCCTCGCCCCGCGATCCCTCAGGACTTGCGTCCGACACCCGAGTAGAACCAGATCCGCTGGGCCTCCTCCATGGAGACCGGCCGCTCGGGGCGCCACAGCGGCGCCCACACCACGCCGGGGTCGGCCAGCTCGAAGTCGCCGAACAGGCCCGTCACCTGCTCCCGGGTGCGCGGCGTGCCCGGCGCGGAGGTCCGCTTGTAGACCTCCACGACCTTGGCGACCACTTCGGGGACGCCGTCGGACGAGGCGTGCGTCAGCGCCAGATGGCTGCCCGGGGCCAGCGCGTCGCGCAGCACCTTCATGATGCCGGGCGGATCGTCCTCGTCGGGGATGAAGTGCAGGGTCGCCACCAGCAGGAGCGCCACCGGCCTGCTGAAGTCCAGCAGCTCCATCTCGGGATGCTCGAGGATCTCCTGCGGCCGGCGCAGGTCGGCCTGGATCATCCTGGTGCCGCCAGAGCCGGCCAGCAGGGCCCGCCCGTGCACGACCACCTGCTTGTCGTAGTCGACGTAGACCGTCCGGGCGTCCGGATTCACCGACTGCGCGATCTGGTGCACGTTCTGCTGGGTGGGCAGGCCGGTGCCGATGTCGAGGAACTGGTCGATGCCCTGCGCGGCCAGGTACCGCACCGCGCGCCCGAGGAAGGCCCGGTTCTCCCTGATCAGGGTGAGCAGCGTGGGGTCGGCCGCGATCGCCTCGTCGCCGCGTGCCCGATCGGCCTCGTAATGATCCTTGCCGCCGAGGTAGTAGTCGTACATCCGAGCGATGTTGGGCACACTCGGGTCGAAACCCCGCGGCCGAGGCCGTTCGTCCACCGTCTCTCCTCACCAGCGATCGTACAGATCACAAGCTAGTACGACGGCACCCGATCCGGGAGCTTCTTCGCACCGAGTCGCGGAGTTCCCGGAAAGCGCTTCCGCGGCCTCAGACCGGCGCCTTCCCGCGGGTGGCGCGCAGCGCCCAGGGCGCCAGCACGATCAGCAGGATCAGGGCGAGCAGGGACGCGGTGATCGGCTGGGTGAGGAATCCGGTGAGGTCGCCGCCGAAGATGCGCATCGAGCGCCGGAAGGACGATTCCAGCAGTTCGCCGAGGACGAAGGCCAGCACCAGCGGCCCCGGCTCGAAGCCCGCCTTCTTCATCAGGTAGCCGAGCACCCCGAGCCCGACCATCAGGAACATGTCGAACACGCTCAGCCGGACCGTGTAGACGCCGATCATCGTGATGAGGATCGTCAGCGGGGCCAGGATCGCCGCCCGGACCCGCAGCACCCGGACGAACAGCCCGATCAGCGGCATGCTCATCGCCAGGAGCAGCAGGTTCCCGACGTACATGGAGTTGACCACGCCCCAGAACAGGTCGGGCTTCTCGTCCACCAGCGTCGGTCCCGGCGTGATCCCCTGGATCAGCAGCGCGCCGAACATGACGGCCATGGTCGCGTTCGCTGGGATGCCCAGCGTCAGCAGCGGGATGAACGAGGACGTCGCGCCCGCGTTGTTGGCCGTCTCCGGGCCCGCGACGCCCTGGACGGCGCCCTTGCCGAACTTCCCGGGTTCCTTGGCGGCCCTCTTCTCCACCGCGTAGGCGACCATCGACGACATCGTCGCGCCGCCGCCCGGCAGGATCCCGAGCAGGAACCCCAGCACCGATCCGCGGGCGATCGCGCCCTTGGACTCGCCGAGGTCCCGGCGCGAGGGGTAGACCGAGTCCACCTTCACGGCCGGGGGTTGCGGCCGCCGCAGCGACTCCATGTTGTGCAGGATCTCCGCGACGCCGAACAGGCCCATCGCGACGATCACGAAGTCGATGCCGTCGAGCAGCGGGTCGACGCCGAAGGTCAGCCGGGCGGCGCCCTCCAGCGGGTCCTGGCCGACCGTCGCCAGCAGCAGCCCGACGGTGGCCATCAGGACGCTCTTGAGCCGGGACCCGCTGCCGAGCGTGGTGATCAGCAGGATGCCGAGCAGTGCGAGCGCGGTGTACTCCGAGGGCCCGAAGTCGATGGCGAAGCCGGCCACCAGCGGCGCGACGAACGTCAGCGCGACGATCGCCACCGTCCCGCCGATGAACGAGCCGATGGCCGCGATGCCGAGGGCCGTGCCGGCCCGGCCCTGCTTGGCCAGCTCGTGCCCGTCGATGGCCGTGACCACGCTCGACGCCTCGCCGGGGAGGCGCAGCAGCACCGAGGTGATCGTCCCGCCGTACTGCGCGCCGTAGAAGATCCCCGCCAGCATGATGATGGCCGCGGTCGGCTCGATGTTGTAGGTGATGGGCAGCAGGACCGCGATGGTGGCCGCGGGGCCCAGGCCGGGCAGGACGCCCACCAGCATGCCGAGGGTGACGCCGAGCAGGCAGTAGAGCAGGTTCTCCGGCTGGAAGACGACGCCGAAGCCCGACATCACCGGGGAGAGGAAGTCCATAGTCAGTCTCGCAGGTGGTTCAGGTGGGACGGCTCACAGGGCGATCAGGTGGGGCAGCGAGACCCCGAGCCCCGTGATGAACAGCAGGTAGAGGACGGCCGTCGCGACGACCGAGACCGCGGCCGTGACGCGCCAGCTCTCCCGGCCGAGCCCCTTCATCCACAGCACCAGCAGCGCCAGGGTGGGCACCTCGAACCCGACCAGCTCGAACAGGACCGCGTAGCCGAGCAGCGAGGCCACCGCGATGGCGACCGTCACGGCGTCCTTGGTGAACGGCTCCTCGTCGCCCCGGGGCCGCGACCGCAGCACCAGCAGCGCCGAGACGACCACCATCGCGACGCCGACGACCAGCGGCCACAGTCCCGCGCCCGGGGCGGCCAGCGTGCCGACGCCGAGGTTCCACGACAGGACCGCGGCGACGGCGCCGGTCACCAGTGTGACCAGCGCCGACACCACGTTCAGCCGGCGCGCGTAGCCGGGCGGGGCGACGGCGCCGCCAGGTTCGGCGTCCCCGTCCGGGGACGCCGAACCGGCGGTCTCGGCGGTGGCGGGACCGTCGGCACCGGCAGTGGTCACTGCTGCGCCTTGAGGTCGATGCCGAGGCTCTTGGCCATGGAGTCGAACCGCTGGAGGCTCGCGTTCACCTGCGCCGCCACCTGCTCGCCGTTGGCGTTCCACGGGACGATGTAGCTGGACTTGAGCAGCTGGAGGTACTCGGGCGAGGCCACGGCCTTGTCGATGGCGGCGGCGAGCTTGTCGCGGACGTCGGCGGGCAGTCCGGCCGGGGCCGCCACGAACCGGCGCTGGTCGACCAGCACCTCGTAGCCGGACTCCTTGGCGGTCGGCACGTCCGGCAGGGCCTCGTGGCGCTTTTCGGAGAAGACCGCCAGCGCGCGCATCTTGCCCGCCTGCACCTGCTTGAAGCCCTCGGCGATCTGCACGGACGCGACGTCGACCTTGCCGCCGAGCACGGCGGTCACGGTGGGCCCGCCGCCGTCGAACGGCACGGGCGCGGACTTCACCTTGGCCTTGCCGAACAGCAGGGCCTGCGACAGCTGGCTGCCGGTGCCGGGGCCCGTGGTGCCGTACTTGAGGTCACTGGCGCCGAGCAGGTCCTTGAGCGTCTTGTACTTGGACGAGGCGGGCACCACCAGGACGTAGTCCTCGACGGCGAGCCCCTTGACCATCGTCATGTCCTGGAGCTTGATCGCATCGGCGTCGTCGAGCATCAGCGGCCCGATCGCGAACAGCGACTGCGGCATGACCGCGACGCGGTAGCCGTCCGGCTTGGCGCTGAACACGTCCTTGCCGGCGATCTTGCCGTTGGCGCCCGGCTTGTTCACCACGACCGCCTTGGCACCCAGCGGCTTCTCGACGCTCTTGGCCAGGGCCCGGGTGATGAGGTCGGTGCTGCCGCCGGGTCCCTGCGGCACGGTGAACTCCACCGGTTTGGCGGGATATCCGGACGCGTCCTTGTCCTTGCCGCCGCCTTGCACGGAACATGCCGAGGCGGCCAGGGCGACGACTGTCAGAAAGACACCGATTCTCATAATTTCTCCGTTTCTCTCCGTTTCTCCCAGGGGGAGGAGAGCTGGATCCGGTCGGGGGGTGGTTCCAGTCGGGGGGTGGGGGCCGGCGGAGTTCGGGGGGTCAGCGGTCGGCGCCGACGAGGGCGAGGCCGGTGCCGAGCAGTTCGTCGAGGGCGGCCAGATGTTCGGGTTCGGGTTCGGCGAGCGGTGCGCGCACCGGACCGGTGTTCGCACCGCGCAGCCGTGCGGCGGCCTTGATGAGGGAGACCGCATAGCCGGTCCCCTTGTCGCGCAGCTCGACCAGCGGAACGTAGAACTCCTCCAGCAGCCGGTCGACCCGGGCGTGGTCGTCGGCGTGCAGCGCGGTGAAGAACGACTTGGCGATCTCGGGAGCGAACGCGTGCACGGCGGACGAGTAGGCCGGGACGCCGATGCTGCGGTAGGCGCGCGCCTGCATCTCGGCCGTGGCCGCGCCGTTGAAGAACAGCCAGTGGTCGGGTGCGGCGAGCCTGAGCCGCTGCAGCCGGTCGAGGTCGCAGTGGCCGTCCTTGACGCCGATCACGTTGGGGATCGCGGCGAGCCCGGGCACGCTGGACACCGCGAACCGCACCTGGGCGCGCTGGTAGACGATGATCGGCAGCGCGGTGCTCGCGGCGACGCGCCGGACGTGCTCCTCCACCCCCCGCTGCGGCGCCTCCACCAGGTAGGGCGGCAGCAGGAGCAGGGCGTCCGCGCCCGCCCGCTCGGCGGCGGCCGCGAACCGGGCGGCCTGGGCCCAGCCGTAGCCGGTGCCCGCGACCACCGGCACGGCGCCGGCGGCCTCCTCGACCGCCACCGTGACAAGGTGCTCGTACTCCTCTTCGGTGAGCGAGAAGAACTCGCCCGTCCCGCAGCAGGGGAACAGCGCGCCGGGCCCGGCGGCGATCTGGCCGCGCACATGCGCCCGGAAGGCCTCGAGGTCGACATCGCCGCCGGCGTCGAAGGTCGTGAGCGGGAAGGACAGCACGCCCGCGGCCATGCCGCGCCGCAGCCGTTCCGCCGTCTCGCCGTGCGTGATCGTAGCCACCAACTTGTCTCCATATATAGTTGGATGACATGTGGCGAGCAGCTTTGCCTTATTTCGGTACTCTGTCAATGCTCTCGCCGAGATCGATTTCCGGCCGTCCGCGGCGGGACCCCCCAGTGAGGTGCGATGACCGTTCCCGCCGACTCCGCCACCTCCGGCCGGAGCTAGACGATTGGACGTGTCCTCCGGAACCCTGCTGGTCATCGCGGGGTTCGGCGCCGGGCTTGCCGGGTCCGTCGCAGGGCTCGCCTCGCTGTGCAGCTACCCGGCGCTGCTGGCCTTCGGGCTGCCGCCCGTCGCCGCCAACGTCACCAACACCGTGGCGATGTTCTCCACGACGGTGGGATCCGCCACGGGGTCACGTCCCGAGCTGCGCGGCCAGTCGCGGCGCGCCGCCAAACTGATCGCCACGGCGGCCGCCGGCGGGTCGGTCGGGGCATGGCTGCTGCTCAGCACGCCCGCCTCGGCCTTCGAGGCCGTCGTCCCCTGGCTCATCGCGCTCGGCTCGGTCCTGCTGCTGGCGCGTGACCCGCTGAGGCGGCGGGCCGAAGCCCGGTCGGCCGCCCGCGCGGCCTCCGACGGCCCGCCCTCCTTCGCGCCGCTCGTCGTCCCGGTCGGGCTGGTCGGCCTGTACGGCGGCTACTTCGGCGCCGCGGCCGGCGTGCTGATGCTGGCCGTGCTCTGCGCCTCCGCGACCGAGCCGCTGCCGGTGACCAACGCCGTCAAGAACCTCGCGACCGGGGCCGCCAACGTGACCGCCGCCGTCGCCTACGCCTTCCTCGCCCCGGTGCACTGGCCCGCCGCGGCCGTGCTGTCGTGCGGCTGCCTGGTGGGCAGCTGGATCGGGCCCAAGGTGGTGCGGCGGCTGCCGGAGAAACCGCTGCGCTACGCGATCGCCGCGGCCGGATTCGGGCTCGCCCTCTACCTCCAAGTCGTATGATGACCTATGTTGTCATCATGACGACCAGCCCCGACCGCATCGCCTGGGTACGCCTGTCCTCCGTCCGCCTCCCGCTCGCCACCCCCATCAGCGACGCCAAAGTCCTCACCGGACGGCAGCGCCCGATGACCGAGATCGCGCTGCTGTTCGCCGAGATCGGCTCGGAACAGGGGCACGAGGGCATCGGCTTCGGCTACTCCAAGCGCGCCGGCGGCCCCGGGCAGTACGCGCACGCAAAGGAGATCGCCCGCGACCTCGTCGGCGAGGACCCCAGCGACATCTCCCGGATCTGGGACAAGCTGGTCTGGGCGGGCGCCTCGGTCGGGCGCAGCGGCCTGGCCACCCAGGCGATCGCCGCGGTCGACGTCGCGCTGTGGGACCTGAAGGCCAAGCGCGCGGGCCTGCCGCTGGCCAAGCTGATCGGCGCGCACCGCGACTCCGTCCGCTGCTACAACACCTCGGGCGGGTTCCTGCACACACCCCTCGACGAGGTGCTGCACAACGCCACCGCGTCGTTGAAGCGCGGGATCGGCGGCATCAAGATCAAGGTCGGGCAGCCCGACACCCGGGCCGACCTCGCCCGGGTGGACGCGGTCCGCGAGCACCTCGGCGACGACGTCCCGCTGATGGTGGACGCCAACCAGCAGTGGGACCGGGCCACCGCGCACCGGATGGGCCGCGCTCTGGAGAGGCACGACCTGGTCTGGATCGAGGAGCCGCTCGACGCCTACGACCACGCCGGGCACGCCGCGCTGGCCACCGCGCTGGCCACGCCCGTCGCCACCGGGGAGATGCTGACCAGCGTGCGCGAGCACGCCGAGCTCATCGACGCCGGCGGCGCCGACATCGTCCAGCCCGACGCGCCGCGCATCGGCGGCGTCACCCCGTTCCTGCGCCTGGCCGCGCTCGCCGAGCACCGGCACCTGCAACTCGCCCCGCACTTCGCGATGGAGATCCACCTGCACCTGGCCGCCACCTACTCCATGGAGCCGTGGGTGGAGCACTTCGAATGGCTGGAGCCGCTGTTCAACGAGCGCCTGGAGATCCGCGACGGCCGGATGATCGTCCCCGACCGGCCGGGGCTCGGCGTCACCCTGAGCGAGCAGGCCGCCGCGTGGACGGTCGACCGCTACTCGACATGACGACCCGCACCCAGGAGCTGGTCGACACGCTCACCGCCCGCATCCGGGAGGGCGTCATCAGGCCCGGCGAGCGGCTGCCGACCGAGACCAGCCTGATCGAGGCCCACGGCGTCAGCAGGACGGTCGTCCGCGAGGCCCTGTCCCGCCTCAAGGCCGCCGGCCTCATCGAGACCCGGCACGGCCGCGGCAGCTACGTGCTGGCCATGCCGAGCACGACCGGCTTCGACCCCGCGGCCCGCGACCTGCGGGACGTCCTCGACCTGCTCGACCTGCGCATGGGCATCGAGGCCGAGGCCGCCGCCCTGGCCGCAGACCGGCGCACCGGAGCGGCGCTGAGCAGCCTCGGCGAGGCGCTGGAGGAGTTCGCCGCGGCCGCCGGGCACCCGAGCACGGCCGTCAACGCCGACTTCCGCTTCCACCTGCGAATCGCGCTCGCCACCGGCAACCGCTACTACGGCGACCTGCTCGCCTCGTTCGGCCCGTCCATGATCATCATGCCGCGGGACCGGCTGAGCCCCGCCCGTCCCGACTTCGCCACCATCGTCGCCGAGCACGCCAACATCCACGCCGCCATCGCACGCCAGGACCGCGAGGCGGCACGCGCCGCCGTCCGCGTCCACCTCTCCAACAGCCGGGCCCGCCTCGTCGACCGTTCAGACGGCGGTCTCCACGAGGGTGGCGAGGTCGGCGAGGGCCTCTGAGACGGCCACAGGGTCCGGTTCCTCCGAGGTCCCCCCGTCGAACCGGACGCGGGCGAGCCGCTGCGGCCGCGGGTGGCCGTGCGCGAGGCCGGGGTCCAGTTCGACGGTGATCCGGGCGCCGTCCGGCAACCTCCGCCAGACTTGCGCGACCACGCCGCCCCCCTGCGTGACGCCCCGCTCCCAGCCGCGGCGGACGAGCCCCAGCAGGGAACCGCCCGGGACCGTCACGCCCTCGAAGCGCTCCAGGCGGCCGCCGCGCTCGGCGGCGGTCAGCGCGTGGACGGGCCTTCCCAGCTGCGGGAAGGGCTGGAGGATCTCGTAGTCGGCGAACACCCGCGCCCACTCCTTCGTCGCGCGTTCGCCCAGGGCCACCGGATGGACGATCCCGACCAGCGCCCCGTCCGGCGGCGTGAAGACGGCGTCCGCGGCGTCGGCGAGCGTGCGGTCCTCGGCGATCCGGAACGCGGCCCGCGCGCCGTCGTGCTCGCTCACCCACACCAGCCGCCGCGCGAAGTGCCAGAGCAGCGGATGGCCGAGGACGAACGCGCGGAACTCCGGCACGCTCCAGCGCCGCCCGGCCGCCATCGCCGCCTCCAGCCGTGCGACCTGGGCGGCGGCGACGTCCCTGACGTCCTTCTTCAGTTCCGCGAACCGGGGCGGTACGCGGCCTCCGCCATGGCCTGGTCGTCCCGGGCTCCGGGCTTGGGAAGGTCCTTGCGGCGATTGCCGTCCGCGTCGGTCACGTACGGCCTGAGCCGCTCGTCGAACCCGACCGTGAAACGGCGCGGGCCGTAGTCGAGGACGAGGCTCGCGCCATCGTCCAGGCCCAGGCCGGGGACGAGCCGGTCGGCCAGCCGCTCCGGGGACAGCCCGAGTCCGTCGGCGACCCGTTCGATCCGTTCCCGCGCCCGCTCCCGGAGCTTCGCCGACGAGGCCCGCTCCGCGAAGCCGTTCAGGTTCGCCAGCGCGAAGTCGGTGCCGATCTCGGCGAGCACGTCCAGGCCGGTGACCGTCCGGGCGTGGCCGCCCTCGCCCGGCCACGCGCGCAGCAGCGGCGACAGCCTCCGGACCGTGCCGTCATCGCCGGACCAGCCGAGCTGGGTCAGCGCCCACGTGCCGCCCGGCGGCATCCCCTCGTCCCGCCACCGCTCGAACAGCGCCCAGCCGAACTCGGCGAGCGACGCGGGATCGCAGATCTCCCGCACGGCCGCCAGCCCCGCGTACCTCTCCTCCGGCCCGGACATCTCCAGCATCGTCAGCAGGTGACCCACCGCAGACGCGGGCAGGGCCCGCTCGCGGCCGCGCAGCAGCACCTGCGGGAGAAGGTGCGGGATCAGCACGTCCACGGGAGCGGGAACCTTCGCCGGGTACACCTCCAGGGGGTCGGTGGCCAGCAGCCGCTGGACCGCCTCGACCACCTCGTTCCCGAACGGGCGCGCCGCCCGGACGACGGCTTCCTCGCCCCGGCTCTCCGCGACGAGCCGCAGCGCCGCCTCCGCGCCGCGCCGCGCCGCCCCGGTTTTGCCCATGGCCGCCGGGACGAGCAGCGGCACCGCCTCGACTCCGTGCCGTTCGATCCACGCCCGCGCGACCCGTCCACCGGTCTTCGACCGCGCGAGCCATTCGGCCGTCTGCAGGGCCACATCCGCGTCCAGGAAGGGGAGCAGCAGATCGCCCGCCCGCGCCGGGGCCGCCTCCGCCAGCCCCTGGGCGGCGGGCAGTGCGGCCAACTCCCAGCGTGCGAGGACCGGCCGCATCCAGCCGTGGACGTCGCCGACGAGGGGCGACTCCCAGTCCGGGACCAGCGGGCGGACGAGATCCTCGGGCCCCTGGACGAGCAGGCTCCGCTCACCCCACGGCTTGAGATCGCCGAGGCGGAACCGGCGGGCCAGTTCGTCCCAGTCGGAGTCCTCGTCCCAGAGCGCGATCTCCGACTCCTGCCGGGCCCACGCCTCGCGCTCGCCGGCGGCCCACCGGACGGCGGGCTCACCGACCGGTTCGAGGCCGCCGATGACGACCGGCCTCTTGGCCGACCCGGCGGGCCGGGCCCACGGCGGGTCGGCGAGGGCGCGGGGAAGGTCGCCGGCCGGGGCCTCCGGGACGCGGGCGTCGGCCTCGACGACCGCGCGGACCTCCGCGGGGAGGCCGTCGGCCGCCAGTGCCGGACGGGCCCGCACGTGCGCGGCCAGCAGGCGCGCCGCCCTGGACGAGCCCGGCTCCGCGAGCACGCGCATCGCCCGCCTCGGGAAGCGGGCCATCGCCGTCACCAGCGCCGCCTCGGCCCCTTCTTGATCGAGCCGGTCGAGCAGCGACCGGAAGGCCGCGTCGGAGGGAAGCATGGCGAGAACGTCGAGACCGCCGGCGCGCCCGTCGCCGTGGCCGCTGTCGGCCGCACGCGCGGCCGTCGGCGCGAGCGCGGCGCCCGCGCCGTCCACGAGGGTCGCGGTGAACTCGACGGGGCCGGCCATCCAGGAGTCGAGCGGGTCGATGAGGTCGAGATGCTCCCCGGCGACGGCGCACCCGTACATCCACTCGAACCTGGACCCGACGTCGGATCGGGCGGCCTCCCGGCAGGACTCCGCGACCCAGTCGCTCCGCGCGGGGACGAGATAGGCCGCCACGAGCCGCTGCCTCGGCGTACGCCGCGCCTCCGCCAGCGCTTCCACCGCCGCGCGGTACTCCGGCTCGTCGCAGGTGGCCAGCAGGGTGCGGAGCCGTCGACCGACCGCGTACTCCATTCCGGCGAAGGGCCAGGGCCAGGGGTCGTTCCGCCCGCGGACCCAACCGGGCACGCGCGCCGAGTCGCGTATGGCCCAGCGGACGGTGACCTCGCTCATCTCCACGAAGGCGCGCGCGGCGAAGCCGATCCCGTGCTCGACGATCCACGTGTCGACCAGCGCGCACCCGTCCTTCTCATGAAGGACCCCGAAGTCGAGTTCAGGGAGCGCGGTGGCCGCGACCACCGCCGCGCCCAGCGGCCCGGCCTCGCCCTCCAGGTGCCGTCGGCCCTCCTCGACCAGCAGCGGATCACTCCCGCGCGCGGTGAACGCCATCTCGCACAAAGGCCGTCCCGCGGCGACCCTGGCGGTCATGGCCGCGACCACCGAGGACTTGACCTTGACGGGCCGCACCGGGGCACCGCCGCGCCTGGGATGCAGCTTCCGGCGCCACGAGTCGGGCAGCGCCGTCGCGTTCTCGTCCGGCGAGGTCATGACGCCTCGACCAGCCCGGTCAGGTCGGCCAGGATCTCCGAGGCCATCACCGGGTCCAGATCGCCGAACACGCGGCCCGTGCGGCGCCCGGAACGGTGCTTCTCCGGCCGGTCGCCGATCCGGACGCGTTCCACCCTCTGGTCGGCCAACTCGGCCACCCGTTCGCCTCCCTTGATCCCCGGACTCAGATCGACCATGACATAGAGGCCGCCGAACGCGCTGCGGAACATCCAGCTCCAGTCGTTGCGCACCGGATCGCCCCGGCTCCAATCTCCGCGGGTCAGCTTCAGCACCGCCCGGGCGGGCACCACGGCGCGCTCGAACCGGGCCAGCCGCGCGCTCGCGCGCTCCCGCTCGTCCAGAACGTGGCGGACGCGCTCGAGCTGCGGGAACGGCTGCGTGACCTCGTAGTCCTCGAACATCTCCGCCCAGTCGTCGGCTTCGTCCCCGAGCAGGACCGGGTGTGCGAGACGGATCCGTGCCCCTTCCCCCAGTTCGAAGGCGTCGTCATGGACGTCGGCCAGGGTCCGGTCTTCGGCGATCCGGAACGGGACGGGCCTCCCGCCGTCGTGCGCGGCCGTCCACACCAGCAGCCGCCCTATGTGCCGCAGCAGCGGGTGCCGCACATAGAGAGTGTGGAACTCCTCCGGGGACCAGGTCCGGCCCGCCAGCATGGCGCGCTCCAGACGCCGGATCTGCTCGGCGGCGACCTGCCGCACGCCGTTCTTCAGATCGGTGAAGCGCCCGTACGCCGCCTTCGCCAGGTCAGGGTCGTCCTTGGCTCCCGGCTTGGGCAGCGTCTTGAGGCGCCTGCCGGCGTCGTCGGTCACGAAGGGCTTGAGCTGCTGGTCGAAACCGACGGCGAAGCGGCGCGGACCGTAGTCCAGAGACAGGCCGCCGTCGGCGTCGAGGCCGAAGTCCGGAATCACCGGGTCTTGCAGCTGCTGGTAGGTGACCACCTGCCGCTCACCGAACTCGTGGATCCGCGTGGACGCTTCGCGCCTGAAACCCGTGCCCGGCCCGTTGTCTTTCAAGTCGAACAGGTGCGCCAGCGCCACGTCGTTCCCGATCGCGGCGAGGACGTCCAGCCCGGCCAGGGCCCTGGCATACAAGCCCGCCGCATGCCAGAAGAGGATCACCCGGACGAGCCGCCGCACCGTCTCACCGTCACCGGTGGCGCCGAGCTGCGGCAGCGCCCACCGATGCCGCGACGGCATGCCCTTGCCCCGCCACCGCTCGAAGATCGTCCAGCCGAAGACCGCCAGCGAACGCGGGTCGCAGGCGGCCTTCACCGCCTCCAGCAGCGCGTCATCGGGTGCGAGGTCCGGTGTCGCGAGCCGTTCGACCAGCCCGCGGGCCGCCTCGTCCGGCAGGGCCGCATCGCCGTCCCGCATCATCACCTGCGGCAGGAGCGCCGGATCCGCCCACTCGGGCGTGGCGGGCTTCTTGGACGCCGTCCCTGCGCCGGACGCGAGCGCGTCCACCAGCGGGCGCGGCAGGGTCTCCCCCTCCGCCTGTCCGACCCGTGCGACCGCGGCCGACATCCCTTCGATGACCGTCCGGCATGAAGCGGGCAGCTTCGCGGCGGACAGCTCCGGATGGGTCCGCACATGATCGGTCAGCAGTTCCGCCACACGCTCGGCCTCCGGCGAGTCGCCGGCCGCCACCGGAGCCATCAGGCGCATCGCCCGGACCGGAAAGCGTTCCATCGCCGCGACCAGCTCGGGCAGGACGGCCGGGTCATCGCCGAGCCGCGACAGCAGCACCGCGAACGCCTCATCGGAGGGGACGACGGAGACGGTCTCAAAGAATCTGCGGTACTCCTCGGAACTTCCGAAGTACGCGTTCGGACCGTCGGCTTGCTGGAGGAGCACGGGAAGGGCGTCGGCGCCCAACCCGTCGACCAGTGTCGTCACGACGCCGAACCAGGGACCGAAGCCCAGGTCCAGCGGCTCCTTCAGAAGGGCGAGGTGGTCCGTCGACCCGAGAGAGCAGTAGAGGGTGGTCGAGAGCCAGTGTTTGATCCAAGCGCTGGGAGGCGGGGATTTGCAGCATTGGGTCACCCAGTCGAGCCGGTCCGGCACGAGGTAGGAGACGATGATCCGCTGCCCCGGCGTCCGGCGCCGGTCCGTCAAGCCCCGCACCGCCCGGTCGTACTCCTCCTCATCCGCGCCCGCGAGCACGGCGCGGACCCGGCGCAGGGCATCGGGGGCCAGTGAACGGACGTGATGGCCGCCCCTCGCGGACCGCTGTGGCGTTCGGCGGTCTCCCCGCTCCCGGATCTCGATGAGGCTGAGCTCCGCGAGCGCGCAAGCGGCGAACGCGGCCCCGTGGTCGGCGATCCAGAGTTCCGCGAACGGCCGCTGGTACCGCAGTTTCGGCCAATACTCCGACCCCGAGGACGGTTCGTCGACGTACATCGCGAGCTCCGCGAGCGCGGCCGCGCCCGCCGGGTCGGGTCGCCCGTCCAGGTGCCGCCGGACCCGCACGGCGAGGTCCCGCTCGGACTGATCCGGATCAGGGTCGTCACCCGCGTGGGAGAGAAACCGTTCGATGGCGTCGCGGGCACCCTCCAGGAGCTCCCCGGCCTCCGCCACCGCCTTCTTGTCGATCTTCTTGACGGGCACGGCGACACCGCCGCGGCGCGGATGCAGGACCCGATGCCAGCTCTTCGGGACGACCAGGACGTCCTCATCGGGGAGCGGCGCGGCATGATCACTCATGACGCCACACCGTAGGGCCGGTATCCGACACTCCACCGCCGTTTCCGCCATTCAACCGGCCCGGCAGTCCTGGCCGTTCAGCGTGAAGCGGTCCGGCGCGCGGTCGCCTCCCGTGCCGCTCCCTGTGCGCCGTCCGAGGAAACCGAACTCGACCGTCCCGCGCGGTGCGATGGTCCGGTTCCAGTCGGCGGCGGTCACCGTCACCGCGGCCCCGTCCTGTGCCTGCCCGCCGTTCCACAGCTGGGTGATCCGCTGGCCGTCGGGGAAAGACCAGGCCAGCCGCCATCCGTCGACCGGCCCGCCCAGGTTGGTGACGCGCACCTGTGCCTGGAAACCGCCCGGCCACTGGCCGGTGACCGAGTACGCCACCGCGCATCGCACCATGGCGGGAGGGCTCTGGGGGGACGTCGGCACCGGGCGCCCCTCCGAGCGGGGCGGCGGGCCGGACGGAACGAGCACCGCGATCACCGCCGCGGCCGCGGTGATCCCCGCGATGACCGATCCGGCTATGAGGAGCCGCCTCCGGTGCGGTCTCCCGCTTTCCGGAACGGCGGGAGCGGGCGCGGGCCGGTCGAGGACCTTGGTCCTGCGGTCGGTGTCGGCCTCAGCGTCGCTGTCGGAGCCGTCGGTGAACGGCTCCCTCTCCCGCACGGGTGGCGGCGGCGCGCCCAGCATCGCCGCGACCTCGTCCGCCGGGGGTCGGGCGTCGGGGCGCTCGTCCAGGCAGCGCAGGATTCCCGCGGCCGCGTCCTCGGGAACGCCTGCTCCGGCAAGCGCGTCCATGTCGGGCGGCTCGGGCCGTCCGGTGACCGCCTCCACCAGGGTGAGGCCGAGGGCGTAGACGTCGGCGGCCGCGGTCGGCTCCGCGCCCGTCCGCAGCTCTGGCGCCAGATAGCCGGGCGTGCCCAGCAGCGTGCCGTCGCCGGGGGCCGCCGCCGTGAACGCGATCCCGAAGTCCAGGACCTTGACCCCGGTCGGGGTCAGGAACACGTTCCCGGGCTTGACGTCCCGGTGCACGACGCCCGCCTCGTGCGCGGCGGCCAGGGCTTCGGCCAACCGTGCGCAGACCGCGGCGGCGTCCGTCCAGGGAAGCGGCCCGCGCGTCAACCTGGCCGCGAGGCTCTCCCCGCCGAGCAGTTCCATCACCACGAAGGGCAGGCGCCCGTCCGGCGACAGCTCCGCCTCGCCGTAGTCGTACACACTGGTGATGGCCGGATGCTCCAGCCCGGCGGCGGTGCGCGCCTCCTGGCGGAGCCGCCGGGTGAACTCCTCCGGTCCGTCCTCGCGCGGCACCTTGACCGCCACCTCGCGGTCCAGGACGTCGTCGAACGCGCGCCAGACCATGGCCATGCCGCCCGCGCCGAGCGGCGCCACGAGCCGGTAGCGGTCACCGAGATGCCGTCCGGCGATCAGCAGATCCACCTCAGAAGTCTCCCCCAGCGAAGGGTCGGATCCCTCGAATAAGGAATAGAAGGAATGGGCGGCATGGCCGGAATGGTGGTCAGCGTTCATACTGAGGGCCTGTGATGAGCGATTCCCCTCCCTACGGGGCCTATCCGCAACCGCCCGCCGCGCCGTCGCCGCTCAAGCCCCTGCTGGTGATCGTCCTGGCTTTGGCGCTGGTGCTCGTCGTCGCCGTGGCCGCGCTCGCAGCCTTCTTCCTGCTGCGCGACGAGGACGACCCGGCACAGGGCGGCCCCGCGACACTGCGCCGGCCGGTGCAGTTCCTCCACGTGCGGGCGTCCGGGCCCGCCCCGTGCAAGGCGGGCATGCTGCCTGATCCGTCCGACCGCGAGTGCCTCCAGGTCGGGTCCGGCATGACCATTGGACAGGTCGACGACATCCGTGTGAAGAGGCCCGACCCGGCGCGCGGCGTGACGGGTTTCTACGTGGCCGTCTCCTTCACGCAGAAGGACGCCCAGACCTTCACCCAGATGACGACGACGGCCTCCCGGGCGCAGCCGCCCGCGAACCAGATCGCCATCGTCTCCGAGGGCATGGTGCTGTCCGCGCCGGCCGTCGCCACGCCCATCACGGGTGGGAAGGTCGAGATCAGCGGCCCGTCCCACCAGTTCACCAGGTCCTACACCGAGAACCTGGTCCGCCGCATCACCGGCCGTTGAGGGCAGGGCCGCTCAGGAACGACACAGATCCCTTAAATGACTACGGAGCGCACATGGACGCGCTGGCATCACCGCAGGTTGGCAGCCCATACCCAGTTGGCATTAACTCTATGTAGTCACAGGGGTCGCTGATACAACTCGTGTCCCACCCACCACAAGGGAGGAACACGGGGTGAAGAAGCCACTCATCATGGGGGCCGCCGCCGTCATCGCGGCCGGCGGGATCGGACTCACCGCGACGCCGGCCAAGGCGGCGAGCAAGCTGCGGATTCTCCGGGTCCACTACAACAGCCCGGGCAGGGACGACGGCTCCGCCTACTCCCTGAACGCCGAATGGATCCTGCTGCACAACACGGCGCGCACGTCCCAGCAGCTCAAGGGCTACCGGATCAGAGACCGGTCCGGGCACACCTACACCTTCGGCTCGTTCAGGCTCGGCGGCCGCAGGAGCGTGTTCGTCCATACCGGCAGGAGCTGGAACCACTGGTCGGGCGTGTTGCCCGGGCTGGACGGCGCCGCCCTGGCGACGAACCTGCCGGGGCTGGGCCGCTCCGCGCACCGCTTCTGGGGCAGGACCTGGTACGTGTGGAACAACAACGGCGACACGGCGTACCTGTACTACCCGGGCGGCAGGCTGGCGGACTGGTGCTCGTGGGGCAATAGGGGCTCCTACAAGAACTGCTGACCGACTGGCAGGCAAACTCCCCTATCACTCCCTTCATATCCTATCGTAGGGAATGATGGAGGAGAGAATGTACTCGGTCGAGGAGGTGGCCGAGCGGCTGGGGCTGCACGTGCGCACCGTGCGCGGCTACATCCGCTCCGGCCGGCTCAAGGCGGTCCGGATCGGCAAGCAGTACCGGATCGCCCCCGCCGACCTCGAAGCGCTGACCGGACGGCCCTCGGCCGCCGGTCTCGCGCGGATGGAAGTGTCGAGCATCGTGCAGGTCGAGGGGATCGACCGGACCGCGGCCGACCGGCTGGGCACGCTGGTGCTGGCCGGGACGAACACCGGAGGCGACCCCGCGCGGCCGCTGCGCGTCCAGACCGTCCACGACCCGGAGCGGAACCGCTTGAAGATCGTGATTCTGGGCGGCGCCGCCGCCACGGCCGAGATCCTGCGCCTGCTGGAGGCCGTGCTCGGCGAAGTGACCGGAGAGGAGGCCGGCGGCGCCTGACTATTCGGGCGCGGGGAAGGAGGGGCGGCGCTTCTCCAGGAAGGCGGTGGCGCCCTCCACCATGTCGGGGCTGCCGATCGCCTGGACGAGCATGCCGAGGCCGGTGCTGAAGGAGTCGCGGGCGGCGCTCCACCAGATGTTGGAACTGATCTTGGTGATCTCCAGGTACCGGGGGCTGAGCGCCGCCAGCTCGGCGACGACGCCGTCCACCGCGTCGACCAGCCGGTCGTCGTCGACCACGTCGTTGACCAGGCCGAGCTCCAGCGCCTGCGCGGCGGTGTAGCGGCGGCACAGGAACGCCATCTCCTTGGCCCGCTTCTCGCCGATCTGGACGCCCAGGACGTTGGTCGCTCCGGTCACGGGCGCGCTGCCCACCCGCGGCCCGGTCTGCCCGAACGTCGCCGAACGCGCGGCGATGGCCAGGTCGCAGGCGACGACCAGTTCGTTGCCGCCGCCCGCCGCGGCGCCGTTCACGGCCGCGATCACCGGGCGCGGGCACTGCCGGACCGCGTCGAACAGCGCCAGCGACGAGCGGTACAGGCCGCGCATCTGCCCGACGCTCGGCCGTCCCAGCATGTCGAGCGCTCCGCCCGCGCAGAACGCGCCCGGTGCGCCGGTGATGACGACGGCGCGGGAGGCGCCGCTCGCCTCGATCGCCTCGACGGCCGCGGCGGCCATACCGGGATCGAAGGCGTTGCGGCGCTGGGGTGCGTCCAAGGTGATCCAGGTGGCGTCCGCGCGGACGTCGACCGTCACTTCGCCCATGGTGGGTCTCCTCGCCGGGCTCGGGGACAGGATGCGCTCGCGGCCGGAGTCTAACCACAATCAATGACTATGAATAGTATGTATCGCCTGGACTTGCCGACGGCGGCGTCCAGATCCGGCCGTCGACGACCCGCGGGTCGTCCTGGTCAGCCGTTCCCGCAGGGCCGATGATGTGACGACCGGGGCCGGGCCGTCGCCCCCGTGCGGCCCGGCCTTCGTCCCCTGGAGGTGTCAGCTCCCGGTCAGGCCCAGCAGCCGGGCCGCGTTGTCCTTGAGGATCCTGGGACGCACCTCGGGCTTGATCTCGAGCTCGTCGAAGTCGGCCAGCCAGCGGTCGGGAGTGATGACCGGGTAGTCCGAGCCGAACAGCACCTTGTCCTTGAGCAGGCTGTTGGCGTACCGGACCAGCTGCGGCGGGAAGTACTTCGGCGACCAGCCCGACAGGTCGATGTGCACATGCGGCTTGTGCGTGGCCACCGCCAGCGCCTCGTCCTGCCAGGGGAAGGACGGGTGCGCCAGGATGATCCGCAGTTCGGGGAAGTCGACCGCGACATCGTCGACCAGCATCGGGTCGGAGTACTTGAGCCGGATCCCGCCGCCGCCGGGCACGCCCGCGCCGATGCCGGTCTGCCCCGTGTGGAACAACGCGATCGCGCCGAGTTCCTCGATCGCCTCGTACAGCGGATAGGCCATGCGGTCGTCGGGCGCGAACCCCTGGATGCTGGGATGGAACTTGAACCCGCGCACCCCGTGCTCCTGGACGAGGCGGCGGGCCTCGCGCACCCCGGCCCTGCCCTTGTGCGGGTCGACACTGGCGAACGGGATCAGCACGTCGGGGTGCTCGGCGCAGCCCTCGGCGACCTCCTCGTTGGAGATGCGCGGGTGGCCGGTGGCGTGCTCGGCGTCCACGGTGAACACCACCGCCGCCATCCTGCGCTCGCGGTAGTAGGCGGCCGTCTCCGCGATCGTCGGCCGCCGGTGCCCCTGCGCCTTGAAGTACTCCTCGGACGCGCCGAACAGCTCCGGGCTCAGCGAGAGGCGGCCGTCCTTGGCGATCTCCGCGTGGGTGTGCACATCGATCGCGGTCAGCCGGTCAAGGTCCAGTGCCGCCCTGCCGTTCAGATCCATGATCTCCACCCATCACCGGCTCCGCCGGCGCTCGATCAACAGGAATCCTGCCGACGGAGTCTGATATCCATCAGGTTTCCTGTCAATGTCTTAGCCTGGGGCGGCGGCGTCGAGCCGGAGCGTCCGCCAGAACCAGGGAGCACGCCGATGACCGCCGTCCCGGCAGACGGCCCGAAGGCGGGCGACGCCAAGGCGCCCCCGTCACTGCTCTACATGGTCAAGCGGCTGGAACTGGCCGTCCGGTCACGCCT
Source organism: Actinomadura vinacea (assembly GCF_039532545.1). Lineage (NCBI taxonomy): Bacteria > Bacillati > Actinomycetota > Actinomycetes > Streptosporangiales > Thermomonosporaceae > Actinomadura > Actinomadura vinacea. Next base: position 377,638 of record NZ_BAAARW010000039.1, on the reverse strand, counting down.
GGAGGAACTGGTCCGGCCGGCGGGCATCACCGCGTTGCAGTACACGGCGCTCACCGTGCTGGAAAGGCACAGCGGCCGGTCCGCCGCCCAACTCGCCCGCGACTCCTTCGTCACCGCCCAGTCCATCGCCGACCTGGTCCGCGCCCTGGAGAGCCGCGACCTCGTCCGGCGCGAACGCAACCCCGCCAACCGCCGCGAACTGCTCATCCACCTCACCGACGCCGGACGCGAACTCCTGGCCGGCCTCGCCGAACCCGTCCGCCGCCTGGAGGAACGCATGATCGACGACGTCCCCCCTCACCAGGTCGACCAGTTCCGCCAGACCCTCTCCGCGGCCTGGCGCGCCCTGTCATAGGAGGACGAACTTCCACACACTCCGCGCCGAGGGCTCCTAAGGTCGGAGCATGAACGAGCGCCCCATGCCGGCCGGTGTCGCCCTGCCCGACGAGGACGCCCTGATCCTCCCGGACGCCTGGCGCGCACGGATCCATCCGCGGCGCGGCGGGCTGCCGGTGCCGGTCGCGCCCGTCGCCGCGGAGAGGGCGGACGAGCCGGCGGCTCGGATCGGCACGTGCGAAGAGGTCGTCGCCACCCTGCTGGAGGGCGCGGGGACGGCCGCCGTCCCGCTGCTGGCGCACCATCTGGACCGGGTCGAGAAGGATCACCGGGAGGTGCTGCTGGCGGCACTGTCGGTCATCCCGTCCGACGCGGCGTTCCAGACCCTGGTGGACCGCATCGGCGACGCCGGCATCGGGACCTGGCTCGCGGCCGCCCTCGGGCGTTTCCCCGCGCGGGGGCTGAGGCTGCTCGCCCCGGTCGTCGACGCCGGCTCGGCGAACGCCGAGCGCGCCACCGACCTGGTGCGACGGCATGCGGCGCTCGCGGCCGCCGTGCTGCCCGGCCTGCCGGACAACGTCCAGAACACCGTCGGGCCGCTTCTGGAGAAAGCCGACCGGGTGCCGGACGCCCCCGCCAAGGCCCTCCCGCCCATCCTGGTCGCGCCGCCGTGGACGGTGCGGCGCACGCGGCCCAAGCAGGTCGTCCTCAACGGGCTGCCCCGTCCCGCCGAGACGTCCATTGCGTGGGAGCCGGGTGAACGCGAGCGTTGGGCGGAGACCGCCGACGAGCTGGACCCCCGCGGCGGGCGGTGGACCGACTGGGAGGAGGCGGCCCATCACTTCCCCTCCATGCACTGGTACCTGCAGCCGCGGTTCCTCCTCCACGCGCCGATCGAGGTGGCCCGCCCGCTGCTCTCCGGCTGGGAGCCGAAGTACGAATGGGACTCCGGCGACTGGGCGCGGGCCGCCGTCGCGCGGTTCGAACTCGGCATGCTCCCCATCGCGCTCCGCATGGTCGAGGCGAACGTCGAGGGCGCCGCCGGCGCGTTGCTGCCGTTCCGCGACGGGCGGGTGGCGTCCTTGATGGCGCGGACGCTGACGCGCAGGAAGGCGCGGCGCAAGCACGCGGTCGCCTGGTTCGAACGCCACGGCACGGCCGCCGTGCCCCACCTGCTCCCCGCCGCGCTCGGCAAGGCCGGGGCCGGCCGCCGGGACGCGGAGGCGGCGCTGCGGCTGGTGGCGTCCCGGCACGGCACCGGCGCCGTTCCGCGGGCGATCACCGGCATCGCCCGCGTCCACGGCGACGAGGCCGCCGCGGCGATCGAGGCGCTGCTCACGACCGACCCGCTGGAGATCCTCCCCGCCAAGATGCCGGTGCCCGGCGACTGGGCCGACCCCGAGGAGCTGCCGCAGATCCTGCTGGCGCGACGGCCTCGCCGCGCGCTGCCCGCCGAGGCCGTCCGCCACCTGTTCACCATGCTGGCGATCTCCAAGCCGGGAGAGCCCTATCCCGGTCTCGACCTCGTGCGCGAGGCCTGCGACCGGGGGTCGCTCGCCGAATTCTCCTGGGCGGTGTTCCAGCGCTGGCGGCGGCACGGCGAGATGTACGGCTCGCCCGGCAAGGACGAATGGGCGCTGGCCCAGCTCGGCCGGCTGGGCGACGACGAGACGGTGCGGCGCCTCACCCCGGTGATCCGGAGCGAGACACGGTCCGGCCGGACGAACGCCGGGCTGGACGCGCTCGTCGACATCGGCTCCGACGTCGCGCTGATGCACCTGCACGGAATCGCGCTGAAGGGCCGGTCGCGGACCCTGCGCGCACGCGCGCAGGAACGCGTCGACCGGATCGCCGCGGAGCGCGAGCTCACCCCCGAGCGGCTCGCCGACCGGCTCGTCCCCGACTTCGGGCTGGACGCCGACGGCGGCCTCACACTCGACTACGGGCCGCGGCGCTTCGCGGTCGGCTTCGACGAGCGGCTCATGCCCCAGGTCAAGGAGGAGGACGGCACGCCGCGCAAGGCGCTCCCCCGCCCCTCGGCCTCCGACGACCGGGACCTGGCGTCCGCCGCGTACCAGCGGTTCGCGGCGCTGAAGAAAGACGTGAAGGCGGTCGCCGGCGACCAGATCCTGCGGTTGGAGACGGCCCTGGTCACGCGGCGCCGCTGGCCGGCAGGCGAGTTCCGGGCGCTGTTCGCGGAGCACCCGCTGGTGTGGCACATCGCGCGGCGCCTCGTATGGACGATCGAGGGCGGCGGCTCGTTCCGGATCGCCGAGGACCGCACCTTCGCCGACGTCACCGACACCGTCCTCGACCTGCCCCGATCCGCGACCGTGGGCATCGCGCACCCGCTCGACCTGGCCGGCGGCCCGGACGCGTGGGCGGAGGTCTTCGCCGACTACGAGATCGTCCAGCCGTTCGAGCAGCTCGGGCGTCCGGTCCACACCTTGCGCGACGAGGAGCGCGCCGCCGGCCGGCTGAAGCGCTTCGAAGGGCTCAGGCTGCCCACGGCCCGGACGTTCGGGCTGCGCGAGCACATCTGGCGGCGCGAGCAGTACGGCGACGGCTTCCAGAGCGTGATCTGGCGCGAGGCGGCCCCCGGCCGCTACGTCGTGATCCGGCTCGATCCCGGTGTTCCGGTGGCCGATGCCGTGGACAGCGTGCCGGAGCAGCGGCTGGAGGGCGTCTTCGTCTCCGACCGGAAGGGCCTGCGCGCGGCGCCCGGCCCGGACGCGCGTTTCGGCGCCCTCGACCCGGTGACCGCGTCGGAGATCCTCGCCGATCTGACCCGGCTGACCGAGTGACGTTTCAGAGCGGTTCCGCGGATGCGGCCACGACGTCGCGGGCGGCCTGGGTGAAGGCGCGGATCCGGTTGTTCTCCGCCGCGCCGCGCCAGATGAACCGCCGTTCCCTGATCAGCCCGTCCGAGATCGGAATGTAGGCGATGTCGGGCCGCGTGTCGTACCTGCTCGCGTGGGCGGGAACCGGGAAGACGCCCATGCCCGCGCCGATGAGGGAGAGCATCTCCTGGACGGTGCTGAATTCCAGGCCCCGTTCGACGGCCGCACCGCCCGGCGTGCGGCGCGGGACCAGGCTCTCGTCCATGTAGTCGGGCATTCCGCGCGGGCGCAGCACCTGCTCGCCGGCGAGGTCGTCCAGGGTGACCGAGGCCCGCCGGGCGAGCCGGTGCCGGGCCGAGGCGGCGAGCACGGAAGGTTCGCTGAACAGGACGGGGCTCGCGGTGAGGTCGGGTTCGTCCACCCGGACCGGCACGAGCACGAGATCGACCTCGTCGGCGCGGAGCAGGGGCAGGAAGTCGCTGTACCGGGTCTCCACGACCTGCACCCGGCAGGCCGAGTGCCTGTTCTGGAACGTCGCGGCCACCCGGTGCAGGAGCCCGCCGACGGCGGTGCCGACGAAGCCGGCGCGCAGCACCCCGTCGATGCCGCGGCCCGCGGCGACGGCCCGCTCGACTCCGTCCAGGATCTGCCGGTGGGCGGGCCGCAGGTCCGCCTCGAGCCGGCGCCCGATCGGGGTGAGCGCGACCCGGCGGCTGGTCCGCTCGAACAGGGCGGCCCCGATCCGGCGCTCCAGCTTCTTGATCGTCTGGCTGACCCGCGCGGTGGACACGTGCAGGCGTTCGGCGGTACGGCCGAAGTGCAGCTCCTCGGCAAGCGTCAGGAAGATCTCGATGTCGCGGCGCTCCACACCACCCTCCATCGTTAATGCTCAGGTTAACGACCTTTGCACACCTGGCCGTTGTTGCCAAGCGGCTCCCGCCGGATCGTTGGAGTGCCGGCCCGGAACGACCGGGCCGCGGCACAGGGAGCGGAGCATGACCGAGAATCTGACCCTCGTGACAGGCGGCACCGGTAAGACCGGGCGGCGCGTCGTCCAGCGGCTGACCGCGCAGGACAGGCCGGTGCGGATCGGCTCGCGCTCGGGCGGGGTGCCGTTCGACTGGGCGGACCCCGCGACGTGGGAGCCCGCGCTGGAGGGTGTGGGGGCGGCGTACGTGTCGTACTACCCCGACCTGGCGGCGCCGGGCGCACCCGCGGCGGTCGGCTCGTTCGCCGAGGCGGCGCTGAAGGCCGGGGCACGGCGGCTGGTGCTGGTGTCCGGCCGCGGTGAGGAGGCGGCCCAGGCCGCCGAGAAGGTGCTCGCCGCGTCCGGAGCGGACTGGACGGTCCTGCGCTGCAGCTGGTTCAACCAGAACTTCAGCGAGAGCCACCTGCTGGACCCCGTCGTGGCCGGGCATTTCTACCTGCCCGCCGGCGAGGTGGGCGAGCCGTTCGTCGACGCCGACGACATCGCCGACGCCGCCGCCGCGGTGCTCACCCAGGACGGGCACCTCGGCCAGGTCTACGAACTGACCGGCCCTCGGCTGCTCACCTTCCCCGAGGCCGTCGCCGCCATCGCCGCGGCCACCGGGCGCGGCATCGGCTACACCCGGATCTCGGCGGCCGAAATGTCGGAGTCCCTGACGGCCGAGGGCGTTCCGGCCGACGTCGTCGAACTGCTGGCCTATCTGTTCACCACCGTGCTGGACGGCCGGAACGCCCACGTGTGCGACGGCGTCCAGCGGATCCTCGGTCGGCCGCCCCGCGATTTCGCCGACTACGCCCGCGACACCGCCGCCACCGGCGTCTGGAACGGGGACGTGACCCGATGAAGCTCGCACAGTCCATCGCACTGCCCGCCTCCGTGATCACCACGGGCCTCATCGCCGGGCTGTTCTTCGGCTGGGTCTGCTCGGTGATGCCGGGACTGGGGCGCGGCTCCGACCGCGCCTTCGTCGAGACGATGCAGCACGTCAACCGGGCGATCATCAACGGCTGGTTCATGCTGCCCTTCGTCGGGTCGATCCCGCTGATCGCCCTCGTGGCGGTGCTCGCCTGGCGCGGCCAGGGCCGGCCCGCCCTCCCCTGGATCATCGCCGGGCTCGTGTTCTACATCGTGGCGTTCCTGGTCACGATGCTCGCCAACGTGCCGCTCAACGACGAGCTCGACAGGGCCGGCGACCCCGCCCGGATCGCCGACCTGGCCGCGGTCCGGGAGCGCTTCGAGCGCCCATGGGTCACCTGGAACATCGTCCGCACGCTGGCGCACACCGCCGCGTTCGGCTGCCTGGTCTGGGCCCTGGTGGTGTACGGGGCGCACCGCGACCAACAACGCGCCGCAGGCGAGCCGTCCCCGGCCGCGGGCCCGGGGACCGCTCGCTCCGCGACCGGCACGGCGGAGCCGCCGGGATGACCCGCCCCCTCGGCCGTCAGGAGCGTCGATGGCGGAGCCAGGCGCGTTCGGCGGCCGGCGCGAGGAACAGCACGAGCAGCGCCCAGTAGTTCAGGGTGGGAACGAGCAGCGCGAGGATCATGGCGACGGCCAGCATCGCGGTCGCGGCGGCCGAGCCGGTGAGGAACTCGTGGGTCATCGGGCGGTCCTCGGACGCGACCTCGGGGTCCGCCCGGATGACGGCGTCCATCCCGGTCTGGAAGACGTTGGCGAGCAGGATCGTGCCGATGTAGAAGCCGACCGTGAACCGGTCGGAACCGTAGACGCCGACCATCTCGGTCGGGAACGGCAGCACGATGATGGCCAGCAGCCAGCCGACGTTGCACATGATCAGCGGCCGGGAGTAGGCGCGCACATGCCGGAAGATCTGGTGGTGGCGGAACCAGAGCCGCATGATGACCGCGAAGCTCAGCAGGAAGGCGTAGATCTCCGGCCGGTTCCCGGTGATCACCTCGGTGGCGCCCTCCCCCTTCCGCGCCGTCTCCGGCACCACGTCCACCAGCGGCAGGACGAGCAGGGTCACGGCGATCGCGACGATGGCGTCGGTGAACGGGATGATCCGATCGGGTTCCCTGGGAATGGCCACCGCGACGACACTGCCGGGTCAGAGGCCGCTGAGCCGGTCGGGCCGGAGGCGGAGCCGCGGGACGAGGTCGGCGGGAAAGGGGTCCAGGTAGGTCTGCCGGGCCAGGTACTCCAGTTCCTCCCCCACCGCGTGGCGGCGGAGCAGCGCGATCGGAACGCCGAGCGGTGCCTCCCCCACCCGGAACGCCTCGATCGCCTCGACGATGTCGTGGCGGCGGGCACGGTCGAGCCTGTCGCTCAGCGGGCCGAGGACGTGCAGGAGCGCGTTCACGTCGCGGCCGCGCCGGGGCCGGATCGCCAGCGCCCGCGCGAACGCGCGCCGGTAGCCGGTCTCGAGGGCGGCGCGGGCCCGCGCGCCCGACTCGGCGACGATCCGCCCCGTCTCCCGGTACCCGGCCGGGTCGTGGGCGAGGATCTGCAGCTTGTTGCGACTGTGGAAGTCGACGAGGTCGCGCGGGCGCCAGTCGGCGCCGAAGAACTCGCGCACCCTGGCCTGCGCGAATAGCCGCTCGACGAAATGCTCGCGCACGTCGGGGTCGCGCAGCCGGCCGTCCTCCTCCATGACGAGGCCGGGAAGGGCCCCGCGGATCGAGGCGGCGAACGCGCCCGGCGGCCGGCGGCCCGGCAAGCCCGACTCGACCACATAGCCGTCCATACCGGAGCCGATCCCCATCTCCGGGCCGACCGGCACCCGGTCGACGTGGCGGGCCAGCGGACCGGTCAGGAAACGGTCCCGGCCATGACCGCCGTCGCAGCCGGCGGGCACGTCCAGCAGGCAGACCGACACCGCCAGCCGCGGGCGCGGATGCTCCGTCGCCGGAGCGTGCGCTGAGACGTTCAAAGCAGCTCCTTCAGCCGGTGCAGACCGCGGGCGGTGCGCGCCTTGACGGTCCCGAGCGGGATCGCCAGCCGATCGGCGATCTCCCGTTGGGACAGCTCACCGAAGTGGGCCAGCACGATCGCCTGCCGCTGCGGCGCGGGCAGCCCCGCCAGCGCCTTCCTGACGTCGCAGCGGGCGTCGACGGCCAGGGTGTCGTCGCGCGTCGCGGCGACGTCGTCCAGCGGCACCGACCGGCGGTAGTGGCGGGCCTCGGACCTCAGCTTGTCGATGGCGCGCCTGCGGGCGATCGCCAGCACCCAGGGCTCCAGTCCGCGGCGGGCGTCGAGGCGCCGCCGCGACCGCCAGACCTCCAGGAAGACGACCTGGACGACGTCGTCGACGGCGTGGCGGGGGACCAGCCCGGCGACGTGCCTGCGCACCAGCGGGCCGAGCGCCCCGTAGCACTCGTCCAGCGCGCCCTCGTCGCCGGCCGCGAGCCGTTCCGCCAAGGTCATGATCTCCCGCCCCCGAAAATCGCTTCAAAACTTGTTCGTAGTCCAGAACGCGGGCAATCACAATCGAGGCAGGGCAAAGACCAGGGAAAACTCCCGATCGCGGCGGCGTCCGGCGGGTCAGGACGGGCCGAAGGCGGCCTCGACCTCGGCGACGGCCTCGGCCAGGCCGGCGGCGAAGCGGGCTCCGTCCGGCAGGCCGCCGCGCTCCCAGCCCGGCCCGCCCACGACGAGCCGGAACGCGGGACGGGCCCCGGGAAGCCCGGCCAGCCAGCCCGGGTCCCCGGTCCGGGCGGTCTGCGACCAGACGAACACCGCGCCGGGGCCGGTGCGCCGGATCGCCGCCGCCAGCGCCCGTTCCGGGACCCGCGCCCCCAGCACGCTCGCGGCCAGTCCCGCCTCGGCGAGCGCGGCGGCCAGCGCGTGCACCGGCAGGCTGTGCTGCTCGTCCGGCGCGCAGGCGAGCAGGACGGGACGCGCGTTCACGGGACGGGCGGGCGGCGGCACCTCCGCCAGGCAGCCCATGAGCACCGTGGACAGCAGGTGCTCGACCTCCACGCAGTCGCCGGTCGCCGCGTGCTTGCGGCCGATCCCGGTGAGGACGGGGACGGCCAGCCCGTGCCACGCCCGGACGGCGCCGTCGCGGCCGAGCGCGGTCCGCACGGCGGTGGTCATCGCCGGGACGTCCAGCGCCATCGCCGCCCGGGCCAGGCCACGGGCCTCCGCCGAGGGCGGGAGGCCCTCCCCCGCCTCCCCCAGGGGCACCCGGTGGCCGCCCAGGCCGTGCCCCCTCGGCGCGGGCGGCGCGGCGGGCGCCTCGTCCAGCGTGACGCGGGCGGCCTCACCCGGCGGGGCGCCGGCGAGGATCATCCGCTGCATGATCTCCAGCCGGGCCACGTCCTGCGGGCTGTATCGGCGGTGACTGCCCGGGCTGTGGCGGCTGGGGCCGATGCCGTACCTGCGGTCCCAGGTGCGCAGGGTGGAGGCGGCCACGCCCAGGCGCCGCGCGACCGCGCCCACGCTCAGCTCCGCGTCACGATCATGCGGCACCGCCCCGCGCCTCCAGCACCCTCGCCGTCGCCCGCCGATCCTAGGGTTCGCCAGGTCTTCGTGACGGGGCCCACCACCGGTTGCAACCGATGCCGGCCTCCGCTCCGAAGACTCCTACGATGAACACCACCATTCTGCTTTTCACCCGGGACCTGCGGGTACGCGACAACCCCGCGCTGGAGGCCGCGTGCGCGGGCGGCCAGGTCGTCCCGCTCTTCGTCCTCGACGAGGCCATCCTGTCCGGGCCGCACGCGCCGCCCAACCGCGTCCGGTTCCTGCTCGACGCCCTCGGCGCCCTCCGCGATTCGCTGCGCGCGCTGGGCGGCGACCTGGCGGTGCGCCGCGGCGACCCGGCCAGGGAGGTCGCCCGGCTGGCCGCAGAGACCGGGGCCCGCGCGCTGGCGCTCGCCGACGACCGCTCGGCCTACGCCCGGCGGCGGCTGGCCGCGCTCGGGGACCTGGGCCTGGAGGTCTCGGCGCACCCCGGGATCACGATCGCCCCGCCGGGCGGGCTCACGCCCGCGACCGGCGACCACTACCGGGTCTTCACTCCCTTCTGGCGTGCCTGGACGGCCGCCCGCCACCGGCCGGTCGCGGGCACGCCCGGGACGATCCGGATGCCCCCCGGCGTCGACCCCGGTCCGCTGCCGCGCCTGGCCGAGCTGACGTCCGGCGCGCCCTCCCCCGATCTGGCGACCGGCGGCGAGCCCGCCGGACGCCGGCGCATGGCGGCCTGGCTGGACGAGGCGGCCGCGGACTACGACCGTGCCCGCGACGACCTGGCCGCCGACCGCACCTCGCGGCTCTCCCCGTACCTGAAGTTCGGCTGCGTGTCCCCGCTGGAGCTGGCGAACGCGACCCCGGAGGGGTTCCGGCGCCAGCTCGCCTGGCGCGATTTCCACCACCAGGTCGCCGCCGCCTTCCCCGACCTTCCCCGGCGGGACTACCGGCCCCGGGGCGGCCGGCGGTGGAACCGGGACGAGGGCGCCCTCGCCGCCTGGCGCGAGGGCATGACCGGCGTGCCGATCGTGGACGCCGGGATGCGGCAGCTGCGCCGCGAGGGGTTCATGCACAACCGGGCGCGCATGATCACCGCCTCGTTCCTGACCAGGAATCTGGGCATCGACTGGCGGAGCGGCCTGCGCCACTTCGACGAGTGGCTGGCCGACGGCGATGTCGCCGACAACGCGGGCAACTGGCAATGGGTCGCCGGCACCGGCAACGACACCCGGCCCAACCGGGTGCTGAGCCCGCTCCGCCAGGCGGCCCGCTTCGACCGTGACGGCGAATACGTGCGCACCTACGTGCCGGAACTCGCCGATATCGCGCCTTCGCACGTCCATCGGCCCTGGGCCCTCCCCGCCGCCGCCCGCCGGACGCTGGACTACCCGCCGCCCATCGTCGACCTGGAATGGCCACAATGAGTTCGGATACCGGCACGCAGCGTGCCGGTCGGCCATAGGAGGAACCCGATGCAGACCGACGAGCACGGCCTGCCCACCGGCGCGGGCGGCCCCGCCGCCGTGCGGCACTACGACGCGGCGATCCACGCACTCCTTCACTTCCGCGCCGAAGTCGACGCCGAGACGAGCGCCGCGCTGCGCGAGGACCCCGGCTTCCCGCTGGCCAACGTGCTGTCGGCCTACCTCGGCCTCCTCACCACCGAGAAGGAGGACGCGCGGACCGCGCGGAAGGGTTTCCGGAAGTTCCGCGCACGGGTCGACGCCTCCCGCCTGCTCCCCCGCGAGAGGGCGCACATCGAAGCGGTCGAGCGGCTCCTCGACGGCGACCTCCTGACCTGCGGCGCCCGGCTCGCCCGCATCAGCGAGGAGCACCCCAGGGACGCGCTGGCACTGATCGTCGGACACCAGATCGACTTCTTCACCGGCGACGCCCGCTCGCTCCGCGACCGCATCGGGGGCGCCCTGTCGGCCTGGCACGAGGACGACCGGCACTACGGCCACCTCCTCGGCATGTACGCCTTCGGCCTGGAGGAGTCCGGACACTACGACCGTTCGGAGGAGGTCGGGCTCCGCGCGGTCGAGATCAACCCCAAGGACGTGTGGGCCATCCACGCCGTCGTCCACACCTACGAGATGCAGGGCCGCTTCAGGGAAGGCATCGCCTACCTCGACGCCAGGCTCGACGACTGGTCGACCGGCACGCTCTTCAACGTCCATAACTGGTGGCACTACGCGCTCTACGCCCTGGAAGCCGGTGACACGGCGCGGGCGCTGGAGATCTACGACGACGTCCTGCACGGTCCGGACGCCCGCGAGACCGCGCTGGAGATGCTCGACGCGTCGGCCCTCCTCTGGCGCCTGCTCCTGGAGGACGATGACCAGACCGCGCGCTGGGCGGCGCTCGCCGACGCGTGGGCGCCCAAGGCGCGCGAGCCGTTCTACGCCTTCAACGACATGCACGCCGTGATGTCCTACGTCGGCGCCGGACGGATCACCGAGGCCGAGAAGCTGATCGCGTCCCGGGAGTCGTATGTGGCGTCCGAGCGTCCCGGTGTCACCAACCATGCGATGACGGCGCGGGTCGGGCTGCCCGTGTGCCGCGCGCTCGTCGCCTTCCGGCGGGGCGACCACGGCCGGGTGGTCGAGCTGCTGTACCCGATCAGGCACCGGGTCAACGAATGCGGCGGCAGCCACGCCCAGCGCGACGCCGTCCAGCGGACGCTGCTGGAGTCGGCCATCCGGGGCGGCCGCTTCGACCTGGCCCGGCTGCTGGTCAGCGAGCGGATCAACGTCAGGCCGGGCAGCCCGTTCAACTGGCTCAAACACGCCGCGGTCGCCGAGGGCCTCGGCGACCGCGCCGCCGCCGCTGCCGCACGCGCGGCTCAATGCCAGTTGAGGAAGTCGTAGACGTACACCAGCACGGCACGTCATCAGCGACGCGGGCCTCGTCGGCTGTACCCGAGACGTCGCCGTTCGGCGGCGGGCTGCCATGATCGTTGATGTCCATCCGCAGGGAGAAACGGAGCACAGCGTGACGAATGACGCGATGTGGGCCGGCACGGTCACCATCGACGGTCACGAGGACGCCGAACTGGAGGCGTACCTCGCCCGGCCGCTGCATGACGGGCCGCGCGGCGGGGTGGTGGTGATCCATCACATGCCCGGCTACGATCCGGCCACCAAGGAGATCGTCCGGCTGTTCGCCGCCCGGGGGTACGCGGCGCTCTGCCCGAACCTCTACTCCCGGGAGGGCGCCGGTGTCAGCCCTGACGACCAGGCCGCGGCCGCGCGGGCCAAGGGCGGCGTGCCCGACGAGCAGGTCGTCGGGGACATCGCCGGGGCGGCGGCCCACCTCGACGGGCTCGACGGCGCCAACGGCAAGATCGGCGTGATCGGCTACTGCTCGGGTGGACGGCAGAGCTTCCTGGCCGCCTGCTCGCTGAACATCGACGCCGCCGTCGACTGCTACGGCGCCTGCGTGGTGAACGAGCCGCCCGCGGGCTTCCCGCTCAAGGCGACCCCGCTGCTGTCCAAGGCGCCCGACCTGTCCTGCCCGCTGCTCGGGCTGTTCGGCGACGAGGACCAGTACCCGGCCCCCGACGAGGTCGCCGTGCTGTCGGCGGAGCTGACCCGGCTGGGCAAGGAGCACGAGTTCCACGGCTACCCCGATGCCGGGCACGCCTTCTTCGCCACCGACCGGCCCTCCTATCGCCCCAAGGCCGCCCTCGAAGGCTGGAAGAGGATCTTCGATTTCTACGGCCGGCACCTCGCGGCCTGACCCGGAGGAGAACACATGTGCACTTACCTCACCCAGAAGGTGGAGCTCGACGGTGCCGCCAAAGGGGCGTCGGGCTGGTTCACGCTGACCGACGGGGCGGTCTACGTCGACCACCCGTACCACGCCTGCCAGGAGCACACGGTGAACATCGACTTCACCAATCCCGGCGAAGGGCCGTCCGCGCGGGTCGCCGTCGAGCTCACCGAGGAGGCGGCGCTGGGCCTGGTCGAGGCCATCCAGAAGGCGCTGGCCTCCGCGCCGCCCGGGCTCGCCTCGGCCGGCGGGAACACCTGATCGGCCGTTGACGGCCATTGCGTCTCCGGGCACAAAGGCCCGGCCGCCCGCGCTCGATCATGGAGTCGGCCGTGGAGCGGAGAGGGTGGTCGTCATGCCGGAACAGGTCTCGGTGAGCGCGCTCGGTCTCCAGCAGATCGCTTACCTGTGCGGGGGCGTGGAGCGAGTCGTCATGTTGGCGCTCATCGACCTGCGCCGGGACGGCCTGGTCGCCGTCACCGTCGCCAGGCCGCGGGTCACCGTGCTCGAGCGCCGCCCGCGTGACCCGATCCAGCGTGTGGTCCTGGACGCGGTGCCCGACAAGGGCATGACGCTGAGCCGGCTCACCCGGGAGGTCGCCGCGTCGGCCGAGGTGGAGGAGATCGTCGCCGCGCTGCGCGCCCGCAAGTTGCTGGGCCGCGGGCGAAGGGGGCGTCGGCCGCTGTCGCGACGAGGCGTACTCGGCCGTCATGCTGCCGGCGTCGTCGCGACCGCCGCGGCGTCCCTTCACGAAGGCATGCCCGTTTCAGCCGTTCGCCTTGCGCGGGCCGGCGAAGCCGAAGAGGTAGCCGGCGACTTTGCGCATCTGGATCTCCTCAGACCCCTCGGTGATCCGGTAGCGCCGGTGGTGGCGGTAGATGTGCTCGAACGGGGTGTGCCGGGTGTAGCCGAGACCTCCGTGCACCTGCATCGCGCGGTCGGCCGCCTCGCAGACGAAGCGGTTGGCGCGGTAGTTGCACATCGAGACCTTGTCGCTGATCTCCATGTGCGGGACCCGGTCCAGCTCCCAGGCGGTCTTGCGGACCAGGCCGCGCAGCATCTCCGCCTCGGTCTGCAACTCGACCAGCGGCCACTGGATCGCCTGCCGGGTCGCCAGCGGCCGCCCGAACGTGCTGCGCAGCCGGGCGTACTCGACGCTGCGGTCCACGCAGTACTGCCCGGCGCCGACGCCGGACGCCGCCTGCCGGATGCGGTTCTCGTGCACGAACGTCTGCGCCACCGCCAGGCCCTCGCCCTCCGCTCCGAAGATCGCCGAGCCGGGGACGCGCACGTCGCGCAGCGTCACCTCCGCGTGGTCGGTGGGCATGTTGAACGTCCACCAGTGGAAGTCGACCGAGAAGCCGGGGGTGTCGACCGGGGTGATGAAGGCGGTGACGCCGCGCGCGTCCCCCGGCTCGCCGGACGTCCTGGCGAACACGACGTCGTGGGTGGCCGAGTGCATCCCCGAGTTGAAGCGCTTGGCGCCGTTGATGATCCAGTCGTCGCCGGCGCGGACCGCGGTGGTCTCCATCCAGGTGGCGTCGCTGCCGTGGTCGGGTTCGGTGAGCCCGAAGCCGATCCGCTTCTCCAGGACGAGCATCGGCTCCAGGAACTCCTCCTTCTGCTCCGGCGTCCCGAACTCCAGCAGCATGTGCGCGAACGGGAAGTTCCCGACGACCGACGCCTCGTTCTGCAGGTCGTTGTGCAGGCCCAGGCCCCTGTGCGCGAGATGTTCGCGGATCACCGCCATGTCGAGGTTGGTGCCGCCCGAGCCGCCCGCCTCTTCGGGCAGGCCGTAGCGCAGCCAGCCCGCGGCGTCGGCGCGGCGGAACATCTCTTCGAGCAGTTCCTCCCACTCCGGCCGCGGCACGCCGCCGTTCTCGAAGTCGGTGCGGGCGTACTCGCGGCGGTGGTCGAAGAAGCGCTCGTTGCCGTCCTGCTCCTCCAGCGGGTCGATCTCCCGCTCGATGAAGTCGTCGAGGTCTGCGAGGAGCCGGGTCAGCTCGTCGGGTAGCGCGAAATCCACAAGTCCTCCTGTACGGAACGGCACGCGGAGGATCGCCACGTGCGGGACCGGCTTCCCCCTCCCCTGACGCGCCGCCATCGTACGGATAAGTGAACGCTTGCTCAAGCATGCCGGAGCGGCCACCGCGCTCGACACTCGGGTCGAGATCGAAAGCCACATTTCCTCCTTTTAGGGATAAGACAACTGCCATCGACAGGCCGCATCGGCCTTTTCTCTCCAGTTGACAGGATGGCCTGACCTTCCCGGTCAACGCTCGCCACGACGGCGGCACCGTAGATCTTCGATTGGCCATAACATCGGTGGCCGGCGCCGAGAAATCCCGCACCTGAACGCATCCGGAAATTCCGCCTCCCGGCAAGGAGAAGGCGTGGACCGCGCACGCCGAATACGACCATGAGCGAAGACTGGGCACAGGAGATCCGCGTCCGCAAGAACACATTGCGGCTGGGCGGCCACGTCTACCAGATCCGGAACCTGGCGCGCGTCCAGGAGGAGGACTGGACGCCGGATCTGGGCTATCCCGCCCCGGCCGTGCTCCGCGCGCGACTGGCGCTCATCGTCGCCACGGGCCTGCTGGGCATGGTCATCGCAGGTGCGGCGGCGGGGGCGGGAGCGGCGCTCCTGGTCCTCGCCGCCGCAGGCGTCCCCGCCGCCCGTACCGCCTACCAGCTCTGGCGCCTGGCCGACAACAGGCGCCGGCACGCGGTCATCGTCGAGACCTGCGGGCCGCACATCGGCGTGTTCAGCACCGAGAACGAGGGGGCCGCGCACCGGCTGTTCGAACTCATCGTCTCGGCCATCGAGGAACCGGAGCGCGAATTCCGCCAGCAGATCAACGTCCGTATCGAGGGCGACCAGATCAACCAGACGGCGAACGGGTCCGGAAACATCATCGGCAAGATTCTCACCGGGAAGTAGACATGCCGGAAGACCGCGAAAGGCCGAACATCAGCGTCGGCCAGGACATGATCGAAATGACCGTGCAGGGCGGCGGGATCGGTATCGGAAAGGTCTCCGGCGGCACTCCCGACCGGCTGCCCGAGGCCATCGACGCGCTGCGGGAGATCCTGCGGCGGCTGCAGGACGAGGGCCTCGTGGACGAGCAGGGCGAACCCGTCGACGAGGCGGCCGTCCAGGCCGAGGCCGCCCGCCACCGGGGCGTGTTCCGCCGCATCCTCGGCACGATGAACCGGTCCGCCGGCGAGGCGATGCTGGCGTCGGTCGGCGGAGGCGCCGCGGCCACGGTGGTGGAGACGCTGGTCAGCGGTGCTTGAGACCGCTCAGGAAGCGCACCACCGCGGGGCTCGCGACCTCGCGGAACTCCTCGAAGTAGGCGTGCCTGGCACCGGGGACGAGAAAGAGCTTCGCCCCGGGAATCCGGTCGGCGAGCAGCGGGGCGTTGGCGGCGGGGTTGAAGACGTCGTCGCTGCCGTGGACGACCAGCGTGGGGGCAGAGATCGCGGGGAGCACGTCCCAGGCGTCGTGCCGGGCGCTGGCGGCCAGGTGGCGGCGGCGCGCGAAGCCCGGCATGGCCGGATCGCCGGTGGTGTTGTGCGGGCCGGGATGGTCGGCCAGCCAGGCGGGCGTGTACATGAGTTCCAGCAGTGCCCTGGTCACGGCCTCGGGATCGGCTTGGGCCAGGGACTTGCGCACCGAGTCGTCGCGTTCGATGCCGTGCGCGCCCCCGGGCGAGGTGCACCCCAGGATCAGCGACGCGACCCGCTCCGGGTGGTCGGCCGCGACCCACTGGGCGACCCGGCCCCCCATGGACGTGCCGTACACGTGCGCGCGGTCGATGCCCAGATCGTCCAGGACGGCGATGACGTCGGCGGCGAACCCGCGGGTGCTGTACGGCTCGTCGGGCTTGTCGCTGTCGCCGGTGCCGCGGTAGTCGAGGGTGATCGTGCGGTGGGTGTGCTCGAAGTCCCGCCTGACCCCGTCCCACCAGCGGTGGGAGTTGGCCTGCCCGGCCAGCAGGACGAGCGGCTCGCCGCCGCCGCCCACCTGGTGGGCAAGGCCGACGCCGTCCGCGGCCGTCGCGCGGGCCATCGCGCCCCCTTGTGTCGATACCGTCCAGAAACGCCTGGCCAAGGCTACTTGACCGGCGCGGATGATCCGCGCCGGGCGTCCCCGGCGGCGGGTCTCCGGGCCGCCGCGCGCCGCCGCGGGCGACATCGTCGATCCTTGCCGTGGACGGCGCCGCCGTCCCGGGCTAGCGTGCCAGGGAAATGATCATCTCTCGGGGGCGGAAGGAGCCGTCATGCCCGGTTCCCGCACAGTCCGGCGCCTGGCCGGGATCGTCGCCGCGGTGCTGGCCGTGAGCGGCCTCGCCGCGCCCGGCGCCGACGCCGGCGCCGTCGGCAAGGATCCCCGGCTGCTCCGCCTGCTCCGGACGATGACGCTGGAGGAGAAGGCCGCGCAGCTGTTCGTCCTGCAGGTGCACGGCAAGAGCGCGGACACCACCGACCCGGCGGACGTCGCCGCCAACCGGAAGCTGTACGGGGTCGACAACGCGGCCCAGGTCATGACCCGGTACAACCCGGGCGGGTTCATCTACTACTCCGCCAGCCCCGCGAACGTGACGAGTCCCCGCCAGCTCGCCGCGTTCTCCAACGGGATCCAGCGTGCCGCCATGGCGCAGCGGGTCCCGATCCCGGCGACGATCGCGACCGACCAGGAGGGCGGTATCGTCGCCCGCGTCCCGGCCCCCGCGACGCAGTCGCCCGGAAGCATGGCACTGGCGGCCGGGCGCCGGACGGGCGACGCCACCGAGCTCGCCCGGATCACCGGCCGGGAGCTGCGGGCCATCGGCGTCAACCAGAACTACGCGCCCGACGCCGATGTCAACGTCGACCCGGCCAACCCCGTGATCGGGGTGCGGTCGTTCGGGTCCGACCCCGGCCTGGTGTCGAAGATGGTCGCCGCCCAGGTCGCCGGGTACCGGAAGGGCGGGGTGACCGCCACCATCAAGCACTTCCCCGGCCACGGCGACACCAAGACCGACAGCCACACCGGCGTCCCGGAGATCGGCCACACCCGCGAGGAGTGGGAGCGGATCGACCTGCCCCCGTTCCGCGAGGCGATCGCCCGCGGCGTCGACTCCATCATGACCGCGCACATCGTCGTCCCGGCGCTGGACGCCTCGGAGGATCCCGCCACACTGTCGCGCCCCATCCTGACCGGGATCCTGCGCGACCGGCTGCGCTACCGCGGCCTCGTCGTCACCGACGCCCTCGACATGGACGGCGTCCGCGCGAAGTACGGCGACGAGCGCATTCCCGTCCTGGCGCTCAAGGCCGGGGTGGACGTGCTGCTCAAGCCACCGGCCGACGCGTCCGGCAACGGCGTGTTCACCCGGCAGCGCGACGCGGTGGTGAACGCGGTCAGGAGCGGCGAGCTGACCGAGCGCCGCATCGACGAGTCGGTCTACCGGATCCTGGAGGTGAAGCAGCGGCGCGGCCTGTTCCGCGATCCCTACGCCGACGAGGCCGAGGTCGACCGGGTCGTGGGGACGGCGCGGAATCTCGCGGCGGCCCAGCGCGCCACCGACCGCACCACCACGCTCGTCAAGAACGGGGCGAACCTCCTGCCGCTCGCGCCCGGTGCCCGCAAGGTGCTGGTGGCCGGCTGGGGCGCCGCGCCGACGGCCGCGCTCGGCGGCGAGATCGCCGCGCGCGGGGCGACCGCGACCGTGCGGGAGACCGGGCTGAGCCCCGGCCAGGCGCAGATCGACCGGGCCGTCGCCGCGGCGCGGGAGTCCGACCTGGTCGTCGCCGTCACCAACCGGGCCTGGGACGTCGAGCCCGAGAGCGGGCACAACGGGCCGGGGCAGATGAACCTCGTCAAGGCGCTCATCGCCACCGGGAAGCCCGTCGTGGTCATCGCCGCCCGCGATCCGTACGACATCGCCTACTTCACCGAGGCGAACACCTTCCTGGCGACCTACTCCTACACCGCGGAGGCGCTGCGGGCGGTGGCCAAGGTGCTGTTCGGCGAGATCGACCCCGCGGGACGGCTGCCGGTGACGATCCCCGTCCGCGACCAGACCGCCGCGCTCTACCCGTTCGGGCACGGCCTCGGTTACGAGCGCTGACGTTCGCCATCCCCTTGTTCCAGGGCGATTCTGTCTACCTGGCCTTTATTTTGCCCTCTTCTGGCTGCCCAATTACGCACAAATCGGGACGTGGCGGGATCACAACATGTGTCCGACACACCAGCCATTGAAGTGGAGAGAATATTGCGCAAGGTTCGTTTCCGGACCATCGGCCGGCGCGTCACCCTGGGATCCATGGCCGGTCTCATCGCGGCCGGCGGGTTCTCCACCGCCTTCGCCTCTTTCGCGAGCGCCGACACCAACACCGACACCATCGACCGCATGACCGTCGGCACCCCCGGCCCCAGCCCGTACACGCCGGTCGCCAACACCGACCAGATGCCCGGCGGCACGAGCGGCACCGGGCACAACGCCCCGTGCGACCCCGGCAAGCTGGCGGAGACCCTGCAGGCGAACCCCGCCAAGGCCGGCGCCTGGGCCGGCGCGCAGGGCATCACCGTCCAGCAGATCCCCGGCTACCTGTCCCAGCTCACTCCCGGCTACCTGAGCACCGACACCCTGATCGTCAACCACGCCTACACCGGCGGCAAGGACACCGGCACGCCCACCGTCCTCCAGGCCGGCATGGGCGTCCTCAAGGACCGCGACGGCACCCCCGTCGTCAAATGCAACTGCGGCAACCCGCTCACCAAGCCCAAGAAGGACTACTCCACCAAGGACGCCAAATACACCGGCCCTTCCTGGTCCGGATTCGATGCCGGTCGCATCACCAAGACTCCGCCCGCCGGCCAGACCCCCGGCAACGGCAGCACCGGCAGCGGCGCTATGAAGAAGAAGCCGAAGGACTGGAGGGAGTACCACGAGTGGTGCGAGAAGAACCGCCGGCCCGACGTCGACTGCAGCAAGTACATCCCGCCGCCGAACTACGGGGATGAGGAGGGCGACCACGGTGACTCCGGCACCACCGGCAACCCGCCGCCTGTCTACGAGCCCCTCCCCGGCGACGAGCCCGGCCAGACCGGGCAGCCCGACCAGGGCACTCAGCCCGACCAGGATGGCCAGAACGGCCCGTCCGGGCAGTCCGGAGGCGTCGACGAGCCGATGCCGGGCACCGGCCCGCAGAGCGACACGCCCGTCGCCCCGCAGGGCCCGGCCGGCACCGACCAGGGCGCGACCGGCGGCGGGTGACGCTCACGATCGATGACCGATAGCCGGCACGCGAACCGGAAGCCCGGAGACCCGTCGAGGTCTCCGGGCTTCCTCAGCGTGCGCGCCGGTGCGGTCCGTCAGCGCCGGACGGAGGCCTGCCCGCGGGTGAACCTGCGTTCGATCAAGACCAGCAGGTGGTTGAACAGGAGCCCGATCACCGAGATCGCAATGATCCCGGCGTACATGTCCTGGATCGCGAAATTCTGCTGGGAGGCGTTGATCAGATGGCCGAGGCCCTCCTTCGCCCCGACCATCTCGGCCACGATCATGACCAGGACCGCGGTCGCGCCGGCCAGCCGGATCCCGGTGAAGACCGTCGGTACCGCGGCCGGCAGGACCACCTTCTGGAAGATCCGGGGCACCGGCAGTCCGAGCGACCTGGCCGCCTTGACGAGGGTGGGGTCCACGGTGCGCACCGCGCTGATGGTGTTGAGCAGGATCGGCCACGTGCACGCGTACAGCACGATCGCCACCTTCGAGGTCTCGCCGATGCCGAGGATCAGGATGAAGACCGGCAGCAGCGCGATCGCGGCGGTGTTGCGGAACAGTTCGAGCAGCGGGCCGAGCAGCTCGGCGACCGGACGGTACCAGCCGATCAGCAGCCCGAGCGGCACCGCGACCACGATCGCCAGCGCGAAGCCTGTCAGCGACCGGGTCAGGCTGGCCTCGGTGTTGCTCCAGAGCCGCCCGTCGCGGGCCAGCTCCCACAGCGCGGGGACGATCTCCGACAGCGGTGGCAGGAACGTCCGGTCGACCAGCCCCGCGCGCGGGGCCAGCTCCCAGACGGCCAGCAGCGCGACGATGGCGGCCGTGCGCCTGAGGAGCGCGGCCGCCTGCCCGGCGACCTTGCGGACGGGCCCCCGCCGGGCGGGGCGCGGGGGCGCCGCGGGTTCGACGGCGGCGGGGGCCTCCAGCGTGCTAGCCATGGGAGACCGCCTCCCTGCGCGGCGCGGGGACGGCGAGCCGCTGCGCGGCCTGGACCTCGTCGCGCAGCAGCGACCACACCCGGTGCCGGTGCGCCGCGAACTCCGGGCTCGACCTCAGGTCCGCCATGTCGTGGCGGGGGCCGAGGTCGATGTCGACGATCTCCTTCACGCGGCCCGGGCGCGAGGTCATGACCGCCACCCGCCCGCCCAGGTAGACGGCCTCGTCGATGCCGTGGGTGATGAACACGACGGTCTTGCCGGTGCGCTCCCAGATCCGCAGCAGCTCGTCCTGCAGCAGGTCGCGGGTCTGGGCGTCCAGCGCGGCGAACGGCTCGTCCATGAGGAGCACGTCGGGGTCGTAGGCCAGGCTGCGGGCGATCGCGACCCGCTGTTTCATGCCGCCGGACAGTTCGTGCGGGTAGTGGTCCTCGAAACCGGTCAGGCCGACGAGGGCCAGGTAGTGGCGGGCGGTCTCGGCACGTTCCCGCCGGCCCAGGCCCTTGGCCTCCAGGCCGAACTCGACGTTGCGCCGTGCCGTGCGCCAGGGGAACAGCGCGTACTGCTGGAAGACCACGCCGCGGTCCAGCGCCGGGCCGGTGATCTCGTCGCCGTCCAGCAGGACGCGTCCGGTGGTGGGCCTGGTCAGGCCGCCGAGCAGGTCCAGGAGCGTGGACTTGCCGCAGCCGCTCGGCCCCACGACGACGAGGAACTCGCCCTCGGCGATGTCGAGGCGGGTGTCGTGCAGCGCGGTCAGCTCGCCGCCGCCCCGGACCGGGAAGGTCTTGCCGACCTCCGAGATGCTGATCTTCGTGGTCACGCTCGGCTCCCGCCGGCCGCGTACGGATTGAACTCGTTGGTGTAGAGGCCGCCCGGCCGGACCCTGCCCCTGGGGATCTGGCCCCGCTGCTCCAGCCAGGTGATCCAGGTGGTGAACTCGCGCTCGGCGATGACGCCGCCCTTGCCGGCGACGCCGTAGGACTTCCAGTACTTCAGCGCGTCGGCGCTCTCGTTCCGCCCGCGCGCCCGCACGATCTTTGTGAAGCGGGCGATGACCTGGTCGCGCGGCGTGGTCCGCGACCACTCGATCGCCTTGGCCACTCCCGCGGTGAAGGCCCGCACGGTCTCGGGGTTGCGCTTGACGAAGTCGTCGCGGAAGACGTAGGTGCCGCCGGTGAAGGCGCCCAGGAAGTCGTGGTCGCTGAACACCTTGCGGAGCCCGCCGGCGGCCTGCGCCTTCTCCCGGAAGATCCCGCCGAGCACGCCGACGTCGATCTGCTTCTGCCGCAGCGACTGCTCAGTGGTGATCGGCGGCACCACCAGCGGCTCGACCTTCCCGATGTCGCCCGCGGTGAGCCCGTTGCGCTGGAGGTAGAGGTCCAGCACGGCCTCGGCGTGCGCGCCGAGCGTGTTCATCCCCACCTTCTTGCCGATGAAGTCGCGGGGGTGTGCGACCGGGCTGCCGTCAGGGACGAAGAACCCCTGGTAGGACTCCCGGTCGCTGCCGTAGTAGCCGATGACCGAGGTCAGCGGCGCACCGGCCGCCTGGAGCTTGACCACCGCGCCGTTGAAGGCGCCGCCGAAGTCGATCTGACCGGTGGCGGCGGACTGGATGTCCTGCGGCCCGCTGGTGGTGTCGCCGGCCCAATCGAGCTTGACGTCGCCGAGGTAGCCGAGGTCCTGGGCGAGTTCGGGGGGCGTGACCTGGCCGGTCGACCCCTGGTACCGCAGGGTCGTGGTGCGTCCCGGCCCGCCGCCCAGCGCGGGGCCGCAGGCGGCCGCGGCGGAGCCGGCCGTCACGGTGAGGGCGGCGATCGAGAGGAAGCGGCGTCTTGTCGTGGGTGTGCTGCGTGTCGTGCGCAAGGTCGTACTCAGGGTCGTGCTCAAGGGGTCTCCCGGGACTGATGGACTGGACGGTCGTCAGGTCTCGGGTCGACACAGGGCGCTGGCCTGCCGCCGGAAGTCGACGTGCAGGCGCGCGACGAGGGGGACGCGGCGGATCACTCCGTGAGCATGTCCGGAAGATCCATAGTAAGTCAATAGATTTAGTAGGAAATATTCTCCATTTAACCAGTAGGAATAGTTGACTCAGGTTCGTCGCCATGATTCGCTAGCGGCCATGCGGTCTCCGCTCCTCCTCACCCGCCGGCGGCACGTGGACCTGGTCCGTGTCGCCGCCTCCGCCTGTCGGCGCTGACGCGGCCCCCTGCCACACCCCCATCGCCGCCCACCGCTCGACCGTCCGCCCACGGGCGAACGCCCGTGCCGCGGATCCCGTATTCCTCGGTCCCGTTTTTCACGGTCCGTTCTTCTTCAGGAGGCATGTCAAGTTGTCCGAGTTCGAGGTCCGCAAAGTAGGCGGCCGCATCGGTGCCGAGGTCGTCGGCGTCGATCTCCGCGAGCTGCCCGCGAACGTGTTCGCCGAGATCCACGCCGCCCTGCTCGAGCACAAGGTCCTGGGCTTCCGCGGCCAGGAGCTGACCGACGCCGACCAGCTCGCCTTCGCCGCCCGGTTCGGGCCGCTCACCGGCGCGCACCCCACGGTGCCCTCGGTCGAGGGCCAGCCGCAGGTCCTGCCCGTCGACAGCGAGTCGGGACGGGCCAACCAGTGGCACACCGACGTCACCTTCGTCCAGTCCCCGCCCAAGGTCAGCACGCTGCGCAGCCTGGTCGTCCCGCCGCACGGCGGCAACACGCTGATCGCCAACACCGCCACCGCCTACCGGGACCTGCCCGAGGAGCTGCGGCTCTTCGCCGACCGGCTGTGGGCCGTGCACACCAACGACTACGACTACGTCAAGCCGACGGACACCGGAGCCGACCCCGACAAGGTGGCCGAGCACCGGCGCGCCTTCCTGTCCCGCACATGGAAGACCGCCCACCCCGTGGTACGGGTGCACCCCGAGTCGGAGGAACGGAACCTCTTCATCGGCGGGTTCGCGCAGAGCATCGTGGGGCTGTCGTCCCGGGAGGGCCGGGCGATCCTGGACATCTTCCAGTCCTATGTCACCCGCCCGGAGAACGTCTTCCGCTGGGCCTGGGCACCGGGCGACCTCGTGCTGTTCGACAACCGGATCACCCAGCACTACGCGCCGGACGACTACGGCGACCTGCCCCGCCGCCTGCATCGTGTCACCGTCGCCGGCGACGTGCCGGCCGGCGTGGACGGCCGGCGCAGCTACCGGGTCGAGGGCGACGACGCCGCCCACTACACCCCCG
Source organism: Actinomadura vinacea (assembly GCF_039532545.1). NCBI lineage: Bacteria > Bacillati > Actinomycetota > Actinomycetes > Streptosporangiales > Thermomonosporaceae > Actinomadura > Actinomadura vinacea. The sequence continues at coordinate 353,838 of NZ_BAAARW010000039.1, read as the reverse complement.
CCGCCACCGCGGCCTGACCTGACCGGATGACCGGGGCCGGTGCCGAGAGCGGCACCGGCCCCGGCTCACAGCCGCGGCTCCTCACCGGCCGCCCCGATCACCGGACCCGATGCTCGGTCGGGTGAGACGGCGAACTGGACCGTCCAGAGCGCGGCGACGAGGGCGTCGAAGTGGGCCAGGAGTCCGCGGAGGCCCCGGAGGTCGGTCACCTGGTCCGGACGGTTCACTGCGCGGCCCATCGCGTCGGCGGCGAGGCGAAGCCTGATCACCCGGGTCACCAGCAGCCGGTGCCCGCCCGTGCCGGTCCCCGCCGCCCGAAGGGCGGACAACGCCGCGTCCAGTTCCGCCCGGATCTGCTCCACCGCCATCCGCCCCTCGTCCAGCAAGACCGGAGGGAGCGGCGCGCTGCTCTGCAGGCACGAGAGACGGTACAGGCGGGCGAGGGCCGGACGGCACCGCAGAGCATATTCGCGCAGGTCGGGCCAATCCGGGGCATCCTCCAGGCACGGAAGCGGTTCCATGTGCACGATTGTGCGCACCGGCCTCCGCTCCCGCGTCGATTCGAGTGAGTCCGTCCGTGACAGTGCCCGTGACAGGACGCGGTCAGATCCTCTACAGCCAGCCGACCGCGGAGAAGTCCGTGAAGGCGATGCTGGACGCGGCCGGGGAGGGTTTCCCGCGATGGGTGTTCCCCCCCACCTGCCCGGCCCGCCGTCACGATGACGGCGGGCCGGGCTCCTTGCCCGATCGTCGGATATCAGGACTCGGCGCGGTCTCTGGTGCGCCGGCGGACGAGGCGGCGCACCAGGGGCCACATCAGCAGGACGGCGATGACGGCGTAGACCGTGGCGGCCAGCGGCGAGTTCACCAGGCCGGTCAGGTCGCCGTCGCTGATCTGCAGGGTGCGGCGCATCTGCTGCTCGGCGGCCGGGCCGAGGATGGCGCCGATGATCGTGGGGAGCACCGGCAGGCCGTACCGGCGCATGCCGAAGCCGATCAGGCCGATCAGCAGGAGCAGCAGCAGGTCCAGCACCTCTCCCCCGACCGCGTACGCGCCGACCGCCGCGAAGAACAGGATCCCGGCGTACAGGTACGGGCGCGGGATGCGCAGCAGCTTCGCCCACACCGGCGCGAGCGGGAGGTTGATGACCAGCAGCAGGACGGTCCCGATGAACAGGCTGGCGATCAGCCCCCAGACCAGCTCGGGCTCGCGATCGAACAGCAGCGGGCCCGGCTGGATGCCGTACTGCTGGAACGCCGCCAGCATCACCGAGGCGACCGCGGTGGTCGGCAGCCCCAGCGTCAGCATGGTCACCAGCGTGCCGGCGGCCGACGCGCTCGCCGTCGACTCCGGCCCGGCCACACCCTCGATGGCACCGGTGCCGAACTCCTCGGGACGCTTGGAGAGCCGCTTCTCGGTGACGTAGGACAGGAACGTGGGGATCTCCGCGCCGCCGGCCGGGATGGCCCCGAACGGGAAGCCGATGACCGGGCCGCGCAGCCAGGGCCGCCAGGTCCGCCGCAGGTCGGCCTTGGACAGCCAGGGCCGGCCGACCGGGATCGGCTCTCCGGACGAGCGCCGCAGGTGCGCGGCCACCCAGAGCGACTCGCCGAGCGCGAACAGGCCGACCGCGACCACGACCACGTCGATGCCGTCGGCCAGGTGCAGCGAGCCGAAGGTGAGCCTGGACTGGCCGGTCATCTCGTCCATGCCGACCAGGCCGATGGTGAGGCCGATCAGCAGGGCGGCGAACCCGCGGATCCGGGACGAGCCGAGCACCGAGGTCACCGCGACGAACGCCAGCACCATGATCGCGAAGTAGTCGGCGGCGCCGAGGTCGACGGCGAGGCCGGCGACGGTGGGGGCCAGCAGCACCAGCGCGGTGGTGCCGATCATCCCGCCCACGAAATGGCCCATGGCCGCGGCCGCCAGGGCCTGCGGGCCGCGGCCCGAGCGGGCCATCGGATGGCCTTCGATGGCGGTCACCACCGCGGCGCTCTCACCCGGGGTGTTCAGCAGGATCGAGGTGGTCGACCCGCCGAACATCCCGCCGTAGTAGACCCCGGCGAACATGATGAAGGCGGCGGTCGAGTCGAGCCCGTAGGTGACCGGCAGCAGCAGCGCGACCGCCATCGCCGGGCCGATGCCCGGCAGCACGCCGATCGCGGTGCCGAGCAGGACTCCCAGCGCGGCGAAGAACAGGTTGGCCGGCGTCAGCGCGGTGCCGAAGCCGTTCAGGAGGTCGGGGATCTGGTCCACGGTTCAGAACACCTCCATCAGCGGCCCGCCCGGCAGGGGCACACCGAGCAGTTCGTTGAAGACGAACCACGTGGTCAGCGACAGCGCCACCGCGATCAGCGGGTCGAGCACGATGTTGCGGCTGCCCAGCGCGTACGCCGCGCCCCAGAACATCGCGGCCGACGACAGCGGGAACCCGATCGTCCCGATCAGCGCGGCGTTGCCCAGGAACGCGCCGGACAGCAGCAGGACGGCCCGCCAGTCGACGGGGCTGTCGAGGTCGACGTCCTCGCCGGCCTCGGCCTGGCCGCGTCCGCCGCGCAGCACGTCGGCGGCCAGCAGCACGGCGACCACCAGGAGCAGCGACCCGACCACGATCGGGACGGCCTTGGGCCCGACGGGTCCGCGCTGGGCGAAGTCGGTGGGGATGCGCAGCGCGTCGGTGATGACCAGCACGCCGAGGGCGAGCAGGAAGGCGCAGACCCCGAATTCGGAGCGTTTGACGTTCATGCCAGGCCCAGCTCCTTCAGCACCGAGGCGACCCGGGCGTTCTCCGACTCCAGGAACGCGCCGAACTCCGTGCCCGGCTGGAAGGCCGGGGTCCATCCGTTGCGCCGCAGCGCCTCCTGCCACTGGGCGGTCTGCTGGAGCCGGGTGAACAGCGTGATCAGCTTCCTCTTCGAGTTGTCGGTCAGCCCGGGCGGGGCGACGATCCCGCGCCAGTTGGTGAAGTCGACGTCCACCCCGGACTCCTTGAGCGTCGGCGCGTTGATGCCGGGCGCGCGCTCGCCGCCGGTGACGGCGAGGGGGCGCAGCTCGCCGGCCGCTATCTGGTCGCGGGTCTCGCCGATGCCGGAGACCCCGAAGCCGACCTTGCCGCCCAGCATCGCGGCGGTCAGCTCGCCGCCCCCGTCGTAGGGGACGTAGTTGACCTTGCGCGGTGCGATGCCGACGGCCCTGGCCATCAGCATCGGGGCGAGGTGGTCGGGCCCGCCCGGCGACGAGCCGCCGCCGACCGGGACCTTGCCGGGGTCGGCCTTCCACGCCTCGATCAGCTGGCCGATGGTCCGGTACGGCGAGTTCTTGCCGACCGCGATGACGTCGGACTCCTCGGTCAGCCGGGCGATCGGGGTGGTGTCGGCCAGCGTCGAGGGCGTCTTGTTGGTGTAGACCGAGCCGACGACCCCGAGGCCCATCGACATCACCAGCCGGCCGTTGCCGCGCTCGCCGACGATGCGGCCGAGGCCGACGGTGCCGCCGGCCCCCGGCAGGTTGAAGACCTCGATGTCGCCGTTGAGGCCGGCGTCCTCGATGGCCTTGGCGGCGGTGCGGGCGGTGATGTCGTAACCGCCGCCCGGCGCGTTGGGGACCAGCACCCGCAGGCCGCGGATCCGGGTGCCGGTCTCCTCGCCGCCGGCCGACACCAGGGGCGGGACCAGCAGGGCCAGCAGCACGGCGGCGGCGGCCGCGAGCCAGGCTTTCGCGTTCTTCATCCGGACGGCACTCCTCCTCGGCGTGGACCAGATTCGTTCATGTGGACCAGATTCGTTCATGTGGGGCAGGGCAGGCATATGGGGTAGGGCGGGGCAGGAGGCGCCATCATGCCGGGTGCCGGGCTCCAGGGTGCGCTTGTGCGCGTATCGATACTTTTGGTCATTCTGGTCGCGGTCCGCCCGGTCCTCCCCTCCATGCCGGCATGCCATAGTGAGTCGGGTCACAGACTCGGGTCACGCGGTCAGGCCGCACAGTCACGCAGAGGAGACAGGCATGTGAGTCCGGTCAGATCCCTCGCCGGTCAGCTGCTCGCCTGGCAGATGGTGATCGTGCTCGCACTGCTCGGCTGCGTCGCGGGCATCTCCGCCGTCCAGGCCGGCCGGGGCTTCGTCGACACCGAGGGCGGCAAGCTGCTGTCGGTCGCCGAGAACGTGGCGGCCACCCCCGGCGTGCGCGGCAGCCTCGCCGATCCGGTCCGGCGGGACCCGCTGGCCACCTTCGCCGAGAGCGCCCGCACGCTGTCCGGCGCCGACGCGGTGACCATCACCGGGCCGGACCGCCGCGTCCTGGCCGGCCCCGACCCGGACCGGCTGCACGCGCCGCTGCCGCTCGGGGAGAGCACGGTGACGCGCGGACGGGCCTGGGTCGGCGAGGTCGACGGCCGGCTCGTCGCCCACGTGCCGGTCATCGGCACCCCCCGCGACGGGCGGGGCCCGCACATCATCGGCATCGTCGCCGCCGACAAGGCCATGCCCGGGCTCCTGACCCGCCTCACCGCCTCCCCCGCCGGCGCGCTCGCCCTGCTCGGCGTCGCCACGCTGCTCGGTCTCGCCGGGTCGCTGCTGCTCACCTGGTGGGTGAAGCGGCAGACGCTCGGCCTGGAGCCGCGGGAGATCACCGGCCTGGTCGAGCACCGGGAGGCACTGCTGCACGGGATCAAGGAGGGCGTGCTCGCCATGGACCAGCAGCACCGGATCACGCTGGTCAACGACCAGGCCCGGGGGCTGCTCGCGCTGCCGGACGGCTGCCTGGGCACCGCCGTCGACGAGCTGGCCGTCAACGAGCGGCTCCGCGACGTGCTCACCGGCCGGGCCAGCGGCGCCGACCAGATCGTGCTGCGCGCGGGCCGGGTGCTGGTGCTCAACCGGATGCCGATCTCGCACGGCGGCCAGCGGCTCGGCGCGGTGGTCACCCTGCGTGACCGCACCGAGCTGGCGGCCCTGCGGGAGGAGCTGGAGACCTCCGCGCGCGCCACCGACACGCTCCGCGCCCAGGCGCACGAGTTCACCAACCGCCTGCACACCATCGCGGGGCTGATCGAGCTCGGCGAGTACGACGAGGTCCGCAACTACGTGGACCGGGTCAGCCGGACGCACCACCAGTGGCAGGACCAGGTCACCGCCCGGATCGGCGACCCGGCGGTCGCGGCGCTGCTGATCGCCAAGGCCAGCGTGGCCGCCGAGCGCGGCATCGGGCTGCGGCTGGCCGCCGACAGCCGGCTGGACCCGGTGGACGAACCGCTGTCGGCCGACCTGGTCACGGTCATCGGCAACCTGGTGGAGAACGCGCTGGACGCGCTCGCCGGCAGCGGCGGCGACTGGATCGAGGTGGCGATCCGGCACGACGCCGACGCGGTCTCGGTCGTGGTGCGCGACTCCGGGCCCGGGGTCGCGCCCGACATCGCCGCGGAGGTCTTCGCGCACGGCTTCACCACCAAGGCCGCCGGGTACGGGCCGCGCGGGCTCGGGCTGGCGCTGACCCGGCAGGCCTGCACCCGCCGCGGCGGCTCGGTGGAGGTCCGCAACGCCGTCGGCGCCGAGTTCACCGCGCGGCTGCCGCTCGCCGCGGGGGCACCGTCGTGATCAGGGTCCTGGTGGTGGACGACGATTTCATGGTCGCCAAGATCCACAGCGGCTACGTGGAGCGGACCGAGGGCTTCACCGTGGTCGAGGTGGCCCACACCGGGGCGCAGGCGCTGCGCGCCGTCCGCGAACTGCGCCCCGACCTGGTGCTGCTCGACATCTACCTGCCCGACATCGACGGGCTGACCGTGCTGCGCGAGCTGCGCGCCGACCCGGCCGGCGCGGACACCGACGTCGTGGTGATCACCGCGGCCCGGGACGCCGGCACCATCCGCGGCGCGATGCGCGGCGGCGCCCTGCACTACCTGATCAAGCCGTTCTCCTATCCGGCGCTGCGCACCCAGCTGGAGCACGTCGGATCACTGCGGGAACGGCTGCACCGGCTGGCCCGCGGCGGCCCGGCCGTCCAGCGGGAGGTCGACGACATGTTCGCCTCCCGCCCGCGGATCGCCCGCGGCCTGCCCAAGGGGCTGAGCGAGCAGACCGCGGAGCTGGTCCGGCAGGCGCTGCGCGAGCACCCAGAGGGGCTGTCCGCGAGCGAATGCGCGCAGGCCACCGGGCTGTCCCGGCCCAGCGCCCGCCGGTACCTGGAGCAGTTCGCGACGACGGGCGTCGCGGTCGTGCAGCTGCGCTACGGCGGCACGGGACGTCCCGAGCGCCGCTACCACCCGCAGGCCTGACCACCCGCCCGGCGGGTCAGGAGCGCGGTGGCGATGGCGACCTGCGCCGGGTCCAGCGCCGTCCCGCCGTCCTCGATGTCCCACAACGCGTTCTGCAGGACGCGGCCGAGGGTCCAGCCGGTCGCGCGCCGCCGGTCCAGGCCGAGCACCTCGGTCAGCAGGTCGAAGCGGCGCAGCACCGCGCGCTCCACATCGCCGGTGGCCACGATCTCGTCCCACCTGTTGTCCAGTGCCGGGAGCAGCTCGAACCCGGGATCGCCGGCCAGCGGTTCGGGGTCGATGGCCAGCCACGGCTCCCGATCTCCGGCCAGGATGTTGTCGTAGTGCAGGTCCCAGTGCAGCAGGCGGTCGCCGGGCTCGCCGACCAGTTCGGCCACGGCGGACGCGCAGGTGCGCACCAGCCGCCGTTCGGCCGGGTCGCGCAGCGCGGGCACGGCGCCGGTGACCTGGCCGAGCATGGCGGCGGCGACGTCGGCCAGCCGCCGCAGGCCGGCCGGCGCGGGGACCGATGCCAGCCGCGCCATCAGGGCCGCCAGGATCGTCAGCGCCTCGTGGTCGTCGGCCACCGACGACAGCGGCCTGGTGGCGTCCAGCCGCTCCAGCAGCTGGGTGCCGGTCGCCTCGTCGTGGTCGAGCAGGCGCACGATGCCCTCGCCCCGCCATGCGCGCAGGCCTGCGGCGGCACCGGCGGTCTCCTCCCTGACCTGTAGGAGCTTGAGGACGGCGGGCGTGCCGTCGGCCCGGAGGACGGGCAGGACGAGCGAGGCCATGCCGTACGCGGCCGGGCCGTCGGGCCGCAGCGCCCAGCGGTCCAGGAATTCGCCGCCGAGGCGGGGCAGCCCGGCGATCCAGGCGCGGGCCGAGGCGCCGTTGGTGCCGTAGGACGCGGCGAAGGCGTCCGGAACGTCGATGGGAGCACGCGTGCTCATGTGAAGGGGCCTCCTTCGTGGGGTCCGGTTCAGAGATGCGACCGAGTAACGAAGGAGGTCATGGTGGTGCCCGGCTGCCGGGCAGGCGTCAACGCATGCCCTCATCCTAACCGGACATGATCAGCCGGTGATGCGGACGGGCAGCCTGCGCGGCCCGCGGACCTGGCCGGCGGACCAGGTCACCGCCGCCGGGTCGTCCAGGGTGAACGCCGGGATCCGTTCGAGCCAGACCTCAAGGGCCACGCGCAGCTCCATGCGCGCCAGGTGGGACCCGACGCAGCGGTGGATGCCGAGGCCGAAGGCGGCGTGCCGGTTGACCTCGCGGTCGATGACGACCTCGCCGGCACGCTCGAACTGGTCGGGGTCGCGGTTGGCCGCGGGGAACGACAGCAGCACCCAGTCGTCGGCCTTCATGTCCACGCCGTTCCAGTGCATGTCCTCCTTGACCAGCCGCGCCATCGTGACCGGCGCGTAGGCGCGCAGGAACTCCTCCATCGCGGCCGGCAGCAGGGCGGGCTCGGCGACCAGCCGCTCCCGGTCGGCGGGCGTCCCGGCCAGGTGCCACAGCGACGCGCCGATCGCGCTCCACGTCGTGTCGATCCCGGCGATCAGCAGCAGCGCCATCGTGCCCGCGACATGGGACGGGTCGAGCCTGTCGCCATGGAGTTCGGCGTTGATGAGATAGGTGGTGAGGTCGTCGCGCGGGTCGTCGAGGTGGTCCTGGATCTGGTCGTGCAGGTAGTCGAACAGCTTCTCCCCGCGCGCGAAGCGCTCGTCGGCCGGCAGGTTGACGCCTTCGAGGGCGTTCTCGACGAACTCGCGGTATCGGGGGCCGTCCTCTGGAGGAAAGCCCAGCATGTCGGCGATCACGCGTGTCGGGATGTGCTCGGCGTAGTCGTGGGCGGCGTCGACGACCTCGCGTCCCTCGAACGCGTCGATCAGCGAGTGGCAGAACGCCCGGGTGGCCGCCTCCCGCCCGGCGACCGCGGACCTGGTGAACGCCGGGAGCAGCAGCTTGCGCGCGTCGCCGTGGAACGGCGGGTCGGACGAGATCGGCGGGTTGCCGCCCACCGGCGCCCGCTCGCGCGACGGGCGGAAGTTGCTCATGACGACCGCCCGGGAGGAGAACCGGTCGGTGTCGTAGGCGATCGACGCGACGTCCTCGTACCGGGTCGGCAGCCATCCGCCGCCGAACCGCTCGGTGCGCGCGATCGGGCAGCGCCGCCGCAGCTCCTCCTGGATCGGGTAGGGATCGGCGGCCCACTCCGGTTCCAGATGGGAGAAGTCGGTCGCCCAGTCCGCGACCGGACCGGTGACGATCTCGTTGCGGGTGCCGGGAGGCGGGCCGGTCCGGTGGTCCCGGGGGAAACGGTCGTCGGCGGTCATCTCACGCCTCCTCGAGGACGTCGATCGCGCGTTCTGGACAGTTGGCGGCCGCCCGGCGCGCGTCGCGCTCCTTGCCCGGCGGCACGGCACCGTCGCCGAGGACGGTCCCGTAGCCCTCCTCGTCGTCGACGAAGAGGCCGGGGGCCAGGTCGTAGCAGCGGCCGTGCCCCTGGCACCGTTCGGGGTCGATTCGCACCTTCATGGTTGTTCTCCCGTCTGATCCGGGTCGGCGGGTGGGGCGAGGGCCGCCACGACGCGGATGAGCAGGTCCGCCCAGTCCCCGTCGTCGACCGCGTGCAGCTCCGGCGGGACGAGCGCGCCGCCCAGCGCGAGCAGGAGGCAGAAGTGGACGAGCGCGTCGGGCGAGAGCCCGGGGTCGAGTTCGCCGTGGTGCTGGGCAAGGCGCACCAGGCCGGCGAGCCAGTCGGCGCGTTCCCCCATGTAGTCGCGCATCGGCCCGGCGACGTCCGCGTCGCGGCGGGCCGCGACCAGCGCCTCGACGACCAGATCGCCGCGGGCGTCGCGGCGCCGGGGCAGGCCGCGGCCGGCGACGAGCAGCAGTTCGGTGATCGATCGGTCCGGCTCGGCGGCGAGCAGGTCGGCCAGCAGCCGCCGGCCGTGCGTGCGCAGTGCGGCCACCAGCAGCTCCGCCTTCGAGCCGAAGTGCGCGTACAGCGCGCCGTTGCTCACCCCCGCGGCGGCCGCGATGTCGGCCACGCGGGTGCCGTCGTACCCGCGCCGCGCGAAGGCGTCGGCCGCTGCGCGCAGCAACCGCTCCCGGGTTTCGGCCGGGGTCACTCCCGCGATGCGCCCCATGGGAAGAATTAAAAGAGTGTTCATTTGATACGTCAAGCGCGGGAGGCGCGCCCGCTGCGGCGTCAGCCCTTGATGGCGCCCTGCGTGATGCCGTTGACGAAGTTGCGCTGGAACGCCAGGTACACCAGGACGATCGGGGCGATGACGATCAGGCTGGCCGCGGCCAGCAGCGGGACGTCGGTGGAGTACTGGCCGACGAAGAGCCCCAGGCCGGTCGGCGCGGTCCGCCGTTCGGGGTCCTGCATCATGACCAGGACCAGGAGGAACTGGTTCCACGACCACATGAAGTACAGGACCGACAGCGTGGTGACCGCGGGCCAGGAGACCGGCAGCAGCACCCGGAGCAGCACGCCGACGTCCTTGGCCCCGTCGATGCGCGCCGCCTCGATCAGCTCCTTGGGGACGCTGGAGAAGTGCGTCTGCATCCAGTACACGCCGAACGGCATGAACAGCGCCGCCTCGGCGAGGATGATCCCCAGGTGGGAGTTGGTGAGGCCGACCTCGCGCAGGTTGAAGTAGAGCGCCACCACCACCAGTTCCACGGGCAGGGTGAGGCCCAGCACGAACGCCGCCGACAGCGTCCGGCCGCCCCAGACCTTGAGGACCGCCAGCCCGTACCCGGCCAGCGTCGCCAGCACCACCGAGAGCGGCACCACGCAGACCGCGATCAGGACGCTCGACCGCATGAGGTCGGTGAAACCGCCCCGCTCCCAGGCGAGCGTGAAGGCCTCCAACGACCAGTCGTCGGGCGGCCCCAGCCCGCCGACCTGCGAGCCCGGGGGATGCAGGGCGGCCAGGGCGATGCCGAGGAACGGCACCAGCACCGTGGCCGCCAGCACGATGAGGATCCCGTACCGGACTCCGATCCCGACGCGCATGCTCAACCCTTGTCCCTGTTGACGAACCGGATGGTGCTGACGACGACCACGACGAGCACGGTCAGCACGACGGCCAGCGCGCTGGCGCCGCCGATGTCGCCCTCGTTGAAGGCGAGCCGGTAGACCAGCAGGGCCGGCACGTTGGTCTGCCCGGCCGGGCCGCCGTTGGTCGTGACGAAGACCAGGTCGAGCCCGGCCAGCGCCGCGATCGTGGTGATGACCCCGGCGATCGTGATCTCCTTGCGCACGCCGGGCAGCGTGACGTTGCGGAACCGCTGCCACGGCCCGGCGCCGTCCAGGGTGGCCGCCTCGTACAGGGCCGGGTCGATCTTCTGCGCGCCGGCCAGGAAGAGCATCATGCACAGCCCGCTCATCGTCCAGGTTCCGATGAGCCCGAGCGCGATCAGCGCCAGCCGGAAGTCGCCCAGCCAGGCCCTGGTCAGCGAGTCCAGGCCGACCGCGCCGAGCAGCTGGTTGACGACGCCGGACTCGCTGTAGAGCCAGCGCCAGGTGACCCCGACGGCGACCAGCGGCAGCACCTGGGGCAGGAAGAAGACGGTGCGGAAGAACGTCATCCCCCGCTGCACCTTGCCCATCAGCAGCGCCGTCATGAGCAGCCCGATGACGATGGGGATGAACGAGAAGAAGACGATCAGCACCAGGGCGTGCAGGATCGCCTCGTAGAGGGCCGGCTCCCGGACGATCCTGGTGTAGTTGTCCAGGCCCACCCAGGTCGCGGGCAGGACGCCGTCCCATTTCAGCAGGGACAGGCGCAGCGTGGTCACCGCCGGCCAGATGGCGAACCCCACGTACACGGCGAGCGCGGGCAGCACGTAGAGCAGGCCGCGGGCGCGCCGCCCCCGGCCTTGGCCGCGGTGGCGCGCGTGCCCGGCGCGCCCGCCGCGGTCCGGAGCTCCGGACCGCGGCGGGGAGACGGGGGCTCTCACGTCATGAGCCATGGTGCTCGTTCCACGACTGCTGCAGGGAGTCCAGGAAGGCGTCGGGAGTGGTCTTGCCGCCGATGAGGCCCTGGACGCCGGGGGTCAGCTTGTCGATCATCCCGGGGGAGGCGAAGTCGGGGAAGGGGACGATCCCGTTGCCGGCCGCCACCGGGGCGAACTGGGACGCGATGTCCCCGCGCAGGCCCTTGGCGCCCACCTCGGCCTTGGTGTCGACCGGCATGAACCCGGTGTCGAACTGGATCTTGGCGGCCTCGGGCGAGCCGAGGTAGTCGAGGAACGCCGCGGCGACGTTGGGGTGCTTGGTCTTGGAGGAGACGGCGTAGGCGACGCTCGCGCCCGAGGCGACCTTGGCGGTCGTGCCCGATGCCGGGGGCATGAGGAAGAACCCCGCGTCGTCCTTCATCTCCGACTCGACGGCGGAGGCGGCCCAGTTCCCGGTGACCGTGAACGCGCTCTTGCCCTGGGTGAAGTTCGCGCGGGCGTCGACGGTCGACGTGGCGCTCGCCCCGGCCGGGATGAAGCCCTTGCGCGCCCAGTCGGCGAGGGTCTGGGTGGCCTTCCGGGCGCCCGGGTTCTTGATCGTGGCGCCCTGCTGGCCGTACACCCAGGACCGGTAGGCGTTGACGTCGCCGGTCACGTTGAGCAGCGCGTTCCACAGGTGGAACCCGCCGACCTCCAGCCCGTCGACGCTGAGCGGGGTGCTCCCGCCGTCCTTGACCTTCTGCAGCGCCGCCTCGAACTCGGCCAGCGTCTTGGGCGGTGCCTTGACACCCGCCTTCGCGAGGATCTTCTTGTTGTAGAACACGCCCAGCACGGACAGCGCACCGGGCGCGGCATAGAGGGACCCGGTGCCGAAACGCTTGGCCGACTTGTCGGAGCTGAGGACCTCGAGGGAGGCCTTGGGGAACTTGGTGTCCCAGCCGTAGGCCTTGGCCCAGGGGCCCAGGTCGAGGATGAGCCCGGCGGGGACCAGGGAGTTCATCGCACCGGGGTTGTACTGGGCGATGTCCGGCGGCTCGCCGGACGACATCGACAGCTTGATCGACTTGACGTAGTCCTTGAAGGGCGTCTGCTGGGGCTTGACGGTGACGTTCGGGTGCTTCTTCCGGAAGCCCTCGATGAGCGCCTTGGCCGGCGGGTCGTCGGTGTAGGCGAGGGTGAGCGTCACCGGTTCCTTCGGAACGGCGGTGGACACGTCGATCTTCTGGGCCGGGCCCGCGCTCGAACCGCCGGTGCCGGCACAGGCCGTCAGCGCGAGCGCCGCCGTCGTGCCGAGCGCCACGAGCGCCGCGCGCCTGCTGCGGGCCGGTGTCGTCTTGCGCATGACTGTTCTCCTCCGTCGGTTACCGGTGGGGGCCGGTGTCGGGACCGTCATCGGGTCTCCTGGCGGCCGCCGCGGGCCAGGCCGAGCGCGCTCCGCTCGATCTCGCCGATCGAATGGCGCAGGGCGCCGTGGACCACGGCGTCGTCGCGGAGAGTGGAGACCTCCAGGGCGGGCTGCCCCAGGGGTTGCCCGGCCAGGTGCCGCCGGACGGCGTCCAGCAGCGTCTCGCCGCATCTGGCCAGCGGCCCGCCGATGACCACGAGCCGCGGGTCGAGGATCGCCCGGATCGCGGCGACGCCCCGGGCGAAGCGGCCGGCGACCACGTCGATGGCCTCCAGCGCGGCCGGTGCGCCGGCGGCGACGGCGTCCAGGACGGCGTCGAAGGCGCGCTCCCCCGCCGCCTCGATCCGGGCGCGGAAGGCGTCGTCGCCGTCGCGTTCGGCGGCGGCCGCGGCCAGCCGCACGATCTCCGCCCCGCCGACGCGCCGCTCGAACGGGCCGAGGCCGTGCGGGTGCCGGGCGGCGGGGCCCGCCGCACCAGGACCCGCCGCCCTACGACCCGCCGCACCGGGGCCCGGCGCGGCGGGAGCGGTGCCGTCGCCGTCCGCGAACACGTCGAGGAAGCCGACGTCGCCCGCGTCGTTGGACGCACCGCGGTACAGCTCGCCGTTCAGGACGATCCCGGCGCCGACGCGCTCGCCCCAGTGGAGCATCACCAGGGAGTCCTCGCGCCGCTCGGCGCCCCGCCACCGCTCGCCTTGGGTGGCGAGCTTGACGTCGTTGTCCACGTAGACCGGGCAGCCGAGGGACTCCTTCAGGCGCCGCACGAGGACGTCGCCGCCAAGGCCGGGCATGCTCGGGATCAGCTTGACGACCCCGGTGGCCGGATCGACTATGCCCGGCGTGCCGGCCGTGGCGAACCAGATGTCGCCGACGGTGAGGCCCGCCGGCTCCAGCACCGCCCCGATCGTGGACAGCAGTGTCTCCACCGCCTGCTCACCGCCCAGGCCCGAGGGGAGCTGGACCACCCGGCTCGAGGAGGTCGTCCCGGCGAGGTCGGCCACCGCGACCCGCAGGTCCTGCGGGCTGATGGAGAGGCCGAGGACGTGGCCCGCCTCCGCGCGGAACCGCACCAGCTGCGCGGGGCGACCGGCGCGGGTGGAGTCGCGGTCGAGGGGGCCGAACTCGACCAGGCCCTCCTCGGCCAGCGCGTTCAGCGAACGGGTGACCGCCTGCCGGGACAGGCCCACGGCCTTGGCCAGCGCGGAGACGCTCATGCTGGGCTCGGACCGCAGCCTGCGCAGCACGGCGGCGGCGTTGACCTCCCGCATGAACCGCGTGTCCGCGGCGACCACCTGCTCCATGACCGCTCCGACCTCCCCCGTCGCCGACCGTCCGGACCCGATTGGGGCGGTACGCTAGCATATTAATTATGGACCGTACGGAACTAATTCGAAAAGGGCCGTGACCTGCGATGACGACCGGAGACGGCGAGCGGTCACCGGCGTGGGCGGAGGCCGCCGGGGGGCTCGCCCACCGCGTCCTCGGGCCCGTCGCCGAGGCGGTCCGGTTCGTCCCGCTGGAGGAGGCCGGCCGCGGTCGCGCCGAGCGGCGCGGCTATGAGTATGAGGCCGGCCGGGGCGCGCTGACCATCGCCGCGACCGACGGGGTGAGCGCGTCCGTCGCGCTGCACCACTACCTCCGGGAGCGCTGCGGCCTGTCGGTGGGCTGGGACACCCTGCTGCCGCTGCGACCCGGCTCCCTCCCGGACGCGCCGCCGAGCCGGGGGTCCGCGCGGGTGCGCGAGGGCTACTACCTCAACTTCTGCACCTTCAGCTACACGATGCCCTACTGGGACTGGCCCGACTGGGAACGTGAGATCGACTGGATGGCCCTGCACGGCATCACCATGCCGCTGGCCGTCACAGGGCACGAGGCCGCGCTGCGCACCGCCTACTCCAGGCTCGGCCTGGAAGACAAGGCGATCCGGGAGTTCCTGGGCGGGCCGGGCTACCTGCCGTTCCAGTTCATGGGGTGCCTGGACGGCTTCGCCGGGCCGCTCCCCTCGTCCTGGATCAACGCGCACGCCGACCTCGGGAAGCGCATCCTCGACCGGGAGCGCGCCCTCGGCATGGCACCGGTGCTCCCGGCCTTCACCGGGCACGTCCCGCAGGAGGTCGCGGCCGGGGCCGGCCGGGCGGGCCATCGTGACTGGCAGGGGTTCGGCACCTGGGTGCTCGACCCGTCCGACCCCCTGTACGAGCGGATCGGCGCCGAGATCGCGCGCGCCCAGATCGAGCTGTTCGGCACCGATCACCGGTACGCCGCCGACCCGTTCATCGAGATGATCCCGGTCGAAGCCGACCCGGCCTTCCCGGGACGCGTGGCGGCCGCGACGCTGGACGGGCTGCGGGCCGCCGACCCGGACGCGGTCTGGGTCATGCAGGCGTGGCCGTTCTCCTACCAGGGGGAGTTCTGGACCGAGGAGCGGGTCACCGCCTTCCTCGGCGCCATCCCCGACGACCGGATGCTCGTGGCGGACCTGTGGGCCGAGCACGACCCCCAATGGACGCGCTTCGACGGATTCTCCGGCAAGCCGTGGCTCTGGTGCGCCCTGCTGAACTTCGGCGGCCGCACCGATCCGGTCGCCGATCTGCGCGCCGTCCCGCCGGCGGTCGACGCGGCGCTGGCGGCGCCCAACCCGCCCACCGGTCTGGGCCTGTCCATGGAGGCCACGCGCAACAACCCGGTCTTCTTCGAGCTGGTCGCCGACCAGCTCTGGAACCGGGTCCCCGACGTCGAGGCATGGCTCGACGCCTTCGTCGTCCAGCGGTACGGCGAGGGCGGCTGGACGGCCGGCCTGCAGGCCGCGTGGCGCGGGCTCCTGGACACCGTCTACGACGCGCGCGGCCTGCGGATCTTCCCGGAGCAGTTCAACGGCGTCATCACCGCGCCGCCCTCGTACGAGTGGATCACCGTGCGACCGGACCTGAACGGCTTGGAACGGCTGCGCGCCGACACCGCCCGCGCCCTCTGGTACCGGCCGGACGCGCTGGCGGCGGCGTGGGAGCGGTTGATCGGCGTGGCCGAGCGCCATCGCGATCTGCTGGACGGTCCCCTCGGGCACGATCTCACCGAGGTCGGCATCGCGTACATGGCCAGGGTCGCCGACCGCCTCCACCTCGACACCGTCGAGCACGCGGTGCGGTCCGGCGGCGCGAGCGCGCCCCGCGCCGACCGGTTCCTGCGCGTCTTCGGCGACCTGGACCGGATGCTGGCGTGCCGGGACGAGTACACCTTCCGGCATTGGGAGGCCAAGGCGCTGTCCTGGGCTTCCGGCCCGGCCGAGCGCGAGGTCCTGCTGGACAACGCCCGCCGCGTCATCACGGCGTGGGGGCCGGCGGCCAGTCCCCTGCTCGACGACTACGCGGGACGGCACTGGGCCGGGCTCGTCGGCGGCTACTACCGCGACCGCTGGCGGCTGTGGGCGGAGGGGCTCGACCGCGCGGTCGCCGCGCCCGGCCCCGAGCACGAGGCGCGGCTGCGCGAGGCGCTCGTCGAACGCGCCGAGCTCTTCCTCCGGGACGGCCCGGCGCCATCGCCGGACGACCTGGGCGGCCTGGCCGCCGAGTCGCGCCGCCTGTTCACCGCCTACGCGGGCGGGGGCGGTTCCCCGTTCGCCCGTCCCTCCTGACCCGATCTATCCGATCACGCCAGATGAGGAGCACGATGACCCGGGCAGTACCACCGACCGAGCGCCGGAACCCGCGCACCGCCGACATCGACGCGCTGGACTCCCGCGACGTCCTGCGGCTGCTGCACGACGAGGACGCGCGGGCCGTCGAGGCCGCACGCGGCGCCGCCGGGGCGCTCGCCGAGGCGGTGGACGCGGCGCACGACCGGCTGGCCCGGGGCGGGCGGGTGCACTACTTCGGCGCCGGCGCGTCCGGGCGGCTGGCGGTGCTGGACGCCACGGAGATCACGCCGACGTTCGGCGTGCCCCGCGACCTGTTCACCGCCCACTTCGCCGGGGGCGTCGCGGCCGTCGCCGACTCCTCCATCGACGCCGAGGACGCCGCGGAGCAGGGCGCCGCCGACGCCGGGGGGCTGGACGCCGCGAGCGTGGCGGTCGGGGTGACCGCGTCGGGGTCGACGCCGTACGTGCGCGGGGCGCTGGCCGCCGCCCGCGCCGGCGGGGCACTGACGGTGCTGGTCACGTGCGTGCCGGACGCCCCGCTGCGCGAGCTGGCCGACATCGCCGTGGTCGCCGACACCGGGGCGGAGGCGCTGACCGGCTCCACCCGGCTCAAGGCGGGCACGGCGACCAAGGTGCTGCTCAACTCGTTCTCGACCGCGCTCATGATCAAGGCGGGCCGGACCTACGGCAACCTCATGGTCGGGCTTGTGGCCACCAACGCCAAGCTGCGCGAGCGTGCGGTGGCGCTGCTCGCCGAGGCGTCCGGCGAGCCGGCGCCGGTCTGCCGCGCCGCGCTGGCCGAGGCGGACGGGCGGATCCCCGAGGCACTGGTTCGGCTGCTGACGGGCTGCCCGCCGGCGCGGGCGCGGGCCGCGCTGGAGGAGCACCCGGGCGTCCGCGCGGCCGTCGCCGCGCTGGGCGGGCGCGCCGAATGAGCCGGGCCGGCTTCGCCGGCGTCGATGTCGGCGGCGGCGGGATCAGGGTGCGGATCGAGGCGTACGGCACCGGCGGGCACGGCGAGCGCGCCGTCCCGGTGCCGCGTGACAAGGGGATGGTCGACCTGCACCGGCTCGCGCCGCTGATCGCCGGGATCGTCGCCGACGCCAGGCCCGGTCCGGGGTTCGAACGGCTCGCCGCCATGGCGATCGGCGTCACCGGGATACCGGGTCTGGTCCGCGACCCCGGCACGCTCTGGAAGGCCCTCCGGGAGCCGTTCGGCCTGGAGGCGCTCGTCGTCGCCGGGGACGCGGTGACCACGCACGTCGGCGCGCTCGGGTCCCGGCCGGGCGTCGTCATCGCCGTGGGCACCGGGGTCATCACGCTCGGCACCGACCTGGACGGCGTCTGGAACCAGTCCGACGGGTGGGGGCATCTGCTCGGCGACCACGGCGGCGGCGCCTGGATCGGCATGCAGGGCATGCACGCCGCGCTGCGGGCGCACGACGGCCGGGCCGGCGGGTCGCCCGCCCTCCTCGACCGTCTGACGGCCCGTTTCGGGCCTCCGCTCGACCTGGTGGCACAGGTCTACGAGTCGGCGGCCGCGGCGCACCTGCTGGCCTCGTTCGCCCCGGCGGTGGGCGAGGCGGCCCGGGCCGGGGACGCCGTCGCCCAGGGGATCTGGACCGAGGCGGGCCGCCAGCTGGGCCAGACCGCGGCCGCCGCGGCGTCCGGGCTCGAGCCGCTCTTCTCCTGGGGCGGCGGCCTCTTCGACGCCGCCGACCTGCTGATGGAGCCGTTCCAGAGCACCGTGCGGGCGCTCGTCCCCGGTGCCCGCTTCACCCCGCCGCTCGGCACGTCCGCCGACGGCGCGCTCGCCCTGGCCCGGTCCGCCGCCGCGGGCTCGGTCCGGCCGCACGACCCCTACCTCTACCTCTTCACCACGTAGTGGTCCCTTTTGCAGAACGCTCAGGGTCTTTCATCAAATCTCACCGAACTTCTCGCACTGTCTGGACAAAGTCGGGTTCTTATCCGATCGTGAAGGCGTAGTCACCCGGCACCAATCCCGCTGTCATCTCATCCGGTTGGAACGAGACTTCGAGCAAGGACCCTGACATGAGCGGTACTGGCGTATGGCTGGCGGGAGCCCGCGGGTCGGTGGCCACCACGGCGGTCATCGGCGCGCTGGCGGTGCGGGCCGGGCTCGCCGGGACGACCGGAATGGTCTCCGAGCGGCCCGGCTTCCCCGGCGACGGCCTGCCCCAACCGGCCGAGCTGGTCTTCGGCGGCCACGACCTCTCCGACGTCCCGCTCACCAAGCGCGCCGAGCAACTCGCGCACGCGGGCGTCGTCCCCGCGGATCTGCCCGCCCGGCTGCACGGCGAACTGGCCGCAGTGGAGGACGACATCGTCACCGGCGGCGCCGACGGCCGGACCCGGGACCTGGCCGGGACGCTGGAGCGGCTGTCCGCCGACATCGCCGCCTTCCGTGACCGGCACGCGCTGGACCGGGTGGTCGTGGTGAACGTGTCGTCGACCGAGCCGCCCACGCCGTCCCGTCCCGAGCACGCCACGCTCGACGACCTCCGCCGGGCGGTCGGGACCGGCACGCTGGTGCTGCCCGCGAGCGCCTGCTACGCGTACGCGGCGTTCGAGAGCGGCTGCGGGCATGTGGACTTCACCCCCTCGGTGGGCGCCCGGCTGCCCGCGCTGGCAGAGCTCGCCAGGGAACGCGCGGTGCCGTACGCCGGCAACGACGGCAAGACGGGCGAGACCCTCCTCAAGGCGGTGCTGGCGCCGATGTTCGCCGGGCGCAACCTGCGGGTGAACTCCTGGTCGGGCACCAACCTGCTGGGCGGCGGCGACGGCGCCAACCTGGCCGACCCGCAGGTGGCGGCCAGCAAGCTGAACTCCAAGCGGCGGCTGGTGTCGGAGACGCTCGGCTACCCGGTCGAGGGCCCGCTGCACATCGACTACGTGGACGATCTGGGCGAGCAGAAGACCGTCTGGGACCACGTGACCTTCCAGGGCTTCCTGGGGGCGCGGATGTCGCTGCAGTTCACCTGGCAGGGGTACGACTCGGCGCTGGCGGCCCCGCTGGTGCTCGACCTGGCCCGGCTCGTCGCCGCGGCGCACGCCTCCGGGCGCGCCGGCCCGCTGCCCGAGCTGGCCTACTTCTTCAAGGACCCGATCGGCACCGGCACGCACGATCTGGCCGCCCAGTACGACCTGCTGTGCTCCTTCGCCGCGCGGGGCTGCCGGTGAGCGCGGGGACGAGGCTGCGGGACCTGGCCGAACTGGTGCGCGCACCGGCGGCGCTCTCGGTGCCCGGCGACGTGCTGTCGGGCGCGGCCGCGGCCGGCGCCCTGCGCGGGGCGCGCGGCCCGGCGCTCGCGGCCTCGTCGGTGTGCCTGTACTGGGGCGGGATGGCGCTCAACGACTACGCCGACCGGCGGCTGGACGCGGACGAGCGTCCCGAGCGCCCGATCCCCTCCGGGCGGGTGCGGCCGGGGACGGCGCTCGCCGTCGCGGCCGGGCTGACCGGTGCCGGGATCGCGCTGGCCGCCGCGGCCGGCGGGCGGCGGGCGCTCGGAACGGCGATCCCCCTGGCCGGCGCGGTCTGGGCCTACGACCTGCTGTTGAAGCGAACCCCGGCCGCCCCGGCCGGGATGGCGCTGTGCCGCGGGCTCGACGTCATGCTCGGCGCGGCGCCCGCGCTGGGCGGATGGCGGGACGCGCTGCCCGCCGCCGTCACCGTCGGCGCCCACACCTACGCGGTCACGCTGCTGAGCCGGGGCGAGGTCGCGGGGACGTCCGCCCGCCGGGTCGGATGGGCCTGCGCCGCGAACGCGCCGGTCGTGCCCCTGGCGGCGGCGCAGATCCGCGCGGCGCGCAGGTCCGGGCCGTCGCGGGCGGTGGCCGCCGGGCTGCTGTGCGCCTACGCCGGCGCGGTCAGCCGTCCCCAGGCGGAGGCGGTACGGGAGCCGAGCGCCGATCGGGTCCGCCGGGCGGTCGGCGCGGGGATCCTGGGGCTGATCCCGTTGCAGGCGGCGCTGACGGCCGCGCGCGGGCATCCGGCGGCGGCGCTGGCGCTCGTCCCGGCCCACCCGCTGGCCCGGCGGCTGGCGCGGAAGGTGTCGCCGACATGAGGCCGCGCTTCGGGTACGGGACCAACGGTTTCGCCGACCACCGGCTGGACGACGCGCTGGCCGTCCTGGCGGGGCTCGGGTACGACGGCGTCGCGCTGACGTTGGACGTCCGGCACCTCGACCCGTTCGCGCCCGACCTGCCGCGCGCCGTCGGCCGGGTCGCGGCGCGCCTGGCGGAGCTGGGCCTTTCCGTGGTGGTCGAGACGGGCGCGCGGTACCTGCTGGACCCGTGGTGCAAGCACCAGCCGACGCTGCTGTCGGCGGACGGCGCCGGCCGCCGGACCGACCTGCTGCTGCGCGCGGTCCGGATCGCCGAGGACCTCGGCGCGCAGGCGGTGTCGTTCTGGAGCGGAACGGCCGTCGGCGACGAGCCCTCGGACGTGCTCTGGGACCGGCTGACCCGGGGCTGCGCCGAGGTGCTGCGGCTGGCCGACGAGCGCGGCGTCACGCTCGCCTTCGAGCCCGAACCCGGGATGTTCGTCGACACGATCGCCGGCTACGAGCGGCTCGCCGCCCGGCTGGGCGACCCGGAGCGCTTCGGGATCATGCTCGACATCGGCCACTGCCGGTGCCTGGAGGGGGAGCCGGTGCCGGACTGCGTGCTCCGGGCCGGGCCGCGGCTGGCGGGCGTGCAGATCGAGGACATGCGGCGGGGCGTCCACGAGCACCTGGAGTTCGGCGCGGGCGAGATCGACTTCCCGCCGGTCATGAAGGCGCTGGAGGAGACCGGCTACGGCGGGCTGGTGGCGGTGGAGCTGCCCAGGCACGGGCACGACGCCCCGGGAGCCGCGTGCCGCTCGCTGGAGTTCCTCAAGGGCGTCTCATGACAGGGGACGGCCTGGTCACGCGGGAGGCCGCGCGCGCGGAACTCGGCCTGGCGCTGGACCCGGTCCTGAGCCCCGACGCGGCCGCCTGGCTCGGCCTGGCCCGGGAGAGCGTCTCGGGCGATCCGGCGGCCGCCGCCGTGCTGCTGCCCGCGGTCGGCCGCCGCTGCGGGCGCGGTCCCCTGCCCGCGCCGCCCGGCTGGAGCGTGGACGACGCGGCCCGGGTGACGCTGCTGCTCGCGCTGCCGTGCACCGGCGAGCCCCTCGCGGCGCGGCTGGCCGACCTGTACCGCTTCGGCGACGCGCACGAGCGCCGCGGCGTGCTGCGCTCGCTGGACGCCCTGGGCGCGGAGGTGGGGCACGCCGCGCTGCCGCTGCTCCACGACGCGCTGCGCAGCAACGACTCCCGGCTGGTGGCCGCCGCCCTGGGCCCCTACGCGGCGGCCCGGCTGACCGGGCACGCCTGGCGGCAGGCGGTCCTCAAGTGCGTGTTCACCGGCGTGCCGCTGGCCCTGGTGGCCGGTCTCGACGAGCGCGCCGACGCCGAGCTGGCCCGGATGATGACCGACTTCGCGCGCGAGCGCACCGCCGCAGGACGAGACGTACCCCCCGACGTGGCCCGTTTCCTGGAGGTCCGGTGAGAATCTTCGACCCGCACATCCATATGACCTCGCGCACCACCGACGACTACGAGCGGATGTACGCCGCCGGGGTGCGGGCGCTGGTGGAGCCCGCGTTCTGGCTCGGCCAGCCGCGCACATCGGTGGGCACCTTCGCCGACTACTTCGACGGGCTGGTGGGCTGGGAGCCGTTCCGGGCCGCGCAGTTCGGCATCCGGCACCACTGCACGATGGCGCTGAACCCCAAGGAGGCCGGTGATCCGCGCTGCCGGCCCGTCCTGGACCTGCTGCCCCGCTACCTGGAGAAGGACGGGGTGGTCGCGGTCGGCGAGGTCGGCTACGACTCGATGACGCCCGAGGAGGACGAGGTCTTCGCGCACCAGCTGGCGCTGGCCGCCGAACACGGCCTCCCGGCGCTGGTGCACACCCCGCACCGGGACAAGGCCGCCGGCACCCGCCGCTCGCTCGACGTGGTGCGCGAGTCGGGGCTCCCGCCCGGACGGGTGGTGATCGACCACCTCAACGAGGTCACCGTGGGCCTGGTGGCCGGGACGGGCTGCTGGATGGGGTTCTCCATCTATCCCGACACCAAGATGGACGAGGACCGGATGGTGGCCGTCCTGCGCGAGTACGGCACCGAGCGGATCCTGGTCAACTCCGCGGCCGACTGGGGCCGCAGCGATCCGCTCAAGACCGTGCGGACCGGCGAGGCGATGCTCGCCGCCGGGTTCACCGAGGACGACGTGGACCGCGTGCTCTGGCGCAACCCCGTCGAGTTCTACGGCCAGAGCGGACGCCTGGACCTGGATACCCCCGCCGGAGGCGAGGCTCTGTTCGCGGGCAACTCGGTGCTGCGCGGCACGCCCCGGACGACGGCCTGAAGGCAGGGGGAACTGCATGCGCCTGCGCCATCCCGATGGGACCGTCGTCCACCTGGCCTACTGCGCCAACGTCCACCCGGCCGACGACCTCCCCGGCATCCTCGACGCGCTGCACCGTTACGCGGTCCCGGTCCGGCGCCGTCTCGGCGTCCCCCGGTTGTCGGTGGGACTGTGGCTGCCCCGCCCCGTGGCCGCGGTGCTCGTCGCCTACCCCGGTGCGCTGGAGAAGCTGCGCGCCGCCTTGACCGAGGGCGGCCTCGAGGTGGTGACGCTCAACGGGTTCCCCTACGCGGGCTTCGGCAGGGAGGTCGTCAAGACCGACGTCTACCTGCCCGACTGGGCCGACCCGGACCGGCTCGCCTACACGCTCGACCTCGCGGCGGTGCTGGCCGCGCTGCTCCCCGAGGACACCGTTCGCGGCAGCGTCTCCACGCTCCCGCTGGGCTGGGCCCCCTGGTGGGACGGCGAGCGGCACGACCGCGCCCGCCGCCACCTGGACGCTCTCGCCGCGGGCCTTGCCGACCTGGAGGCGCGCACCGGCCGGACGATCCGGGTCGGCCTGGAACCGGAGCCGGGGTGCGTCGTGCAGACCACCGCGGACGCGGCCCGCCACCTGAGCGACCTGGACACCGCGCGCGTGGGAGTGTGCATGGACACCTGCCACCTGGCCGTCGAGTTCGAGGAGCCGGACGCCGCACTGGCCCGCCTGGAGGCGGCCGGGCTGCCCGTGGTGAAGACGCAGGCGTCGGCGGCGCTGCACGCCGCGGACCCGTCCGCCGCCCGGAGGGAACTCGCCGCGTTCGCCGAGCCGCGCTACCTGCACCAGACACGCGCCCGCGCCGCGGACGGCGTCCGGCGGACCGACGACCTGCCCGACGCCCTCGCCGGCGGGCTGCCCGTCGACGGCCCCTGGCGCGTGCACTTCCACCTGCCGCTGCACGCCGACCCGCCCGCCCCGCTCACCAGCACCCGCGCCGACCTCTGCGCCGCGCTGAACGCCCTGTTCGGCGGCCCGGCGGCGCGCACCGACCACGTCGAAGTGGAGACCTACACCTGGACGGTGCTGCCGGGCGACCAGCCGGACCTGGTCGAGGGCATCGCCGCCGAACTCGACTGGACCCGGGCCGAACTGGTCCGCCTCGGCCTCTCCGCGGAGACGGCCCCGCACCCAGCCCCCCGGGAGACGCTATGACCACGCCGCTCGTCGTGCTCGACGTCGTCGGGCTCACCCCGCGCCTGCTGCCGCACATGCCCAACCTGTCCAAGCTCGCCGCCGACGGGTTCCAGGCCGAGCTGGGCACCGTCCTGCCCGCGGTCACCTGCTCGGTGCAGTCCACCCTGCTCACCGGGGAGTTGCCCAGCGGGCACGGGGTGGTCGGCAACGGCTGGTACTTCCGCGACCTGGGCGAGGTGCTGCTGTGGCGGCAGCACAACGCCCTGGTGGGCGGAGAGAAGGTGTGGCAGGCGCTGAAGCGGGAGCATCCCGGCTACACCGTCGCCAACGTGTGCTGGTGGTACGCGATGGGCGCGGACGTCGACTGGACGGTCACCCCCCGGCCGATCTACTACGCCGACGGCCGCAAGGAGCCTGACTGCTACGCCTGGCCGCCACCCCTGCACGACCGGCTCACCGCGCGGCTCGGCGACTTCCCGCTGTTCACCTACTGGGGGCCGCGCGCGGGGCTGGAGTCCTCCCGGTGGATCTGCCGGGCCGCCCGGCTGCTGCTGGCCGAGGAGCGCCCGGACCTGACCCTGGTCTACCTCCCGCACCTGGACTACGACCTGCAGCGGTACGGCCCGGACGACCCGCGCGCCGGGCAGGCCGCCGCCGCGCTCGACGAGCTGCTCGGCCCGCTGCTGGCGGCGGCGCGCGAGCGCGGCGCGACCACGGTGGCGCTGTCGGAGTACGGCATCACCCGCGCCTCCCGCCCCGTCGAGATCAACCGCGCGCTGCGCCGGGCCGGACTGCTCCACGTCCACACCCAGGACGGGATGGAGTACCTCGACCCGTGGACCTCCCGCGCGTTCGCCGTGGCCGACCACCAGATCGCGCACGTCTACGTCCGGGACCCCGCCGACCTGGGACGGGTGCGGTCGCTGCTGGCCGAGCTGGACGGCGTGGACCGGATCCTGGACGCCGACGGCAAGGCCGAGGCCGGGCTCGACCACGAGCGGTCCGGGGACCTGGTGGCGGTGGCCGCCTCCAACGCCTGGTTCGCGTACTACTACTGGCTGGACGACTCGCGCGCCCCCGACTTCGCCCGGCTCGTCGAGATCCACCGCAAGCCGGGCTACGACCCGGCCGAGCTGTTCATGGATCCCGCCGACCGGGCCGTGAAGCTGCGCGCGGCCATGGCCCTGGCGCGCAAGAAGGCCGGACTGCGCTACATGATGAACGTCGTCCCGCTGAACGGCCGCATGGTGCGGGGCACCCACGGGCGGCTGCCCGCCGACCCGGCGGACGGTCCCGTGCTGATCTGCTCCGACCCCTCGGTGGCACGCGACCGCTACCACGCCACCGAGGTCAAGGACCTGCTGCTGCGGCTCAGCCGGTAGAGGAGATCTTTCTGTCCCCATGGGGGACCCGGGAGGTTCCTTTGCGGCCTCCACGGTGCGCGCGGGGTAAAAGTGATCATGGGATCGCGCGGACCGAGGGGAGAGCCGATGTCCGGCGGTGAGATGCGCAGCCTGCTCCAGCCGTTCCTGCTCCTCCTCGTCTACGAGCGTCCGGGGCACGGCTACGACCTGATCGAGCGCCTGGCGGGCATGGGGGTGCCGGACGTCGAGCCCGGGCACGCCTACCGCGTGCTGCGCGGGCTGGAACGGCGGCGGCTCGTGACCTCCAGCTGGGTCCCCTCGGACTCCGGTCCGGCCCGCCGGCGCTACGAGCTGACCCCGGAGGGGCTGGCCGACCTGGAGACGCGGATGTCGGCCCTGGCCCGTCTCGGAAGCGTGCTCGACGGCTTCCTGTCCCTGTGGCGGAAGTCGTCCGCGTCGCCGTCCCGCCGGGATCCGCACGTGATCCCCCGACCGTGAGGAGGGCCGATCATGCTGGGCGAGAGAACGGCGGGCGGGGCCGTGCGGGCCGCGTTCGGCCGCAGGGCCGAACCCGGCCGGCGGCTGGGCGAGGACGCGGACGCGCTGGCCCGCGCCTGCCGTGACATGGCGGCGCGCTTTCACCGGGGCGGCCGGCTGCTGGTCTTCGGCAACGGGGCCGCGGCGGCCGACGCGCAGCACGTCGCCGTGGAGTTCGTGCACCCGGTCGTCGTCGGCAAGCGCGCCCTGCCGGCGATCTCGCTGGCCGACGACGCCGCCCTGCTGTCGGGGATCGCGGCCGCGCGCGGACTCGCGGAGGTGTTCGCCGAGCAGGTGCGGCTGTTCGGCGCGCCCGGGGACATCGCCCTCGGCATCTCGGCCGACGGCCATTGCCCCAACGTCCTGCGCGCCCTGCGAGCCGCGCGGGAGCTGGGCATGTGCACCGTGGCGCTGGCCGGCGGGGACGGCGGCGGCATCGCCGCCGAGCCGGTCGACCACGTCGTGATCGCCCGCTCGGACGACCCGCGCGTCGTCAAAGAGATGCACGTCACCGCCTACCACGTCCTGTGGGAGCTGGTGCACGTGTTCCTGGAGCGGCCGGGGTCGCTCGGAACGGAGGCAGCCCGATGACGCGATGCCATGACGCCATGTGCATCACCTGCTCCGACGCCGCCGTCGCCGTGCGGGTGCGCGAACTGCTGGGCGACGGCCTGGCGCTCGTCGACACCGACGCGGGGCCCGAAGAGGTCAGCGTGGCGCTCGTCGACGCCGGACCGGGCGACATCGTGCTGGTGCACGCCAAGGAGGCCATCGCGGTCGTGGAGGCGTCATGACCGGCTTGGAGTCGCTGTACCCGTTCCTGTACGACGAGGCGGACGACGGCGCGGCGCTGCTCGACGACGTCCGCCGCTCCACCGAGGCCAAGGCCGCCGAGATCGCCGGGCTGCGCGCCGCCCTGGCGGAGCGCCACGGGGACGGCCTGGTGCGGTGCGCGCGGGCGATGGCGCCGCGCCTCCGCGCCGGCGCCCGGCTGTTCTGCTTCGGCAACGGCGGCAGCGGCACCGACGCGCAGCAGGTCGCAGGTCTTTTCGCAGGGCCGCCACGGCCGCTCCCGGCGATCTCGCTGCCGCACGACGTGGCCGCGCTGACCGCCCTGTCCAACGACGTGGGATTCGAGCAGGCCTGCGCGCGCCGGCTGGCCGCGCTGGCCGTGCGGGGGGACATCGCGGTCGGGCTGTCGACCAGCGGCGGCTCCGGCAACCTGCTGCGCGCCTTCGAGGAGGCGGCCCGGCTCGGGCTGCTGACGGTGGGCTTCGCGGGGTACGACGGCGGGCCGATGGCCCGGGCCGGGACGGTCGAGCACCTCTTCGTCGTACCGTCCTCGTCCGTCCACCGGATCCAGGAGGCGCAGACGACGCTCTACCACGTGCTGTGGGAGCTCACCCACCGCGCGCTCGACGGTGCCCTTTGAGCACGTCCGAGCGGATCCGGATCCGGGTCGAGGGCATCGTGCAGGGCGTGGGGTTCCGCCCGTTCGTGCACGAGCTGGCCTGCGAGCACGGGATCGCCGGCTTCGTCGGCAACGACTCCGGCGGGGTGTTCGCCGAGGCCGAGGGCGACCGGGCCCGCCTGAGGGCCTTCGTCGCCGACCTGGAACGCCGGGCGCCCGTCCTGGCCGTGGTGGAGCGGATCAACATAGAACCGGCCGTGCCGGTGGGGGCCGCCGGGTTCCGGATCGTCGCCAGCTCGACCGCCCCGGCGCGGTCCGCCCTGATCTCCCCGGACACCGCGACCTGCGCGGACTGCGTCGCCGAGGTGACCGCCCCGTCCGGACGCCGGTCCGGGTACGCCTTCACCAACTGCACCGCCTGCGGCCCCCGGTTCACGATCATCACCGACGTCCCGTACGACCGGCGCCACACCACCATGGCCGGGTTCGGCATGTGCGCGGACTGCGAGCGGGAGTACGGCGATCCGGGCGACCGGCGGTTCCACGCGCAGCCGGTGTGCTGCCCCGCGTGCGGGCCGTCCCTGCGGCTCCTCGGCCCGGACGGCGCCCCGCTCCCCGGCGAGCCGGTCGAGACCGCGGCCCTCCTCCTGCTCCGCGGCCGGATCCTGGCGATCAAGGGCCTGGGCGGCTACCACCTCGCCGCCCTCGCCGACCACGAGCACGCGGTGCGCGAGCTGCGGGCCCGCAAGCACCGCGAGGACAAGCCGTTCGCCGTGATGGCGCCGGGCGAGGCGGCGGCGCGGACACTGGTCCGCCTCGATCCGGCCGCCGCGCGGGTGCTGACCGGGATCCGCCGTCCCGTCCTGCTGGCGCCCCGCCTGCCCGGCGCGCCGGTCGCGGACGCGGTGGCGCCCGGCAACCGCGACCTCGGGGTGATGCTGCCGTACACGCCGCTGCACGAGCTGCTCGCCCGCCGCCTGGCCCGCCCGTTCGTGCTGACCAGCGGCAACGTGTCGGACGAGCCGATCGTCTACCGCGACGCCCCGGAGCGGCTGGCGGCGGTCGCGGACGGATTCCTCACGCACGACCGGCCCATCCACGTCCGCACCGACGACTCGGTGGTGCGCGTCTTCCGCGGGCGGGAGCTGCCGGTGCGGCGCTCGCGCGGGTACGTGCCCGCGCCGCTGACCGCGCCGCGCCCGTTCCCGCGTCCGGTGCTGGCGTGCGGGGCCGAGCTGAAGAACACCTTCTGCCTGGCCAAAGGCATCCGCGCGTTCGTGTCCCACCACATCGGCGACCTCGCCAACCACGAGACGCTGCGGTCTTTCACCGAGGGAATCGCGCACTTCCGCAGGCTCTTCGGCATCGACCCGGCCGTCGTCGCCCACGATCTGCACCCGGAGTACCTGTCCACGAAGTACGCGCTGGACCTGGACGGCGTGGACACAGTGGGCGTCCAGCACCATCACGCCCACATCGCCGCGTGCCTGGCCGACAACGGCGAGACCGGCCCGGTGATCGGCGTCGCGTTCGACGGGCTGGGCTTCGGCACCGACGCCACCCTCTGGGGCGGCGAACTGCTGGTCGCCGACCTGGCCGGGTTCGAGCGGGCCGGGCACCTGGAGGCGGTGCCGATGCCGGGCGGCGCGGCGGCGGTCCGCGAGCCGTGGCGGATGGCGGCGTCCCATCTCGGTTCCGTGTACGGCGACGCCGTGCCCGACCTCGACATCGTGCGGCGGCATCGCGACCGGTGGCCCGCGGTGACCGCCATGGCGCGCACCGGCCTGAACGCGCCACTGACCTCCAGCGCGGGCCGCCTCTTCGACGCGGTCGCGGCGATCGTCGGCGTCCGCGACACGGTCCGCTACGAGGGACAGGCCGCGATCGAACTGGAGCAACTGGTCGCCCCCGACGAGCAAGGTGCCTACCCCGCCGAGCTCAAGAACGGCGCGGAGCCGGTCATCGCCGGCGGGGATCTGGTGCGGGGGGTGGTCGGCGATCTGCTCGGCGGGGTCGCGGTCGAGCGGGTCGCCGCGCGTTTTCACAACGGGCTGGCCCGTGCCGCCGTTCGGGCGGTGGTGGTGTTGCGCGAGCGCACCGGGCTCGGCACGGTGGCGCTGTCCGGCGGCGTGTTCCAGAACCTCGTGCTGCTCGAACGGGTCGTCTCCGGGCTGGAGGCGGAGGGGTTCCGCGTCCTGGTCCATTCGCGCGTGCCGCCCAACGACGGCGGCGTCTCGTTCGGGCAGGCGGTGGTCGCGGCGGCCCGCGACCGGGCCTGACGCCTCAGCAGATCCGGGGCAGCGGGTCGCCGACGAGCATGTCCACCACGCGGGTGCCGCCGAACGAGGTCCGCAGCAGCACCAGCCCGGGCGGATCGTCCACGACCCGGCCCACCACGGCGGCGGACTCGCCGAGCGGATGGGCGCGCAGCGCGGCGAGCGCGGCGTCGGCGCGGGCCCCGTCGACAACGGCGACGAAGCGCCCCTCACACGCCACGTACAGCGGGTCGATGCCGAGCAGCTCGCAGGCGCCGTTGACGACCGGCCGCACCGGCACGGCGTCCTCGTCCACGACGATGCCCGTCTCGGCGGCCCGCGCCATCTCGTTGAGGACCGTGGCGACCCCGCCGCGGGTCGCGTCCCGCAGCATCCGGACACCGCCCGCGTCGAGCAGCGCCGCGATCGGCTCGTGCAGCGGTGCGGTGTCGGACCGCAGATCGGCCTCGATGTCCAGCTCGCCGCGGGCGAGCATGATCGTGACGCCGTGCTCGCCGATCGGGCCCGAGACCAGCACCGCGTCGCCGGGCCGCACCGCCGCGGCGCCCAGCGCGTCCGCGCGCTCCAGCACGCCCACGCCGGCGGTGTTGACGTAGCACCCGTCGCCCTTGCCGCGCTGGACGACCTTGGTGTCGCCGGTGACCACGGCGACGCCCGCGCGGGCCGCGGCCGCGGCCATCGACGCGGCGACCCGGCGCAGATCGTCGATGGGGAAGCCCTCTTCGAGGATGAACCCGGCCGACAGGTACAGCGGGCGGGCCCCGCAGACGGCCAGGTCGTTGACCGTCCCGTTCACCGCCAGGTCGCCGATGTCGCCGCCGGGGAAGAACAGCGGCGAGATCACGTAGGAGTCGGTGGTGAGGACCATCCGCTCGGCCCCGACCTCCAGCGTGGCGCCGTCGGCCAGCTCCGCCAGCCGCGGGTCGCGGAAGGCGTCCACGAACACCGCCTCGACGAGGGTCTGGGACGCCTTGCCGCCCGCGCCGTGCGCGAGCGTCACGCGTTCCTCCCTGACCTTGGGACGGCGCCGCCGCGCCCGCTCGATCCGCTCCAGGACGCGCAGCTCGCGTTCCGAGGCTCCGGTCTCGGTCGTCATGCGCGGGTCGCCTCCGTCACGCGCTCGCGGGTGAACCGTCCGTAGTTGTAGTACGCAGCGCACGCCCCTTCGGAGGAGACCATGCAGGTGCCGATCGGCGTCTCCGGAGTGCACGCGGTCCCGAAGACCTTGCACTCCCACGGTTTGATGACGCCCTTGAGGACCTCGCCGCACTGGCACGCCTTGGGATCGGCCACGCGCACGCCGGGCACGTCGAAGATCCACTCGGCGTCGTGCGCGACGAACTCCTCCTTGAGGCGCAGCGCCGACCGGGAGATGAACCCCAGGCCGCGCCATTCGAAGAACGGCCGGAGCTCCATGACCCGGTCCATCGCGTCCAGCGCCTTGCGGTTCCCGTCCCAGGGGACGACGCGGGTGTACTGGTTCTCCACCTCGCACCGGCGCTCGGCGAGCTGGGCCAGCAGCATGTGCACCGACTGCAGGATGTCCAGCGGCTCGAAGCCCGCGCACACCAGCGGCTTGCCGTACCTGGACGGGATGAACCCGTACGGGCGGCAGCCGATCACGGTGGACACGTGCCCGGGGCCGAGGAAGCCGTCCAGGCGCAGGTCGGGCGAGTCCAGGATCGCCTTGATGCCCGGGATGATCGTGACGTGGTTGCAGAATACCGAGAAGTTGCCGATCCCCTCCGCGGCGGCCCGCAGCACGGTCATCGCCGTGGACGGCGCCGTGGTCTCGAACCCGATCGCCAGGAACACCACCCGCCGGTCCGGGTTCAGCCGGGCGATCTTCAGTGCGTCCAGCGGCGAGTACACCATCCGGATGTCGGCGCCCTCGGCCTTGGCCTCCAGGAACGAGCCGGTCGCCCCGGGCACCCGCATCATGTCCCCGAACGAGGTCATGATCACGTCCGGCCGGCGGGCGATCGCGATCGCGTCGTCCACCCGCCCCATCGGGATCACGCACACCGGGCAGCCGGGCCCGTGCACCAGCTCCACCGCCTCCGGCAGCAGGTCTTCGATGCCGTGCTTGTAGATGGTGTGCGTGTGGCCGCCGCAGACCTCCATGAACTTGTACCGGCGGCCGGGCCCGCACAGCGCGGCGATCCCGGCCGCCAGCGCCCGGGCCCGCTCGGCGTCGCGGTACTCGTCGACGAATCGCATGCCGGTCAGCGCCCCTCCCCCGCGTGCCGCGCGCTCATGTGATGTCCGATCCGGCGAGCGCGTCCAGCTCGTCGGTGTAGGCCTCGCCGAGGCCGCGCAGCAGGTCCAGCGTCGCCGCCGCCTCCGCCTCGTCGATCTTCGACATGGCGAAGCCGACGTGCACCAGCACCCAGTCGCCGGGGGCGATCTCGTCCGGGCCGAGCAGGCCGATGTTGACCGCCCGCCGGACCCCGGCGACCTCGACCTTGGCCAGGTCGCCGCGGTCCGGCGAGAGCTCGACGATCTCGCCGGGGATGCCCAGGCACATCCTCCCTACCGTCCTTCCCGCTCACATGCGCTCGATCTTGAGGTAGCGGCGCAGCGCCGGCAGTTCCTTCCAGGAGATCGCGGCCAGCCCCACGACGGCCACGCAGCCCGTGGCGATCAGCACTTTGCGCATCTCTGTTCTCCTCTCTCGGCCCCGGCCGGATCAGCCGGGCGGCAGGTTCGGCATCGCGGACAGGACCGGGTCGCGGCGCTTGGGCCTGATGCCGGTGGAGCGCCGCGAGTCCGCGGTGCCGTCCACGTGGTGCCCGGCCTCGTGCTCGTACGCGCCCTTCTTGTTGCCCTGCGGGACGCCCTTGGTGTGCGAGGGCGCGTCGGGGGCCACGTCCGGCTTCCCCACTCGGATCTCCGCCATCACTCCTCCGATCGGTCGGTCTCGTCGGTCACGTCGGAATGCTCCGCGAGCCCGGTGAAGAACGCCTGGACGCCGTCCCACACCCGTCGCCCGCCGGAAAGGCCGGTCCACGACCGCTTGATGACGGCGACCAGCCGGTAGCAGTCGTCGATCGGCACCAGCCACTGCTCGTCGGCGTTCCGCACCCTGCCGTTCCGTACGGTGCTGACCAGCAGCGCCTCCACCGCGGGACGCATCGAGCCCAGCTCCGCGCAGCCCGCGGTGGCCGCCGTCCAGACGGCCGGGTCGACGCTCCACTCGGTGGCGCCCATCGGGCTCGGGTAGCGCGCGACGACGGTGCCGTCCGGCCGCACCGTGAAGAACGCGAGCCCCACGGGGACGCCGAGGTCGGCGGTCCGCACCCCGGCGAGCCTGATCCTGCGGTCGGGGACGAGCCGGTAGTGGCCGCGTCCCGCCGCCTCCCGCTCGAACAGCAGGGCGCACGCGCGGCAGGCGCACAGCAGGTCGTCGTCCCGCTCGTCGAGGAGGTGCGCGTGCGCGCCGCCGATCGGGGCGTCGCAGAGCCCGCACCGTTCGGGCACCGCCGCATCCCCGGCGGACGCCCGCCGGATCGCGCGTTCCAGCGCCCCCGTGCTCAAGCCCTCGCCCCGCTCGGGCTCGGGTCCGGCGCGCCGTCCGCGGCGGGCCCGGCGCGGTTCAGCAGCGCGCCGACCGGGATGAAGGCCGCCCCTGCCTTCGCGGCGTCCGGCCGGACGAGGTCCACGCCGGTCAGCTCGGGCGCGACGGCCAGCACGGCGTCCCGCACGGCCTCCTCCACCGGCTCGGCGCCGCCGCCACCGCCGCATCCGCTGCCGCAACCGCCGCCACCGGCGGCGGCCGTCAGCCGGATCCGCGCGGTCCGCCCCTCCACCGCCTCGAACTCGGCGCCGGCGCCGAGGGCCTCCAGCGCGCGGACGATCCGTCGCTCGGCCGGCTCCGGGTGGACGTCGTGCAGGACGAGCAGGTGCCCCACCAGATCGTCGCCCAGCATGGCGTCGACGAGCCCGCGGTCACCGGACACGCGGTCCAGGACGCGCGCCAGCGCCTCCCCGTACACCTCGGTCAGCATGACGACCGCGTCCAGGGCGGTCTCGGCGGTCGCGCCCGGCGTGCGCTCCAGCCGGGCCAGCGCCTCGTCCAGGCGGCCCAGCCGGTCGGCGACCGCGGCGGCGTCGAGCCGCCGGTCAGCCATGGGTCGCACCGAACATCGGCGAGTGCAGCTTCTTCAGCGTCCGCCCCTTGCCCAGGTACATGTGCACACCGCAGGGCAGGCACGGATCGAAGCTGCGCACGGCCCGCATGATGTCGACGCCGCGGAAGTCGTCCGGCCCGTTCTCCTCGAAGATCGGCATGTCCTGGACGGCGTCCTCGTACGGCCCGGGCGTGCCGAAGCTGTCGCGCGGGCTGCCGTTCCAGGGCGTGGGCGGGTACGGGTGGTAGTTGGCGATCTTCCCGTCCCGGATCACCATGTGGTGGGACAGCAAGCCCCGCACCGCCTCGTGGAAGCCGCACCCGATCGCCTCGTCGGGCACCTCGAAGTCCTCGAACACCTTGGTGTCGCCGGCGCGGACGCGGCCGAGCGCCTGCTCGACGAAGTGCACCGCCATCGCCGCCGCGTACGCCACGAAGTAGGCGCGGGCCCGGTTGCGCTCGATCGCGTTGGACCACTGCGGGATCCGCCATTCGAGCACCGTCTCCGGCAGCGACTCGCCCTTGGGCAGCGAGATCTGCACGCTCGACCCGGTCGACTTCACGTACGGGGTGTCCACCAGGTTCGCCAGCGCCGTGGTGTAGAGCCGCGCGAACGGGCCGCCTCCGGTGTCCAGCGCGAGATGGTCGCCCGTCTCGGGGTGGAGCCAGCGGGGGCTCATCACCCAGCTGTACTTGTCCTCGAAGTCGCGTTTCTGCGGCACGGGCAGGGTCGTCTGGTTCCATGGGTGCCGCATGTCGACGGGGTTGCCGAGCGGGTCGCGGGTGACGAACGGCTCCTCGTTCACCCAGTCGTCGTAGTAGGAGCTGCCGAGCAGGATCCGGATGCCCAGGTTGATGTCGACCAGGTTGGTGGTCAGCAGCTTCCCGTCGACGATGACGCCGGGGGTGACGTACATCGCCTTGCCCCACCGGTCCATGGTCTCGTACCGGTAGTCGACCACGCCGGGGTCCTGGAAGGCGCCCCAGCAGCCGAGCAGCACGCGGCGGCGGCCGACCTCCTCGTACCCGGGAAGCGCCTGGTAGAAGAAGTCGAAGACGTCGTCGTTCATCGCGACGGCCTTCTTGATGAAGTCGATGATGCCCAGCAGCCGCGACAGGTAGTCGGTGAACAGCGTCGGGGTCGGCATCGTCCCGACACCGCCCGGATAGACGGTCGAGGGGTGCACGTGGCGCCCCTCCATCAGGCAGAACATCTCCCGGGTCGTCCGGCTGACCTGGAGCGCCTCCTTGTAGACCGCGCCCTCGAACGGGTTGAACGCCTCCATGATCTCGGCGATGGTGCGGTAGCCGTGCACGGCGGCGTTCGGCGCCTCGGTGTCCCGGGCCCGGCGCAGCACGCTGGGGTTGGTGTCCTTGACCATCGCCTCGCAGTAGTCGACGAACACCAGGTTGTCCTGGAAGAGCGTGTGGTCGAACATGTACTCGGCCGCCTCGCCGAGGTTGAGGATCCACTCGCCCAGCGGCGGGGTCTTGATGCCGTAGGCCATGTTCTGCGCGTACACCGAGCACGTGGTGTGGTTGTCGCCGCAGATCCCGCAGATCCGGCTGGTGATGAACCCGGCGTCCCGCGGGTCCTTCCCCTTCATGAACACCGAGTAGCCGCGGAACAGCGAGGACGTGCTGTGGCACTCGGCGACCCGCCGGTTCGCGAAGTCGATCTTGGTGTAGATCCCCAGGTTGCCGATGATGCGCGTGATGGGGTCCCACGCCATCTCGACCATTTGCCCGGGCGCTGCCTTCCCGGGGGCCTTCGGCTCGGTCGTCGTCATCGGTACGGTCCTCTCCTGCGGCCCGGCGGGCCGGTTCTGGTCGCTCCGGTCGGTCCAGCGTGCGCGCGGCCCGGGCTACGGCCGCCAGCGCGGGTCGTAACCGCTGGTCAGCAGCTCACGGTCGTGACGCCACTTGGGTTCCTTGTTCGCGGTGATGTTGGTGATGCCGCGCAGCCGGCGGATGAACGCCCCGTACGGCTTGATCAGCGCGGACGACAGGTGCGCCCCCGGCGGCATGTCCATGAACGGCATGAACTTGTCCGGGAAGCCGGGCATGGTGCAGGCGATGCAGATGCCGCCCACGTTGGGGCAGCCGCCGACCCCGCCCATCCAGCCGCGCTTGGGGACGTTGCAGTTGACCACCGGCCCCCAGCAGCCGATCTTCACCTGGCACTTCGGCGAGTTGTAGTCCGTGGAGAAGTCGCCCTGCTCGTAGTAGGCGGCCCGGTCGCAGCCCTCGTGCACCGTCTTCCCGAACAGCCACTGCGGGCGCAGCATGTCGTCCAGCGGCGGCGGGGGCGCGGCGCCCGCGGCGTGGTAGAGCACCCAGGTCAGGGTCTCCATGAAGTTGTCCGGCTGCACCGGGCAGCCCGGGATGTTCACGATCGGGAGCCCGCCCGCCGACCGGAAGTCCCAGCCCAGGTAGTCCGCCAGGCCCATGCAGCCGGTGGGGTTGCCCGCCATCGCGTGGATGCCGCCATAGGCGGCGCACGTCCCGATGGCCACGACCGCCCAGGCGCGCGGCGCCAGCATGTCCAGCCACCGGTCCAGCGTCATCGGCTCGCCGGTGACGGGGTCGTTGCCGAACGACGTCCAGTACCCGTCGCCGTTGATCTTCTCGTTCGGCACCGAGCCCTCGATCACCAGGATGAACGGCTCCAGATCGCCGCTCGCCGCGGCCCGGAACGGGGCCAGGAACTCCTCGCCCCCGAGCGTCGGCGACAGCACCTTGTTGTACAGGTGCACCTTCGGCAGGCCCGGCACCAGGCCGCCGATCACGTCCTCGATCGCCGGCTGGGACGCGGCCGTCACCGACACGGTGTCGCCGTCGCAGCTCATGCCCTCGGAGATCCAGAGGATGTGCATCTCCTCGAAGCCGTCCCCGGTCCCGGCGTACCCGTTCACGCCGGCCTCGACCGCGCTCACTCCGGTCATGGTGCGCTCCCCCCGTCCACGGTGATCGATTCCAGTACGACGTCGTCGCGGCCCGTGCTCTCCACGTCCACCGCGCCGCAGGCCGGGCAGGCCGCCAGCACCATGGCGCTGGTGACCGCCGTCTCCCGGCCGCAGTCCCCGCAGCGCACCGAGAGCGGCTCCAGGACGAGATCGACGCCGGCGCCCTCGACCGCGGTCCCCGCCGCGGCCATCCGCACGCCCTGCTCGATCACCCCCGGATCGACGGGATGCCCCCCGATCCGCACCCGGATCGCCCGCACCGGCCGCCCGCCGGCCCGCTGCAGGGCCGCCTCGACGATCGCCTCGCACATTCCCATCTCATGCACGCGCCCGCTCCCCCTCCATGCCCGCCACCTGGGTGCCCGCCACTTGGGTGCCCGCCACTTGGGTGCCCGCCACTTGGGTGCCCGCCACTTGAGTGCCCGCCACTTGAGTGCCCGCCAATTCGGTGGCCACCAGTTCGGTCACGAGCCCGACGGCCTCGTCCACGGCGGCGCGCACCGGTGGCGACAGCTCCATGCGCTCGTCGATGCGGGCCGGCCTGCAGCCCACCACCAGGACCCGGTCGAGACCGCCGCCCAGCCGCCGCAGCAGCCCGAGCACGGCCATCGGATGCATGCCGTGCCCGTCCACGGCCGGCATGCCGAGCGGATCCGCCCGATCGGCGCCGTCCGCACCGCCCTCCACTGGATCGGCGTCGTCGTGCCCCGCGTCGACCTCGATGACCGCCAGCGTCCCGGGCGGCCCCTCCACCGGGACGGCGTCCACCATGATCAGCACGTCGTGCCGGCCGTCCAGCAGCTCGTAGGCCAGGTGCACGCCCCGGATGCCGTAGTCGGCGACGTCCACGCCCTCCGGCAGCCCGCGGCCCGCCAGCCGCCGCACGACCTCCACGCCGAATCCGTCGTCGGCGAGGAACACGTTGCCGATGCCCGCCACCAGGATCCGGCGGGTTCCGTCCCGGGTCACGGCCGCTCCCCCGCCGCCGGCAGCGGCTCGATCTCGTCGGGGGAGAAATAGCGGTACCGCCCGTACCACTGGTTCAGGTCGGCGGCGGGGTCGTCCTCGACCGTGACGGCCACGTGCGTGGCGTCGTCGACGTCGCTCAGCACCGCCTCGACCAGAGCGGTCCGCCCGTCCAGGAACCGGTCCTGGGGGTCGGTGCCGCGGGTGCGCGGCCGCAGCCGGACCCGGCTTCCCCGGGAGACGGGCACGCCCCCGACCACGACGCCGCCGTCGCCGGGCGGGCGGCGGGTCCCGTGCAGGCGGGCGAACGCCTCCGGCGGCATCGCCTCGGTCCGGTCCACGATCTCGGCGGCGCGCGGGTCGGTCGCCCGCGCCTCGCGCTTCTCGGCGTCGGTCAGCGTCAGCGTGCGCAGCGACAGGATCTCGTCGATCTCCGTCGCGTCGTGCAGGTCGCCGGGGCTCTCCGGGGCGACGCGCGGGTGGTCGTACAGCAGGATCGGCGACGACAGGACCACGTGGTGATCGCCCGCGGGACTTGCCAGCACGGGGAAGGTGTGGACGTTCACGCACTCCCCTGCCGCCGCCTCCGCCCACGACGGCGGTTCGAGCAGGGAGAGGAACGCGCCCTCGCCCGTCGCCAGCAGCACATGGCAGGCCAGGAGCGAACCCTTCAGCGCCTCCTCGCGCGGAGCGTCCGCCGCCGTGCCCGCGTCGATGTTGTCGACGCGCACGCTCAGACGGCTGAGCCGGTGCGGGGCGTCGCAGCGCGCCGCCGACACCGTCACCGACGCCGCCAGCGGCCGGCGCCTGCGCACCACGCGTCCGGCGGGCCGCCCCGCGTCGTCCTCGACCGGCTCGTGGTCCTCGCCCCCGGGCACCTGCACGGCGAACTCCGCGGCGCCTTCCGCCACCTCCCCCAAGGAGAACTGGAAATCGAACTCCCGCGGCACGGCCTCGTCGAAAGCGAGTTCCATCCGCGCACCCGCGTCCAGGGAATCGACCGAACGGTAGGAGCCATCGGGAAGCCGCTTTTCCACCGCTTTACTCTGCAGCTGAAGAAAACGGACGCGGCATTTGATCACGGCCTCTCCGGGGCCTTCCAGAAGGCATTCGGTCCGCTGCCACGGCGCCTCGGCCGAACCGGCCACGCTCGTGTCGTCCAGGCCGTGGGCCTGCGCCCACACCGGCGGGACGAGCACGCCGAACTGCCAGCGCACCCGGTTCTTACCGGACGAGCGGCGGTACGGGTACAGCAGGTAGCCCTCGTACAGAATCGCGTCGGCCACGGCACGGGCATGCTCGAAACCGTCGACGGCCGTCACCGGCTCGCTCCCCATTGGGCCGCACCTCCCGTGGCATTCCGGAATACGCCTTCACCGCGTCCCGCACCGATCAGTCCACGGCATGCGATGCGCGCGGGTCGGCCGCTTCCGGTATAGCAAGCGAGATCAGCTTCGGTAAGTGAAGATCGCCAGTAGGTGCCTTTCGCATCTAGCACCGTCCTGCGCCGCGCGGCCCCGTTCTCCTGCCTCCGCATGCCGCCACGAAAAGAGGGCAGAGCCCCACATGGGAGGCGCCCATGGGATCGCTCACGAACTCGGGGAACACCCGTGCGGTCGTCCGTGCGGGAGCGCGCGGGCTCCTCGCCGCCATGGCGATGACGGGCATCCGCAACGTGGCGGCCGCGATCGGCCCCCACGAGAAGACCCCGCCGCAGGCGCTCATGGACGAGCACGCGCCGCCATCCGTACATCGACTGCCGGAACGGCACCGGCAGGCCATCACCGAGCTCGCCCACTGGGGCTACGGCGCGGTCGGCGGGGTGGTGTACGGCATGCTCCCCCGAGAGGTCCGCACGCATCCGGCCACCGGTCCGGCATACGGGCTGGCGGCCTGGCTCGCCTTCGAGGCCCTCTTCGCCCCGGCCCTGCGCCTCCGGCACGTCCACGAGCACGGTTTCCTCTGGCGGGCCGTGGGGGCGCTCGACCACACCCTGTACGGGATCGTGGTCGCCGGGCGACTCGCTCCGGAGCCCGTGCAAGGGGACCGGCGGCGCTCCCAGCGGAGGCGGCTGATCCCCCGCGCCCGGTTCAATCGTCTCCTTCGAGCGTGATGCGTTCGGCCTCCGTCAGCGAGGGCGGGAGCGAGGTGTGCGCGGCCGCATGATCAGCGCGGCGACGTGGTAGGCGCACGGCTCGTCGCCCGGGTTGGCGTAGGCGTGCGGGAGGTGGGCGGCGAAGTAGACCGAGTCCCCCGGGCCCAGGTCGACCGTCCGGTCCCCGACGGTCAGCCGCAGCGTGCCGGACTCGACGGCGATGAACTCGTGGGAGCCCGGGGCGTAGGCCGGGTACTCGCCCGCGTCGCATCCCGGCGGCAGGGTGGAGCGGACCCATTCGAAGTTCACGCCGGGCACGACCGGCGTGAGGACCGTCCGCCGCCATCCGCCGGGCTCCTCGACGGTGTCCTGGTCGGCGGCGCGGCGCACGATGACCCGCTCGTCGTCGGGACGGGACACCAGGTCGGCGAGGGAGGTCCCGAGGCCGTCGGCGATCCGCGCGAGGACGACGATGGTGGGCGCCTTCCGGCCGCGCTCCACCGAGGACAGCATGCTCACGCTCACATCGGCCGCCTCGGCGAGCCGCTGGAGGGTCAGCCCCCTGCCGTACCGCAGCTCCTGGA
Organism: Actinomadura vinacea; assembly: GCF_039532545.1. Taxonomy (NCBI): domain Bacteria; kingdom Bacillati; phylum Actinomycetota; class Actinomycetes; order Streptosporangiales; family Thermomonosporaceae; genus Actinomadura; species Actinomadura vinacea. The sequence continues at coordinate 313,659 of NZ_BAAARW010000039.1, read as the reverse complement.
TGCGCCCGCCCAGCTCCACAAGATCCAGCATTGTTCTATAATGGCACTTGGTTTCGCTATAGAGAATTGGATGTGCCGTGACCGCTTCCGAACCGGTGATCCGACCGGCGGTCGCCGCGGATCTCAAGGCCGTCGCCGAGATCTTCGCCCACTACGTCCTGCACACCACGGCCACGTTCGAGGAGATCCCGCCGACCGCCGACCAGTGGCGGCCGCGGCTCGCCGACCTGACCGGCCGGGGCCTGCCCTTCCTGGTCGCCGAAACGGGCGGCGAGGTGGCCGGATACGCCTACGCCGGCCCCTGGCGCCCCAAACCGGCCTACCGGTTCACCGTCGAGGACTCGATCTACCTCGCGCCCGAACGGACCGGCCGCGGCCTGGGCGGTGCGCTGCTGGGAACGCTGCTGGACCGGTGCGCCCGAGCGGGCCTGCGCCAGGTGGTCGCGGTCATCGCCGACACCGGGACCGACGCCTCGGAGGCGCTGCACGCGCGGCACGGCTTCACGCACGCCGGACGGCTGGCCCGCGTCGGCCTGAAACACGGCCGGTGGATCGACACCGTGCTCATGCAATGCGTCCTGCCCTGCGACGAGGGAAAGGCCGGCGGCCGGAACCGATGAAACCGGACGCCCCCGCGGCCTCGCCCGCCCCCGGCGAGCCGGAGCGGCACGTCCTGCGGCGGGCCCTGGTCGCCCTCTGCGTCACCGAGCTCACCAGCTGGGGGATCCTCTACTACTCGTTCCCGGTCGCGCTCGCGGCGGTCACCCGCGACACCGGGTGGTCGGCGGCGACGGCGATGGGCGCCTTCTCGGCCGGCCTGGTCGTCAACGCGCTGGCGACGGCGCCGGTCGGCCGGCTGCTGGACCGGCACGGCCCGCGCCGCGTGATGACCGCCGGATCCGTGCTGGGCACCGGCGCGCTCCTGGCCGTCGCCGCCGCCCCCGGCCTGCCGTGGTTCGTCGCCGCGTGGCTGCTGGCCGGGCTGGCCCAGGCGACGCTGCTGTACCCGCCGGCCTTCGCCGCCCTGACCCGCTGGTACGGCGCCGACCGGATCCGCCCGCTGACCGTCCTGTCGCTGGTCGGCGGGCTGGCCAGCACGCTCTACGCGCCGCTGACCGCCGCCCTGCTCGCCCACCTGGACTGGCGGGCCGTGTACGTGGTGCTGGCCGTCCTGCTGGGCGCGATCACGCTGCCCCTGCATCTGTCCTTCCTGACCCCGTCCTGGGACGGCCCGTCCAGCCGGTCACGGACGCGGCACCGCCAGGCCGTCCGGGAAGTCGCCTCCAGCCGGGCGTTCCTCCTCCTGGCGGCCGCGACGGCCCTGGCCGGGCTCGGCATCTACGCCGCCACCACCAACCTCGTCCCGCTGCTCACCGGCCGCGGGACGGACACGGCCACGGCCGCCGCCGCCCTGGGGCTGTGCGGCGCCGGGCAGGTGCTCGGACGCCTCGGCTTCCCGACCCTGACCCGCAAGACCAGTCCCCGCGCCCGCACCATCGCCATCCTGAGCGCGTGCGCCGCCTGCGTCGCGGCGCTGGCCGCCGTCCCGGGGCCGCTGCCGCTGGTGATCGCCGTCGCCGTGCTGGCCGGTGCCGTCCGCGGAAGCTACACGCTGCTCCAGGCCACCGCGGTCAGCGACCGCTGGGGCACGCACAGCTTCGCCACCCTGAACGCACTCGCCACCGCTCCCGCGGCGCTGGCCATTGCCCTGGCACCCGCGACCGGGGCCTTCCTCGCCGACCTGCTCGGCGGCTACCCGGCGGCGTTCACCCTGCTGGCCGTCGTCGCCCTGGCAGGAGCCGCTTTGGCCACGGGTACCCGGCCAAGCGACCGCTGACCGCGGACGTTCCCGGTCGCCCGCCCGCGCGCAAGGGGACGCGGGGCTCCCGGAGTCCGGGAGCCCCGCGCGGCGCGGACGCGGTCAGTGGAATCTGAAAGTGGCCGAGTCGACGGTCTCGCTGCCCGGGCAGAGGAAGCTGCCGGAGATCTTGGTGGCGGTGAAGGGGCCGCCGGTGTAGTTCCGCGTGGTCCCCTGGCGGTTGACCGAGACGTTGGACACCCGGTAGCCGCAGTTGACGCCGAGCACCGAGGCGGTGACCTGGATCTGCGCGGACGAGGCGGTGCCGGCGCCGTCGTTGAAGGTGACCGTCGGGGAGCTGCTGAGGCTCACGGTGATGCCGCCGGTGCAGGTCGGGCTGATGGTGGTGTGGTTGACGGTCAGGGTGTTGGGGGGCGTGTTACTGGTGGTCGCGTTGGTCCACGAGCAGGTCGTGCTGCCCACGACGATGGTGCCGTCGACCAGGCCGGGGGCGGCGGCGTGGGCCGGGGCCGCCACGAAGCCGGCGGCGGCGATGACGGAGAGGCCGACGAGCAAGCTGGCGGGTCTCATGGGGAGTCCTCCTCCTCGACACATTCGGCGGTCCTTCCGCCGCCGCCCGACGCGACCGGGCCGGCCGGTGGGTGGGAGTGGGAGGCCGGTGCCGGCGGGTCGAACGTGAATCTGTCTCATAATCGGCGCCGCGGGCCGGGAAAAACCCGTCCGATAAGGACGGGTTTATTGCGGATTGACCAGTTGTCGGCCGCACCGGGCGCAGCGGCAGGTGTGATCCCGCTGGCCCGGCCCCGCGGTGTCGAGCGCCTCGCGCAGCTGCCGCCGGCTGCTCACCTGGAGCTTGCGCATGGCGTTGGCCAGATGGAACTTGACCGTGCGGTCCGACAGGAACAGGTTCGCGGCGATGTCCCGGTTCGTGTGCCCCGAGGCCGCCAGCGCGACGACCTCCCGTTCCCGCGGGGACAACTGGTCGCCGTACCCCGGCCGGCCGCGCCGGTGCGGCACCGGCAGCCCGGCCGCCCGCATCAGCGGCTTGAGCCTCTCGGCGTCCCAGACGACGCCGAGACCGGTGAACGTGCCCCACGCCTGGCGCAGCAGGTCCGCGTCCGGCGTCCGCCCCGCCGCCAGCTGGGCCCGCACCTCGCCCGCGCACGCGTGCGCCGCCAGCCGCGGCTCCGGGAGCGCGGCGTACGCGCGGCGGGCCCGCCGGTAGCCCGCCGACGCGTCGCCGTGCCGCTCGAGCATCCGCGCCTCGGCGAAGGCGAGCGCGGCACGGGCGAGCGGCGCGTCCAGCCCGTTCAGCGCATCGCGATATCGCGGCAGGACCGGGCGCACCAGATCGAGAGGAGCGAAAGGCAGCAGCGGCGCCGCGTAGAGCCAGAGCCGCCCGCGGCCCAGCTCGTCCAGCACCCGGCGGGCCAAGGCGTGCCCGGCGTGCCGGTGCTCCTTGGTCAGCGCCACCCGGTTGAGCTCGGCCACGGCGCGCGCGGCGATGGCGAGTTCGCCGATCGCGCACGCCTCCTCGGCCACCTCGCGGAGCGTGCGGCGCGCCTGGTCCAGCCGGCCCTGGCCGGTGCCGACCTCGGCCGCCAGCAGCCGCGCGTGCAGCGGATCGCGGACCCGCGCCACGTCGGCGAGGACGCCCGCCTGCTCATCGGCTTCCAGATCGCCCATCGTCCAGCGGGCCCGCAGCGCGACGGCCCGGAGCCGGCGGTCGTACGTGCGCGACCGGACCTCGGCGGCCAGCCTCCGGCCCCGGTCGACCAGTTCAAGGCCGCGCGCGTAGTGCCCCAGGTGCAGGGCCGTCTCGGCCAGGTCGAGCAGCCCCCGGATGAGCTGCCGGTCCACCTCCGGACGGGCGCGGCGCAGCGGCAGGGCCTCGGCCGCCGGCCCGCCCACCGGGCTGCCGATCGCCAGGAGCAGGCGCGCCGTGGTCGTCGAGACGACCGCGTGCGCCATCGGATCGGTGGTGCGGGCGAGCGCGGCACGGGCCCTGCTCAGGTACGCGACCTGCGTGCGGAGGTCGCGCTGGGGCAGCCCGTTCGGCATGGCGAGCAGGGCGAGCGCGATGGCCCTGAGGTCGGGCCGCCCGGCCAGCCCGCGCAGCGCGGCGCGCAGCCCGTCGGCCGCGGCCCCCGGGTCCCGGGACGACCAGGCGTGCAGCAGGAGCAGCTCGGCCCGCTGCGCCGGGGACGCGGTGCCCCCCTCCAGCGCCGCGGCCAGCAGGTCCGCGGTCGTCCCGCCCGGATCCACTCCGCCCGACGCCGCCCAGCCCAGCTTGATGGCCAGTTCCGTCCGCCTGTCCTCCGCGACCGCGCCCGCCTGGAGGACGTCCCGCAGGCAGGCGTGCGCCGCCTCGAAGGAGCCGTCGGCGGCGGCCCGCTCCGCGGCGGCCTCGGCGCTCTCCACCCAGGCCCGGACGTCGCCCGCGCGCCGGTGGTGGTCGACCGCCCGCACGGCCAGGGCGCCGCGGCCCGTACGCGTCAGTTCCCGCGCCGCGATGGCGTGCAGCCTGCGCCGCCGGTAGCCGGGGATCGCCTCGAGGACGGCGAGCCGGGCCAGCTCATGGCGGAACCGCACGATGCCGCCGTCCGGGCCGTGGTCGCGCAGCAGGCCGTGGCGGGCGGCCTCGGCGAGGACGTCGCAGGTGCGCTCGGCGTCCATCCCGGCGACCCTGCCCACCAGCTCGGTCTCGGCCGACCCGGCCAGCACCGCCGCGGCCTCCAGCGCGGCGCCCCCGGTGGCGCCGAGCCGGCGGACTCGGCCGAGGATCTCCGCGCCGACCGCGGACGGGACGAGCACCGCCTCGCGGTCCGGTGCCAGCGCCCACGCGCCGTCCGCCGGCCGGAGCACCCCGCGCCGGCGGAGCAGCCGCACGTCCTCGCAGACCGCGGACGGCACACCCCCGTTGCGCTCGTACAGCGTCTCGGCGAGGTCGCGGGGCAGCGCCGCGCGGGGACCGCCCAGGAGCGCGGCGGCCAGCCTCCCGGCGCCCGGGACCGACAGCGGCGCGAGCCGGATCCGGACGGCGGCGGGGCCCGGCCCGGTCAGGACCGCCGGGGGCGTGCCGGTGACCGCGACCGCGAGGTCCGGCGGCGGGCGGGCGCCGATCATCCGGAGCAGCTCGATCGTGCCGTCGTCGGCCCACTGCACGTCCTCCAGCACCAGGATCGTGGGGCCGAGCGCGGCCAGCAGCTCGGCGACGGCGCGCACCAGGCGGTGGCGGACCAGGTGCGGGTCCTCCAGCGGCGGCGGCGCGGGCGGCAGGACGCCGGCCAGGTCGGGCAGCACCGCCCGCAGCACGCCGGTGAGCGCGCCGGGACGCCGCACAGGCGGCCGGTTCGCCGTGGCGAGCGCCTCGATCACCGGCGCCAGCGAGCAGGACGACAGGGTGGGACGGGCCTGCCCGCATAACCGCGCACGCCCGGCCAGCGCCCGGTCGTCGAGCGCCTCGCGGAGCAGGCGGGTCTTTCCGGCGCCGGGCTCGCCCTCCACCGCGACGACGGCGGGCGGACGGGCGAGCGCCGCGACCAGCGCGGCCAGGGCACCGTCGCGTTCCACCAGCGGCGGCTCCTCAGGCGGCATCAGCGGTTCCTCCTGACACTCGCTGGGATTTTCACATGGGCGCATCGCCCTGCCTAGGCACGGATATCCGCACGGCCGATGAATTCACGAGCGTTGACAAGGGATGCCAACAATGGCGCCGCTGCTCGGCGCCGATTAGCATCCGGCGACAATTCAGGGCACCCGGCGATTGCGCCGGCGCCGCCGGTGCGCGAACTCGTCGAACCGCGCCATCTGGATCCAGTCGGGACGCCGTGGATAGCGCACCACATCGATGAGCGCGTCCAGCAGGACCAGCAGCAGCCCCAGCCCGCCCGCGGCGAGAGCGTGCCGCGTGGTGCGGGCGGCGTCGTCGCCGCCGGTCGCCGGACGGGGCGACAGCCGGCCGGACGGATCCCAACTCACCGCGATGACCTCGCCCTTGTCGGCCACCGAGGAACCGGTCACCATCGACCCCGGACCGTTCGAAGGGCAGCGCAGCCGGTACACGTACTCGGTGCGGGTGGTGGTGTAGCCGGGGTCGTCTCCGGAACCGGGATGGTACTCGGTGACGACCCGCCTCTTCTCGTCCTGGACGAGACATTGGGAGGTGATGCCGCGCTCGGCGAGGGCGTGCTGGGTCATCGCCTCATTGGCCAGGTAGTAGCAGAAGAAGAAGACCACCGCCGCCGCCATTCCCATCAGCGCCCTGGTACATCCGAAGAACAGCGCGGTGACGGGGGCGAACGCCACGAAGAACGCGGCCATTCGCAGCAGCACGCCCAGCACACCCATGGGCCCGAAGGCCTGCAGCCAACCGGCGCCGAAGGACAGCGCCACGGCCAGCAGCGCCAGGCCCGCGGGCATGAGGATCCGGAGGGTGATCACACGTCCCATGCCCCTTGGACGCCGTCAGGTAGGCCGCGGGTTCACGGCGGCCGGTCGCGGACACCGAACTCCCCCGCTCGGGGGAGGCGGTTCGCCACTACGGGTGATCAACGGCGGACGCGATCCCGTGAGAGTGAAGGTGCACGCAGCTAGCACCGCCTCTCACCCCCGCTCCCCCCTCTCACCCCCTCGGAACAGGAGTCACCTTGTCCGTCACGCTCCCGCTCATCGACTCCCCCCGGCCCGTCGTCCGCACCCGCGCGCCGCACTGGGCCGTCCGCGCCGCATGGGCGACCGTGCTGTGCACCGTGCCGTCCGGCGTGTGGCGGCTCGTTCTCGGCTTCGGCGGCGACGTCGGGTTCACCGGCGAACTCGGCGAGATGTACCAGGGCATCGACATCATGGTGTACGTCCTGGTGCTGACCGTCGCCTCGCAGGCCGCCGCCTTCCTGACGCTCGGCCTGGTGCGGCCGTGGGGCGAGGCGGCGCCGCGCTGGATGCCCGTCGTCGGCGGGCGGGCGCTGCCCCGCCGGGCGGTGATCACCGTGGCGGCGCTGGGCGCGGTCGCGGTGACGGCGCTGTGCGCGGCGATCGCCCTGGTCCCCGGCGGCCCGCTCGCCAACCCCGACTTCCCGCAGGGCGACGCCGGTCTGATCATGCACCTGTGCTACGCGCCCCTGCTGGCCTGGGGCCCGCTGGTCCTGGCGCTCACGATCGCCTACGCCCGCCGCACGCGGGCCTGACCGCCGGCGAGCCTGGACGGCGCGGCGGACCGGTGCGGTCCGCCGCGCCGTTCCGCGTCGTCCAACGTCGTCCAGTGCCGTCCCGCGGGTCAGTTCAGGCGTTCCCCCGGGCCGTCGAGCGGGCGGGCGCGGACGGTCGCGGAGCGCCACAGGACGTCCGGCATGAACAGCGACTGGGGCGGGGCGATCAGGGCCAGGACGTTCACCATCCGCATGCAGACGTGCTGATCGAGGTTGGCGACCTTGACGACGCGGGCCACGTACCGGTTGATGACGCGGGTGCTGATGCCCGCCGAGGCGCCCTTGGTGGTGGGGTAGCGCATATCCTCGCCGGTCGCGACGAGCCAGGCCCCCGCGGCGTTCTTGGCCATCTTCCCGGCCAGCGCGGTGGGGGCGGTCCCGTTGCGGATGCCGTCGTCCAGCGTCAGCGCGGAGAGGGCGGCGACGCTCATGCCCTGGCCGTAGAGGGGGTTGAGCGCGCACATCGAGTCCCCGAGCGCGACGAATCCCTCCGGCAGGCGCGGCATCTTCTCGTAGTGGCGGCGGTGGTTGGCCGTGCGCCGGTAGCCGGAGATGGGCGTCAGCGGCTCCGCATCCTTGATCGCCTCGTACAGGTGGGGGCTGCGCAGGGACTTGGCGAAGCTCAGGAAGCCCTCGTCGTCGGTGGGCGGGTAGTCCCCGGCCGTGCCGAAGAGGCTGACGATCCACCGGCCGCCCTCCTGCGGGAAGAGCGCCCCGGTACGCGTGTTCGGCGGGTCCGCCTGAAGGTACAGGGCCTTCCAGCCGGGGTCGAAGCCGGACGGGATGGCGTAGCGGCGGCTGGCGTACGCCAGCATCGGGTCGATCAGCGTCTGCTTGGGTTCGGGAAAACCGAGCCGGCCCAGCCATTCGGGGGCGCGCGTGCCGCGCCCGGTCGCATCGACGACCAGGTCGCCGCGTAGCGGCTCGCCGTCGCCCGTGGTACCGCGCTCGCGCGCCTCGACCCCGCCGACGCCGCCGCCGGTGGACGCGATCAGGCCGGTGACCTCCTGCCCGTCCAGCACGCGCACATTGTCGATCTTCGCCAGCCGGGCCCGGACGGAGAAGTCGAGCAGCTCCCGGCTGAAGGTCATCAGCCGGTTCACCTCGAACCGCCGCCGCCAGCCCTGCGGCGTCATCCACAGCAGGTCCGAGGGGATGCCGAGAACCGGCGCGCCCGCCGCGCCCAGTTCCTCCTCCAGGCCCGGGAACAGCCGCTCGGCGATCTCCATCCCGCGGCTCCACAGCACGTGCAGGTGCCGGCCCTGCGGGACGCCCGGCCGGTGGGCGGCCGAGTCGGGGAGGCGGTCGCGTTCGACGAGGGTGACGCGGTCGAAGTGATCGCTCAGCACCCGGGCGGCGAGCAGCCCGGCCAGGCTGCCCCCGACGACGATCGCGTGCTCGCGGGATGTTCCCAAAGTCTGTGCCTCCAGGCTCGCTGACGTGGCGTGCCGCTCACCGGCGGGCGGCGCCGGACGGTTCCGCGGTGGGCTCGGGCCGGGGCAGGTCCCCCAGCGCGAAGGCGACCGCCTCGTCGAACCCGAGCCGGGCGGCCGCCTGGTAGAGGGCCTCGTACTCGCGGTCGCCCAGGGACTCCCGGGCCTGCGTCTCGCACTGGTGGTGCGGCCCGTTGAAGTACACCGACCCGAACAGCGGGAGCCCCACGGTGCGCCAGATCCGGCCGGCGGCACCCTGCAGCGCGGCGGCGTCCCGGCCGTTTCCGCCCATGAGCTGAATGAACGCGAGCAGCTCGACGGACAGCACGGTGCACACCAGGTCGTGGAAGGCATGGCTGAGCCGCACGCCTTCGCGGGCCCGGGCCATGGCCTCGTCCATGCGTCCCGCGGTCAGGGCCGCGAACGCCATCACGTAGAGGGCGTAGGCCTTGACCCATTGCTCGTCGTGCTGCTCGCAGATGGCGTGGACCTGCTCGCACATGCCGGCCGCGGTCGCCAGATCCCCTTGGAAGGCGGTGTTCATCGCGAACTCGACGCGGGCCATGATGACGCTGGTGTTCAGCTCGCCGAGCGCCTCGTAGTGTTCGAGCGTCTCCTTGAACAGGACTTCCGCGAGCGCGTGCTCGTCGTTGACCAGGGCGACGCAGCCGAGCCGGTGGACGGCGTTGGCCAGGGCCGTCCGGTCGTCGAGCTCCATGGCCTCGGCCTGGCTCTCCTCCAGGTTCGTCACCGCGCCGCTGCTGTCCCCCTGCTTGATGGCGACATAGCCGTTGACCCACAGCGCCTTGGCCCTCGTGCCGCTCGGCTCCGGGTCGAGCGACAGAGCACGGTCCAGCCAGTAACGACCCTCGCTGAGGAATCCGCACCCGACCCAGTAGAACCACATTGACGCGGCCATGTGCAGGCCGGTGCGCGCCTGGCCGGGGGTGGTGAGGCAGTACCCCAGTGCGGCGACCACGTTCACGTGTTCCTTGTGCAGGCGCTGGAACACCTCCGTTTGGACGGAGCCGAACCAATGCTGTTCGCCCCATTCGGCGAGCCGCAGGTACCAGTCCCGGTGCCGCCGCCCCAGGAGCTCCTGCTCGCCCAGCTCGCGCAGCCATTCGGCCCCGTACTCGCGCAGGGTGTCCAGCAGCCGGTAGCGCGTGGAGCCGCCGCGGTCGTTCCGCAGCAGGATCGACTTGTCGACCAGGGCGTCCAGGAGCTGGGGCACGGCGTTCATGGGCAGGACGTCGTCGCCGCAGACATGCTCGACCGCGCTCGTGTCGAAGTCGTCGGGGAAGACCGACAGGCGGGCCCACAGCAGCCGCTCGCGCGGGGCGCACAGCTCGTGGCTCCACCCGACCGTGGTCCGCAGCGCCTGATGGCGGGACGGCGTCTCCTGGCCGTCGTCCACCAGCAGGCGGAACCGGTCGTCCAGCCGGCTCGCCACCTGCTCCAGCGACAGGGTGCGGAGCTGCCCCGCGGCGAGTTCGATGGCCAGCGGGAGCCCCTCCAGCAGGCGGCACAGCCGGGCCACGGTCTCCGCGTTCGGTTCGGTGACGGAGAAGCCCGGCACGACGGCCGAGGCGCGCTGCTCGAACAGCCTCATCGCGTCCGTCCGGAGCGCGCCGCCCCCGGGCACGGGAGAGGTGACCAGCGGCTCGACCGTCAGGACCCGCTCCCCCCGCACCATGAGCGGCTGCCTGCTGGTGACCAGCACGCGCACTCCGGGCGCGGCGTCCAGCAGGATCTTCACCATCAGCGCGCAGGCGTCGGTGAGGTGCTCGCAGGTGTCCAGGACGAGCAGCAGCCGCTTGTCGGCCAGGTGCTCGGCGACGACGTCCAGCCGGGGACGGGAGGTGTTGTCCACGATCCGCAGCGCCCTGCCGACCGCGTGTCCCAGCAGCGCGCCGTCGCGCAGACCGGCCAGCTCGACGAGCCACGCGCCGTCGGGGAACTCCCCGGCCAGCTCGCGCGCGGCGCGCAGCGCGATCCTGGTCTTGCCGACGCCGCCGACGCCGGTCACCGTCACCAGCGGGGAACGCCGGCACAGGTCCGTGAGCTCGGCCAGCTCACGGCCCCGTCCCACGAAACCGGTCGTCTCGGGCGGCAGGTCACCGAGCCGCCGGGTCATGAATTCGGTCATGCTCGCCTCGTTTCGTCGCTCTCGAGGGCGGACAGGGAACGCGGGCCGACCGCGTCGTCGGCGTCGGCCGCGGCATCGGTTCCGGCTCCGGTTTCGGTTTCGCAACGCAGCAGGAGCACGCCGGCCTCGTCGTCCAGGAGGCCCGACACGTGTTGGAGCAGTTCGGCGCCGAGGGTGTCCACGATCGTGTCCGGGTCCGCGCCCGCGCGCTCGGCCAGCCGTTCGGCGAGCGGAAAGGCCGCGCCCTGCGCGTCACGCGCCTGGGTCACCCCGTTCGTGCAGATCAGGAGCAGGTCCCCGGGGGCGAACGGGACGCTCATCGCCTCGTTCCAGCCGTCCAGGTCCAGCAGGCCGAGCGGCGGCATCACCGGCAGCGGCTCCACGGTGGAGACCCGTCCCTCGCGCAGCAGCAGCGGTGGCGGATGACCGCAGCACACCATCTCCGTACGGCCGCCGTCCGCGCGGACCGTCATCAGAAGCGCGGCGACGGCGTCCTCGGCGGTGTCCGGACGGGCCAGCGCGCCGTGCAGCCGCTCGGCCAGCCCCGAGAGCCTCGGCTCGTGCGGCGCCAGCTCCCGGAACGCGGCGAGCACGGCCTCGGCCGCCCGCTCCCCTTTCCGTCCTTTGGCCAGGGCGTCGGCGGAGAGCACCCGGACGCCGAACGGGGTGTCGACGATCGCCGTGGCGTCGCCTCCCAGCCGCGCGCCGGCGGCCGGCTTCAGGCGGCGGCGCACCGTCCGCACCTGGCTCGCCTCCGCATGGGACGGAGGCTCCGCCGGCCGGTCGAACGAGTCGCGCACCTCCATGAGGATCTCCCGGGTCTCCTCCGGGGACGCGCTCTCGACCGACAGCCGCTCCATCACGCGGAGGTGCAGCTCGATGTCGTCGATCCGCTCCAGGTAGGCCGCGCCGACGAGGTTCTCCAGGTAGACCGCGTCGGGCACCTCGGGGTCGGGGAACCGCATGATGGTGAAGGCGCCGGCTTCGGCGGGGTGACCGCCGAACCGGAACGGCATGACCTGGATGATCACGTTCGGCCGGCGGGACAGGGCGAGAAGGTGTTCCAGCTGGTCCCGCATGACCTCCGGGCCGCCGAGCGGACGCCGCAGCGCCGCCTCGTCGATCACCATCCAGAGCCGGAGCGGGTCCGGGCCCCACAGCCGCCGCTGGCGCCGCATGCGCAGGCCGACCCGGCGTTCGATCTCCTCCTCGTCCGCCTCCGGATGCCCCAGTAAGAAGACCGCGCGCGCGTAACCCGGCGTCTGCACCAGGCCGGGGACGAACTGGATCTCGTAGGTCCGGACGAGGGAGGCCGCCTCTTCCAGGCCGAGATAGGTCTGGAACCAGTTCGGCAGCACGTCGCCGTGCCGGTGCCACCAGCCGGGGATGTTGCTCTCCCTGGCCCAGCGCAGCATCGTCTCCCGGGCGCCGCTCTCGGTGACCCCGTACAGGGTGAGCAGGTCGGCGACGTCGCGCTCCTTGAAGCCGACGCGCCCCAGCTCCAACCGGCTGATCTTGGATCCGGACGACCGGATGGCGTAACCGGCATCGTCGCGGCTGATGCCGCACGCCTCGCGCAGCCGCCGCAGCTGTGCGCCCAGCACCAGACGGCGCACCGTCGAGCCCGGCGCGGAGTCATCGACGGCCACACTGCCCTCCCTGTCTTGGCGCCGCTATCGCCGGACGCACCGTGTCCACGGCACAGCAGGCAGTGTGCCAGCCCTGCTCCGATTTCAAGGGCGTTTGGCCGGATAGTGCCGATCGTACGCGCCCGCTAAGCGCGAGCGCGGCGGCTGTGCGCGTACTTGGCCGGAGGCGTCCCGACCACGGCGGTGAAATCGCGGGTCAGGTGGGCCTGGTCGCAGTAGCCCAGGTCGTCGGCCAGGGCGGCCCAGTCGATGGGGACGCCCTGGTCGGCGCGGGTGGCCGCCTCGTGGAGGCGGGCCCGGCGCAGCACCCATTTGGGACCCGCCCCGACGTACTCGGCGAAGAGCCGCTGGAGCGTGCGTACGGAGACGTTCAGCAGCGCGGCGGCCTGATCGACGCGGAACAGGACCGGGTCGGCGGTGACGCGCTCGACCATGGCCGCGACCTGCTCGGCGACCGGGTCCGGGGCGGGCAGGCGGGGCAGCAGGAACCGCTCGGCCAGGTCGACCATCGCGGTCAGGTCGCCGCTCTCGAGAACGGCCGCGGAGACCTCTTCGACCGCGGGGCCGAAGAAGTCCGCGGCCGGGAACCGGCGGTCGGCCAGCCCGATGACGGGCTCCGCCGTGAACGGCCGGAAGCAGCCGGGACGGAACTTCACCCCGAGGACCTGCCCCCGGCCCTCGAGCCGGCGGGCGAACAGGCTGCGGTCGACCCCGTAGACCAGCGGCGCCGGCGCCTCGAAGACGAGGTGGACGTTCGGATGGGTGAGCACCTTGGTCTCGTACGGCTCGGGGGTGTTCCAGCGGACGTGCCAGTAGTACTGCACGAAGCGCGCGACGGCCGGGCTCGGGGCTCGGCGGTTCACGTCGACGAAGGCGGCCTGTTCGTGCGGATGGAGCACGCCGCGTCCAAGATCCCCCACATGGGCCAGCGTACTTGGCGCGATTCTCCAAGAAGCCGCCGCCGCGGCCTCCCTAGCGTTGCTCGGGTGAACGATCTGCACACCCACATGAAGGAATGCGCTGCCGAGGCCGCCCGGATCGCCCGCGGCGTCCCCCAAGAGCGGCTGGACGACCCGACCCCGTGCGGGGAGTTCGACCTTCGGGCGCTCGTGAACCACTGGGTGCTCTATACCTCCCACGGGCTGGAGCACCGGGCGCTGCGCAAGCAGCTTCCCGAGGCGCTCGCCGAGCGCGACTTCACCGCGGACGAGGCGTGGCCGCAGGAGTACGCCGCACAGCTCGACCGCGCGGTGGCGGCCTGGGCCGACCCGGCCGCGTGGGAGGGCGAGATCGACCTGGGGTTCGCGGCCGAGCCCGCGCCCAAGGTCGCCGCACAGCTGATCACGGAGTTGGCCGTCCACGGCTGGGACGTCGCCAAGGCCACCGGACAGGAGTTCCGCGTCTCGGCGGAGGTCGGCGGGTTCCTGCTGGGCGTCGTCGAGGAGCACGCGGAGATGTACCGGCAATACGACGGCTTCGCCGACCCGGTCGCCGTGGCGGCGAACGCCCCGGCCTTCCACCGGGCCCTCGCCGCCTCCGGCCGCGACCCGGGCTGGGAACGGCAGGCCTGACGGAGCGCAGCCTTAGGAGGTCAGGTCCGGTCAGTCGCGTTTGCGCGCCGTCCCGTCGATGACGAGGCCGAGCCCCATGCCCAGCAACACCACGTCCTTGGCCAGCAGGGTGCCTTCCTGGGTAGGGCCCAGGCTTCCCGGTCTGCGCATCCCCGGCGTGCGCAGGTACATGCCGACCAGGCCGGCCGCGAACGCCGTCAGTCCTGCCCCGGCCAGGGCCGCCGGGACGCCGGGCAGTATCAGCGCGGCACCGAGCGCGATCTCGCCGCCGGACAGCAGCCGGGCGAACTTCTTCGGGGGCAGCTTGCCGAAGAACGGATACACGTTCGCGGCCATGCCATGGAGCCGCGCGGCGGTCTGCTCGTCCGCGCCGCGTATCAACAGCCCCTGGTCCAGGATGAGCGCCCCGGCCGCCAGCCGTGGCGGCACTCGCCGGAGTTCGATCTTTCTGCGCATCGGGCCCCCGCCCCCTCGATCGGATCTTGCTGCGGCCATACCCGACGCCGCCGGGCATGTAACGAGCGGGCCCCAAGGGCGCCCTCCGCCGCGGTCAGGATCGGTCCCGCTGCGCCCGCAGCTGCTCCCGGAACCAGTGGTAGGACGCCTTGGGGGTGCGTTCCCGGGTGGCGAAGTCGACGTGGACGAGGCCGAACCGCTGGTCGTAGCCCTCGGCCCACTCGAAGTTGTCCAGCAGCGACCAGACGAAATAGCCGCGGACGTCCACGCCGGCCTCCATGGCCCGGTGCACCGCGCGCAGGTGGCCGTCCAGGAACTCGATCCGCTCCCGGTCGGGACGGCCCGCCTCGTCCCGCTGGGAGCAGCCGTTCTCGGTGATCAGGATCGGGGGCAGCGCGTCCCCGTACCGGTCGCGCAGGTACAGCAGCAGTTCCCGCAGGCCGTCGGGGACGACCGGCCAGCCGAACGCGGTGACCGGGCATCCCTCGATCGGGACGTCCTCGAAGGGCAGCGCGGCGGATTCGAGCCGCTCCCCCACCTCGCTCAGCACCGACGGCCCGCCGCCGGCCCGGGACCCGGCGCCCGGCGCGGCGACCATCGTCGGGCTGTAGTAGTTGACGCCGAGACGGTCGGGGGGCGCCGAGATGACCCGGAGGTCGCCGTCCCGGACGAACGGGAGCCCGGGGCCGATCCCGAAGGCCGACAGGTCCGGGTAGGCGCCCAGGAGGAGCGGGTCGGTGAACAGCCGGTTCTGCAGTGCGTCGAGGGCGTCCGCGGCGGCCCGGTCGCCCGCCGAACCGCCGGCCGCGCGGACGGGGCTGTAGTTGTTGGTGATCGCCACCTGGCCGGAGACCCGTTCCCGCAGCACGGGCACGGCGAGCCCGTGGCCGAGGAGGAGGTGGTGCGCGGCCGGGAGGGCGTCCAGGAGCAGGGCCTGCCCCGGCGCGTGGGTGCCGAGGCCGTAGCCCTCGGTCATGTGGACGAACGGCTCGTTCAGGGTGATCCAGACCGCCACCCGGTCGCCCAGCCGGTCGGCGACGAGAGCGGCGTAGTCGGCGAAGCGGTGGGCGGTGTCGCGGTTCATCCAGCCGCCGCCGTCCTGGAGCGCCTGCGGGAGGTCCCAGTGGTAGAGCGTGAGCGCGGGAGCGATGCCCCGTTCGGTGAGCGCGTCGACGAGGCGCTCGTAGAAGTCCAGGCCCTTGGGGTTGGCGCGGCCCCGGCCCGCGGGCTGGATCCGCGGCCAGGCGACCGAGAACCGGTAGGCGTTCACGCCGAGGCCGGCCATCAGCGCGACGTCCTCGGGCCAGCGGTGGTAGTGGTCGCAGGCGACCGCTCCGGTGTCGCCGTTCTTGACGCGGCCGGGCTCGGCGCAGAAGGCGTCCCAGATGCTCGGGCCGCGGCCGTCCGCCGTCACCGCCCCTTCGATCTGGTACGCCGCCGTGGCCGTCCCCCAGAGGAAGCCCTCGGGGAAGCGGGGCAGCCGCTCTTCGGCGGTCACAACGTCACACACTAACCGACACCGCGGGATAAGCCACGGGCCCTATCCTGGACGGCGTCTCAACCCTCAGTCCGGGTGCCGGGTCCGACGTGTTCGCGCCGGCCCGGCCACAGCCGCGCCCTCCGCCTGCGATCATCCTGTGATCGGGCATCGATCCGCCGCGACGAGGCCCGCCGCGCTGCTCGCGGCGGGAAGGAGGGTGATGATGTCGCCGCCTGCCGTGTCCAGCCCGCCCCAGGCGCCGAGCACCGCGGAAGGGCCGGACCGCTTGGCGACGCTGCGGCGGCACCGGCGCTGGCTGCTCCCCTTGGTCGCCCTAGCGCTCCTCGCCCAGATGGCGGCCGCGATGCTCACGACCGCCGTCCAGCAGACCCCGACCATCGACGAGCCGGTGTACGTGGGCGCGGCGGCGTCCTACATGGAGCAGCACAGCCTGCGCTACAACCCCGAGCACCCTCCGCTGGGCAAGCTGGTCATCGGGGCCGGTCTGGCGCTCACCGACGTCCACCTCGCCCCGGGGTTCACCGGCACCCAGGAGGAGCTCGGACGGCGCGTGCTGTACGAGTGGGGCAACGACGCCGGCCGGGTGATGCTGATGGCGCGGCTGCCGATGATCGTGCTGACGCTGCTGTTCGGCCTGGTGGTCCTGGCGTTCGCCACCGACCTCACCGGCAGGGCCGGAGGGCTGGCGGCGCTCGCCCTGTACACCCTTTCGCCCGACGTCATCGCGCACGGCTCGCTGGCCACCCTCGACGTTCTCTCCGCGGGGCTGCTGCTGACGTCGGCGTGGCTGCTGTGGCGGGCCCGCCGCCGTCCCCTGCTGTACCTTCCTCTGGCCGGGGCGGCGCTCGGGGCGGCCCTTGCCACGAAGATGAGCATGCTGGCGGCCGTTCCGGTGCTGCTGCTCCTGGCCCTGCTGTCGGCCTGGTCGGCCGTCCGTGCTCCCGGCGACCCGGCGGGCGAATCCGGTGCGGACGCTTCCGGCCCGCGCCCTGGCAAGGCGCGGATCGCCGTCCTCAGCGTGGCGGCGGCGGCCGGGGTGGCGCTGGTCGCGGTCGTCGTGGTGTGGGCGAGCTACCTGGCCGTCGACCCGCGGTTGCGCTGGGTCACGCCTCAGACCGTGCCCGCCGTCGACGGCCTGCGCGGGCTCGCGGTCGGCTGGCTGCCGTTCCCCGAGCCGTTCCGGGACGGGATGCGCGTCCAGTTCGGCATGGAGGACCGGGTCTGGGGCGGGTTCCTGTTCGGCCGCCATTACCAGGGTTCGCTTTGGTACTACCAGCCGGTCGCGCTGCTGGTGAAGACCCCGCTCGGGATGCTGGCCCTGTGGGCCGCGGGTGCCGCCGCGATGGTGAGCGTGCGGCGGTTGCGCGCCGCGGCGCCGTACGTGCTCCTGGCGCCGGGTGTGCTGCTGGCCGTGGCCATGAACGGGTCCCGCGACTTCGGCACCCGGTACGCCGTCTTCGTTCCGCTCTTCCTGGCCGTGGCCGCGGCCGGTGTGCTCGCGCTGCGTCGGCGGTGGCGGTGGACGCCCGTCGCCGCGGCGGCGCTGCTCGCCTTCGTCGCGGCCAGCTCGCTGCGCACGTTCCCGTACTACCTGCCGTACTCCAACGAGGCCTTCGGCGGGCCGTCGAAGACCCATCTGCGTTTGCACGACTCCAACGTGGACTGGGGCCAGGATCTGGGACGGCTCGCCGACCGGCTCCGGGAACGCCATCCCGGCGAGAAGGTCTGGCTCGTCTACAAGGGCAGCGGCGTGCCGTCGTACTACGGCATCCGCGCCTCCGACCCGCTCAAGGTGCCGCCCGGCCAGGTCAAGGGGCTGCTGGTGGTGTCCGACACCTCGATCGCCAAGGCCGGGGGAAGGCTGGCCCGGCTGATCGACGGCAGCGAGCGGATCGGCACGGTGGGGCACTCGATCACGATCTTCCGCAGGGGCTGACCCCGCGTGTTCGGGGCACGATGGGGTCGCCGTGCTGGCAGACTCCCCTTGTGAACGCCCCGCCGCGCTTTGATCGACCGCCTGCCCAGGACGTCGACGGCGACGGCGGCGACGCCGACGACAGCGGCGGCGGGACGGATGCGCCCGGCCGCGGCCCGTGGCGAAGGCGTCCCATCGTGGCACGGACGATCACCGTGCTCGCCGGTGTGCTGGTGCTGTCCGCCCTCGTCGCGCCGGACGAGGCGGAGCACCTCACGCCCGGCGCGTTCGTGCGCATCCCGCTGGAGGGCGTGCTCGGCGTCGTCCTGCTCCTCGCGCTGCCGCCGCGGGCGAGGCGGGTGCCGGCGATCCTGGCCGGGGGCGCACTGGGCCTGCTGACCGTCCTGAAGATCATGGACCTCGGCTTCTCCGCGGTCCTCGCCCGGCCGTTCGACCCGGTGCTCGACTGGATCTCGATCGGGGCCGCGGTGGAGTTCCTCGGCGGATCGATCGGCGGGGCCGGGGCGGTCGCCGCCGCGGTCGCGGCCGTGGTGCTCGCCGCCGGCCTGGTCGTCCTCATGGCGGCGTCGGTCCTGCGCCTGACCCGCGCGGCGGTCCGGCACGGCGGGGCGACGGCCGGGACGGCGTCGGTGCTCGGGGTGGTCTGGGGCATGTGCGCGGCCCTGGGCGTGCAGATCGTCCCGGACACGCCGGTCGCCTCCACCGGCGCGGCGTCCCTCGCCCACGACCGTGTGCTCGACGTGCGCGCGGGCCTGCGGGACCGGAAGACGTTCGCCGCGCAGGCCGCCGTGGACGCCTTCCGCGACACCCCGGGCAAGGACCTGCTGGGCGGGCTGCGCGGCAAGGACGTGCTGCTGGCCTTCGTCGAGAGCTACGGGCGCGACGCGGTCGAGGACCCGCGGTACGCGCCGCAGGTCGGCGCGCTCCTGGACGACGGCGGCCGCCGGCTGCGCGAGGCCGGGTTCGCCTCCCGCAGCGGCTGGCTCACCTCGCCGACCGCGGGCGGGGGCAGCTGGCTGGCCCATGCCACGCTGCTGTCCGGTCTGTGGATCGACAACCAGCAGCGCTACCACAGCCTCGTCGGCAGCGACCGCCTGACGCTCAACCGGGCCTTCAACCGGGCGGACTGGCGCACCGTCGGCCTCATGCCGGGCGTCACCAGGGCCTGGCCGGAGGGGAGGTTCTTCGGCTTCGACCAGGTCTACGATTCCCGTCAGCTGGGGTACCGCGGCCCGCGCTTCAGCTTCGCCACCATGCCCGACCAGTACACCCTCGCGGCCTTCGAGCGGCTGGAGCGCGCCAGGCGCGACCGTGCCCCGGTCATGGCGGAGATCCCGCTGGTCTCCAGCCACGCGCCCTGGGCGTCGGTCTCCCGGCTCGTCGACTGGGACAGGATCGGGGACGGCTCGGTCTACAACGGCGCACCCGGCGCCGGCATGCCGCCGTGGCCCGACCGCGGCCGGGTCCGCACCGAGTACCGGCGTTCCATCGAGTACACGCTGGGCTCCCTCATCTCCTACATGGAGAAGTACGGCGACGACGACCTCGTGCTCGTCTTCCTCGGCGACCACCAGCCCACCCCGCTCATCACCGGCGACGGCGCGGGCCGGGACGTCCCGATCACCATCGTCGCCCGCGACCCGGCCGTCCTGGACCGGATCTCCGGATGGGGCTGGCAGGACGGCCTCAAGCCCGGCCCGAAGGCCCCGGTCTGGCCGATGCACACCTTCCGCGACCGCTTCCTGAGCGCCTTCTCCTGACCTCCGGACCTGCCCGCGCCGGGTCAGCGGTTCGCGACGCCGTACAGGAGCGTCTCGATCAGCCTGGAGGACAGCGCGTCCGGGTCGTCGGGAGTGCCGGCCGGCGTCGAGGCGTCGTGCCCTGACGATGCCCCGTGCGCCGTTTCGGCCAGGAGCGCGAGGTAGGCGCGCCGGATCCAGGTCACGTCCGCGTCGCCGGGGAGGATCCCCGACTCCTTGGCCCGGGTGAAGACCAGTTCGCACTCGGCCATGACGTCGGCCTGCACGGCCTGCGCCTCCGCGGCGAGCGGCACCGGGCGGGCCAGCGTGAAGCGCCAGTCCCGCTTGATCTGGAGGATGTTGGCGGTGGCCTGGTGCAGCGCGACCAGCGGCGGGGCGGTGTGCGGCCGCGCGGCGCCGACGGCGCCGGCGATCTCCCGCCACGCGGTGGTCTCCATGGCCTCGATCAGCGCCTCGCGGCTGGCGAACCTGCGGTGGACGGTCGTCCTGGCGACCCCGGCGGCCTCGGCGATCTGCTCCATCGTGGCCGCCGGGTGCGCCCCGAGCAGCCGCTCGGCGGCCGTGATGATCGCGCGGACGCTGCGCTCGGCGTCCGCGCGCAGGCGTCTACCGCTCGTCGCAGTCATGGAGGGCAGACTACAGCACTGATCCGTATCCACTCAGATCTGCTACAGTTTGTTTTAGTTATCGCTCTACTTGAAGCTTTTTCGATGCAGAAAGGGCTTGAACATGGCCAAGACCGCTCTGGTGACCGGCGCGTCCTCCGGGATCGGCGCCGAGTTCGCCCGCCGGCTCGCCGGCACCGGACATGACCTGGTGCTCGTCGCGCGCACCCGGCCCAGGCTCGACGCGCTGGCCGACGAGCTGACCGCGCGCCACGGCGTGCGGGCCGAGGTCATCGGCCAGGACCTGGCGGCGCCCGACGCGGGCGCCCTGGTGGCCGGGGAACTCGCCGCCCGCGGACTCGCCGTCGACCTGCTCGTCAACAGCGCCGGGTTCGGGACGGCGGGGCGCTTCGAGCGCATCGCCGCCGAGCGCGAGCACGACGAGCTGATGGTCAACGTCGTCGCCCTGGTGGACCTCACCCACGCGCTGCTGCCCGGCATGCTCGCCCGGGGCTCCGGCGCGGTCGTCAACATCGGGTCCACCGCGGGGTTCACCATCTCCCCCTACTTCGCGACATATGCCGCGTCCAAGACCTTCGTCCTCAACTTCGGTCTCGCCCTGTGGAGCGAGCTGCGCGGGTCGGGCGTGAAGGTGCTGACCGTCGCCCCAGGCCCGGTCGACACCCCGTTCTTCGACGCGATCGGCTCGCGCAAGGCCGCCATCGGGGCCAAGATGAGCACCCCGGGGCAGGTCGTCACCGCGGCGCTGCGCGCTCTCGAACGCGACCGCGGCTACGTGGTGCCCGGCCGCGGCAACATCGGCCTCGCGCACCTGATGCCCAGGCGCCCCCGCAAGCTCATCGCGCTGATCGGGCGGCGGGTCACCAGGGAGGTCGCCGACGACCTCACCCCCGCGATCCCTTGATGCCCGAACCGCCCGTTCGCGGTCGTGTTAGCCTCCCTGGCGGCCGACCGAAGCAGGGGGTAGCGATCAATACCTATGAGTTCGCCACCATGGAATGGCTCTGGGATCAGGACTCCCTGCGGCTCACGCTGCCGGGCGGGGACGAACGGATGTACACCGGCGGCTACAACGAGGTCGTCGCGATCCTCAACGACCTCGGCGGGCAGGGCTGGGACGTGGCCTCCAGCACCGCCTCCGCGAACTGGCTCTTCTGGACGCTCCGCCGCCAGTACTGAGCCGCGATCCGGCGGTGCTCGGGCACGGCCGTTGCGGGAACGCGGCCCAGGCCCCCTCCCGCGGACGCGGCGGCGGGGACGGGCGCCGCGCCGGAGAACCGGGTGGTGCTGATCGGCGTGCCGCCCTGGCCACGGCACTCGCGGCCCGTCCCGGCACCGGGCAGGCCACCGAGTAGACCGCCGGGTAGGCCGCCTACCGGCCGGCGTGCCGGACGCTGTACGGGGGCACCGAGCAGCCGGTCAGCGCCGCGGCGTCGATGGAGACGGGCCGGTAGGCGCAGCGCTCCAGCCGCCCGGTCATCACGGCGAGCGGATCGGCGATCTCGTCGGCCCTGCCGAAAAGGAACGACCACTCGTGCTCGTCCGACCCGAAATAGGCGACAGTGGGAAAGGTCTCCGCGAAGCGTTTCCACGACCGGACGAGGGTCGTGTTGCGCCAGAGCGTGGCGCAACCGGCCTGCGAAACCGCCACCCCGCCGGGCGCGAGGACCGACCGGCACATTCTCAGGAATTCGACGCCGTAGAGCCGGTTGTGCTGTTCGTTCTCGTCGTCTCCCTCGTCGGGCAGGTCGACCAGGACGATGTCGTACGCGGCGGCGCCGGCCTTCGACGCGACGAACTCCCAGCCGTCGGCGTAGTGCATCCGTACCGGGCCGTCGTGGCGCTCGGCCCGGTCGAGTTCCTCGGGCGTGTAGCCGTACGGGAGCAGGCGGGCGCACAGTTCGACGGCCTCGCGGTCGATGTCCACGTGGTCGATCCTGGCGGCCCCGGCGGTGCGGGCCATCTGGCTGACCACGCCCTCGCTGGAGCCGATGACCAGCACCGACTCGACGCGGTCGGCGAGCAGCAGGGCGGGCACCAGCAGGGCCTCGTGGTAGACGAGCTGGCTGAACTCGCTGCTCTGCCGGTCGTTCCCGCAGAACAGGGTGACGCCCTGCGCGGTCTTGGCGATGACGACGTGCTGGAAGGCGGTGTCGCCCGCCCAGAGCACCTCATCCAGCCGCCAGACCCGTTTCAGCCCGTCGCCCAGAGGTTCCTCGATGTACCCGGAGTTCTCTGACCCGATCAAACGCTTCCTCGCAATCCCGTGTCGGTTCGGTGGTCGATGCAATGGGTCGGCAGCGGCGGGAATCCGTTGAAGCCCACGGAGGAGTAGCTCGCGGTGTAGGCGCCGGCGTTGAGAATGTGCAGACGGTCGCCGGGGCCCAGGTCCGTCGGCAGGTGGTAGACGTTCCGCTGGTAGATGATGTCGTCGCCGTCGCAGGTCGGCCCGGCCAGGATCACCGGGCCCGGCGGGCCGTCCTTGTCCGGCGAGGCGATCCGGTAGGTGATGGCCTCGCCCTCGGCCTCGGCCAGGCCGTTGTAGCGGCCGACGTCGAGGTAGACCCAGCGCCGCCCGTCCGCCGGGCCCCGGTCCGCGACGAGGACGACCTCGGTCTGGAGGAGGCCGGCGTCGCCGACGATGAACCGTCCCGGCTCGAGGACCAGGCGCGGCGTTCCGGCGTCCGCGCCCATCGGGCCGAAGTGCCGGTCGATCGACTCTGCGATGGCCGCGACGTAGTCCCGCAGCGGCGGCGTCCGCTGCGTGTAGCGGCCGGGCAGGCCGCCGCCGATGTTCAGTGCGTCGAGCACCGTGCCGGCGGCGGCCAGTTTCGCGGTCACGGTGGCCGCCTCGGCGATCCCCGCGTCCCATGCCCGGGGGTCCAGCTGCTGGGAGCCGACGTGGAAGGACACCCCGCCCGCCCTCAGGCCGAGCTCGGCGGCGCGCTGGAGGAGCCGCACGGCCGTCTCCGGTGAGCAGCCGAACTTCCCTCGGAACGGGGTCAGCGCGCCGGTGTCCTCGAGGAGGATCCGGCAGAACACCGAGGAGCCCGGTGCGGCGGCGGCGATGTTCTCCAGGTCCTGGAGGCTGTCGGTCGTGAACGTCCTGACGCCCATCGAATGGGCGTACTCGATGTCGGCCCTCTTCTTGATCGTGTTGCCGTAGGAGAGCGACTCCGGCCGCGCGCCCTCCGCCAGGCACAGAGCGACCTCGCCCGGACTCGCGACGTCGAACCCGGCTCCCGAACGGGCGAGCAGCCCGACCACCTCGGGCGCGGGATTGGCCTTGACCGCGTAGAGAAGATCGGCTTCGGGCCAGGAGCCGGCCAGTGCCCGGTAGCGGTCCCGCACCGTTTCCAGATCGATGACCAGGCACGGGCTCGCGGGCGCGTGCTCGTCGAGGAAGCGCCTGATGCGGGCGTGCCCGCCGGTCTCGTCCGTCATGATCCTCCCCAGGTCGCACCGGCCGCCGGCGAGATGGAACGGCCGCTACATCTTGCCGCGTCGCGGGCACCGCTATGGCCCGGGTTTGCTGCCGCCGCCGGCCTCCGTGAGGAAGAACGCGCCCGTCAGGCCGAGGACGAGCCCTCCGAGCAGGCCGCTCAGCAGGGTGAGGTCGGCCGCCGGAGACCTGTCCGCCGCGAGGGCGCCCGGCTGCGCCAGCGTCCCCAGGAGCGAGGCGAGCGCGAAGGTGAACGTCGCGCCGCTGCCGAGCCAGGCGGCGCTCAGCGGAACCCATAGCCGGCCGGTGCGGCCCGCGCCGCCGCGGCCATGGACCAGCGCGAGCGTCCCGGCCGCTCCGGCCAGGGCGAGCAGGCCCCACACCACCGTGACCGTCTGCTGGACCACCGTCCGGTCCAGGCTCCCCGGAGGCAGCCCCGCGGTGCCTCCGAGACCCCAGTAGAGATTCACGGCGGCGTAGCCGAGCGCGGGCAGCGAGGCCGCGAGCGCGAGGAAGCTCTGCGCGGCATGGGTCGCGCCGGCGGGCAGGTCGCGGGTGCGTGCGGTGAGCAGGCCCGCCCACCTGTCGCGCGCGTACAGGACGAAGGCGGTCAGGAGCCCGAGCCCTTGAAGGACGAAACCGGTGTAGACGATGACGTACACCCAGCTCTGGAGCCCGCCCTGGTCCGCGGTGGCCGGGGCCGGACCGCCGCTGATCGTCTGGATCACCAGGCCCGGCGGCAGGCCCAGGACGATCGGCGCGAGCAGCCCGGTGCCGACCCAGATCGGGACGATCACCAGCCAGGCGGGCAGGCGCCGTCCCCAGGGGTGGGTGAAGGCCAGGGCCACCAGGACGGCGACCGCGTCCATGCCCATCGTGATCGCGTTGGCCGCGTAGATCGCGGCCCCTTCGGCCATTTCTTCGTCGTTCCAGCCGATCGTGCTTCCGGAGAGCCAGGCCAGCTTCAGGACGATGTACGGCACGCAGGCGGCGATCGTCGCGTAGCAGACCGCGAGGCGCACCGCGCTCGGGCGGCCGCGGCCGGGCGGCGCGGGCATCGTCGAAGTGGACGCGCTTGAGATCATGCCCTAGAGACTGCGCCGCTCACCGGCGCGCCGCCTCCCGCCCGAAGGTGGCCCCGCTCCCTCGTGCGGGGGAGGCGGCGCCCGCGGATCAGGCGGGTGGGGAGGGGTCCAGCATGGCCTGGGTGGCTTCTTCGACGATGTCGCGCATGGCGCGCTCGGCCGCCTCGGCGTCGCCGGCCTGGACGGCCTGGGCCACCTCGGCGTGCCAGCGGATCGCGAAGGGTTCGGGACGGGCGGGCATCAGGTGGTGGTGCGTCCGGCCGGTCAGGACGGCGGCGACCACGTTGCTGAGCGCACCGAGCATCTCGTTGCCGGACGCCTCCAGCAGGGTCCGGTGGAAGAGGATGTCGGCGGCCAGGTAGGCCTCCAGGTCGCCGGACCTGCCGTGCACCGACATCTCCATGACCGCGCCGGTGAGGGCGCCGCACTGCGCGGGCGTCGCGCGGACGGCGGCCAGCGCCGCGGCCACCGGCTCGATGCCGCGGCGCAGCTCGCTGAGCGACCGCAGCTGCTCGTCGCGGCCCGCGCCGTCCAGGCGCCAGGCGATGATGCGCGGGTCGAACAGGTTCCAGCCCGCGCGCGGCGCGACCGTGATGCCGACCCGGCGACGGCTGGTCACCATCCCCATCGACTCCAGGACCCGGATCGCCTCGCGGACCACCGAGCGGGACACCCCGAAGCGGGACTCCAGCTGCTCGATCCGCAGCACCTCGCCCGGCCGCAGCCGGGCGGAGGTGATCAGCACACCGAGCTGATCGAGGACGCTGCCGTGGAGTCCGGCCCGGTCGTTGTCCGCCATGGTGCCCAATCATCACATGAGTGCCCAGGTGAGAGCAGATCCAGAGGCAAAAGATCTGATCTTTGCTCTCGACATCTTGTTAAAGGCTGATGATACGTGCCACACTGCGGCAAATATCAGGTGAAAGGTCGGATTCGATGAACGCTCCCGGGCCTCCGCCGCAGCCCCCCGCGGCTCCGCCCCTGCTCGTCGTCATGGGGGTGACGGGCTCCGGCAAGACGACCTTCGGGACGGCGCTGAGCCGGCGGCTGCGGGTGCCGTACGCGGACGCCGACGACTTCCACGGCCCGGCCAACATCGCCAAGATGTCGGCCGGGATCCCGCTCGACGACGCCGACCGGCTGCCCTGGCTGCGGGCGATCGGCACCTGGCTCGCCGAGCACCGGGCCGGCGGCGGCGTGGTCGCCTGCTCCGCCCTCAGACGGCGCTACCGCGACCTGATCCGGGAGCGGACCCCGGCGGTGTCCTTCGTGCACCTGCACGGCGACCCCGAGGCCGTCCGGCGGCGGGTGGCGGCCCGGCCGGACCACTTCATGCCGGCCTCGCTCGTGACCTCCCAGTTCCAGGCATTGGAACCACTCGAACCGGACGAGCACGGGATCGTGCTCGACCTCGACTCCCCCGTCGAGACGCTCGTCGCGTCCTACCTCGCCGCGGCCTCGCGGACCCCGTCCCGGCGGTAGC
Source organism: Actinomadura vinacea (assembly GCF_039532545.1). Classification (NCBI taxonomy): domain Bacteria; kingdom Bacillati; phylum Actinomycetota; class Actinomycetes; order Streptosporangiales; family Thermomonosporaceae; genus Actinomadura; species Actinomadura vinacea. The sequence continues at coordinate 287,542 of NZ_BAAARW010000039.1, read as the reverse complement.
CCCACCCCCACCCCCACCCCCGCATCCGGAGTCCGCGTCCGGAGAACCCCAGGAGGATGAGCCATGCATCTCTTCGCGCTGGAGGCGGCGCAGCAGGGCGCCTCGAGCGGCCGGCTCGTACCGGCGGCGCTCGCCGGCATCGCGCTGATCGTCGCACTGATCACCTTTTTCAAGGTGCACCCGTTCCTGAGCCTGACCGTCGGCTCGCTCCTGGTCGGCGCCATCGCCGGGCTGCCGATGGCCGACACCGTCGAGAGCTTCGGCAAGGGCTTCGGCAGCACCGCGGCGAGCGTCGGCGCCCTCATCGCGCTCGGCGCCATGTTCGGCAAGCTGCTGGCCGACTCCGGCGGCGCGGACCAGATCGTCGACACCATCGTCGGGCGCTCCGGCCCGCGCTCGCTGCCGTGGGCGATGGCCCTGGTCGGGGCGCTGATCGGGCTGCCGATGTTCTTCGAGATCGGGCTGGTCCTGCTGATGCCGGTGATCTTCCTGGTCGCGCGGCGCTCCGGGCTCTCGCTGATCAAGATCGGCATCCCGGCCCTGGCCGGGCTGTCGGCCATGCACGGGCTCGTGCCGCCCCATCCCGGGCCGCTGGTCGCGATCGACGCGGTGAAGGCCGACCTCGGCGTCACCCTCGGTCTCGGCGTGCTGGTCGCGGTGCCGACCATCGCGATCGCCGGCCCGCTGTTCGCCAAGTACGCGGCGCGCTGGGTGGACGTCCCGGCGCCGAGCCTGTACGTCACCGCGCCGGAGGGCGAGAAGGCCGCCGACGGCGGCACCGCGGCGGCACCCGCCCGGCGCCCCTCGTTCGCCGTCACCCTGGCCACCGTGCTGCTGCCGGTCGTGCTGATGATGGGCAAGGCCCTCGCCGACATCTTCGCCGAGGAGGGCAACGGCGTCCGGACCGTCCTGGACAACCTGGGCACGCCGATCGTGGCGCTGCTCATCGCGGTCGTCGTCGCGATGTTCACCTTCGGCCGCGGCTCCGGCATGGACCGGCAGGCGGTCGCCACCTCGCTGGAGCGGTCGCTGCCGCCGATCGCCGGGATCCTGCTCATCGTGGCGGCCGGCGGCGGGTTCAAGCAGACCCTGATCGACACCGGGATCGGCAAGCTCGTCGCGGACTGGGTCGACGACAGCGGGCTGTCGGTGCTCCTGCTCGCCTGGGTGGTCGCCGTGCTCATCCGGCTGGCCACCGGGTCGGCGACGGTCGCCACCGTCACCGCCTCCGGCATCCTGGCGCCGCTGGTCGGCACGCTGGACACCGGCGAGACCTCGCTGCTGGTCCTGGCCATCGGCGCCGGCTCGCTGTTCTTCTCGCACGTCAACGACGCGGGCTTCTGGATGGTCAAGGAGTACTTCGGGCTGAGCGTCGGGCAGAACATCAAGACCTGGTCACTGATGGAGACCGTGATCTCGGTCTGCGGCCTGGTGTTCGTGCTCGCGCTCAGCCTGATCATGTGAGGCCGGCCGCGCCCCCGTCCTTCCGCGCTCCTTCCAAGGGCGTCTCCCCTGGTCGGACGGGGTGGTCGCGGCGCAGGATGGAAGTGACGCCGCGCTCGGCCGGGGCAGGACCCGTGCGGGTCGTCCCGGCCGGGCGCCGGCGCACCCATCCGAAGGAGGGCCTCATGGAGACCACCGTCGAGGCGGTCATGACCACCGACGTGGTGACCGTCGACGAGCCGGCCTCGTTCAAAGAGATCGTGGAAGTGCTCCACCGCAACCGCGTGCACGCGGTCCCGGTGCTCGGTCCCGAGGGCCGGGTCGCGGGGATCGTCTCCGCCGAAGACCTGCTCATGAAGGAGGCCGATCCCACGGCCGCGGAGGAGGAGCACATGTTCGCCACCCGGCGGCGGCACCGGGAATGGCGCAAGACGGCGGCCGCGACCGCCGCCGAACTGATGACCTCGCCCGTGCACACGATCGCGCCGGACGCCACCGTGCGGGACGCCGCGCGGGAGATGCGCCGGCACCGGGTCGGCCGGCTGCCCGTGATCGACCCGGAGACGGGCGCGCTGGCCGGCGTCGTGACCCGGTCAGACCTGCTCCGCGTGTACGAGCGTCCGGACGAGGAGATCGCGCGCGACATCGTCGCCGAGATCGCCGGCCGCCGCATCGGGCCGGATCCGGCCGGCCTCGACATCACCGTCGAGCAGGGCCGGGCCCAGGTGCGCGGCACGGTCGACCTCCGCTCGCGCATCCCGGCGCTGATGCACGAGATCCGCCGCGTCGAAGGGGTCGTGTCCGCGCGCGCCGAGCTGCAATGGGACACCGACGACCTCGTCACGCGGCACTACCCGTACATGTGATCACGCCGGCGGCCGGCCCGGCGGCCCGCGCCGGCCGGCGACGGGTCCGGGCGCGCGGTCTCACCGCCCGGCGGATTCGGACAGGGTGGCACTCCCCGGATCCCCGCGTCTCGGCGCGACGACGGAGTGGGAACCGGACCGAACCCGCCGGGCGGCGGGGTCTAGCGGCGGGGGCTAGGGGGATGGACGAGGCCAGTGGGTCCAATAATTCCAGCCTGTTCTGGGAACATAGGCACGACTTATGATTCCTGTCAACGAAAGTCCGCCGATGATCGTAATAAAGTGGGGCGTATGCCAGGTGAAGCCAGCAGCCAGAACGTGGGGGCGGGAGCGCTCCTGACGATCCTCCGGGACGGGCAGGCCCGGACCCGCGCCGAGCTCGTCCAGCTCACCGGGCTGGCCAGATCCACGGTGTCGCAGCGGCTGGACGCGCTGATGCACCACCGCTGGGTGGTGGCCACCGAGGACGCGATCTCCTCGGGCGGGCGGCCGGCCGCGGCGTTCGCCTTCAACGAGAGCGTCCGGGTCGTGCTGGCGGCCGATCTCGGCGCCACCCACGCCCGCCTGGCCCTCATCGACCTGGGCATGACCGTGCTGGAGGAGCGGGCCTTCGAGCTGCCCATAGACCAGGGGCCCGAGGCCACGCTCGGCTGGCTGGTGACCGCCTTCCAGGACATGCTCGCCCAGACCGGGCGCGATCCGGCGCAGGTGTGCGGTGTCGGCGTCGGCCTGCCGGGGCCGGTCGAGCACACCTCCGGGCAGCCGGTGAACCCGCCGATCATGCCGGGCTGGGACGGCTTCCCCGTCCCCGAGTGGCTCGGCGAGCGGCTCGGCGCGCCGGTCCTGGCCGACAACGACGTGAACATCATGGCGCTCGGCGAGCACTGGGCCGCGCGGCCGGAGGTCGACCACATGATCTTCATCAAGATCGGCACCGGGATCGGCTGCGGGATCGTCTCCGACCGCCGGCTGCACCGCGGCGCGCAGGGCGCCGCCGGCGACGTCGGCCACATCCGCCTGGCCGGCTCGGACGTGCTGTGCCGGTGCGGCAACGTGGGCTGCGTGGAGGCGGTCGCCGGCGGCGCGGCGATGGCGGCGGCGCTGCGCGCCGAGGGCATCGAGGCGCGGGGCAGCCGCGACGTGGTGGCGCTCATGCGCGCCGGCAACACCAGGGCCGCGCAGCTCATCCGGCAGGCCGGGCGCGAGGTCGGGGGCGTGATGGCCTCGATCGTGAACTTCTTCAACCCGTCGGTCATCATCATCGGCGGTGACATCGCCGAGGCCGGCGAGCACGTGCTGGCGGGCGTGCGGGAGGTCATCTACAGCCGCTCGCTGCCGCTGGCCACCCAGCATCTGAGCATCCGCGCCAGCGAGCTGGGCGACCGGGCCGGCGTCATCGGCGCCGCCGTCATGGTGGTCGAGCACGTGCTCGCGCCCGACACCATCGACCGCACCGTGGCCGGTTGAGGACCATTGACCCCGCAACGGCCCCGTATGACAATGTGGGCGATCCGAGCCGGACGGCGGTGGCACGCCGGACGGGGCGGAGATCGGTTCGTCGCGACGCGGTCGGCGCACGCGTTCCCCAGGAAGGGATACGTGCGTGGCCTCCTCTCAACCACCCCGGTCTCAGCCGCCCGGCGACCCCCAGGATGACGCGCTCGGCCGCAGGCTCGGGCTGAGCCGCCGCCAGCTGCTCGCGGCCACCACCGGGATCGCGGCCGCGGCGGCGATCCCGGCACCGCCCGGACGGGCCGCCGCGGACGGCGGACCGCTGATCCGCAAGAGCAAGCGCGGCATCATCCTCTACACCGTCCGCGACGCGATCTCCCGCGATCCGCTGACCACCGGCCTTCCGTCCGGCTTCCGCAAGGTGCTCGAGGCGCTCAGCGACATCGGCTTCGAACGGGTCGAGTTCGCCGGCTTCCGGCAGCATGCCAACGCCGAGGGCGGGGCCGACCTGGAGACCGTCGAGGGCGCCAGGCTGCTGCGCCGGTGGCTGGACGACAACGGGCTGCGGGCCGAGGGCAACCACGGCTTCATCCCCGCGTCCTGGCCGCTGACGCAGAGCGACCTCGACCGGTTCAAGCGGACGCTGGAGATCGCCAACATCCTCGGCCTGGACCACATGGGCACCGGCGCCGACCCCACCTCCAGCCCGTACAAGGCCGACTGGGACGTGGCGGCCGACAAGTGGCTCCAGCTCGGCACCATCGCCAAGGCGGCGGGCGGGACCAAGCTCTACACCCACAACCACGACGCCGCCTACGACTTCCTGCTCGACAGCGGCCCGCCGGACGCGCAGGGCAGGCCGACCCGGTCGTCGGGCATCCGCAGGCTGGAGTACTTCCTCACGATCACCGACCCGCGCTACGTCTTCCTGGAGATGGACATCTTCTGGGCGCACGTGGCCCAGCACAAGTTCAAGACCTTCACCGCGCCCGACGGGTCCGTCCAGACCGACGTCTTCGACCCCATCGCCGTGGTCAAGCCGCAGGAGCGGCGCTTCCCGCTGTTCCACGCCAAGGACGGCAAGATCAACGCCGGCAGCGCCAACGGGTACGACATGGTCCCGTTCGGGACCGGCGACATCGACTACACCGCGTTCTTCCGGGCGCTGAAGAGCGGGCACCACTACCCCATGTACGAGCAGGACAACGCGCCGGGCGGCACCGCGAACCCGGGCCAGTCCCTCGAATTCGCCGATCTGAGCTACGACAACATGTCCGCGCTGCGCGCCTGAAGATGTCCGCCCCCCGCGCGCCCGCTCCGCGCCTGACCCCGGTCCGTCGCAAGACCGGGCCGCTACGTGGGAACTGCCGTTGCAGCGGCAGGCGTAGCGGCCCGGGGCACTGACACCTCTCCCCGAGGAGCAGCAACAAATGAAGCGTACTTCAGCCGTGCTCGGCGCCCTGCTGGCCGCCGCGGCGCTGGTGCTGACGGCGCTCGGCACGCCGGCGCAGGCCCATCCCGGGCACGACCCGGCCACCGAGTGGTCGAGCTACGAGAAGATCACCCTGACCAAGAACGTGGGCGAGCCGGTCGACCTGGCCGTCCTGCCCGACCGGCGGGTGCTGCACACCGCACGCAGCGGCGAGGTCCGGATGACCGACCCCGCCAGCGGCGTCACCCGGGTCATCAACAACATCCCGGTCTACGCCAACTCCGAGGACGGCCTGCAGACCATCGCCATCGACCCGGACTTCGAGCAGAACAAGTGGGTCTACGTCTACTACGCGCCCAAGACGATGACGGCGCCCTACCCGGAGACGACGCCGACCGGGTCGGCGCCCAACTCGCTGCCCGAGGGCGAGGACGACTCGTACTGGGACCGCTGGAAGGGCTACAACCAGCTGTCGCGTTTCAAGTGGACCGGGAACGCCCTCGACCTGTCCAGCGAGCAGGTCATCATCAAGGTCGAGGTCCAGCGCGGGCAGTGCTGCCACGTCGCGGGCGACCTGGACTGGGACGACGCCGGCAACCTCTACCTCGCCACCGGTGACAACACGCCCGCCGGCACGCCAGGGGCCAACGGCTACGCGCCCAACAACGACGCGCCCGGCATGAACCCCGGCTTCGACGCCCGGCGCGGCGCGGGCAACAGCAACGACCTGCGCGGCAAGATCCTGCGGATCAAGGTCGCCGACGACGGGTCCTACAGCGTCCCGGCGGGCAACCTGTTCGCGCCGGGCACGCCCAGGACCCGGCCGGAGATCTTCGTGACCGGCGTGCGCAACCCGTTCCGGATCGACGTGGACGGCAAGAGCGGCACGGTGTCGTGGGCCGACTACGGGCCCGACGCCGGAACCGGCGATCCGCAGCGCGGGCCGCTGGGCTACGTCGAGTGGAACATCACGCCGATCGGCAAGCCGATGAACAGCGGCTGGCCGTACTGCACCGGCGACGACTTCAACTACAACGACTGGAACTTCGCCACCTCGCAGCCGCGTGAATGGTTCGACTGCGCGGCGGGCCCGAAGAACACCTCGCGGTGGAACACCGGCGTCGAGCAGTTGCCCGCGGCCGTGCCGGCCGACCTGTACTACGGCGACAACGCGAGCCATCAACCGGCCGAGTGGGCGGGGCTCGTGGACTTCGACCCGCAGGGCGGCCAGGGGCCGATGGGCGGGCCCATCTACAACTACGACCCCGACAACCCGTCACCCGGCAAGTTCCCCGAGTACTGGGACAAGAAGGCGTTCTTCGCCGAGTTCTCGCAGGACTACCTGGCGGCGTTCGAGGTGACGAAACCCGACGGGCCGGTCACCAAGATCGAGCACTTCCTGCCCAACAGCGCGCTGCGGACCGCCGCGATGCCCATCACCGACAGCCCGATGGACATCGAGTTCGGTCCCGACGGGTCGCTGTACGTGCTCGACTACGGCGACGGCTTCTTCCGGGCCAACCCCGACGCCGGCCTCTACCGCATCGACTACTCCCCCGACAACAAGACGCCGCAGGCCAGGATCAAGGTGGACAAGGCGTCGAGCAGCACGGCGCCGCTCACGGTGGCGTTCGACGCGTCCACGTCCACCGACACCGAGGAGGGCCCCCTCACCTACGAGTGGGACTTCGACGGCGACGGCACCTTCGACGCGACCGGGGCGACGGCGTCCCACACCTACACCGAGCTGGGGCAGTACGCCGCGCGGCTGCGGGTCACCGACTCCGGCGGCCGGGCGGGCCTGACCTCGACCGAGATCACCGTGGGCAACACCGCGCCCGAGGTGACGATCCAGACCCCGCCCAACGGCGGCTTCTTCGACTGGGGCCAGCCGCTCCCGTTCAAGATCGGCGTGCAGGACGCCGAGGACGGGAACAGCCCGGTGTGCAGCCGGGTCCAGTGGACGTTCGGCCTCGGCCACGACGTCCACGCGCACCCGGAGACCCTGGGCACGGGCTGCGGCGGCGCCTGGCCGACCCCGGCGAACGCGCCCGAGCACGGCGAGACGGAGAACATCTACGGCGTGATCGTGGTGACCTACCGGGACAACGGCGCCAACGGCGTCCCGAGCGCCCAGGGCGAGGCCAGCATGATCGTCAATCCGAAGCTGATGCAGGCCGAGCACGGCGACGTGAACAGCGGGGTGACCAAGACGGCCGACGACACCGCGTCCGGCAAGTTCAAGCTCACCTCGTTCGACGCCGGCGACCACATCGCCTACGACCCGGTCGACTTCACCGGAATCGACTCGGTGGAGACCAGGGCGGCGGGCGCCGGCACGCTCTCGCTGCGCTGGAACTCGCCGACCGCCCAGCCGTTCGCCACCGTCTCGGTGCCGAGCGGTTCCGGCTGGCGCACCGTCACCACCAAGCTCGACAAGGCGCCCAGCGGTACCGGACGCCTCTACGTCACCTCGACCGGCGGGCTGGACGTCGACTCGTTCGGTTTCCGGGGCGACGGCATAGCCGACGCGACGCCGCCGAGCGCCAAGCTGACGCTCAACCCGGCTCAGCCGAACGGCTCGCACGGCTGGTACAAGACCAACGTCACCGTCCAGGTCGACGCCAGCGACGACGGCGCGGTGTCGGCCCGCCAGTACTCGCTGGACGGCGGCGCCACCTGGGTGAACGTCCCGGCGGCTGGGCTGGTGCTCAGCGCGGAGGGCGAGACGCAGGTGCGGTACCGGGCGGTCGACAGCGCCGGCAACCTCTCCAAGGTCGGCAGGGCCAAGGTCCAGATCGACAGGACCGCCCCGGTCCTGACGGTGAGCGGGGTGGAGGCCAAGCAGTACGGCATCGCCGAGACGATCACTCCGGTGTTCTCCGCGGCCGACCCCGTCTCGGGCGTCGGCAGCCTCAAGGCGGAGATCGACGGAGACAAGATCGCCTCCGGTGCCCCGATCCCGCTGTCCAAGCTCGGCGCCGGCGAGCACGAGCTGGTCGTCACCGCCACCGACCGGGCCGGGCACGCCACCACCAAGAACGTGAAGTTCCAGGTGGTCGCGGGCTCCTGACCCGCTGAGAACCGCGTCCCCGGTGAGGCCGCCGGCACGGCCTCACCGGGGACGCGCGATGTCACGGCAAGGGGCGGTCACAGCAAGGGGCGTTGCGTCTTCTTGGCCTCCTCGTAACGCGCCCGCGCCTCGCGGGTGGACTCCAGCGCGGAGACCTCGGCGACCGGGACGTCCCACCATGCCTCGCTGTCCGGCGCCGGGGCGAGGGGGTCGGTCTCGACGTGGACGACCGTGGTGCGGGAGGAGTCGCGCGCCCGGACGAGCGCGTCGCGGAACTTTTCGGCGGTGGCGGCGCGCAGCACGTCGGCGCCCATCGCGGCGGCGCTCGCGGCCAGGTCCCCCGGCAGCCGGAACCGGGTGCCGAAGCGCTCGGCGCCGACCGATTCCGACAGGCCGCCGATGGAGGCGAAGCCGTGGTTCTGCACCAGGACGACGACCAGCTTGATGCCGTCCGCGACCGCGGTGACCAGCTCCTGGGCCATCATCAGGTAGGAGCCGTCGCCGACCAGGACGAACACCTCGCGGTCGGGCGCGGCCAGCTTCACGCCGAGGCCGCCGGCGATCTCGTAGCCCATGCACGAGTAGCCGTACTCGACGTGGTAGCCCTTCGGGTCCCTGGTCCGCCAGAGCTTGTGCAGGTCGCCGGGCATCGAGCCGGCCGCGCAGACGACGACGTCGCGCGGGCCGCTCACCTCGTTGACGATGCCGATGATCTCCGACTGGGCGGGCAGCGAGGCGTGGTCGCGCCCGTGCCCCGGCCGGTACGCGCGATCGACGGCGGCGTTCCAGCCCGCGGCCAGTCCGGCGGTCTCGCGCCGGTAGAACGGCACGACCGTCCAGGCCCCGAGCGCGGCGCGGAGCGCGGTCAGCCCGGCCCTGGCGTCGGCGACCAGCGGCACGCCGGCCTGCTTGACCGCGTCGAACGCGGCGACGTTGAGGTTGACGAACCGTACGCCGGGACGGGCGAACAGGGTGCGCGAGGCGGTGGTGAAGTCGCTGTAGCGGGTGCCGATGCCGAGGATCACGTCGGCCTCGCGGGCCAGGGCGTTGGCGGCGGTGCTGCCGGTCGCCCCGATCGCGCCGGCCGAGCGGGCGTGGTCCCAGGGCAGCGCGCCCTTGCCCGCCTGCGTCTCGGCGACCGGGATCCCGGTCGCCTCGGCGAACGCGGACAGTTCGGCGGTCGCGCCCGAGTAGATGACGCCGCCCCCGGCGACGATCAGCGGCCGTTCCGCGCCTCTCAGGACGGCGGCCGCGTCGGCGAGCGCCTCCGGTTCGGGAACGCGGCGCGGAATCCGCCAGACCCGCTCGCCGAACAGCTCGGCCGGCCAGTCGTACGCCTCGGCCTGGACGTCCTGCGGCAGCGCGAGCGTGACCGCGCCGGTCTCGGCCGGGTCGGTCAGCACCCGCATCGCCGCCAGCAGCGCCGACGGCAGCTGTTCGGGACGGTTGATCCGGTCCCAGTACTTCGACACCGGCCGCAGGCAGTCGTTGACCGACACGTCGTAGGACCGCGCGTCCTCCAGTTCCTGCAGCACCGGATTGGCCGGACGCGTCGCGAACGCGTCCCCGGGCAGGAGCAGCACCGGCAACCGGTTGACCGTCGCGAGCGCCGCGCCCGTCACCATGTTCGTCGCGCCGGGCCCGATCGACGTCGTGCACGCGAACGTCGCCAGCCGGTCGCTCATCCGCGCGTATCCGGCCGCCGCGTGCACCATCGCCTGCTCGTTGCGGGCCGCGCGGAAGGGCAGCAGTTCGCGGTACTCCAGCAGGGCCTGCCCCAGCCCCGCCACGTTGCCGTGCCCGAAGATCCCGAAACAGCCCGCGAAGAGGCGCCGCCGCGCCCCGTCGCGCTCGGTCCACTGGTTCGCCAGGAAGCGGACGGCCGCCTGCCCGACGGTGAGCCGCTCGGTCGCCGTCATGCTTCCCCCTCCGGTCCGGCGGCCGAGCTCATCGGCAGCCTCGGGTCGACCGGCTGCCCCGGCCAGGTGTCGCGGATCCAGGCGTGCGCCGGGTCGTCGCAGATCCGCCACGCGCGCTCGGCGCCCGGCCCGGCCATCACGTTCAGGTAGTAGAGGTCGTAGCCGGGCGCGGCGATGGACGGGCCGTGCCAGCCGTGCGGGATGAGGACCGCGTCGCCGGTGCGCACCTCTTCGAGCACGTCGATGGGACGCTCGGGGGTCCCGTACACGCGCTGGTAGGCCATGCCCTCCCGGCCGTCCAGGCCCGCGCGGACCTCGAAGTAGTAGATCTCCTCCAGGACGGCCTCGGCCGGCGTCTCCTCGTCGTGCTTGTGCGGCGGGTACGACGACCAGTTCCCGCCCGGTGTCAGTACCTCGCACGCGATGAGCCGGTCGGCCTCGAACGCCTCGGGCGTGCAGAAGTTGTTGACCTGGCGGGTCATCGAACCCGCGCCGCGCAGCTCGACCGGCACCTTCTCGGCCGGGCCGTAGCGGGGCGGCAGCCGCTTCTCGCACCGCGCGGACGGCAGCGCGAACCGGCCGCCTTCCCGGGACGACAGCACGAGCGTCGCGTCGCGCGGCGCGTAGGCGAAGTCGGTGACCCGGGAGAACACGTCGGGACGGCCGCGCAGGCGGAAGGTCACCGCGACCTCGTCGGCCGGGACGCCGACGGTCGCCTCGCAGCCGCCGGAGAGCGGCAGGACCAGCGTCTCGGCCGCCCCGGTCTCGAGCGCGACCTCCTCGCCCGCGCCGAGCGCGACCACGCGCAGCCCCGAGTACGTCCAGCCCGCGCCCTCGGGGGTGATCTCGGTCGTGCCGGGCCCGCTCACAGCAGCCCCACCGCCGCGTCGACGGCGCCGGCGACGTCGCCGCCGGGCGGGTAGAGCAGGGTGCGGCCGACGACCAGGCCGCGGACGGTCGGCAGGGCGAGCGCCGCCTTCCAGCCGGCCAGCGCGGCGCCGGGGTCGGCGGGCACCTCGCCGCCGAGCAGCACGGCGGGCAGTGTCGAGGCCGCCATGACCTCCTCCATCCGATCGACGACGGGGACCTTCAGCCAGGTGCGGGCGGAGGTGGCACCCAGCCCGGAGGCGATCGCGATCGCACGGATCATGGCCTCCGGGGTCAGCAGGTTGCCGACCCTGCCGCCGCCCTTCCGGGCCGACAGGAACGGCTCGACCATGGCCATCATCCCCCGCTCGGCCAGGTCCGACACGGCCCGTCCGCACGCTTCCAGCGTGCGGGCGGTGGCGGGGTCGTCGAGGTCGACGCGCAGCAGCATCTTGCCGCCGTCCAGCCCGGCGGCGTCGATGGCCGCGGCGGAGTAGGCGGTGAACCGGTCGTCGATCTCGAACGCGGCCCCGGCCAGCCCGCCCCGGTTCATCGAGCCGACGACGAACTTGCCGTCCAGCGCGCCGAGCAGCAGCAGGTCCTCGATCACGTCGGGGGTGCCGAGCACGCCGTTCACGCCCGGCCGCTCCAGCGCGACGCAGATCCGTTCCAGCAGGTCGCGGCGGTCGCCCATGGCCAGCGGCGCGGATCCGGCGGCGAGCGCCCCGCGCGCCGGGTGGTCGGCGGCGATGATCATCAGCGGGCCGGCGGCGCCCGCTGGCCCCGGCGGTCGACGCCGCCGCGCGGCGGCCCCGGCGATCGCGTCCGGCCGCGCCGCCCTGGTCTCGACCAGCTCCGCGTAACGCGCGGCGAAGGTTCCCGTGCTCATGGTCCGTCCTCCCCGGCGCGCGCGGCGAGCAGCCGCTCGACCTCGTCGGCGGTCGGCATGGCGTCCGCGCACGCCAGCCGGGACGCGACGAGCGCCCCGGCGGCGCCCGCGAAACGCAGGACGCGGTCCAGGGGCCAGCCCTCCAGCAGGCCGTGGCAGACCGCTCCGCCGAACGCGTCCCCGGCACCGAGCCCGTTGACGACCTCGACCGGGGTCGGCGGCACCTCCACGACGCCGTCCGCGCCGGCCGCCAGCACCCCGCGCGGCCCCTGCTTGACGATCGCCAGCGACACCCCGCGGTCCAGCAGGGCGCGCGCTGCGGCGAGCGGCTCGCGCTCCCCGACCGCGACCTCGCACTCCTCCAGGTTGCCGACGGCGACGGACACGTGTTCCAGGGCGCGGCCGATCCGGCGCCGCGCCTCCTGCGGTGACGCCCAGAACATCTGCCGGTAGTCCAGGTCGAGGACGGTCGTGCCCGGGTGCGCCGTGAGCGCGGCGAGCGTCGCCTCGTGGCTGGGCTCCTGCGACAGCCCGGTGACGGTCGCCCAGAAGATCCGCGCGGCGCCGATCGCGGCCAGGTCCAGTTCGCCGGGGCGGATCTCCATGTCGGGCGCCTTGGGGTACCGGTAGAAGTAGAGCGGGAAGTCGTCCGGCGGGAAGATCTCGCAGAACGCCAGCGGCGTCGGCAGCCCCGGCACCGCGGTGACGAAGCGGTCGTCCACGCCGTACCCCTGGAGCGCCTTGTGGATGTAGCGGCCGAAGGGGTCCTCGCCGGTGCGGGTGATGACGGCCGTCCGGTGCCCGTAGCGGGCGGCGGCGACGGCCACGTTGGTCGGGCTGCCGCCGAGGTACTTGCCGAACGACTCGACCTCCTCCAGCGGGACGCCGACCTGGCGCGGGTACACGTCCACGCTCACCCGGCCCATGGTGATCAGGTCGTGGGTCATCGGCGGACCTCCTCGACCGCGACGGTGCGCCGTTCCCGCCGGGAGACCTCGCAGGCTTCGGCCACGTAGAACGCCTCCAGGCTCTCCTCGGGGGGACACGGGCTGGCCGCGCGTCCGGCGGCCACGTCCGCGAAGGCCCGCAACTCGGCCGCGTACGCCTCGGCGAAGCGTTCCAGGAAGCCGGTGTGCGGCGGCCCGGCGGGCGCGGTCCCGCCGCCGACCGGGGACAGCGGGGTGCGGTCGTCCGCGCCGGCCACGACGCTGTCGCGGGAGCCGAAGACCTCCAGCCGCACGTCGTACCCGGCCGCGTTGTAGCGGGTGGCGGAGACGACGGCGAGGGTGCCGTCGTCCAGGGTGAGCAGCGCCGATCCGGTGTCGACGTCGCCGGACTCGGCGAAGACCGGCGCGCCCCGGTTGGCACCCGCCGCGGTCACCTCGGCGACCTCCCGCCCGGTGACGAACCGGACGGCGTCGACGTCGTGCACCGAGCAGTCCCGGAACAGCCCGCCCGAGGTCGGGATGTAGGCGTCCGGCGGCGGCACGGGGTCGAAGGTGCAGGAGCGCACCGTGTGCACCCAGCCGATCCGGCCGGAGCGCACCGCCTCCCGCGCGGCGGCGTGGCCGGGGTCGAAGCGGCGCTGGAAGCCGACCTGGACGGGCACGCCGGAGCCGCGGATCGCGGCCAGCACCTTGACCGTCTCCTCGAGGTCGGCGGCGACGGGTTTCTCCACGAACGCGGGCAGCCCCGCCTCCACCGCCCTGACCAGCAGGTCGGCGTGCGCGGCGGTGGGGGTGGCGATGACCAGCGCGTCCAGCCCGGCCGAGAACAGCGCCTCGACCCCGTCCGCGGCCCGCAGGCCGAGCTTGGCGGCCACTTCCCGGGCCCGTCCGGAGTCGGCGTCGGCGACGACGACCTCCTCGATCCCGGCGATGCCGCGCAGCGTCTCCGCGTGCCCCGCCCCGATCCGGCCCACCCCGGCCAGTCCGACCCTCATGACGCCTCCTCGCGGCCGTACGACGCCCACTGTGAGCGAGTCTCATGGACCGCTCCAACAACTGTCAAGAGTATGTCAGGACATATGGACTTAACGACTTATCGTTCTTGGCTCGGCTATCCTCGTGGCGACCGACCGAGGGAGCCGCCGACGTGCGCAGCACCGCCCCGAGGCCCGTCCCGACGCCCGCGCTGAGGCTGGATCGGGGCAGCCCCGTTCCGCTCTATTTCCAGATGGCCCAGCAGCTGGAGGCCGCCATCCTGGCGGGCGACCTGTCCTCCGGCAGCCGGCTGGAGAACGAGCTGGAGCTGGCGGCCCGCTACAAGCTGTCGCGGCCGACCGTCCGGCAGGCGATCCAGCACCTGGTCGACAAGGGGCTGCTGGTGCGCAGGCGCGGGGTGGGCACCCAGGTCGTCCAGTCCCAGGTGCGGCGCCCGCTGGAGCTGTCCAGCCTGTACGACGACCTGGCGGCGGCCGGCCGCGGGCCGCGCACGCGCGTCCTGGAGCTCGGCCCCGTACCCGCCGAGGGCGAGGCCGCCGAGCAGCTCGGCGTCGCGCCCGGCACCGAGGTGCTGCGGCTGCGGCGGCTGCGCCTCACCGGCGGCGAGCCGCTCGCGCTCATGACCAACCACCTGCCCGCCGGGCTCCTCGAGGTCACCGCCGCCGACCTGGAGGAGCACGGCCTGTACGAGACGCTGCGGGCCGCGGGGATCAACCTGCGCATCGCGCACCAGACGATCGGCGCGCGCGCCGCCACCGCGGCCGAGGCCCGGCTGCTGGACGAGCGCCGCGGCGCGCCGCTGCTCACCATGACCCGGACCGCCTACGACGACAAGGGGGCGGCCGTCGAGTACGGCGCCCACGTCTATCGCGCCGACCGCTACGCCTTCTCCCACACCCTCGTCGGCAAGTAGCCCGCCCCGCCGGGCGGACCGTCGTCCGGCCCGCCCGGCGGAACCTCATCCGGAGAGCCGGGCGACGCTGCTCGCGGTGCCTCCCCCCTTCGCCTCGAACGCCACGGCCAGGACGCCGCTCGCGCCCGGCACGGTGACCGTGCGGGTCCCGGCGCGCGTCACCGCGATCTTCCTGGTGCCCAGGAGCCTGCCGTCCCAGACGTGCGCGTACGCGGTGCCCGGCCCGGTGGCCGCCAGCCTGAAGGTGACGGCGCCGCCGGACACCGCGGGCCGTCCGGCGATGCGCGCGGTGCGCGACGGCGGCGCGGCGGGCCCGGCGGCCAGTGGGATCCCGGTCCGCGCGGCCTGGATGATCGACTCGGGCGAGCCGGCCGAGGCCGCCGCGTCCGCCGGCAGCACCGGCGGCTCCGGCGTGCCGGGCATCCCCGGCGGCGGGGTGTGGCCGGGCAGCGAGACCAGCCCCCAGCGGTACGGATCGCCCTGCACGCCGCCCCAGGTGGACCAGCCGATCCGGGTCTGGCCGACCTTGTCCTGGGTGTCGGAGTCGTACACGAAGATGTTCAGGCCCATCCGCGCCGGGTCGACGGCGGAGGGCAGCGCGGCGAACGGGATGCTCGTCTCGATCACGTAGCCGTCGTAGGGCGCGTTGACCGTCGAGGCCACCCGCATGCCCGGCGCGGTCTGCTCGCCTGGCCCCTGGTGCTGGTCGGCGTCGCGTTCGAAGCACGGCCTGCCGTCGGCCATGCCGGGGAAGACGCCGGTCTTGAAGGTGGTGGAGGTGTTCTCGGAGTCGCCGCGCGGGTCGACGGTGATCTCGACCGCGTCGGTGCGCCAGTGCCGTTTGCAGTCGTCGGCGCCGAGGACCGTGCCGCGCTTGTCGTCGCGGACCTCGACCAGCACGTGGAGGGCGTCGCCGGTCCAGGTCACCTTGCCGGTCGCCGAGCAGTCGGCCGCCGAATCGCAGGCGGTGCCCTCCCAGACCCGGGAGAGGTCGAGCTCGGGGCCGGGGTACTCTCCGGGTTCCTCCTTGCCGTCGACCACGGGCGCGGTCGGTGCCTTCGGCAGCTCGGCGACCGGGACCAGTTCCAGCCCGCCCTTCTGGGTGTCGGTGCCGGACGCGGAGGTCGTGGTGACGGTGAAGTCGTAGTCCCCGCCGGCGCCTCCCTGGTTGGAGGTGGGCAGCGAGGCGTCGGTGTTGGTGACGGTGAAGGTCACCGATCCCTTGGCCCCGGCGGCCAGCCGGTACGGCTTGGACGGGGCGTCCGCGCCGAAGCCCGCGGGCAGGCCCGCCGACACCGTCCCCTCCTGGGCGGAGCCGGTGGTGTTGGCCAGGTCGACGCGGATCTGGCGGGACTTCCCGGACGCCAGCGTGAGCACGCGCTTCATCCGTCCGCTCAGCGCGGGGACACCGGTCTTGCCCGCCCAGGCGTCGAAGTCGGCCACGCGCGGCAGCGGTTCCTGCGCGCCGGTGACACCGGGCCGCACTTCGACGGGCGTGGCCGTCTGCCCGGAGCCGCGCGCGGTGGTCAGCGTCCCGGCGAGCCGCACCCGCCCGTTGGGCGTGCCGGCGGGCGGCTTGACGGTGAACGTGGCGGTGCGTTCCCGGGAGCCGATCGTCCCGAGGTCACCCGATCCGGTCACCGTCCAGCCGGACGGGACGGACAGCGCGGCCTTCCCGCCCGGCAGCGGCCGCTGCGAGCGCGCGTGCGCCGTCACCGTGAACGCCCGCCCGGCGTTGACCCCGAACGCCTCGGTGGTCAGGAAGAACTCGGTGCCCAGCGGGAGACCGCCCTTGGCCGGTCTGAGCGCGCCCTCCAGCATCGCCGTCGGCTCGGTGTCACCGAGGGTGTACGGCACGCGGCTGTGGATCTGCGTGAAGTAGTCGCAGCCGAGCCGCTCCGGATCGGCCGGGACGTCCGCGAAGCCGCCCCAGCCCTGGCTGACGTAGGTGCGCTGCGCCTCCCGCTCGACCTGCGCCCAGGACTTGCCGCCGTTGCGGGCGGAGGCGCGGCCGGTCCAGACACCGTAGGTCGGCGCCGCCTGCGTGGTCGCGGTGAAGTCCTTGGCGCACGCCCGTCCGGTGGGCCCGGAGGCGCCGCCGGTGTGGAACAGCCGTCCGGTCGACCACGGCCGCAGCCGCTCCCGGCCGGTCTGGTCGGGGAACCTCCCGGCGTCGGCGGCGGCGAAGTACGCCTCGGTGGCCAGCCGCGCCGCCTGCTGGTGGTGGCCGTGCTGGCCCGGAAGCGGCGCCGGTTCCATGGTCACGATCACCTTGGGCCGGGTCTGGCGGACGAGCCGCACCACCTTGGCCAGGCTCTCGTCGTGGCCCCACGCCTCGTCGGCCAGCGGGGCGCTCACCGTGTAGTAGAAGTCGACCTTGTCCAGGTAGTGGACGTCGCCGACGCCGGCCCTGCCGACCGCGCGGCGCTCCTCGTTCTCGCGCAGCAGGCCGAGCGGCGGGCCTTCCTCGGTGCCGACCGCGTTGCCGCCGCCCTCGCCGCGGGTGACGGTCAGCACGCCGACCCGGGCGCCGTCGAACTCGTTCCACTGGCCGTAGGTGGACAGGCCGCCGGCCTCGTCGTCGGGATGCGCCCCGACGAACAGGACGTCCAGCTCGCCCGGGCGGGGCGGGGGCGCGGCCTGCGCCCCCGCGGGGACGCCGGCGAGCGCGATGGCCGAGGCTGCGAGAGCGGCGGACAGGACGGCGGGTAGGGCGAGTCTTCGCATGAACTCTCCTGTTCGGTTGTCCCTGCCGGCCGGGGTCGGGCGGGGTGGCCGACCCTCGGCTCCCTACTCCTTGATGGCCCCCGAGAGCATTCCCGCGATGAACTGGCGCTGCAGGAAGACGTAGACGGTCACGATGGGCGCGGCGATGATCAGCGCGCCCGCCATGAGCAGCGAGTAGTCGGTCTTGTGCGTGCCCTGGAAGAAGGACAGCCCGAGCGGC
This sequence comes from Actinomadura vinacea, assembly GCF_039532545.1. Classification (NCBI taxonomy): domain Bacteria; kingdom Bacillati; phylum Actinomycetota; class Actinomycetes; order Streptosporangiales; family Thermomonosporaceae; genus Actinomadura; species Actinomadura vinacea. The sequence continues at coordinate 269,798 of NZ_BAAARW010000039.1, read as the reverse complement.
GCGGTGCGCAGCCCCTCGTCGGAGTTGATGATCACCAGTGGCAGCAGGAACTCGTTCCAGGTCCACATGGTGGTCAGGACGATCATGGTGACGATCGCCGGCCGGCCCATCGGCACCAGCACCCGCCACAGCGTGCCCCAGCTGGACGCGCCGTCCAGCCGGGACGCCTCCATCAGCGAGCGCGGCACGCTGCGGAAGTAAGCGCGCATCCAGAACGTGCCGAACGCCACCGACATGGCGATCTGCGGCAGGATCAGCCCGGCGTAGGTGTTGTCCAGCCCCACGGTGCGCAGGTCGAAGTAGAGCGGCACCACGATCGTCTCGGTCGGGATGGTCAGCCCGGCCAGGAACAGCAGGAACACCGCCGACGCGCCGCGGAAGCGCATCGTGCCCAGCGCGTACCCCGCCATGATCGACAGGACCGTGGCCACCAGCACGGTGATCACGGTGACGATCACGCTGTTGCGCATGTAGGTGCCGAAGCGGCCCTCCCGCCACGCCGTCCCGAAGGCGGCGAAGCTGAGATCGGGCAGTTGCAGCGCCTGCGCCACCACGCCGATCATCGGGAACAGCGCGATCACCGCGAACACGCCCAGGATCGCGTGGTTGACCAGCCGTTCCCGGCGGGTGCTCATGGCCTGCCCCCCGCTCATCGGTCCCTCCCCTCGACCAGCCGGCCGATGCCGGCGGTGGCCGCGAACGCCAGCACGGCGAGCGTGATGCCGATCGCGCAGCCCAGGCCGACCTCGCCGGTGTTGAACGTGCGGTTGTAGACCTCGTAGGCGGGCACCTTCGTCGAGTCGCCCGGCCCGCCGCCGGTGGCCATGTAGATCAGGTCGAAGTTGCGGATCGCCATGATCGTGGTCAGCGTCAGCGCGACCGCCAGCTCGCGCCGCAGCGCCGGCAGCGTGACCGTGAGAAACTCGCGGACCGGGCCGGCGCCGTCGATCCGCGCCGCCTCGTACAGCTCCGGCGGGATCTTCTGGACGCCGGCCAGGAACAGCACCAGCGCCAGGCCGATCCCGACCCAGGTGCCGATCAGCCCCACGGCCGGCAGGGCGAAGGTGAAGTCGCCCAGCCAGCCGCGGGACCAGTCCGGCAGCCCGAGCGCGTGCAGCCATCCCAGCACCGTGTTGATCGGCCCGTCGGCCGAGTACACCCACCGCCAGGCCACCGCCACCGCCACCATCGCCACGACCTGCGGCAGGAACAGCACGGTCCGGAAGAACGCCAGGCCCCGGACCCGGGTCCGCGACATCGCGGCGACGAGCAGGAACGCGATGCAGCACGGCAGCGCCGAGTAGAAGACGACCAGGACCAGCAGGTGCCCGAAGGCGCCCCGCAGGACGGGATCGGACCAGGTGCTGGTGTAGTTGGAGATCCCGGCCCAGGTGGCGGGGCCGAGACCGTCCCACTCGTACAGCGAGAACTGCGCCCCGCGCGCCAGCGGCCACAGCAGGAACGTCCCGTACACCAGCAGCGCCGGCAGTACGTAGAGCCAGCCGATCCGGCGGGGTTCGCCGGCTGCCGGCCGGGAGCGGTTCCCCGCGCCGGACCGGGCGCGCCGCGCCCCGGGCGCGCCGCGCCGGGAATCGGGGCTCTTGTGCCGCGCGACGGTCGTCATGTGCGCGCTCCCTCGGGCCGAGTCATCGGTTCAGGTCGTCACTTCTTCTTCTGGAAGGCGGCGTAGTCGTCCTGGGCCGCCTTCATGACCTCCTGAGCGCTCGCCTGCCCGGCGACCAGCTTCTGCAGCGGGCCGCCGAACGCGTCGGTGAAGGTCGGGGTGGCGTAGTCGATGTACGGCGTGGTGCCGTCGTTCTTGCTGAGCACCGCCCAGGCCGCCGACACCTCCTTCATCAGCGCCGCCGACGGCTGCTTGGACGGGGCCTGGAGGACGGGGAGGTTACCGGTCTCGACCGAGACGTCCATCGCCTCCGGCGAGGTGATGAAGTTGATGTAGGCCGCGGCGACGTCGGGATGCTTGGACTTGGAGGTGATCGCCCAGGGCAGGCTCTCGCCGCCCATGGTGGCCGCCGGCGCGCCCGCCTGGGACGGCGGCGGCAGCATGAACCCGACCTTGTCCTTCATCCGGTCGTTGAGGTCGGGCGCCCACCAGGTGCCGCCGAACAGGAACACGCCGTCGCCCTTGGCGAAGTTGACCGGGGTGTCGTCCCACTTCACCGAGTTGGCGTCCTTGCTCAGGTAGCCCTGCTTGGCCCAGTCGGCCAGCTTCTGCGCGGCCTGGACGTTCTGCGGGTCGGTCCAGGCTCCGCCGCTGCCGAACACCAGCTTGCGCACGGACTCCTTGCCGACGAAGCCGTCCTGCAGCACGCCGTACAGCTGCATGGCGGGCAGCTTCTCCAGGTTGCCGAACGCGATCGGGACCTCGCCCTTGCTCTTGGCCGTGGCCAGCGCCTGGTCGAACTCGGCCCACGTCTTGGGCGGCTGCAGGCCCAGCTTGGACAGCTTCTCCTTGTTGTAATACAGGCCGACGATCTCGCCGTTCAGGGAGACGCCGTACAGGTTGCCCGAGCCGATGAGCTTGCCGTCCTTGGTGACGCTGTTGAGGTCCATCAGGCCCTTGGGGTAGCGCTTCTTCCACCCGTACACGCTGTCGTAGCCGTCCAGCGGGAGCAGCATGCCGGCCTTGACGAACTGCGCCATCGCCGCGTACCCCTGGTTGGCCTCGACCACGTCGGGCGGGTCGTCGCCCGACAGCGCCAGCCGCAGCGTCTTCTGCAGGTCGGAGAACGACCGCGAGACCCGGTTGATCTTCACGTTGGGGTACTTGGCCTGGAACTGGGCGTTGAGCTTCTCGATCTGCTCGCGCAGCCCGCCCTGGACCTCCTGGTCCCAGACGGTCAGGGTCACGTTCCCGGCCTTGGCGACGTCGGTGCTGACCGCCGAGGGCGCCTTCGCCTCGGGCCGGTCGTTGGAGGAGCCCGGGGCACACGCGGTGGCGAGCGCGGTGGCGAGGACCGCGGCCGCGGCGATCACCCCTCGTCTCTTCAGTGTCGTCATTCCTGCGGTTCCTTTACTGGGTGGGGGGCTGGAGCGGGCAGGCTGGGTCAGGAGGGCCGCGGGAGGTCGGCCCGCAGCGTGGGCTCGGCCCGCACGACGGTGTCGGTGGCCGCCTCGGGGATGTAGGGGACGACGAAGGCGTAGTCCTCCAGCACGGACTCGGGGACCTCGCCGGACTCGCCGAACGCGGCGATCTCCCCCCAGCACGGCGCGCCCAGCGAGCCGCTGCGGTGCCGCACCGACAGGCCCGCGCACAGGTTGGCGAACTTCAGCCGTTCGGCCAGCGGCAGGCCGGCCAGCGTCCCGAAGACGAAGCCGGCGGCGAACACGTCGCCCGCGCCGGTGGCGTCGAGCGCCTCCACCGGCAGCGCCCGGGTCTCGGCGGTCTCGCCGGTCGCGGCGTCGATCGCGATGGCGCCCTCGCCACCGCGCTTGACGACCACGACGGGGACCCGGGAGGACAGCGCGCGGGCGGCCTCTTCGGGCGAGCCGGTCCGGGTGTAGGCCATCGCCTCCACCGCGTTCGGCAGGAACACGTCCACGTGCTCCAGCCGGTCGAGGACCTCGCTCGACCAGGTCTCGGTCGCGTCCCAGCCGAGGTCGGCGAACACGGCGGTGCCCTCGCGCCGCATCCGCCGCGTCCACTCGGGGACGGGCCGTTCGATGTCGACGAAGCAGGCCCGCGCCGACGGCGGCGGGGAGCCGAGCGGGTCACCGCCGACCCGGCCCGTCTCGTCCGGCCCCGCCTCCGGCATGGGCCTGGCGTAGGTGACCATGCTGCGGTCGGAGTCGTAGGCCAGGGACACCGTGACCGGCGTGGGCCAGGACGGCACCCGCCGGGACCGTCCCAGGTCGATGCCCTCCTGCTCGGCCAGGGTGCGCCACAGGTAGGCGCCGAACAGGTCGTCGCCGAAGGGGGCGGCCAGGCCGACGCGCAGCCCGAGCCGGCTCATCGCCACCGCGATGTTGGCGACGCCGCCGGGCGCCGAGCCGAGCCCATCGGTGAACAGCTCGGTTCCGGGCGGCGGCAGCCCGGGCAGCCCGGTGAAGATCATGTCCATGAACACCTGGCCGGTCAGGAAGACGTCCAGGTCGGGCAGCGCGCCCTCGCCGCGGGGGGCGCCGGCGCGGCGGAGCCGCTCGCCGGCCTGGCCGCGCTCGGCGCAGGGGTCGGCCAGTGAGAGCTCGGGCGGCACCCCGGCCGGCGCCTCGGCGGGCGGCGGCGCCTCCGCCGGCAGCGCGGCGCGGGCCGCGTTCAGGGTCTCGGTCAAGGCGCCTCCTCGCGATGGCGTGCGATCGGAGCGGAAGTGGGGCGAGGAGTCACCGCCGGGACGGGCGGGCGCCCGCGAACACGGCCGCGACCTCGGGGATGCGGTCGATGTAGCCGTCGAGCAGCCGCCGCCCGACCGAGACCGAGTCGACCAGGGGGTGCAGCCCGAACGCCTTGACGGCGGCGGTCTTCGAGCCGCTGAGCGCGGCCTCGATGGTCAGCCGCTCCACCGCCTTGACCTGCTGCATCAGCCCGGTCTGGTGCAGGTCGGGCGGGGCGGCGGCGTGCGGGCGGACGCCGCCGGCGCCGACGGTGACGGGCACCTCGACCACCGCGTCGGGGGGCAGCGCGGGGACGGTCGGGCCGTTCCGCACGTTGAGGATCATGGTGGCGGGCTCGTCCCGGGCGATCGCGGCCATCACGCTCAGCGCGACCCCGGCGTACCCCTCGTCCACCGGGTCGACGCCGGCGTGGCCGTCGAGCGCCTGGCCGGTCTCGGCGCCCTTCATCTCGGCCATGTAGCTGGCGCTGCGCGCGGCGACCGTCTCGCGCCACAGTTCCAGGGCCCGGCCTCCGGACGCCGCGGCGATCCGCTCGTAGAACGCGCCCTGCTGCTTGAGCAGGAACTCGCCGCGGGTCTGCGGGGCGTCCAGGGTGGCCCGCACCGCCTCGCGGTTGAAGTAGTAGTAGTACAGGTACTCGTTGGGGATGACGCCGAGCTCGCGCAGCCATTCCCGGCCGAACACCACGCCCTCCTCCAGCCCGCCGAGCAGGTCGTCGTCGGCGAGCAGGCCGGGCAGCACGTCCACGCCGTCGTGCAGGACGCGGCGCATCCAGCCGAGGTGGTTGAGCCCGACGTAGTCGAGTTCGATCCGCCGCGGGTCCAGGCCGAGCGCGGCGGCGACCCGGGTGCCCAGCCCGGACGGGGTGTCGCAGATGCCCAGCACCCGGTCGCCGAGGACCCGCTGCATCGCCTCGGTGATCATCCCGGCGGGGTTGGTGAAGTTGATGACGTACGCCTCCGGGGCCAGCGCCTCGACCCGGTGCGCGATGTCGACCATGACCGGGATGGTGCGCAGCCCGTACGCCACCCCGCCCGGCCCGGTGGTCTCCTGGCCCAGCACGTTCAGGTCGAGCGCGACCCGCTCGTCGCACACCCGTCCCGCCAGGCCGCCGACCCGGATCGCGGCGAACACGAAGTCGGCGCCCTCCAGGGCCGGGTCCAGGCGCGTCGTCGTGACGACCTTCGGCGCGGCCGGGGCGCCCTCGGCCAGCCGCGCCAGCACCGCCGCTATGACCTCCAGGCGGCCGGTGTCGGCGTCCTGGAGCCAGACCTCCTCGATCCGCGGGGTGCTCCGGTCGCGCAGCAGGGCCTGGTACACGTACGGCACCCGGAACCCGCCGCCTCCGAGAATGGCCAGCTTCATGCGATGATCACCTTTCCGCCCGCCCGGCCGCCGAGTTCGAGCGTCCGCGGATCCGGCGAGTGCACGCGCGGCGATCCGGTGCCGGGGAACCCGGTCTCGGACGCGACCGGCACGACCCGGTCCGCGATCTCGATCATCGCCTGTCCGCCGCGGCCGCCTCGAACGGCGGCTGGTCGAGGTCGGTCGGCGGTACCCCGTCCCGTACCTGGTCGGCGCCCATCGTGTCACTCTGCCATGTCAGGGCCGAAGGTCAACTCCTGTGGTCCGTTGAACCGGACGGCCGAGATTGGATCGTGACAATGCGATCGGCGCCGGCGGGCGCGCGGCACGATGGACGCATGGGCGGACCCCTGGAAGGGGTGCCGCCGGAGGCGACGAACCGGCTGGGAATAGCGCGGCTCCGGGTGGGACGCAGCGGTCAGCGCGCGGTGACGATCGTCCAGCCGGGATCGTCGCACCTGATCGCGCCGGCGGCGGCCTGCTGGAGCCGTTTCTCGCCGCCGTTGGGCGCGAGCGGGGCGTGCACGCGCACGCCGGTGGCACCGGCGTCGCAGTAGATCGCGGGCGTTCCCGCCGGGGTGAGGACGCGCTGTTTCGTGCCGCCCGACCACTGGCAGCCCATGAACGCGATCTCCTTGGCCTCCGCGCGGACGCGGACCTGCCCCTTCTCACCGGCGCGGCCGGTCGCGGCCGGGTTGGTGGTGCAGTTGAAGAACCACAGGTTGGAGAAGACGTGGCCTTCACCGGAGTGGACGTCGATCGCCGAGCCCTGGCAGGCGGTGTTCTTGTCGCGGCCCGTGCAGTCGATGATCGTGCCCTCGAACGACAGGCCGCCGTACCCGCGTTCGATCCGGAACGCGGTGGCGTACTGCGGGGTGATGTAGAGGGGGCCGACCCTGGTGCGGGACATGCTGGTGAAGTGGACGTAGGCGGCCGCCGTCGGCGGCAGCGACCCGGACATGAACGACTGGCCGGCGGTGAAGTAGTAGTTGTCGCTGCCGCCGAGCTTCAGCTGCACGTCCGTGCCGTTGTTGATGTAGGCACGGTCGATCGTGACGCGCAGGTGCCGGGCGTGCATGACCGAGCGGAATCCGACCCAGCCGACGTCCAGGAAGTTGGCGTCGCTCATGATCGGGCCGCCGGCGAAGTCGGTCTCGCGGACCATCCAGTCGACCGCCCCGGAGGCGCGGAACTGGATCCCGCGCATCGACATCGACCGCACGCCCCCCGTGGGCAGCGCGAACAGCGGCTTGCCCTTGACGGTGACGATCGTCTGCGGGCCGCGCCCGGAGAACTCGCGTTCCGATCCTCCCGGCGGGCCGGAGAGGCGCAGCCCGTCCAGGAAGGGGTAGGGGCCTCCCGACAGCTCGATGTTGGCGTTGGGCAGCAGGATCACCGGCCGGAAGGTCTGCGCGCCCGCATATGACAGAGCCGCCTTGAACTTGGCGTCCCATGTCGCGCCGGCGAATGAGCCAAGGGGCGAAAGACCGGGCACCGTCGCGGCGTCAGCGGCGGCCGCCGGAGCACGTCCGAACCCAAGACGCACATCACCACCTCCTTCACCACACAGTGTGTAGCGAGGCGGCCGCGGACCGTTATAGCCGCGGTGTGCGCAACCCCTAACCGCCGGGTGCCGGTTCGTCTATCGCGCGCGTCCTCACTCACAGCCCTCGAACTGCGGGACCTCCACGACCGACAGGTCCAGCCCGGAGCCGCCGAACCATTTGCCCATCAGCCTGGCGGCGGTGCCGTCCTGGTACATCCGGGTGATCGCCTTGTTGACCGCCTCGCATCCGCCGGGGTCGTCGCGGCGCATCCCGATCCCCGTGCGCCGCTCCCCGAACCTGGCGTTCACCAGCCGGAAGCCCGTGCCCTGCCGTTTCTGGAGCCCGGCCAGGATCGTGTCGTTGGTGGTGATCGCGTCGACCCGGCGGTCGGCGAGCATGGCCGCGCACTCGTCGTAGCCGCGCGCGGGCACCGGCACCGCGGCCACCTGCCGCTCCTCGATCACCTGCTCGGCCGCGCCGGCCCCGGCGACGGCGCACAGCCTGCGCCCCTTCAGATCCCGCACGCCGCGCACCTCGCGCTCGTCCGCCCGGACGAGGATGTCCTGGTACGACAGGTAGTACGGGCCCGCGAAGGCCAGCCTGAGCTTCCATTCCGGCTCCACCCAGAACGTCAGCACCAGGTCCACCTCGCCCTCGCGCAGCAGCCGCTCCCGGTCGCGCGCGAGCGCCGGCCGGAACCGCACGCCCATTCCCAGCCGCCCGGCGACGTACCGGGCGACGTCCACGTCCAGGCCCTCGAAGCGGCCGTCCGGCAGCCGGACGCCCAGCCCCGGCAGATCCGGCCGAACCCCGGCCACCAGCGTTCCCTTCGCCAGCAGCGGGGACTCCTCGCCGCCCGCGCAGCCCGCCAGGGCGGCACAGCCCAGCACGATCGCCGCGGCGGTCCGCCGCACGCGCAGGAAGCCCATCCCGACCTCCGCCTCGTCCACGACCAACGTTCCAGAGTATTGATCATGAGTGCCAGACCCTGACCGAATCCGGACCGGCTTCCGGGTCTCGAGCCGTCCGAGCCCACCGGGTCGGCGTCCTCCGGTTCCACCCGCACGACCAGGCATGACGTCACTTATCCCAATTGCCGCTTGCAATTGACGTCACACTGATGTCATAGTGACGTCATGGATGTCATGCCGTATGTCGACAGGCTCCGCCGGGAGCTCGCGGTCGCCGCCGCGGCGGGCAGCGGCGAGGCCCGCGAGCTCGCCGAGCGGCTCACCGCACCACTGGAGTCGGCCGCCCGGCTCGCGCTGCTCGAGGCGCTGTCGGCGGCCGCGGACGAGATCACCCGCGAGCTGGCGCCGGGCTCGGTCGAGGTGCGCATGCGCGGCCTCGACCCTGACTTCATCGTGACGCCACCGCCGGTGGAACGGCTGCCGGAAGCCGCGCACGGGAGCAGTCTGAAGAGCGCGCTGGCCCGTTCCCTTGAGGTCACCATGGGCGTCCGGCCCCCGGTGCTGCCCGCGCCGCCGGAGGGCGACGAGGGCGGCGGCACGTCCCGGGTCACGCTGCGCCTCCCCGAGCACCTCAAGCCGCGGGTGGAGGAGGCCGCGGGCCGGGCGGGCCTGTCGGTCAACGCCTGGCTCGTCCGCACCGTGGCCGCCGCGCTCGGCCCGGACGTCGCCACCGGCGACGCCTCCGGGCGCCCGTACGGCAACCAGCACACCGGCTGGGTCAGCTGACCGCCCCGCCCTCGATCACCGCATCCCCCGCCCACCGCCTCGCGTCCGCGCCCCAAGGAGAGCTTCGCCATGCCCACGTTCGACACCCCCGAGCCGATCACCGCGTCCATCGAGCTGGCGATCGGGCACGTCCGGATCCACGCGAGCGACCGCGCCGACACCGTCGTCGAGGTCGGCCCGACCGACGAGTCCCACGACAAGGACGTCGAGGCCGCAAAGCAGACCACCGTCGAGTACACCGGCGGCCGACTGCGGGTGAAGGGCCCCCGGCACCCCCGCTCACTGTTCGGCCGCCGCTCCCCCTCGATCGAGCTGACGGTGCGGCTCCCGAGCGGTTCCCGGGTGGAGGCCAAGGGCGCCGCGCACTTCCGCGGCGAGGGCCGTCTCGGCGACTCCTCCTTCGACACCGCCGCCGGGTCCATCCGGCTCGACCGGACCGGCGCGCTCAAGGCGCGCTCGGCCGCCGGGGACGTCCGGGTCCAGCGGTCGGCCGGGCACACCGACGTCGTCGTGTCGGTCGGCAAGATCTGGTTCGGCGGGATCGACGGGACCGCGGTGGCCAAGACCACCACCGGCGACATCACCGTCGGCGAGGCGACCGACGACGTCCGCCTCGCCACCGGCACCGGCGACATCACCGTCGACCGCGCCCTGGCCGGCGTGGGCGCGACGGCCGCGTTCGGCGACGTCCGGATCGGCGAGGCGGTGCGCGGCGCGGTCACGCTCGAGACCCGCTTCGGCGAGCTGGAGGTCGGCATCCCCGAAGGCACCGCCGCCTGGCTGGACGTCGGCGCCGAGCACGGCAGCGTGCGCAGCGACCTGGAGACCTCCGACGACCCGCCGAAGGCCGGCGAGACCGTCGAGGTGCGCGCCCGCACCGGCTGGGGCGACGTCCTGATCCACCGCACATGACCGCACCCCCTGCGCTCCCCCGCGCTCACGTCACGAAGGAAGAGGACATGAACAACGCTCCCCCCAATCCGGCGATCGCGGTCACGGGCCTGCGCAAGTCGTACGGCGACAAGACCGTCCTGGACGGCATCGACCTGCAGGTCGCGCAGGGAACGGTCTTCTCGCTGCTGGGCCCCAACGGCGCCGGCAAGACCACGATGGTGCAGATCCTGTCCACGCTGATCCGCTTCGACGGCGGCGAGGTCCGCGTCGCGGGCCACGACCCGGTCCGCGAACCGGACGCGGTGCGCGCCGCGATCGGCGTCACCGGCCAGTACTCGGCGGTCGACCGGCTCCTCACCGGCGAGGAGAACCTGATCCTGATGGCCGACCTGCACCATCTCGGCAAGCGCGAGGGCCGGCGGCGCGCCGCCGAGCTGCTCGAGCGGTTCGACCTGGTCGACGCGGCCCGGAAGATGGCCGGCACCTACTCCGGCGGCATGCGGCGGCGGCTCGACCTGGCGATGACCCTGGTGGGCTCCCCGAGCCTCATCTTCCTGGACGAGCCCACCACCGGCCTGGACCCGCGCAGCCGCCGCACCATGTGGCAGATCATCCGGAACCTCGTGGCCGACGGCGTCACGATCCTCCTCACCACCCAGTACCTGGAGGAGGCCGACGAACTGGCCGACCGTATCGCGTTCCTCGACCACGGCAAGCTGATCGCGCAGGGTACCGCGGACGAGCTCAAGCGGCTCATCCCCGGCGGGCACGTCCGGCTCCGGTTCGGCGACACGCGGGAAGTCGAGGCGGCGCTCGGTGTCCTGCGCACGGCCTCGCTCGACGGGGACGACCTCACCCTGCGGGTTCCCGGGGACGGCGGCGTCCGGTCGCTGCGCGCCCTGCTCTCCCAGCTGGACGACCAGGCCATCGAGGTCGAGGAGCTGTCGGTCCACACCCCCGATCTCGACGACGTGTTCCTGGCCCTCACGGGCCGGCCCGAGGAAATGAAGGAAACGCTGCGATGACCGCCCTCTCCCACACCCTGACCGACTCGGCGACGATGCTGCGCCGCAACCTGCGGCACATGCAGCGCTACCCGTCGCTGACGCTGATGCTCCTCGGCATGCCGGTGGTCTTCCTGCTGCTGTTCGTCTACGTTTTCGGCGGCACCATGGGCGCCGGGATGGGCGGCCCGTCGGGCGGCGGCCGCTCCGAGTACATCGACTACGTCGCCCCCGGGATCATCCTGATGACGATCGCCGCCTTCGCCCAGGGCACGGCGGTGTCGGTGGCCATGGACATGACCGAGGGCATCGTCGCCCGGTTCCGCACCATGGCGATCGCCCGTGCCTCGGTGCTGACCGGGCACGTCATCGGCGCCATGCTCCAGACGGTGCTCGGCCTGGCGGTCGTTCTCGGCGTCGCCGTGCTGATCGGGTACCGGCCCGACGCGAGCCCGGTCGAGTGGCTGGCGGCGGCGGGCGTCCTCATGCTGTTCGCCTTCGCGCTGACCTGGCTGACGGTCGCGTTGGGCCTGGCCGCCGACAGCGTCGAGACCGCCAGTAACACGCCCATGCCGCTGATGCTGCTGCCCTTCCTCAGCAGCGGGTTCGTCCCGACCGACTCGATGCCGACGGGGCTGCGCTGGTTCGCCGAGTACCAGCCGTTCACGCCGCTGATCGAGACGGTGCGGGGGTTGCTGATGGGCACGCCCATCGGTGGCAGCGCGGCCCAGACGGTCGCCTGGTGCACCGGCCTCACGCTGGTCGCCTACCTCTGGGCGAGGAAGCTGTACAACCGCGACCCCTCGGCCTCGCGCTGAATTCCCGAGCGACCCGCTCCGGCCCCGCCGACGGCAGACGACGCCGTCGGCGGGGCTTCACGGGTAATGGACGAGTTCGTCGACGCGCCGGGAGGGCGGCCGCCGCCGGCCCATTCCGGGACGGCCCGCCCAGCCGGCTGCACATGCAGGACTCGTTCGCCCTCGGTCACGTCCTCGCTCAGGCACGTCGGTGTCCGGCGGGAGGCCGCCGGTCAGCGTGGCGTGCGGGGTGAAGCCGTCGCCTTCGTACATGCGGACTTCGTGCACGAACGGGGGCTCCGCATCGGGAAGCGGGAACGCCTCGGGCAGGGAGTTGCGCAGGACGGCCCCGGGAGCCCCCTGCGAGCGTGCCGTCCAGTAGGTCCGGACCCACTGCACGACCACGTCCGTCCTGATCGCGTCCGTCCCGGCCCTGTTCCCGCTCACCGTCGCGACGGTAACGCGCGGCGGCTCGGCCGGGCGACCCGTTTACCGCGCGGCCCGCCGCCACGGCGCGCTACTGGTCGGCGTCGTCGAGTTCGTTCCATTCCCAGGCCGCGGCGGCCGAGGGGAGCAGCAGCGCGGTGAACAGGGTGCCGAGGATCAGCGGTTCCCAGGCGCGAGTGTCCAGCAGCGGGCCGTCGGCGATCGCGACGAGCGCGACCAGGCCCACGCAGCAGGCCAGGGCCAGGTAGGCGAGGCCGCGGGCCCGGTCGCGTTCGGCCAGCTCGCGCTCGTCGAGTTCGGCGTCGGGGACCTCGGTCAGCAGCCTGGTCGCCCGGCGCAGCAGGATCAGGCCGGCGCCCACGCCGGCGACGGCGCCCGCCTGGAGCGCTATCGAGGGGAGCGATGCGGGGGCCAGGAACGCGGCCGCGGTCCCGCAGCCGAACGGCACGACCGCGACGGCGGCCAGGGCGCGGCGCGTCCCGCGGCGGGCGAGCCACGGCGGGAGGGGGCGGGCGCGGCGGTGGTTCCGCCAGGCCTCCTGGTCGTCCCGGAGGGCGTCGAGGATCGCGCGGCGCTCCTCGGGCGTGGCGTCCTTGGCCGCGGCGAGCACCTCTCGGTGATGCCGCAGGCGGTCCTTGATCCCGCTGGTCTGCTCGGTCATGGCTGCTCTCCTGTGGTCGAGTCGGCGGAACGGTAGAGCCGGCTGGACATGGGCGTGAAGGGCCGGAGCGAGAAGACCGCCTCGAACGGCAGCTCGAAGAACTCGCAGATCCGCAGCCCCAGCTCCGCGGACGGCCCGTAGTCGCCGCGTTCCAGGAAGCCGATGGTCTGCGGGTTCACGCCGACCGCGGCGGCCAGGTCCGCACGGGACACGCCGTGTTCGGCGCGCAGTACCGCCAGCCGGTTGTGCACGGCCGTCTTCTTGCGTTTGCCTCGATCAGCCTTGCCCGTCATGTATCGATCATTGCGTTTTCACAATGCTTTGGCAAGACCGGCAACACGCTCGTGGTGCGAAGGACCGCCCTCGGACGGTCCCGGCCGGCGGACGGCGCAGAATACGGGCGTCCCGTATCAAGGGCGGCCGAACTTCCGGTGTCGGGCGGGCGTCCTACGCGCGGGGGGCGGGTGAGAACGATCACTTGTCCGCCGCGTGCGGTCTTTTCTGGACAGGCGACGATGGGATCTGGATACTCACAGCTATGGACGGTCAGCCCTCATATCCGGTGAGAGCGTCCGACACGGAGCGCGACCGGGTGCTGCAGGTGCTCAGCGAGCGGGTCGCCGAGGGCCGGATGTCCCATGAGACGTTCGAGCGCCGGGTCGACCAGGTGCTGCGCGCTCAGAGCCAGGCCGAACTGGCCGACATCGTGCACGATCTGCCGCCCACCAACCGCGTGGTGGGACGGCTGACCGGGCTGATCTCCTCGGTCTCCCACGTGACCGCGCGGTTCGAGGCGGCCTGGCGGGGGCCCCGGCTGCCGCGGTTCATGCTGCCGCCGGCCGGCCTGACCCGGATCGTGGTGGGCCGCGCCCCGGGCTGCCAGTTCATCCTCACCGACCTCACCGTGTCCCGGTTCCACGCCGAGATCTACCGCAACGACGACGGCTGGATGATCTCCGATCTGGGCTCGATGAACGGCACCCGCGTCAACGGCTGGCGGCTCACCGGCCCGACCCGGGTGCGGCCCGGCGACGAGGTCGGCTTCGGCAACTCCAGCTTCATCGTCACCTCGTCCTGAGCGGCGCCCGGCCCCCGCCCCGGCTGGTTTCATTGCGGGATGGCAGACGACGAGGCCGCGCTCCGGGAGGGGCGGGAGTGGGCGGCCCGGGCCGTCCGGCGGCTGACGGCCGAGCGCGAGGAGCACGGCCCCACCCCGCTGATCCGCTTCCCGCTCCCGGCGGAGTGGGGCGTGACGCTCCTGTTCAAGGACGAGTCCGCGCACCCGACCGGGAGCCTGAAGCACCGTGCGGCGCGGGCCCTGTTCCGCCACGCGATCGCGACGGGCCGGATCGCCGAGGGCACGGCCGTGGTCGAGGCGACCGGCGGGAACGCGGCCGTGGCGCAGGCCCACTTCGCGCGGCTCCTGGACCTTCCCTACATCGCGGTGATGCCGGGCGCCGAGAGCCCCGGGCGCGCCGAGCCGGTCCGGGCGCTGGGCGGCGAGTGCCGCTTCGTCACGCCCCCGCTGGCGATCTACGAGGAGGCGCGGCGGCTCGCCGACGACCGCGGCGGCTGCTACCTCGACCAGTTCACCTGGGCGGAACGGGCGCTGGACTGGCGCGGGGACGACCTGGCCGGGGAGCTGTTCGCGCAGGCGGCCGATCCGGTGTGGGTGGTCGTGGGCGCGGGAACGGGCGCCACCGCCGCCGCGCTGGGACGCCACGTCCGCCTCCACGGGCTGCCCGCGCGGCTGGCGGTGGTGGATCCGGAGAACTCGGCCTACTTCCCCGGGTGGGCCGCCGGGGCGCGCGACTACGCGACGGGCATGCCGTCGCGGGTCGAGGGCATCGGGCGGCCCCGGATGGAGCCGGGGTTCCTGCCGTCCCTGATCGACCTGATGCTGCCGGTGCCGGACGCCGCCAGTGTCGCCGGGGCGCGGGCCGTGCGCGCCGCGACCGGGCTGCCGGTCGGCGGGTCGACCGGCGCCAACCTGTGGGGCGCGCTGCACCTGGTCGCGCGGATGCGCGAGCGGGGCGAGGCGGGCACGGTGGTGTCCCTGGTCTGCGACGCCGGGGAGCGGCACCTGCGGACCTGGCACGACGACGGCTGGGCGGCCGGAAGAGGACTGGACCCGGCCCCGTACGCCGCGGCGGTCGACCGGTTCCTGGCCACCGGGGAATGGAACGCCCCGGGCGGATAGGGTCGCCTTCGTCGAGCGCAGTGGACAGGGAGGAAGATCGTGCTCATCGGGTTCGCCGTGCCGGTGTCGGGCGGGTGGTCGACCCCGGCCAACCAGGTACTGATCGCGCAGCAGGCCGAGGAGCTCGGCTATCACTCGATCTGGACGCTGCAGCGCCTGCTCAACCCGGCCGGTTCGGCCGATCCGACCTACCGGGCGGTGCCCGATCCGCTGGTGACGCTGGCCTACCTGGCCGGGCGGACCGACCGGGTGCGGCTGGGCGTGGCGGTGCTCAACATGCCGTTCTTCTCCCCGGCGCTGCTGGCCAAGCAGGCCGCCACGCTGGACCACGTCACCGCGGGACGGCTCGACCTGGGGCTGGGCCTGGGCTGGATGCCGGAGGAGTTCGCCGCGGTGGGCGCGCCGATGGAGCGGCGGGGCGAGCGGGCCGAGGAGTTCCTGGCCGCGCTGCGGTCGCTGTGGACGGAGGAGGTCAGCCGGTTCCGCGGGGAGTTCTACGACCTGCCACCGGTGATCATGGAGCCCAAGCCGCTGCAGTCGCCCGGGCCGCCGATCCTGCTGGGCGGCACGGCCGAGCCCGCGCTGCGCCGGGCCGGGCGGCTGGCGGCGGGCTGGGTCAGCTCCAGCCGGGCCGATCCGGCCACGCTGGGCCGGTCCGTCGGGATCGTCCGGGAGGCGGCGGAGCGGGCCGGGCGGGACCCGTCGGCGCTGCGCTTCGTGTGCCGGGCCGCGGTGCGCGTGCGGGAGGCGGCGCGGCGGGACCGCCGTCCGCTCACCGGGTCGCACGACGAGATCCGCGCCGACTTCGAGGACATCGCGGCGCAGGGGGTGACCGAGCTGTTCGTGGACCTCAACTTCGACCCGGAGCTGACCGGCCCCGAGGCCGACCCGTGGGATTCGATGTTCCGGGCCCGCGAGGCCCTGCAGGCGTTCGCCCCGGACGCGTGACCCCCCTCCGCGGGCCGCGGAGGGGAGCCTGATCGTTCCTTTCTAACGCGTCAACCGCGTGTCACAGGGGCGGACGACGGCCTTCCCAGGGGGTGCTGAGGACGACCGTGGTGCGGGTGGCGACGTTGGCCGCGGCGCGGATCATCTGGAGCAGTTCCTCCAGTTCGTTGGGGGAGGCGACCCTCACCTTGAGGATGTAGCTCTCCTCCCCCGCCACCGAATGGCAGGCCTCGATCGCGGCCAGGTGGGACAGCCGGTCGGGTGCGTCGTCGGGCGCGGCCGGGTCGATCGGTTTGATCGACACGAACGCGGTGAGCGGCAGCCCGATCCGCGCGTTGTCCAGCTGGGCCGCGAACCCTTTGATCACGCCACGCTTCTGCAGCCGCCGTACCCGCTGGTGCACGGCGGACACCGACAGACCGGTCTCCTTGGCCAGATCGGTGAAGCTCATCCGGCCGTCGTCGGCCAGCAACGCCATGATCTGACGATCGATCTCCTCCACCCAGGAAATCTAGCGCGCCCGCGGTCACCATGTACGGACAAAGCCGATGGCGGCGGAGGCGTCTTTCAGGCGGGGCGGCCGGGCGAGCGGCCCCCGCGCGGCGGGCCGCAACTGCCGCGCACGACCAGTTCGGCGGGCAGCAGCACGGGGCCGCCGCGGGTGCGCCGGGCGCGGTCGCGCAGCAGCACCTCGCACGCCCGGTAGCCGATGTCGTGGCCGGGCCGGGCGACGGTGGTGAGGGGCGGGTCGCACAGCTCGGCCCAGGGCACGTCGTCCACCATCGCGATCGAGACGTCGGCGGGGACGCGCAGGTCCAGCTCGCGCGCGACCAGCACGGCGGCCTCGCCGAGCAGGTGCCCGGCGGCCAGCACCGCGGTGACGTCGCCGCGCCGCTGCAGCAGCCCGGCCGCGGCGGCGTAGGCGCTGTCGCGCTCGTGCCGGCCGGCGACGATCAGGTCCTCGTCCGCCGTGAGGCCCAGGGCCGCGAGGGTGTCGCGGAACGCGCGCTCGCGCACCTCCGCCACGGCGCCGGCCGCGGTCGCCGTGGCGGGCCCGGCGGGTGCGGCGCCGAGGAAGGCGATGCGGCGGTGGCCGAGGCCGACCAGGTACTCGGTGAGGGTGCGCACTCCCGCGCGGTCGTCGGCGAGCACGGCCGGGACGTCGCGCACGCCGGGCGGCACCCGGTCGGCGAACACGACGCCGGCGCCGATCCCGGCGGCGGTGCGCCAGGCCGCCCGCTCCCCCGCCGGGACCGCGATGACGCCGTCCATCCGCTGCTCGACGAGCCGGTCGACGATCTCGGCCTCGCGGGCGGGGTCGCCGTGCGCGGTGTCCAGGATCACGTGCTCGCCGAAGGTGCGGGCGCATGCCAGCACCCCGGCCACCAGGTCGGCGCAGAAGGGGTCGGTGACGTCGGGGACGATCAGCCCGATGCCGCCGCTGCTGCGCAGTTTCAGCCCGCGTCCCAGCGCGCTGGGGCGGTAGTCCAGCCCGCGGGCGGCGGCCAGGACGCGCTCGCGGGTGGCGGGGCTGACCGATCCGGTGCCGGAGAAGACCCGGGAGACGGTCGCGATGCCGACGCCGGCGGCGGCCGCCACGTCCTTGATCGTGGCCGGTCGCCGCCCGTCCGCGCCCCGGTCCGCCGCCATGCGCAGGCCCCTTCCGCCACCCCGGCCGGATCTTCTCATGACCGGGCGTTTTCTGGAAACGTTTCCATGATGTTTACTCCACCCACAGGATAAGCGCCCAGGTGGGCGGCGGGCGTTGGAAACGTTTCCATCGAGAGGTGTGAGATGGCCGAGATCGTGCTGGACGGGGTCGACAAGGTGTACGCCGGCGGCGTCAAGGCCGTGGACGGGCTGGACCTGGAGATCCGCGACGGCGAGTTCATGGTGCTGGTCGGCCCGTCGGGCTGCGGCAAGTCCACCGCGCTGCGGATGATCGCCGGCCTGGAGGAGATCAGCGGCGGCAGCATCTCCATCGGCGAGCGGGTCGTCAACGACCTGGCGCCCAAGGACCGCGACATCGCCATGGTGTTCCAGAACTACGCGCTCTACCCGCACATGACCGTCGAGCAGAACCTGGCGTTCGGGCTGAAGCTGCGCGGGGTCTCCAAGGAGCAGCGCGCGCAGAAGGTGCAGGAGGCCGCCAAGATGCTCGGCCTGGAGCAGTTCCTGTCGCGCAAGCCGGCCGCGCTGTCGGGCGGGCAGCGGCAGCGCGTGGCGATGGGCCGCGCGATCGTCCGCGAGCCCCAGGCGTTCCTGATGGACGAGCCGCTGTCCAACCTGGACGCCAAGCTGCGCGTGTCGATGCGCGCCTCGCTCAGCCAGCTGCACGAGCGCCTCAAGGTCACCACCGTGTACGTCACCCACGACCAGGTCGAGGCCATGACGCTGGGCGACCGGGTCTGCGTGCTGCGCGAGGGCAGGCTGCAGCAGGTCGACACGCCGCAGCGGCTGTTCGACAACCCGGTCAACCTGTTCGTCGCCGGGTTCATCGGCTCGCCGGCCATGAACTTCGTCGCCGCCGACCTCGAACGCGGCGACGAGGGACCCCAGGTGTCGTTCGCCGGCTACACCCTGCCGGTCCCCGACGGCCTGCTGGAGGACAAGCCGGGCCTGGAGGGCTACCTCGGCAAGAAGGTCATCCTGGGCGTGCGGCCCTCGGACTTCGAGGACGCCGCGCACGCCAAGCCCGACTGGGCGCCGCTGGCCGCCACCAGCAGCGTCACCGAGGAGCTGGGCAGCGAGATCAACGTCATCTTCACCATCGACGCCCCGCCGGTCGAGCACAAGGACACCGCCGACCTGGCCGAGGACGCCGCCGAGGGCGAGAGCGAGATGGCGATCCCGCTGGTGGAGAACAAGGCGCTGTGGACGGCCCGGGTCAACGCCCGCTCGCACGTGCGGCCCGGCCAGGCCATCGAGCTGGCCGTCGACACCCACCGGCTGCACTTCTTCGACCCGGCCAGCGGCCTGGCGATCGGCCACCCCGACGCCGCGTCCACCGGTGCCGAGGTCACCACCAAGGCCTCGGCCTAGAGCGCTGTATTTATTCAATCCCGGCCCAGGGTGCTCGCCTGGCGGCTCGCACCCTGACCGTGCTTGGTGCGAGCGCGACATCGCTTCGCGATCTGGCCAGTGGCGCTCGCCTTCGGCATCGCCCCACCGGCCAGGTAGCGCGCTCGCGCGGTACCCGAGGCCACTGCGAACAGGCGCTAGGACGGGTGGTGGTGAGCGGCGTCCGGGACGCGTGCCCGGACGCCGCTCGGCGGAACGTCATGGGCCGGGCAGCACGGTCAGTTGCGCGTACGAGCCGCGCGCGCCGACCCTGACTCCGACCCTCCCGGCGGGGGCGTCGGAGTCGATCTCCGGGTAGTCGTCGCTGGAGACGGTGACGCGGACCCGGTGCCCGGCCGCCAGCCGGTAGTGCGTGGGCCAGACGTGCACCCGCAGGTCGTGGGTGCGGCCGGGGACGACGCGGACGGGGCGCCGGTGCCCGGACCGGTGCGAGGCCTTCAGCCACCCTTCGGTCACCCGGGTCGCGGTGCCGTCGGGGGCGACGTCGGACACGACGATCGCGACGTTGCCGTCCCGTGCCGTGAACGAGGCCTTCACACCGGCCTCGATGTCGCCCGCGAGCACCAGGTCGCGCCGCAGGGGGCCGGTCTGGAAGAGGAGCCGTTCGCCGGGGGCGGCCGCGTCCTGCCCGGTGTTGACCGTGAACCCGGCGGTGCCGGGGCGGCCGGGGGACGTCCCGAGGCCGCCGTCGCCGTTGAGCGCCAGGCGCACGGTCCGGGCGCCGGGCGGCGGCCAGTCGGGGTACCGGTGCCAGCCGGTGCCCGCGCCCGGGCCGGGGACCTCGTACGAGGTGATCTTGGTTTCCGGGAGCGGCGCCGCGGGGTCCTGCCGCAGCCAGCGGTCCCACCAGGCCAGGTACGGGCCGAGGCCGATGTCGGCGTGCTGCCCGGACGGGTAGCCGTGCTGCCAGGGGCCGGACACCATCCAGACGTTCTTCTTGCGGGCCAGGTAGTTCTTGACCATGCCGTCGCGGTAGCGGTCGTACCAGCCGTTGACCTCGAGGACGGGAACGGTGAGCCGGTTCCAGCGCGACATCACGCTGCGGTCCCGCCAGAAGCCGTCGTAGAGCGGGTGCTCGGCGTAGGTGGTGAGCGTGTCCGGGGCGGTGGCCTGCTGCCAGGGGCGGATGCGGGCCGAGTAGACGCCGCCCCGGTAGATGGTGTTCTCGTACCAGTCGTGGATGCCGTTGACGGGGATGATCGCCTTCAGGTGCGGTGGCCGGTTCACCGCGACGAGCAGGGCGGAGTGGGCGCCGTAGCTGTTGCCCATCTGGCCGATGCGGCCGGTCGACCACGGCCGGGCGGCGAGCCACTCGATGACGTCGTAGTTGTCCCGCTGTTCCTGAGGGCCGAACGGGTCGACGCGGCCGGGCGAACCGCCTGAACCGCGCGCGGTGCACACCAGCCCGTTGTAGCCGAAGCGGGCGAAGTGCGCGGCCATCCGGCCGTAGTGCTCGACGTTCTGCGGGTAGGCGGTGTAGTCGACGACGAGCCCGGGGTGGCGTCCCGGCGCGGGGCCCTGCGCTCCTCCCGGACGGTACAGGTCACAGTCGATGAAGCTTCCGTCGCGGACGGGAACGTGCACGTCCGTCCGGGTGACGCCGAACCGCGCTTCCCGGGTGTAGGAGAAGAAGGCGTCGTCCGGTAGGGCGGGGGTGGGGGTGGGGGTGGGGTTCGCCGGGGCGGGGCCGGCCGTCGCTGCCGTGAGGGCGGCCGCCGCCGCGACGGCCAGGAGACCTCGCAGCGCGCGGCGATTCCGGCGGGTTCTCGCGGGGTGCGCTCGCATCCTGCGTCTCCTCGCTGCTCGCACGCGACCCGGTGCCCGGGTCGTTCGCACGGAACATAGAGTCGGCCTGCGAGAGACGGCCAACATCAAAGAGGCATGCGTTGATGCGTTCCCGTCATATCCGCTGGTCCAGGGTCACTGGAAGTCGCAGCCGGGGTTGGGCGCGTCCCGGGCCGGCGGGCTTCCGTGCGGAAGGGTGTAGACGGCGGTCAGGACGAGGGGCGTGGAGCCGAGGTTGCGGCCGATGTGCACGTGGCCGGCCGGTTCCACGATGACGTCCCCTCGGCGGTACGTCCCGTCCAGGGAGCAGTCGGCGGCGTTGTGGGTCAGCGTGCCCCGCTTCACCACCGCGCGCACCGGGCCGTCGTGGAAGTGCCAGCCGGTGGTGCCTCCGGGCGCGATCACCAACTCCCGGAGGACGTGGTCGGTGCCGCCCACCGTCCTGCGCGCGAGGATCGTCCCCGTCACGCCCGACGCCGGTGTCGCGGCGGCCGCCCCCTGCGACGCGGCCAGGACGATCATGACGCCGCCGGCCAGGGCCGCGGTTCTCCTTCTCCTCGTCAGGGCGGGCATCCGGCCTCACCCGTCGCCGGGAACGTACAGACGGATGTCGTCGACGTGCGCCGATCCCTCGTAGTAGTTCAGGTGCGGGTCGCCGATGATGAAGGAGTCGGGGTAGGCCGAGCCCTTCGGCCAGGAGTGCTCGGTGGTGTAGGTCCCGGCGGGGCCCCGGTGGGTGAGCCTGCGGTCGAAACGGCCGTCGTACTCGCCGGGGGTCTGGTTGTAGTGCCAGATCGGGCGGCCGTCCTCGACGAACCTGTGGTGGACGCGCAGCGTGGTCTGCCCGGCGTGCAGGAACGGGCCGCTCATCTCCAGCGTGTACCCGGCGCCGTCGCGTTCCACCGCGAACCGGTAGGCGGCCTGCGGCAGCAGCTCCGGCCGCAGTTCGGCGCTGGTGAGGTGCCCCCGGAACCGGCCGCCGGGCCCGTAGGGCTTGTCCATGGACACGTTCCCGCAGGCGGTCTTGATGTAGTACTCGTTGCTGACGTTGTTGTTGGCGGCCTCGCGGAACTTGTCGCCGCGCGCGAACAGCGCGTTGACGCCGTTGAAGGTGCCGTCGAAGGTGCGGTAGATCTGGCCGGTCCTCGGGTTGCAGGTCCCGGCGTTCTTCCAGCGGTCGTCGTCGCTGTAGTAGCCGTCCATGATGACCTTGCGCCGGTAGTGGATGCCGGGGTTGCCGTGCGGCGCGGGGGTCGCGTAGTCGAGGATCGTCAGGTAGTAGAACCCGTTCTCTCGCGTGACGTCGGGGTAGTCGCAGCGGGTCTTGCCGGGCAGCGCGCCCTGGAACGTCCACGGGTACCGGGTCTTGCAGGGCTCCGCGGTGTATCCGTTGTGCCTGCCGCCGTAGTCGAAGCGGCCGCCCCGCTCACCGCCGAAGTCGATGCCGCGCAGCGTCATCTCCACGCGGTAGCGCGGCGGCAGCGGGCGGGTGGGCCTGATCAGCACCCCGGCGTCCCAGCTCGGCTCGGAGATGTGCGCGACCCGCTGCCCGTCCGGCAGGGCCTCGTTCGACAGGCCGGGGCGCGAGTCGGGACGCCCGTCGCGGTCCTTGTCGACGGCCGCGATCTCGGCGGTCAGCCAGCCCTGGCGGCCGAACTCGACGCGCTTGCGGAACACGTTCAGGGTGGAGAGCCGTCGTTCGAACTCGGATCCGCTGATCTTCTTCCAGGCCTCGCCGTCGTCGTCGAACGCGTCGACGTGCCACGGGCTGCGCGGTCCTTGCGGGTCCAGGCGCCACGGGGCCCGGTCGACTCGCAGCGGCCGGTCGAACCCCTCGTGGGCCACCAGGACCCAGCGCCCGGCAGCGCCTGACACGGCGGCCGGCCGGCCCGCGGGGACGGCCGCCAGCACGGTCGCTCCCACCGCCGCGATGGCGACCTTGCGGCTTCTCCTCAAGACGAGCCTCCCTCTCCCCGGAAAAGGAAGGGCCCGCGCCCGGTGGATCGGCGCGCCCCCGCCACCGGTCAATGTTCGGCCGCGCCGTGCGGATCAACGCGGGCTTTTGCCGTTCCTTGACCGGCGGCGGGGCGCGCGGATCAGTCGACGATCACGGTCTCCCGCGGGGTGTGGTTCATCCGCTCGAACCCGTCCCGGGTGCAGACCACGATGTCCTCGATGCGGGCGCCGTGCGCGCCGGGGTAGATGCCCGGCTCGATCGAGAACGCCATGCCCGGCTCCAGCGGCTCGGTGTTGCCGGCCACGATGTAGGGGTCCTCGTGGGTCTCCAGCCCGATGCCGTGGCCGGTGCGGTGGAAGAAGTGCTCCCCGAGCCCGGCGGCGGCGATGATGTCGCGGCCGGCGGCGTCCACCGCCTCGGGCGTGGCGCCGGGCCGCACCGCCTGGCAGGACGCCTCCTGCGCCTCGCGCAGCACCGCGTGGTAGGCGGCGTAGTCGGCGGGCGGCGCGCCGACGCAGTAGTTGCGGGTGGAGTCGGAGCAGTAGCCGCTGGGCATCGTCCCGCCGATGTCGACGACGACCGGCTCGCCGGCCCCGATGACGCGGTCGGACGGTTCGGCGTGCGGGTTGGCGCCGTTGGGCCCGGACCCGACGATGACGAAGTCGACGGACGCATGCCCCTCGGCGATGATCGCGTCGGCGATGTCCCGGCCGACCTCGCGTTCGGTACGGCCCGGCTTGAGGAACCCGGGGACCCGGCGGTGCACCCGGTCGATCGCCGCGCCGGCCTCGCGCAGCGCCGCCACCTCTGCGGGGCTCTTGCGGATCCGCAGCTCGCGCAGCACGCCCCCGGCGGCGACCTGCTCGGCGCCCGGGAGCGCGGCCCGGAACCGCAGCGCCATGACCGCCCACATCCGGTCGGCAACCGCGACCTTGCCGGCCTGCCGCGGCAGCCGCGCGGCGACCAGCGCGTACGGGTCGTCGGTCTCGTCCCACGGCACCAGCTCCACCCCGAGCGCCCCGGCCCGGGACTCCCGCGCGGCGGGCAGCTCCAGCCGCGGCACCACCAGGAACGGCTCGCCGGCCGCCGGTACGACCAGGCAGGTCAGCCGTTCCAGCTGGAGCGCGTCGTAGCCGGTGACGTAGCGCAGGTCCGGGCCCGGCGTCAGCAGCAGGGCGTCCAGGCCGGCCCGCCCGGCGGCCTCGCGCACCCGGGTGAGCCGTTCCGCCGGATACAACTCCGTCGGCACTTCCGTTCCCATGTGGATCGCGGCGGTTCCGGGCTGCGCCGGCTCCGCCGCTCCCTCCCCTCCCGTGTCGGCCCGATCTTCCTTACCGGTCCAGGATCGCAGGACGACGGGGCGGGCCGCGGCGTACCGCCGATCGGCGGCGGGGCGTGCGACGATGGGCGCCATGAGCGGGCTGATGCTGCTGGACACGCCGTCGTTGTACTTCCGCGCCTTCTTCGGGGTGCCCGAGTCGGTGACCGCACCGGACGGGACCCCGGTGAACGCGGTGCGCGGCCTGGTCGACATGATCGCCCGGCTGGTCCAGGACCGCCGGCCCGAGCGGCTGGTGTGCTGCATGGACGCCGACTGGCGGCCGGCGTTCCGGGTGGCGGCGCTGCCGTCGTACAAGGCGCACCGGATGGCCGAGGACGGCGGCGACCAGACGCCCGACGCGCTGGCGGCGCAGCTGCCGGTGATCGAGGCGGTGCTGGCGGCGTTCGGGCTGGCCGTCGCGGGCGTGCCGGGGTACGAGGCCGACGATGTGATCGGCACCCTGGCGGTGCGCGGTGCGGCGGAGGGCCCGGTCGACGTCGTGACCGGCGACCGCGACCTGTTCCAGCTGGTGGACGAGCGCGGCCCGGTCCAGGTCCTCTACACCGCGCGCGGCATCCGCAACCTGCAGGTGATGGGCGAGAAGGAGGTCGCCGCCAAGTACGGCATCCCCGGCCGCGGGTACGCCGACTACGCCACGCTGCGCGGCGATCCCAGCGACGGGCTGCCGGGGGTGCCGGGGGTGGGCGACAAGACCGCCGCGGCGCTGGTGTCCAGGTTCGGGTCGCTGGAGGGGATCGTGGCGGCGCTGGAGTCGGGGTCGGCGGAGGGGTTCCCGGCGGGGGCGCGGCGCCGGCTGGAGGCCGCGCGCGACTACCTGGCCACGGCCGAGACGGTGGTGCGGGTGGTCACCGGCATCGACGCCCCGGTGCTTCGCGACCTGGACGACCGGCTGCCGGCGGCGCCGCGCGATCCGGAGGCGCTGGTGGCGCTGGCCGACGAGTGGAACCTGTCGGGACCGGTCAACCGGCTGCTGAACGCCCTCGCCCCGTCCTGACCGAAAAATCTGACGTTAAGGCAACGCTGTGCTGTCGAATGTGGCAGATGACGCAGACAGGCCGTGCCGTCTGCAGCAGCATCCTGATCGATGGCGGGGTTGCCTGGGAGATGTGGACGGCATGATCGCACGGCCGCCGGAGCGCGGCGGGCCCTGCCCGCGGCCCGTTCCGGGACCGGCGCATGAGCGGGCCGGCGCCCGTGGCACTGGGCCTCACCGCCCCACTCCCCCCAACTGCCGCGGGCGCCGGCTCACCGCGGCCTGTCCACTCGGGTCCTGTCCGCTCGAGTCCAGTCTCACCCCGACCGCCGACTCTCCCGCGTGGAGGGCACAGGAAACGGATCTCCCGTGACGGAACGGATCTCGCTCCCGGGCGACCACCACGTCCCCGGCCGCCCGGAGGGCTTCTGGGACGCCCTGGACGACACGCAGCGCGCCGCGCTGCGGCATGTCTCGCGCCCGCGCACGTACCCGGCGAAGAAGCCGCTGTGCTACCAGGGTGACGAGTCCGATCACATCATCATCATCGAGGACGGCTGGGCGAAGGTGACCTCGGCCACCGAGGACGGGCACGACGTGGTGCTGGCCGTCCGGGGCCCGGGCGACCTGGTGTGCGAGAGCGCGGTGCTGGGCAGCCGGCTGCGGTCGGCGACGGTGACGGCGCTGAGCCCGGTGCGGGCGCTGGTGGTCCCGGCGGCCCGTTTCACCGGGTTCCTGGACGCGCATTCGGTGGTGTGGCGGCTGGTCAGCGGCACTTTCGTGCGCCGTCTGGACGACGCCGACCAGCGGCTGCAGGCGCATGTGGCGGCCAAGGGCGCGCAGCGGCTGGCGCTGCTGCTGAGCAATCTGGCGGAGCTGTCGGCGCGGCACGCGCCGCCCGCGCCCGACGGCAGCATCGAGATCGCGCCGCCGCTGTCGCAGGAGGAGCTGGGCAGCTGGATGGACGCCTCGCGCGAGACGGTGGCGCGGGCGCTCAACAGCCTGCGCACGCTGGGTCTGGTGCGAACCGGATGGCGACGCATCACCGTGGTCGACCTACCGGGCCTGCGCGCCTACGCCCACGGCCACCCGCCCCCCTGACAGAAGCACGTGGGCCGTCAGGGGGCTGCTCTGGGGGTCGTGCGGTGGGCGGGTCAGCGGCGTGCGCCGCGGCGGCGGGACCAGCCGCGGCTGCGCCAGTCGGCGCCCGCGCCGATGCCGGCCAGGTGGAGCGCGACGAGCAGCAGCCCCACGGTGATGAGCGTCTGGTAGTCGAACGGGTCGGAGGCGACGTCGGCCAGGTCGAAGAGAAGTGCCAGGCCGAAGACGGCGGCGGCGGCGATCGCGAGCATGGAGACCTCCAAGGGTCGGCGTATCCCCGAGCGCAACCAGGCGATCTCCGAATCGCGGGCCGTTAAACCCGTGGCGCTTTGCGCTCGAAAAACCGCATGCGTCCGGGCGTCCGAAACCACTACGGTCGTTTCGTTCGAACGGGAGGAAACGTGCCGAGACTCAATCAGATCATCGCCGTGGAGAAGGGCGTCAAGGCCAAGGCGCTGCGGGAGCTGACCGACGCGCACCACACCGTGCAGAAGCAGCCCCTGCTCTCGGGCATCTCCCGGTCCTACCAGCCCAAGGACGAGGAAGGCGAGCAGCTGCCGCCGGAGTCGACCCGGGTGCAGGTGAAGGCCGAGGAGGTGCTGCGGCAGGCGTCCGCGACGCTGACCCGGCTGTTCGACGTGACCGCGACCAAGGACTGGACCAACTGCGCCGCCCGCGCCGACATCACGGTGGACGGCCGGACGCTGCTGGGCGACGTGCCGGTGACCTATCTGCTGTTCCTGGAGAAGCAGCTGGTGGACCTGCAGACCTTCATCAAAAAGCTGCCGGTGCTGGACGCCGCGGAGTCGTGGACGTTCGACGGGTCCACCGACAGCTGGAGGACCGACCCGGTCCGCACCGTCAAGACCAAGAAGGTGCCGTTCAACCACGTCAAGGCCGAGGCGACCGACAAGCATCCGGCGCAGGTCGAGGTGTTCTACGAGGACGTGGCGGTCGGCTACTGGACGACGGTGAAGTTCTCGGGCGCGCTGCCCGCGCGGCGCCTGAACGAGCTGCTCGACCGGATCGAGAAGCTGCAGCAGGCGGTCAAGTTCGCGCGCGAGGAGGCCAACGGCACGGAGGTGGACGAACGCAGCGTGGGCGAGGTGGTGTTCGGCTACCTGTTCGGTTAGAGTCGCAGGCTCCCCGTGTGGAGCGCGGGGGCGCGCCCCAGAAGGGCGCGAAGCTGAAACTGAAACGTCAGCCTGAACCGCACGGTGTTCAGTGGGGGTTCGAGTCCCTCCCCCGGCACTCCTGCCGGGGTGGCCCAAACGGGTAGAGGCAGCCGTGACCAAGCTCAGACTCTCGCTCCAGCTTCAGCATTCACCGCCGATCGCCGGATCGCCCGGACGCGGACGTAATCGTCGGGTTGCGGGTTCAACTCCCGCTCGCGCCTCTCATGGCGCGATAGCTCAACCGTAGAGCACGACGATATGAGGACTGATCCGCGTCCTTAAACGTGCCGGCGTGCGCAAGTGGGCGGTAACCAGGAGCCCGGAGGCGGGGAAAGCCTCCGGGCTCCACCAGTTCTCCGAGGGGGCGCATGCCCCTCGAGTGGCCGGCGGCTGACCGCGGCAGCGCGTTCGACGATCCGGCGGTCGTGCTTTGCGGCACGGCGCCGGCGACTGCACGGCCTGGACCCGCGAGACCGACGTGGAGTAGCTCACCCGATCGGCCAGCCGGTGATCTGTGCCGGGCGGCCGCGGCCGTGCCGGCTCAGGCGGCGGGTTCAGGCGGCGGGCCGGATGTCGAGGTCGCGGCTGAGGTCGGCGGTGATCTCGGCGTTGAGGCGGTAGGCGCGCCTCACCTCGTCGATGATCTTGGCACGTTCGGTTTCGTCCCATGGGGCGGTGTCGAGCAGGCCGCGGTAGTGGTCCTTGTACGCCTTGGGCTTGCCGGGGAAACGGTAGAACCGCACGCCGGGGTCGCCGGCGGCCAGGCCGAGGGTTTTGCGGACCTGGGCGCCGATGTACTGGCCGCCGGACAGGTCTCCGAGGTAGCGGGTGTAGTGGTGGGCGACGAAGCCGCCGGGCCAGTCGAAGCACACCTCGCGGAGGCGGTCGCAGTAGCGGAGGGTGGCCGGGAGGCGGCGGAGGCGGTCGCGCCAGCCCGGCCCGTACAGGTAGGCCAGGTCGGCTTCCAGCGCCTGGCGGCGGCGCAGGCCGTCGAGGGCGAATGGGCCGGCGACGGGGTCGGCGGACATCCGGTCGGTGGCCTGTTCCAGGAGGTCGTAGACGGGGTGGAGTTGGGCGACGAGCGCGGCGTACTCCTCGCGTCCCAGCCTGCCGTCGAACAGCGCCGCCATGTAGGCGGAGCCTTCGTTGTCGCCGTGGTCGCTCCAGGTGGCCTCGCGCAGTTCCGCCGCGAAGCCCCGGTCGGGTTCGGTCATCTCCGGCGCTCCCCTTCACCTCTCGACACCCGGACGCTTTGTTAGGCTAGCCTCACCTAACTTTCGGCGACAGTGGGTGCGCCGGGTTTTCCCGACGTCATGTCGGCTACTTTACCGACAGCCCGTCGGAATGCCTAGGGTCTCCCGGTGTCAGTGGGGTTCGTGGGCGGGCAGGCCGAGGGCTTGGCGCGCCTCGGTCGCCATGCGGACGACCTCGCGGCGGACCTGGGCGCGTTCGGTCAGCCGCTCGCTCCAGGGGATCCGGACGGGGACCTCCACGCCGTCGACGGTGGCGGCGAAGTCGATGCCGTCGGCGTCCAGGCCGGTCATGCGGGCGGCGGCGGCGCCGGGCCGGCCGCCCAGGGCGCGGCAGATGGTGGCGCAGTCCTCCGCGTGGTCCTGGTTCATGTGCCGCGTGATCTGCCGTACGACGTCCTCGCCGAACGGGTCGCCCTCTCCCATGGCCCCGCCTCTCCGCCTCGTTTCCGGACCGGACGGCCACCCTAACCGGTGAACCGTCCCGGGCATGCGGCGCGTACTGGTGGGCAGTGTGGTGACTCTCGGCCGGTGATGGAGGGCTCCTTTGGGTTCAGGTCCTCGATGACCAGGGCGGACGGTTCCGATGAGATGGCCGCTGAACTGTGGCAGCGGCTCCTGGCGTCGCTGGAGCGCCCGTGCGCGGCGTGCGGCGGCACCGGGAGCGTGCTCAGCGGCGACTGGAAGGCGTGGCACGAGCGGGCGGGCGAGCTGATCAGGGTCGCTCAGGCCGCCCAGCGGGCCACGACGCTGCAGTCGGCCGCCGGCCGGGGCGGTGCGCCCCCGGCCGGCGGTGCCGTCCCGGCCGGCGGCCCTGGAGGCGGTGGCGCGGCGCAGGGGAACGGCGTACCCGGCGGGACCGTTCCAGGGTCGGTTCCGCAGGCGTTTCGCGAGACGACGCCGCAGGGCGTCCCGCAGATGGCGCCCGCGGGGGCCCATGCGTCGGCCGTCCCGGGGGCACGGCCGGTCGCGCCTGGGCCGCCGGTGGCGGGGCAGCCCGTCGCGGGGCCGGCGGCCACGGGACCCGTGGTCGCCGGGCCGGCGGCGGCTCCGCAGCCGGGGGCGGCCCGGGGGGAGCCGGGGGCGGCGTGGGGGGAGCCGGCCACGGCGCCCGCGATCGTCACGGCGATCGACCGGGCCATCGACGATCACGTGCGGACGCGGCCGTCGGGGCCGGAGCGGGTGCCGTGCGAGGCGTGCGAGGGGTGCGGGAGGGCGCTGACGGCGGCCGGGGCCGGGCTGACGGACTTCCTGGCGCGGCACGGGCTGGTGTGGGCGGATCCGGGGTTGAACGGGCGTGGCGGCCAGGCCGTACAGCCGGGGGACGGCCCGTTTCCGACTTCTCCGTGAGGGCAGCTGTGACCACGACCGACGGCAGGCCGACCCGGGCGCTGACGAGCACGCCGATGAGGACGCCGGATGCCCCGGCGGGTGCGCGACCGGTGGCGCCGTGGCCGCTGGCGGTGGGGGCGGCGCTGCTGGTGCTGGCGCTGGTGGTGCGGTACGGCGGGGCGTTCAGCGCGGAGGCGGCGCCGGGGCTGACGCAGGCGGGGGCGCTGACCAAGGTGGGGCTGGCGGTCGCCGAGCTGTCCGCGCAGGTGTTCGGGGCGGTGACGGTGGGGTGGCTGCTGCTGGTGGCGGTGTTCCTGCCCGCTCGGGCGCCGGCGGCGGGGGTGCGGCGGTATCTGCGGTCGGCGACGGTGTGGGCCGGGGCGTGGGCGCTGTCGGTGCTGGCGGTGGTGATGTTCTCGGTGTCGGACCTGTACGGGGTGCCGGTGACGACGGGGGTCACCGGGAACATGCTGTTCAGCTTCCTGCTGGAGCTGTCTCAGGGCCGGGCTCTGCTGGTGGTGCTGGCGGCCGTGGTGGCGGTGGCGGTGGCGGCGCAGGCGGTGTCGACGCCGGGTGGCGCCGGGTATGTGCTGGTGCTCGCGCTGGGCGGGCTGCTGCCGCCGGTGTTCACCGGGCACGCGGCCGACACCTCGAGTCATGCGGCCGCCGTGTACAGCCTGGTCGCGCACGTGCTGGGGGCGGCGCTGTGGGTGGGGGGCCTGATCGTCCTGGTCGCGGTGGCGCGGAATCCGAGCAGCGTCTCCGGGGTCGGGGGCGGGGGCGATGTGGGCGGGTCTGGGGTCCGGCTGGCGGGGGTGGTGGGACGGTACAGCCGTCTGGCGCTGGCGTGTTTCGCGGTGGTCGCGGTGAGCGGTCTGGTGAACGCGTGGATCCGGCTGGGCGGGTTGGAGCTGGGGTCGCGGTACGGGGCGCTGGTGGCGGCGAAGACGGCGGCTCTGGTGGGGCTGGGGGCGTTCGGGTGGTGGCATCGCCGGGTGAGCCTGCCCGCCCTGCGCGCCGGCAAGGAGGGCGGCGCTGTGAAGGGGGGTGCCGGGTCCCTTTCCGGGCGGGGTGTGTTCGTGCGGATCGCGGCGGTGGAGATCGTCGTGATGGCGGCGACGATGGCGCTGGCGACGGGGTTGTCGCGGACGCCTCCGCCGGAGGTGGCGCAGGGGACGCTGAATCTGGTGACGCTGAAGCTGGGGTTCCCGCTTCCGGGCCCGGCCTCCTTGGGGGCCTACCTGCTGGACTGGCGGTTCGACCCGCTGTTCTCGGCGGTGGTGCCGGTGGCGGCGGGCCTGTATGCGCTGGGGCTGCTCCGGATGCGGCGGGCGGGGCTGTCCTGGCCGCTGTCGCGCACGGTGGCGTGGTATGCGGGGCTGGCGGTCATGCTGCTGGTCACGTGCGGCGGGCTGGCGCGTTACAGCATGGTGCTGTTCAGCGCGCATCTGGTGCAGCATCTGGTGCTGAGCCTGGTGGTGCCGGTGTTCCTGCTGCTGGGGGCGCCGGTCACACTGGCGCTGCGGTCACTGCCCCGTGGTTCGCGGGCGGGTGCGGACGCGGGCGGGCGTCCGGTGCGGGAGATGCTGGTGGCGGTGTTGCGGAGCCGGGCGTTCGGGGTGGCGTCGCATCCGCTGGTGGCGCCAGTGGTGTTCGTGGCGGGCCTGTACGGGTTCTACCTGTCGCCGCTGTTCGAGGCGTCGCTGCGGAACCATGCGCTGCATTCGTTCGCGATGGCGGTGTTCGTGGTGTCGGCGCTGGTATATCTGTGGCCGATCGTGGGGGTCGATCCGTTGCCGCGCCGGCCGTCGTTGAGCGTGCGGTTCCTGCTGGCGGCGGTGGTGGTGCCGTTCCATGCCCTGTTCGGCGCGGCGGTGATGGGCCGGGGCGGGGTGCTGGCGGCCGACTGGTACGGGCGGCTGGGCCGGGCGTGGGGGGATTCGCCGCTGCGGGACCAGCGGGTGGGCGGGGGCCTGGGGTGGGCGCTGGGCGAGATCGCGGCGCTGGCGGTGATCGTGGCGCTGGCGCACCGCTGGCTGCGGGACGACCGGCGCGCCGTCCACGCGGTGGACGGCGCGCCGGTGCGGGCCGGGGCCGGTCAGGTGACCGAGGAGTAGGCGACGACGCCGCGGCGCATGGCGTCCATGGCCTTGCGGGCGGTCTTGCGGATGTGGCTGTTGGGGGGTGCGGCGTCGGCGACCTGGCCGAGGAGGTCCAGGAGCTGTTTGACGGCGCGGACGAAGTCGCCGGCGGTCATGTCGGTCTCCAGGAGGACCTCGTCCAGTTCCTGGCCCTTGGCCCAGCGGTAGGCGGTCCAGGCGAACCCGAGGTCGGGTTCGCGGAGGAACGAGACGCGGTTGTCCTTTTCGACGGCGTCGAGTTCGCCCCAGAGGCCGACCATGGCGGCCAGGGCGTCGCGGGTGGGGCCGGTGGGCGTCTTGGGCGGTGCGGCGTCGTCGGGTTGCCGTGACTCGTACACCAGGGCGGAGACGCAGGCGGCGAGTTCGCCGGGGTCGAGGTGTTCCCAGACGCCGGCGCGCAGGCTTTCGGCGGTGAGGAGGTCGAGTTCGTTGTAGATGCGGCCGAGGCGGCGGCCTTCGTCGGTGACGGCGCCGTCATGGAGGTAGCCGAGTTGTTCCAGGACGGCGCAGACGCGGTCGAAGGTGCGGGCGATGACCTGGGAGCGGCCTTCGACGCGGCGGCGCAGCTGCTCGGTTTCGCGTTCGAGGCGGAAGTAGCGTTCGGCCCAGCGGGCGTGGTCTTCGCGTTTGTCGCAGCCGTGCACGGGGTGGGCGCGCAGTTCGGCGCGCAGGCGGGTGATCTCGGTGTCGTCGGTGGCGGGGACGTCGCGGTGGCGGCGGCGTTCGCGGACGTCGTCGGGGATCTTGTTGCGGAGGGTGGCGGCCAGGTCGCGGCGGTCCTGGGGGTTGCGGGGGCTGAAGGATTTGGGGATGCGGATGCGGTCGACGGGGTCGACGGCGCGGGGGAAGTCCTGGATGGACAGGCGCTGCACGGACCGGTTGGCGGTCAGGACGAGGGGGGCGGGGCCGTCGGAGCGGCGGCCGAGGCCGGGGTCCAGGACGACGGCGAGGCCGGAGCGGCGGCCGGAGGGGACCAGGATGACGTCGCCGGGCCGCAGGTGTTCCAGGGAGCGGGCGGCTTCGGCGCGGCGGGCGGAGGAGCGTTCGCGGGACAGGTCGGCTTCGCGGTCGGACAGGCGGCGGCGTAGCGCGGCGTATTCCATGAAGTCGCCGAGGTGGCAGTCGGCGGCCTTGGCGTAGCCGGCGAGGGCTTCCTCGTTCTTGCGGACCTGGCGGGCCAGGCCGACGACGGCGCGGTCGGCCTGGAACTGGGCGAAGGATTCCTCCAGGAGGGTGCGGGCGCGTTCGATGCCGACGGCGCCGACGAGGTTGACGGCCATGTTGTAGGACGGCCGGAAGCTGGAGTTGAGGGGGTAGGTGCGGGTGCCGGCCAGGCCGGCGACGGAGTTGGGGTCGACGTGGGGGGTCCACACGACGACGGCGTGGCCTTCGACGTCGATGCCGCGGCGTCCGGCGCGTCCGGTGAGCTGGGTGTATTCGCCGGGGGTGAGGTCGACGTGGGCTTCGCCGTTCCACTTGTCGAGTTTCTCGATGACGACGGTGCGGGCGGGCATGTTGATGCCGAGCGCGAGCGTCTCGGTGGCGAACACGGCTTTGATCAGCCCGCGGGTGAACAGCTCCTCGACGATCTCCTTGAAGGTGGGGAGCATGCCGGCGTGGTGGGCGGCGATGCCGCGTTCGAGTCCGGCGAGGTAGTCGTCGTAGCCCAGGATCCGCAGGTCGTCGCGGGACATGTCGGCGGTGCGCAGTTCGGCGTGCGCGCGGATCTCCTCCGCCTCCTCTTTGGAGGTGAGGCGCAGGTTGGCGTTGAGGCATTGCAGGACGGCGGCGTCGCAGCCGGCGCGGGAGAAGACGAAGGTGATGGCGGGCAGCAGCCCGGCGCGGTCGAGGCGTTCGATGACGTCGGGGCGGGCCGGGGGGCGGAACCGCTGGGGGCGGGGGGCGCGGCGGCGGCCGGTGCGGCGGCCCTGGTTGACCTTGGCGCGGCGGACCTCTTCGACGGCCATCCGCTGCAGTTGCGGGTTGATGCGGGCGGGGCGGTCCCCGCCGTCGCCGCGGCCCTTCCCGTCGCGGCCCTTGCCATTGGAGCCCGTCCCGTCGGAGCCCGTCCCGTCGGGGCCGCGCTTGCCGTTGCGGGCGGCCTTGCCGGGGCCGGTGTCGACGAACAGGTCGTACAGGCGGGTGCCGACGAGCATGTGCTGGAAGAGGGGGACGGGGCGGTGCTCGTCGACGATGACGGCGGTGTCGCCGCGGACGGCCTGGAGCCATTCGCCGAATTCCTCGGCGTTGCTGACGGTGGCCGACAGCGCCACGATCCGGACCGAGTCGGGGACGTGGATGATGACCTCTTCCCAGACGGCGCCGCGGAAGCGGTCGGCGAGGTAGTGGACCTCGTCCATGACCACGAACGCCAGCCCGGCCAGGGTCGGGGAGCCGGCGTAGAGCATGTTGCGGAGCACCTCGGTCGTCATGACGACGATGGGCGCCTCGCCGTTGACGCTGTTGTCGCCGGTGAGGAGGCCGACCTTCTCGGGGCCGTAGCGGCGGACCAGGTCGGCGTACTTCTGGTTGGACAGCGCCTTGATCGGGGTGGTGTAGAAGCATTTGCCGCCGCCGGTGAGGGCGAGGTGGACGGCGAACTCCCCGACGACGGTCTTGCCGGAGCCGGTGGGCGCGGCGACCAGGACGCCGCTGCCGTCCTCCAGCACCCGGCAGGCCTCGAGCTGGAAGGCGTCCAGTTCGAAGTCGTAGAGGGTGCGGAAGTCCAGGAGAGCGGGGCCGTTCCCGGCGGTGCGCTCGCGGTAGGCGGCGTAGCGCTGGGCCGGGGTCCCGGCGGCCGACTGCGTGTCGGGGGTGGTCATGGTTCGAGCCTACGGTTTGGAGCGGCCCGATTCCCAATCAGTTCCCGATCGGCGGCCGGTGCGGCGCGGTGTTCGCGTCCGGCCGACCTCCGCCGGCCGGCGGAGCCGGTGGCCGATCAGTGCCGGGTTTCGCCCTTTTCGAGTTCGGCGTCGATCTCTTCGATGTTCAGGGGTGCGGCCTCGTCGTCGGACAGGCCCGCGTATGGGTCGGGGCGGCGGGCGCGGCGGCGGTCGTTGAGGAAGGCCAGCAGCGCGGCGACCTCGAACAGCAGGACGGTCGGCAGCGCCAGCGCGAGCATGGTGAACGGGTCCGCGCTGGGGGTGGCGACCGCGGAGAACACGAAGATACCGAAGATGATCATTCGCTGGGAGCGGCGGATGCGGTGGGAGCTGAGCACTCCGGCCATGTTGAGGATGACCACGAACAGCGGAAGTTCGAAGGTGAGGCCGAACACCAGCAGCATGGCCAGCACGTAGCCGAGGTACTGGTCGACGCTGATGAGCGCGGCGACGTCGTCGGGCACGAAGCCCAGGAAGATCGACAGGCCCTTGTCGACGGTGACGTAGGCCAGCGCGGTGCCGACGAAGAACAGCGGGATCGCCGCGCCCATGAACAGGTAGGTCCAGCGGCGTTCCTTGCGGTACAGGCCGGGCGCCACGAACGCCCACAGCTGGAACAGCCAGACCGGCGAGGAGATCACCAGCCCCAGGATGAACGCGATCTTCAACCGGAGGAAGAAGGAGGAGAAGATCCCGTTGACCACCAGGGAGCAGCGGCCGTTGAGGTCCTTGGACTGCGGCAGCGCGCAGAAGGGCTCTTTGAGGAAGTCCCAGACCGGGCTGAAGAAGATCCAGCCGATGATGGTGCCGGCCAGCAGCGCCAGGAGTGCCTTGATCAGGCGGTTGCGCAGTTCCCGCAGGTGGTCCATCAGGGGCATGCGGCCCTCGGGGTCGGCGGCCTGCCGCGTCATCAGCTTCATCGTGGGCGCTCTGGGATCTGGTCTCGCCGGTCCATTCGTCGGGGGGACGGTGGGTCAGGAGGTCTTGCGGGTGCGGTAGTCGGAGACGGGCACGCCTTCGATGGGCTCGCCGGAGGGCAGCGCGCCCTGGGCGCGCTGCGCGGCGCCGGGCTCCTGGGCGGCGTCGCGCTCGAGCCGGGCGGCCTCCTCGCGCAGCCGGGCGGCGCGGTCGCGGGCCGTCTCGGCGGGGGCGGCGTCGGCGGTGTGCGCGGCCGGGGCGGGCTTGTCGTCATCGGCCTTGTCATCATCGTCGCGCAGGCCCTTGGTCTCGGCCTTCAGGATGCGCGCCGACTTGCCCAGCGAGCGCGCCAGCTGCGGCAGCTTGGCCGACCCGAAGATCAGCAGTACGGCCACCAGGATGATGAGCAGCTCGGGGGTCCCGATGTTCGGCATGAGATTCCTCTTCAGCAGCGTGATACTTAAGACGATCGTACGCCGTCGTCCGGCTCTTGCGCCGCACGGGTTTCCTGCAGGTCGTGGAGTTCATCACGGAGCGCGCGATGTTGGGGTTCCAGCCGCCGCCGGGTCCGTTCCAGTTCACGCGACAGCCGCCGCACCCCCAGGTAGACCCTGAACGAGCAGGCCGCGAGCACCGCCAGGCCGGCGAAGCCCAACGCGACCGACACCGCACCCCACGCCATGATCGTCACGGTAGCCGAAATCCTCAGACGGTGTCGTAGAGGGCGAGGGCGCGGGCGGCGTCGGCGCGGACGCCGTCGGCCAGTTCGGGCGGCGACACGATGCGTCCCTGGTCGCCCAGCCGCAGCGCGAGGCCCCGCACCCAGCGGGTGTCGGGGGTGCGCAGCGTGATCCGCAGCCGGCCCTCGCCGAGTTCCTCGACGCTGTCGCAGGGGTAGTAGTCGGAGACCCAGCGGCCCTGGGCGGTCAGCTCGATGGTGACGGGGACGTCGCCGGGCGAGGGCCGGAACAGGCCGGCGTCAACGTCGCGCGGCTCGGCCCCGGCGGGGACCTGGGCGGGCACGTCCAGGGGGGTGAGGCCGGTGATGCGGTCGAGGCGGAACAGCCGGACCGCCTCGGCGCGGCGGCACCAGCCCTCCAGGTAGGTGTTGCCCTCGACGACCAGCAGCCGCATCGGGTCGACGTCGCGTTCGGTGTTCTCGTCGCGGGCCGGGACGTAGTACGACAGGTGGACGCGGCGGCCGGCGCCGATCGCGGCGCGCAGCCGGCCGAGGGTGTCGCCGCGGGCGTCGACCTCGACGGCGACCTTGCTGGACACCTGGGCGGCGGCGCCGGCGGCGCCCTCCAGCTTGGCGATGACGCGGCTGAGCGCGTCGCGGTCCTGCAGGTCGGGGATGCCGGCCAGCATCCGCAGCGCGACCAGCAGCGCGCTGGCCTCGTCGACCTTGAGCCGCAGCGGGCGGGCGATCGACTCGGCCTCGGTGACGGTGATCTCGCCGCCCTCGTAGGACAGGTCGATGGGGCAGTAGGGGTCGGGGGCGCGCAGTTCCACGCACCACAGCAGGTTGAGGTCGTCGATGAGCTGCTTCTGGGTGACGCCGAAGGCCGCGGCGGCCTCGTCCAGCGCGACCGAGTCGCGGCTGATCACGTAGGGGACCAGGGCCAGCAGGCGGGCCAGCCGGTCGGTGGAGGTGGTGGAGCCGCCCGCCCTGCCGGGGGGCGTCTTGCCGGGGTTCCGGCCGCCGCCGGCCGCGCCGCCCCTGCCCCGCGGCTGCTCGGCCGTGCCTGCGGTCGTTCCGCTCGTGTTCGCGGTCATGTGTCCCTCGCGCTCATCTGGCCTGCGGGTGGGCGTGGCCGTCACCGGCCGCCGCCAGGGTCGACTTGAGCCGCTGGATGACCGCCTCGCGCAGGTCGGGCGGGTCCAGCACCACCACGTCGTCGGCGAACCCGGCCAGGTAGGGGGCGAACCGGTCGGCGTCGCGGAAGGTCAGCACGGCCTCGTCCCAGACGCCGTCGCCGACCGGGCGCACGTCGCCGGCCCAGCGGCGCGGGCCCTGGGCGGCCCCGATCCGCAGCCGCACCGTCGCCGGGCGCGGCTCGGTGACCGGGTCGCCCCAGTCGAAGGCGAGCCGCCGCACGTCCACGCCGTCGGGGACGGTGACGCTGCCGTCGGGCCCGTCGGCGGCGACCTCGCCCGCGATGCGGCTGAGCCGGAACACCCGGGTCTGGCCGCGGTCGCGGTCGTGGCCGACGACGTACCAGCGGCCGCGCCGGCTGACCACCCCCCACGGCTCCAGATGGCGGCGCGACACCGACGTGCGGCCGACGCCCTGGTAGTCGAAGGCGACCGGGCGGCCGTCGCGGACCGCCTCCCACAACGCGGGGAAGGCCGGCTCGCCGGTGTCGACGCGCGGTTCGATGCCCATCGCGGTGGTGGCGTCGGCGGCGCCGGTGTCGACGCCGGCGGCGCGCAGCTTCAGCAGCGCGCCGGAGGCCGCGTCGGCCATGCTGGCGCGCTGCCAGACCCGCGCGGCCAGGCCCAGCACGGCGGCCTCGTCGGGGGACAGATGGATGTCGGGCAGCTCGTAGGCCTGCGGGGGGATCCGGTACCCGATCTCCTCGCCGGTGCCGCCGAGCTGGTCGCTGCCCACCTCCAGCGGGACGCCGAGCTCGCGCAACTCCTCCTTGTCGCGCTCGAACATCCGCTTGAACGCCTCGTCGGAGTCGGGGTAGCCGGGAACCGCCCGCCGGATCTGCTCGGCCGTCAGGTAGCGCCGCGTGGCGAGCAGGCAGACCACCAGGTTGAGCAGGCGCTCGGTCTTGCGCCGCGACACTTCGCCACCACCTCTCCAGTTCGTGAAGCCCTAGTTCTGGTCATGCGGTTCGGATCATGCGGTCCGGGTATGCGGTTGTACGGGCCGCGAGGGCCCTATGGATCGTGCCGCCGGGCGGCGCGATCAGGCGGCGTTGCGGGCGGCGCGGCGGAGAAGCCCGCGCTTCAGCATGTCGCTCGTGTCAGGACGCTACCGTTTCCTTGTGATCCGATGGCGCAAAGGCACGGTAGAAAGCGTCCGCCGGGAATGGCCGGGGGCGGTCGAACTGGACGTCACGATCCGGGACGACGGCACGCACCCGGCACCGGCCTGCCGCGCCCTGGCCTATCCCGCGCTCGTAGGACGCCCCGAACCGGGCGATACCGTCCTGCTCAACACTACGGCCTTGGCGATGGGCCTGGGGACGGGCGGCTACGCGATGGTGGTGGCCGTCCCCGACCGGCTGCCGCCCGACCCGTCCGGGCCGGGGCACCTGGTGAAGGCCCGCTACACGCCGCTGCAGGCCACCGTGCTGGGCGCCGACGAACAGGACTCCCCCCACCACGCGCTGCTGCGCGAGGCCGACTCCCTGGACGGCGCACCGGTGATCGTGGCCGACCTGCATTCGGCGCTGCCGCCGATCCTGGCCGGCCTGCTGGCGGCCCGTCCCGGCACCCGCGCGGTGTACGTGATGCCCGACGGCGGGGCGCTGCCGGCCTGGTTCTCCATGTCGATCGCGCGGCTGCGGGAGGCGGGCGCGCTGGCCGCGACGGTCACGGTCGGGCAGGCGTTCGGCG
Organism: Actinomadura vinacea; assembly: GCF_039532545.1. Classification (NCBI taxonomy): domain Bacteria; kingdom Bacillati; phylum Actinomycetota; class Actinomycetes; order Streptosporangiales; family Thermomonosporaceae; genus Actinomadura; species Actinomadura vinacea. The sequence goes on along the minus strand of NZ_BAAARW010000039.1, from coordinate 230,378 downwards.
GCGACCTGGAGGCGGTGACGGTGCACACCGGACTGCTGGCGGCGCGGCTGGTCCTGGACGCCGAGGTGATCATCGTCGCGCAGGGGCCGGGCAACCTGGGCACGGGGACCCGGTGGGGGTTCTCGGGCGTGTCGGCCGGTGAGGCGGTCAACGCCGCGGCGGTGCTGTCGGGACGCCCCGTCGGATCGCTGCGGGTCAGCGACGGCGACAAGCGCGAGCGGCACATCGGGGTGTCCCACCACAGCCTGACCGCCTACGGAAGGGTCGCGCTGGCGCGCGCGCAGATCGCGGTGCCCGAACTGGGGGGCGAGTTCGGCGCCCGGGTGGCCGGCGAGGCCGCCTCGCTCGGCGACCGGCACGAACTGGTCCCGGTGACCGTGGACGGCCTGCGCGAGGCGCTGTCCGCGGCGGAGCAGGAGTGGGGCGTGCGGCTGTCGACGATGGGCCGCCGCCTGGACGAGGACCTCCCCTACTTCCTCACCGCCGCCGCCGCGGGCCGCCACACCGCCACCCTGCTGTGACCGCTCCCCGGCGGGGCTCGCCAGGAGGGCGCGGCCGTCAAGAGGGCTCGGCCGTCAAGAGTGCACCAGGACGCCTTCGGGGGTGTAGGACTCGCGGAAGGTGAACGCCCGCGGCGAGGGGCCCTGTGCGCGCAGCGTCGCGAGCCGCTCGACGCCCTCCTCCACCGTGGGCGTGCGTCCCGCGGTGATCCACCACAGCACCAGGTGCGACTCCACGTGCCGCTGGAACCACTCGCGGCGGCGGCGCAGCACCTCCAGGTGGGCGCTGCGGTACACGAAGTCCCACAGCGCCGCGCGGGTCTCCCACACCGAGTAATTGATGATCACGTCGGGGCCCATCGGCTGCACGCCGGTGGCATCGTCGGCCCCCTCCCCCACCAGCCGCCACACGAAGCCGGGCGCGGCGTCGGCCAGCGCGTTGACCGGCTCAAGGAGCGCGACGAACTCGGAGAGCCGGGGGTCGTCGAGGGGGGACTTCAGCGTGCCCACGTTGAACTGGGCCAGGTGGTGACCGTGCATGCGCCTAGCCCACCACGCACCGGATCTCTATGTCAATCTCCATTATTTTTAGAAGGGCCGGGCGCGAGCGGATCGGCCTGCGGGTCCGCGGGCGCGTCCGCGGGCGCGTCCGCGGGCTCGACCACGGCGCAGCACCGGCCCGGCCCGGCCTCGATCCGCACCCGCACCCCCTCGACGCCCTCCAGCAGCCCCTCCAGCAACGCCAGGTTCATCCCGCACACCAGCGGCGGGAACCGCTCGGAGAGGGCATGGAAGGGACAGTTGCGCATCAACAGCAACCGCCCGTCCAGGCACGGCTCGTACCCGCGACGCTCCAGCAGAGCCGCGACCTCCTCCAGACCCCGGCACGGAGCCGCCCCCTCCTCCCGCAACTCCTTGCCATGCGCGCGGGCGGCGTCCCGGAGCTCTTCGTCCAGCCCGGCGGCCTCGGCGGCCTCGGCCAGCAGCCCGGCCGCCGTACGGTAGTCGCGCGGCGGCAGCGACACCTCGCGCTCCCCCGGCGTCCGGCGGTAAAGCTTGGCCGGACGGCCCGCACCCGGCCCGGAACGGCCCGTCAGGCGCCGGCTGACGGCCTCCAGCAGCCCCGCCTCGACCATCCTGTCCAGATGGAAGGCCGCCAGCGTGCGCTGGATCCCCGCGGCCTCGGCCGCCTCGTTCCGGCTCACCTCGCGATCCTGCGCCCCCACGTACGCGTACAGCCGCCGCCGGACGGGATCCTGCAGCAGGGCGATCGCCTCTATGTCCTCCACCCGCCCAGTCTAAGAACAACCGGGATCTGTTTTAGAGGGCCGGCCGCGATCGATCGGTCGGTGGGCGCCGGAGGCTGTGGAAGCTGCGGGGGGCCGGGTGCTGCGGGGGGCGGGGTCAGTGGGCGCCGAGGATGTCGACGACGAAGACGAGCGTGTCGTCGCCCTTGATCTTGGCCTGCGCAAGCCCCTTGGGGCCGTACCCCAGCGACGGCGGCACCACCAGCAGCAGCCGGCTGCCGACCTTCTGCCCCACCAGCGCCTGGTCCCAGCCCTTCATCACCTGGCCGGTCCCGATCGTCGCCGCGTACGGACGCCCGGCCTTCCAGGACGAGTCGAACGCCTTGCCGTCCCGCCAGAACACCCCCACGTACTGCAGCGCCAGCAGATGCCCCCCGCGGACCGCCGCCCCCTCCCCCTGGACCAGGGTGCGCACCTGCAGATCCTTGGGCGGGGCGATCTTCGGCACGGTCACCGACGGGCCCTGGCCCGCCACCACCGGCCCCGCCTTCGGCAGGCGCGGATCGCTCAACGGCTGCTGCCGCCCCTTGGCCTGCGCCGTCCTGGCGTAGATCGCCCGCACATCCAGCACGTACAGCAGCGTGTCACCCGCCCCGACCTGGTGCTGGGCGGCGCCCTTGTCGCCGTAGCCGTCCCTCGGCGGAATCTTGGCCACCACCCGGCCGCCGACCCGCGCCCCCTCCAGCGCCCTCTCCAGGCCGGGCACCAGCCGACCGGTCGGGAACGCCCCGGGACGACCCGCGATGAAACTGCTCGCCAGCAGCTTGTTGCCGTCCTTGTTCCACCGGTACCCGACATAGTCGGCCACCACCAGATCACCCTCGCGCGCCTCGGCCCCATCGCCGCCGGTCACCGTCTTCACCGCCAGCTCCCGGCCCGGCGCCTCCTTGGGGAACGACACCTCCGGACGGGAACCGAAGTCGCCCTTCACCGCCACCTCGACGTCGTCCGCACCGGAACACGCTCCGGTCAGCAGCAACGGAACGGCCAGCACGGCGGCCGCGGGAACGACGATGGAGAGTCGACGTCGCATACGGGTCCTTCGGGGGTGGCGAGCGCAACTGAGCGCTCACCCTACCCCTCTGGTAACCCGCCGGTAGCCTCTACCGGCGCTCACCCGGGCGTGTCGCACGACCACGCCCGGTCACCCCGGGACGCCCCTCCCCCGAGCCGCGGGCCCGGGCGGTAGCGCCTCGCACGCTCCGCTTCCTCCGGCCTCTCCGTACGCGCCCGGCGGGCCCGCTCACATCCCCGCGATGAGCTTGTCGACGCGCTCGTCCACCGAACGGAACGGGTCCTTGCACAGCACCGTCCGCTGCGCCTGGTCGTTCAGCTTCAAATGCACCCAGTCCACCGTGAAATCGCGCCGCTTCTCCTGCGCCCGCCGGATGAACTCCCCGCGCAGCCGCGCCCGCGTCGTCTGCGGCGGCACCGACTTCGCCTCGAAGATCGCCAGATCGCGCGCCACCCGCTCCACCGACCCCCGCTTCTCCAGCAGGTAGTACAGCCCGCGATCGCGGTGCACATCGTGATAGGCCAGATCCAGCTGCGCCACCCGCGGCGACGACAGCGGCAGATCGTACTTGCGCCGGTACCGCTCGATCAGCCGGTACTTGGTCACCCAGTCGATCTCCCGCGCCACCAGGTCCAGATCGCCGGTCTCCACCGCCCGCAGCGTCCGCTCCCACAGGTCCAGCACCCGCATCGTCACCTCGTCGCCGCCGCGCCGGTCCACGAAGTCCTTGGCCTTGCCGTAGTACTCCTTCTGGATCTCCAGCGAGCTGGCCTCCCGGCCGTTGGCCAGCCGCACCTTCCGCCGGCCCGTCATGTCATGGCTGACCTCGCGGATCGCCCGGATCGGATTCTCCAGCGTCAGGTCGCGCATCACCACGCCCGCCTCGATCATCCGCAGCACAAGGTCGGTCGCCCCGACCTTCAGCAGCATCGTGGTCTCGCTCATGTTCGAATCGCCCACGATCACGTGCAACCGCCGGAACCGCTCGGCGTCGGCATGCGGCTCGTCCCGGGTATTGATGATCGGCCGCGACCGCGTCGTCGCCGACGACACGCCCTCCCAGATGTGCTCGGCCCGCTGCGACACGCAGTACACCGCACCGCGCGGCGTCTGCAGCACCTTCCCGGCCCCGCAGATGATCTGCCGCGTGACCAAATACGGGATCAGCACATCGGCCAGCCGGCCGAACTCCCCGTGCCGCCCCACCAGGTAGTTCTCATGACAGCCGTAGGAGTTGCCGGCCGAGTCGGTGTTGTTCTTGAACAGGTAGATATCGCCGGCGATGCCCTCCTCGCGCAGCCGCCGCTCGGCGTCCACCAGCAGACCCTCCAGGATCCGCTCCCCCGCCTTGTCGTGCGTCACCAGGTCGATCACGCTGTCGCACTCGGGCGTGGCGTACTCGGGGTGGCTTCCCACGTCCAGGTAGAGCCGCGCGCCGTTGCGCAGGAACACGTTGCTGCTACGACCCCACGACACCACCCGCCGGAACAGGTAGCGGGCCACCTCGTCGGGTGACAACCGCCGCTGCCCGCGGAAGGTGCAGGTGACGCCGTACTCGTTCTCAAGCCCGAAGATGCGCCTGTCCACACCGTGAGCCTATGCGGCCGGGAGCCGACTTGGCAGCCTCTGAAGCCTCTGGTTTCACCGCCGGTACACGCCAGGACGCGCGGCGACGCTGCCTCGGTGCGGAATCGCGGGACTTCGGAGCGTGATGACAAAGTTTTGGAGACGGGGATGAGACGGACCCCCAGGCCGACGCCTTTACGTTGTAGATCATTTGCGTCGCGCCCCGGAGACGACGAAGGCCCGCCGCGACCAGCGCGACGGGCCCTCGCCCACTCCTCGACGGCTACCCCGCGGAGTCCTCCGACCCGCCCGCGCCATTCGCCCCGTCGCCGTCGCCGTCGCCGGCATCCGCGCCGCCGCCGTCGTTCGCCTCGTTCAGCAGCCGCTCGATCCGCGCCGCCGGCAACGCCTTGAACAAACGATGCTCCCGATTACGATCCAGCACCGCCACCTCCAGCGACTTCGCCTCCAGATGACGATCCGCGTCCTGCGCCTCCAGCGCACGCACCGCCACCTTCAGCGCCTCCGCCAGCGACATCCCCTCCCGGTACCGATCCTTCAGCACCTGCGCCACCGCGTCCGCCTGACCGCCCATCGCCACATAACCATGCTCGTCGGCCACCGAACCATCGAACGTCAACCGATAGATCTGATCGGTCTCCGCACCATCGCCCACCTCCGCGACGACCAACTCCACCTCGTACGGCTTGTTCGTCTCCGTGAAGATCGTCCCAAGAGACTGCGCGTACACGTTCGCCAGCCCCCGCGCCGTCACATCACGACGGTCGTACTGGTACCCGTTCACATCCGCGTACCGCACCCCGCCCAGCCGCAGATTCTCGAACTCGTTGTACTTCCCCACCGCCGCGAACGCGATCCGATCATAAATCTCACTGATCTTGTGCAGCGCCCGAGACGGATTGTCGGCCACGAACAGGATCCCGTCGTCGTACTGCAGCACGACCACGCTACGGCCACGCGCGATACCCTTGCGCGCGTAATCCGCCTTGTCCTTCATCTGCTGTTCAGGCGACACATAGAACGGCATCGACACCGGTCTGGATCCCTTCTATCGCAGCGGGGCGGTCGGCCCGCCCGGCGAGTCGTAACGTCCCTCGACCACGGACCGCGCCAACGCGCCCACCTCGTCCTCACCCAGCCGGCGGTACCCCTCGTCCGACACCACCGCCACCACCGGGAAGATCCGCCGCGTCAGATCCGGCCCACCCGTCGCCGAATCGTCATCGGCGGCGTCATACAACGCCTGCACGCACACCAGCGCCGCATCCTCCACCGACAGATCCGCGCGCCACAGCTTCTTCAACGCCCCCCGCGCGAACACCGACCCCGACCCGATCGAGTAGAAATCCCGCTCCTCATACCGGCCCCCCGCCGGATCGTAGGAGAAGATCCGCCCCCCATCGCGCTCCTCGTCGTACCCGGCGAACAACGGCACCACCGCCAGCCCCTGCATCGCCATCCCCAGGTTCCCCCGGACCAGCGTCGCCAGCCGATTCGCCTTACCCTCCACCGAAAGCGTCCGGCCCTCACGCTTCTCGTAATGCTCCAGCTCCACCTGGAACAACCGGACCAGCTCCATCCCGATCCCGGCCGTCCCCGCCACCGCGATCGCCGAGAACTCGTCCGCCCGGAACACCTTCTCCACATCACGCTGAGCGATCTGATGCCCCGCCGTCGCCCGACGATCCCCCGCCATCACCACACCACCGGGAAACGTCACCACCACGATCGTCGTCGCATGCGGGATCGCATCCCCCGCCGACCCGGCCGGCACCGGCCGCCGCCCCGGCAGCGACTGCGGACTGTAGGCACCCAGGAACTCCGTGAACGACGACAGGTCAGGGTTCACGAACAACCCCGGCACCCGTCCGGTGTGAGCATCGTGCGACGCCACGCGACTCCTTCCTCCACCACGGCACCGGCTCCCCTCACAAGCCCACCGGCGCTGACCAACTCAGACCCTACTGTTCAACCAGCACCCACCGCATGCCACGCGATCCCCTCCACAGTCCGCCCACGGCGAACCCCCCACAGCCCATTACGATGACGGCGTGGTGTTGGGAACCCCTGGCCAGCCCGGCTGGCCGAGCCCCCTCGGGCAGCCGACATGGCCAAGCGCCCCCGGACAACCCGGCTGGCCCCCACGACGCCCCGCCTACAACCCACCACCCACCGAAGAAGACATCACCCTCCCACCCGACGCCGACCCCTTCACCATCGCCGAACACCAAACCCGCACCACCGTCACCGCACCCTGGTGGCCCGCCTCCACCCCCCTCCAACGCCGCCAAGCACTCCTCCCCCACCTCCTCACCCTCCCCGACCACAGCTGGTGGCTCTTCGCCGCATGGACCCGCTGGTACCGCTGGCACCCCGCCGACAGCCGCTGGTTCCCCTCACCACCCCCACACGCCACCCACACCCGCCAAACCGCCACCCACGGCCCCAACCCACCCCCCATCCCCGCCGAAATACTCCCCACCGGCGCCGACTACCTCACCGACTACGGCCCACCCCTCCCCCTCGCCGGCAAACCAGTCTCCGGCGCCCTCACCTACCGGCTCCGCTCCGTCCTCACCGAAGCCGCCCAAGCACCACCCCACGACTACCCCCTCGGCTGGAACCGCTTCCTCCACGGCACCCCCAGCACCATCGCCGCCACCTGGAGCACCCTCCTCTGGTGCGCCTCAGTCCCCCTCTTCGACCCCGCCCTCGGCCTCCTCGACCTCTGGGAACCCCACCTCGCCCCCCAACCCACCACCGAACCCGCCGACACCCGCGACCTCCGCTGGCTCACACCCCCACCCCTCCACACCATCATCGGCCTCTACGCCGAACGCCTCCGCGCAGGCCGCGCCGACGCCGCCGCCCAGATCATCCGCTGCATGGTCATGACCGCCCAGGCCCTCCGCGACGACCCCCGCTTCCGCGTCCGCGCCTCCGCCCTCCTCTCCATGATCGAACCCCTCCAGAGCAACCCCGCCCTCGACCACCGCGCCCTCCCCTACGGCGACCAAGTCCTCGAACGCGAATGGCGAAGCCGCTGCCCCGCCCCCCTCTTCGCCACCCTCTTCGCCGACTCCGCCCCCGGCGAACGCCTCCAACTCGCCTTCTACGACCTCGCCACCGCCCTGCACCCCCTCAGCGGCGACCCCCAAGACCCCGCCACCCACACCGAACCCCGCCACACCGCGACCGCACTCCTCGCCGCCGACCTCGCCGGCTACCGCCCCGACCTCGCCACCCCCGTCGGCCGCTGGCTCGACCCCGAACTCCGCGCCCTCCTCAACGGCATCCTCAACAACAACACCCACCCCCTCCGCACCCACTGGCCCTCCCCCACCAGCGACGACCCCGACACCACCCTCCAAGCCCTCGGCGCCACCGCCGCCCTCGGCTTCGCCTGGTGCCGCCTCGCCGGCGTCCCCGTCCCACCGGGCGGCCTCACCACCGCCAACACCCAGGCCGCCCACCTCGAAACCCTCCAGGACAGCTGAACGCCCCCTGAAACGCCAGAGAGGGCGGCGCTCGACGCGCACGCCCTCTCGTCAAGCCCCGGCCGCTACAGAGCCGTCTCCGGCCCCTTCCGGCCGACGCGGGGTCACATGGCTTCCACAGCGCCCTCAACAGATGCCGCGGACCCTTCAACGGCCCCATCAGGCGGGGCGGCCTCCCCGTCCCGAACCGAGATCCGCTCCAACCTCGGCTCCGCCACCCGCACGTAATCCTCCGTCACCAACGCCATCGAACGATCCAGCCGCCCCGCGTTGAAGAACAACTCCGGAGCCTCCAGCAACACCGGATCCACCACCAACTCCAACTCCGGATGGAACGCGAACGGCAACACCGTCCCGCTCACACTCCCCGCCAGCGCCTCCGCCTTCTCCTTCGCAGCGAACCCGGCGTAAGAACCGCCCACCAGCCCCTTCACCGCCTGGAGATCCAACCGCGCGTCACCAGGAACCACCGCCAGCACGTACCGCCGCTCCTTCTTCCCCGCCTTCACCATCACGATCAGACACTTCGCCGCATCCGCGACCGCATTGCCCCGCAACGCGCTCACCACATCGGTACGCCCCTCAGGCGCATGATCGATCAGCCGATAGCGAGCCCCCGCCTCGTCCAGGACCCCGATCAGCCGCTCATACGCCCCCGGCGCCACCGCGCCGCCCTCACCACTCACCGCTCAACCACCCCTTCACCGCGGCGATGCGCTCCTCATCGCGCCGGTAGAACACCCACTGCTTGATCTTGGTGCCCCGGACCAGCCCGGCCCGGCTCAGGACCTTCAGATGCTCGCCGCACGTGGGCTGGCTCACCCCGAGCTTCTGCGCGATGAACAGCGAGCAGACCCCGTCGTCCACCAGATCCCCGTCCCGCTGCGGCGGGAAGTGCGCCACCGGATCGCGCAGCCACTCCAGGATCAGCAGCCGCTTCTCGTTCGCCAGCGCCTTGATCACCTCAACGTCCAACACGAAGGCATTATGGCAATTAGCTAAATAACGAGCAAGTGAACGGCCTCGCCCCCTGCGACAACACAGAGGACGAGGCCGCCAAGCCCCAGAGACGCCCCTCAGCCCTCCAGCACGAACTGGTCCCGCGAGCCGCGCACCAGAGCACTCACCCGCTCACTGAACGACGGACGCCGCGGACCGAGCGACCAGCGCCTGCAGTAGCCCGGCCCCGACGCCGCCAAACGCAGCCGCGGGAGGCCGTACATCCGCTCGTCCAGCTCCAAAAACACCTTCCGATGCTCCCCGTCCCGCGCCCGGTACGACTCCCAGCCGCCCAGCGGCACCGCCACGGGATCCACGTCCGGAAACGTGAAGGAAAGGCGAACTCCGCCCCCTTCTGTCGGCATCTGCCGGATCAGCGCGCCCTGCACATAGTCGGCCGCGCGGCGCAGAGCCACCGGATCGTCCCGCAGCTGCCCCATGCCGGTGTTGCACCCGCCACACAGGATGCCCCTCACCACACCGGTCTCATGATCGTGATCGACGTTCTCCGCCGGACGGTCACAGCAGATCGCACACAGCCCCCGCTGCATGTCGACGATCTCCTGGATCTCGGTCTGCCCGAGCCCGTAGCGCGCCCGCAAGTGGTCGTCACGCGCTGTCTCCAACCGCCTGATCCGAACGCCGTCCTCGCCCACAAGACTTCCCTTAAAGGCAAGTCTGCGAGCGTGACCAGCAATGGCCACCACACCGAACTCGAGAAGCATCGAGCGGGCATGATAGGTCCGCCCCTCGAGATAGGCGGCGGAATCTCGCATACGCCCGGGATCGTCTTCGTACTGCCCCAGCGCGCCATTGCAGGGAAAGCAGAGAAGAGCGCGGAACAAGCCTGTTTCGTGGCAATGGTCCACATGTGAGGCCTCCTTGCGGAGGCATATCACGCATATCCCGCCCTGCTTCCGACGGTGTTCCTTCACCTGCTCAGCGGTCAGACCGTAGCGCAACTTGAGCAGATAGCTGCGTTCGCTACCATGCTTCCGGCGCTTGATCTCCACCATCGTCACGTTGTGACAGGGCTTGCAGTAATTGGCCAAACCAGACTTGTTAGCACGGTTACGCCCGAACTCGCGGACCTGCTTGACCTCGTCACAGCGAGGACAGAACTTCATCCCCTCGGGCACTACGCGTCGCTTCTGATAAGGCTTAGACTCCTTGCCTTCTTTGGCGAGACGCTTGCGTTTCGACTTCGCATTTCGCAGGCCGAAGCAGTCTCTGCAGTAGAGCGCTAGGCCGTCCTTGGAGGCTTTGCGTTTGAAGAACTCACTCTGGGGCTTGACCTGGCCGCAATCACGGCATTCTTTTACGGACACGGCCCCGACCCTACCGCCCTCACCCGTGCCCTTGGAAGAGATTTTCGATTCAGGCCATCAAGAGGTATGGATACCTTCTCGAATTCCCTTATTTCCGATGTCCGTTTTGCCTACTCTCCTCCCTTTTGGACGTAACTGCGCACAAATTCCTCTGCGTTCTCTTCGAGAACTTCGTCAATTTCGTCCAGAATTGCATCGACGTCGTCGGTGAGCTTTTCCTGGCGTTCCTGGACGTCGTCCTTTGGTGCGTCCTGGGTCTCCTCGACCTCTTCGGTACGCCGCGGGGCCTGCTTCTGGCCGCCCGAGTTGTCCTTCGTGGCCATCCTTACCTCCCACTTCGTCGGTCCCCCCAGGCTATCTCCGATCATCGACGTCGAGCGGATTTCATCGCTCCGACGGCGCGGGGGCCTGCAGGGGTTATCGCCGGTCCGCCAACCAGTGAAACGGGCAAACCGGTCACAAATATGCGGCGGCCTCAGTTCTGGCCGGTGAGCGTGGCGACCAGGTCGGCCGCGGTGCGGCAGCGGTCGAGCAGGGCGCCGACATGCTGCTTGGTGCCGCGCAGGGGCTCGAGGGTGGGGACGCGCTGCAGGGACTCGCGGCCGGGGACGTCGAAGATGACCGAGTCCCAGGAGGCGGCGGCGACGGATTCGGCGTACTGGCGCAGGCAGCGGCCCCGGAAGTAGGCCCTGGTGTCCTCTGGCGGGTCCTCGATGGCGGCCTGGACCTCGGGCTCGGCGACGATCCGGTCGATCCTGTCGCGGGCGACCAGGCGGTTGTAGAGGCCCTTCTCCGGCCGGATGTCGGTGTACTGCAGGTCGATGAGCTGCAGGCGGGGGTGTGACCAGTCCAGGCCATCGCGGTCGCGGTAGCCCTGGAGGAGGGAGAGCTTGGCGACCCAGTCGAGTTCGCGGGAGAGTTGCATGGGGTCGTCGCCGAGGCGGTGCAGGACCGACTCCCAGCGGTCCAGGACGTCCTTGGTCATCTCGTCGACGTCGACGCCGTAGCGGTCTTCGACGTACTTGCGGGATTGTTCGAGGTATTCCATCTGCAGCTGGACGGCGGTCATCTTGCGGCCGTCGCGGAGAGTGAGCAGGTGCTTGCAGGCGGGGTCGTGGGAGACGGCGCGGAGTGCGGCGACGGGCATGTCGACGGAGAGGTCGACGGTGAGGAAGCCGTCTTCGATCATGGCGAGTACGAGTGAGGTGGTGCCGAGTTTGAGGTAGGTGGAGACCTCGCTCATGTTGGCGTCGCCGATGATGACGTGGAGGCGGCGGTATTTCTCGGGGTCGGCATGGGGTTCGTCGCGGGTGTTGATGATGGGGCGTTTGAGGGTGGTCTCGAGGCCGACTTCGACTTCGAAGAAGTCGGCGCGCTGGCTGATCTGGAAGCCGTCGCCGCGGCCGTCGACGCCGATGCCGACGCGGCCGGCGCCGCAGACGACCTGGCGGGAGACGAAGAAGGGGGTGAGGTGGCGGACGATGTCGGCGAAGGGTGTTTCGCGGCGCATGAGGTAGTTCTCATGGCAGCCGTAGGAGGCGCCTTTGTTGTCGGTGTTGTTCTTGTAGAGCTGGATGGGGTGGGTGCCGGGGACCATGGCGGCGCGTTCGGTGGCGTCGGCCATGACGCGTTCTCCGGCTTTGTCCCAGATGACGGCGTCGCGGGGGTTGGTGCATTCGGGTGCGGAGTATTCGGGGTGGGCGTGGTCGACGTAGAGGCGTGCGCCGTTGGTGAGGATGACGTTGGCGAGGCCGAGGTCTTCGTCGGTGAGCTGGGTGGGGTCGGCGACTTCGCGGGCGAGGTCGAAGCCGCGGGCGTCGCGGAGGGGGTTTTCTTCTTCGAAGTCCCAGCGTGCCCTTCGGGCTCGTGCCGCTGATGCCGCGAGGTAGGCGTTGACGACCTGGGAGGAGGTCACCATCGCGTTGGCCCCTGGCTGTCCCGGTACGGAGATGCCGTACTCGGTCTCGATGCCCATCACCCGCCGAACACTCATATCGTCGAGCCTATCGGGGCCGAGGGGGTGGAGCCATGGGGCTCCTGGTCGTGCGGCGCGGATGCGGGGTCCTGGGTTTGCGTTTCGCTTGTGGGCGTGGGGTTTCCGGGCTTGTCTCGCGGTGTGTCGTCGTGGTGGGTTCCGGGGTGGTGGCGGGCTGGTTCGGGGACGTGTAGGCGGTTGAAGGAGTGGCGTAGGCGTGGTTTGAGCCAGGCGGCGAGGGGGCGTTCGACGAGGCGGTGGATGAGGTAGGCGGCGGTGAGGACGGTTGCGGTGATGGTGAGGGTGGCGGCCCAGTAGGGGAGGGTGGGGTGGAGGAGGTCTGCGAGGGGTGGGGCTGCTTCGTAGTGGATGAGGTAGGTGGGGTAGGTGAGGCAGCCGAGGGTGGCGAGTCCGCGCCAGTTGAGGCGTGCGAGTTTGCCGGTGGCGACGAGGCTCATTAGGGCGTAGATGAGGGTGATGATGATGGGGATGGCGGGCCAGGCGTTGGCTTGGGGGATGTTGTAGGGGGTGTCGGTGGCCATGGGGATGGCGTGGCGTATTGAAGTGGCCCAGGAGAAGGCTGTGAGGCCCCAGAGGAGGAGTGTGGGGCCGAAGCGGTGGATGAGGTAGAGGGCCATGCCGGCGATGAAGTAGGGGGCGTATTCGGGGATGAGGAGTTTTTGGAGGGTGTCGTTGCCGGTTTCTTGGGCGAAGACGGCGAGGACCGTCCAGGTGGTCATGAAGGTGATGCAGCGCTGGTAGGTGATTCCGGTGAGGACGAGGATGGCGATGAGGGCGTAGAAGTGCATTTCTATCCAGAGGGTCCAGAAGACTCCGCTGGCGTTCTGTACGCCCATGCCCTGCTGGAACATGGTGAGGTTGGGGATGATGTTCTCGGGGCGGCCGCGTCCTTGGCCGGTGGTGAGGTAGAGGGTGGCGATGAGGATGACGGTGAGCCAGTAGGCGGGGTAGAGGCGGGTGATGCGGGAGATGGTGAATTCGGCCATGGTGCGGCCCCATGCGCTCATGAGGATGACGAAGCCGCTGATGAGGAAGAAGAGTTCGACGCCGAGGTAGCCGAATTGGGTGGTGAGGGATATGGGGGCGAAGAGTTCGCGGGCGTTCTGGTCGTCCCAGGGGCCGCCTTTGGTGCCGGTGTAGTGGTAGAGGAGGACGGCTAGGGCGGCGAGGAAGCGGAGTAGGTCGAGTTCTCTCAGGCGGGGTTGGCGGGGGGCTTGTGGTGCCGATGTGGTGGGCTTGGGGGCTTGTCGGCGGTCGTCTGGGCTGTGCTGGTGGTTCTGGGAAGGCATTGGGGTCGAGCGTAGGGGACGGCGTGAGGGGTTTGGCGTTGGTGGGGTGAACGCGGCGCGGCGGCCGCCCGGTGTCGGGTGGCCGCCGCGGTGTGTGCGGGTGCTGGTCTGGGTTCAGAGGTATTGGCCGGTGTTGGCGACGGTGTCGATGGAGCGGCCGGCCTCTGCGCCTTCCTTGCCGGAGACGAGGGTGCGGATGTAGACGATCCGTTCGCCCTTCTTTCCGGAGATGCGGGCCCAGTCGTCGGGGTTGGTGGTGTTGGGCAGGTCTTCGTTCTCGCTGAACTCGTCGACGCAGGCGGCGAGGAGGTGGTTGACGCGCAGGCCCTTCTGTCCGGTGTCGAGGAACTGCTTGATCGCCATCTTCTTGGCCCGGTCGACGATGTTCTGGATCATCGCTCCGGAGTTGAAGTCCTTGAAGTAGAGGACTTCCTTGTCTCCGTTGGCGTAGGTGACTTCGAGGAAGCGGTTCTCCTCGGTTTCGGTGTACATCCGTTCGACGACGCGTTGGATCATGGCGTCGACGGTGGCGGTCTCGATTCCTCCGTGTTCCTTGACGTCGTCGGGGTGGAGGGGGAGGCCGGAGAGGATGTACTTGGAGAAGATGTCCTTGGCTGCTTCGGCGTCGGGTCGTTCGATTTTGATCTTGACGTCGAGGCGGCCGGGTCGCAGGATCGCGGGGTCGATCATGTCCTCGCGGTTGGAGGCGCCGATGACGATGACGTTCTCGAGGCCTTCGACGCCGTCGATCTCGCTGAGGAGCTGGGGGACGATGGTGTTCTCGACGTCGGAGGAGACGCCGGATCCGCGGGTGCGGAAGATGGAGTCCATCTCGTCGAAGAAGACGATGACGGGGGTGCCGGCGGAGGCCTTTTCGCGGGCTCGCTGGAAGACGAGGCGGATGTGGCGTTCGGTTTCGCCGACGTACTTGTTGAGGAGTTCGGGGCCCTTGATGTTGAGGAAGAAGCTTTTGCCTTCCTGGCCGGTCTTTTCGGCGACCTGTTTGGCCAGGGAGTTGGCGACGGCCTTGGCGATGAGGGTCTTGCCGCAGCCTGGGGGGCCGTAGAGGAGGACGCCCTTGGGCGGGCGGAGCTGGTGCTCGCGGAAGAGGTCCGCGTGCAGGTAGGGCAGCTCGACGGCGTCGCGGATCATTTCGATCTGGGAGCCGAGCCCGCCGATGTCGTTGTAGGAGATGTCCGGGACCTCTTCGAGGACCAGTTCTTCGACCTCGGCCTTGTGGATCTTCTCGTAGGCGTATCCGGACCGGGATTCGAGCATGAGGGAGTCGCCGGCGCGGAGGGGTACTCCGCGGAGCGGCTCGGCGAGCTTGATGACGCGTTCCTCGTCGGCGTGCGCGATCACCAGTGCTCGTTCGCCGTCGTCGAAGAGTTCCTTGAGCATGACGACTTCGCCCTGCTCTTCGAATTCGAGGGCTTCGACGACGTTGAGGGCCTCGTTGAGCATGACCTCCTGGCCACGCTGGAGTTCCTCGATGTCGACGGCCGGGCTGACGTTGACCCGGAGTTTGCGTCCGCCGGTGAAGATGTCGACGGTGCCGTCGTCGCGGGCTTCGAGGAAGACTCCGTAGCCCGACGGCGGTTGCGCCAGGCGGTCGACCTCCTCCTTGAGCGCCACGATCTGCTCGCGGGCTTCCTTGAGGGTCGCCACGAGACGTTCGTTCTGACCCGTCACGGCGGCCAGATTGGCCTGAGCCTCATGGAGACGTTCCTCCAGAACACGTACTTGGCGCGGGGACTCCGCGAGCTTTCGGCGCAGCACGGAGATCTCCTCCTCCAGGAAGGACACCTGCGTCTGGAGGTCCCTGACCTCCTTTTCGTGCTGCGCCTTGCGCGCCCCAGCATCGTCACGAGCGGCCACGCCCCGTCACCTCCTCACGAAGAGAGCCGACGACCTACTGAGACCCTACCTATCTGGAGGGCTTCCGTAACCTGCCCATTCGGTACTCGTGTCGTGGCGGGGGGATCTCCACTGGTCGGAGGGGGCGTGTTGGGGGCCGGTGGGGGTTCGCGTGGGGGGCGCGTGGAGGTGTGTGATGGCGGGCCCGTTTGCGGTGGTGCGGCGGGCGTTCGGCCGTTTTCGTGCCTGGTGAGGGGCGTGGCGGCGGGGCGGTGGGGGTGGTGGGGGTTTGGCGTGGCGTGGTGGCCCGGGGTTGCGGGCGGGGTGGTGGGGCGGGGTCCGGGCCGGTGAGTGTGATCTATGACTCGCTTGGGCGTTCGGACGTGTCGCCGGGCGTGGCGGGGTCGGTTCGCTGGGCGCCTTTGGCGGGGCGGCGGCGTCGGAGGGGTGGGGTGACGCCGTCGGCGAGGCGGCGGGCGGTGACGAGGAAGCCGGTGTGGCCGACCATGCGGTGGTCGGGGCGGACGGCGAGGCCTTCGACGTGCCAGGAGCGGAGCAGGGTTTCGAAGGCGTAGGGCTCGGCGAAGGCGCCGTGGCCGCGTAGTTCTTCGACGATGCGGGACATCTGGGTGGTGGTGGCGATGTAGGCGCAGATCATGCCGCCGGGGATGAGGGCTTTGGCGACGGGGTCGACGCATTCCCAGGGGGCGAGCATGTCGAGGACGACGCGGTCGACCTGGGTGTCGGTGAGGGCGTCTTCGAGGGCGCCGGTGGTGAGGCGCCAGGCGGGGTGGGGGCCGCCGAAGAATTTCTCGACGTTGGTGCGGGCGATGTCGGCGAAGTCGGGGCGGCGTTCGTAGGAGGAGACGAGGCCGTGTTCGCCGACGGCGCGGAGGAGGAAGCAGGTGAGGGCGCCGGAGCCGGCGCCGGCTTCGACGACGTGGGCGCCGGGGAAGATGTCGGCCATGGCGACGATCTGGGCGGCGTCTTTGGGGTAGACGACGGCGGCGCCGCGGGGCATGCGGACGGCGTAGTCGGTCAGGAGGGGGCGGAAGGCGAGGTATTCGGTGCCGCCGGTGGAGCGGAAGACGGTGCCTTCGGGGGTGCCGATGATGTCGTCGTGGGCGATGGAGCCTTTGTGGGAGTGGTAGAGCTTGCCGGGTTGGAGGGTGATGGTGTTGTGGCGGCCTTTGGGGTCGGTGAGCTGAACCTGGTCGCCGGGGCGGAAGGGGCCGTGCGGGATGCGGCCGGTGCTTGCCGGGGTGGTCGGCGGGGTGGGTTCGCTCATGGTCGTCAAGGCTAGCGGCCTTGGGGGACCGTTCTGGCGGCGTTTTCGGTGGTGTGGGCGGGGCGGGCGGGGTGTTCAGATGCCGGCGAAGGCGCGGTCGACGTCGGCGGCGGCGAGGACGCCGTAGACGCGGCCGTCGGGTTCGATGAGGAGGTATTCGGAGGCGGGGGCGCGGCGGAGCGCGACGATGAGGTTTTCGCCGGCGAGGTCGGCGGGGAGGGTGAGGTCGTCGTGGATGCCGCGGGACAGTTCGCCGACCTCGATCCACGGGCGGCGCTGTTCGGGGGTGGCGGTGACGGCCTTTTCGCTGACGAGGCCGCGGGGGCGGCCGTCGTGGTCGACGATGACCAGGGCGCCGGCGCGTTGTTGGTGTGCGCGGCGGATGGCTTCGGCGAGGGGGACGTCGGCGGTGACGAGGGTGGCGCGGCGGGCGAGGCGGCGGGCGATGAGGGTGGGGATGCGGTCGCGGACTTTTTCGGCGCGTAGGGCCTGGGTGGCGCCGACCCAGATGAAGGAGGCGACGAGGGCGGTCCAGAGGAGTGCGAGCCAGCCGAAGCCGGTGTTCTGTCCGGCGGCGGGGTAGGTGGCCATGAAGGCGCCGGCGGCCAGGCAGAGGATGGCGACGCCGCGGCCGATCCAGGCGGCGGCGACGGCGCCGTTGCGGGCCTGTCCGGTGATCTTCCAGACGGCGGCGCGGACCAGTCGGCCGCCGTCCAGTGGGAGGCCGGGGAGGAGGTTGAACACGCCGACGAGGAGGTTGGCGAAGGTGAGGGCGTCGACCAGGAGGAGGGCGACGTCGGGGAGGTGCAGTGTCAGGCGGGCCAGCAGGCCCAGGCCGGCCAGGACGAGGTTGGTGACGGGGCCGGCGAAGGCGATGAGGAATTCGCGGCCGGGGGTGGGGGCTTCGCGGTCGATGGAGGTTTCGCCGCCGAGGATGTGCAGGACGACCGAGCGGACGGGCAGGCCGAGGGTGCGGGCGGTGACGGCGTGGCTGAGTTCGTGGACGAACACCGAGGCGTAGAGCAGGACGGCGTAGGCGAAGGCGACGGCGAAGCTGGCGGGGCGGGCGACGACGCCGTCGACCTGGCCTTCGAACATGACGGTGACGACGAGGGCGACCAGGAACCAGCTGGGGGAGACGTAGACGGGTACGCCGAAGGGGCGGCCGATGTAGATGCCGGGGGCGGCTGCGCCGGTGGGCCGGCGGTCGGGGCCGTCGCCGGGGGGTGGGGTGTCGGGGCCGTCCGGCCGGTCGCCTGTGGTGGTCTTGCCGTCGGTCGGGGGTGCGCTGTCTGCCACGTCCTCGATGCTACGGCCCTGGGCGCGGGTGTGGCGCGCGGGCGGGGGCGGGTTCTGGTCGCGGGTTTCGTGTCGCGGTTTCGTGTCGCGGTTTCGTGTCGCGGGTTTCGTCGTAGGCGTCCCCTAGTGTGCTGTGCCATGACGACCACCGGTGCGGGCCGTGAGGCGAGCGAGCAGACCATCTCGGACCCGGTGGTGATCGGTTCGCTGTCCCCTTCGCGGGCGGGTGACTTCATGACCTGTCCGCTGCTGTACCGGTTCCGGGTGATCGACCGGATCCCCGAGCGGCCCACCCTGGCGCAGGTGCGGGGCACGCTGGTGCACGCGGTGCTGGAGCGGCTGTACGACCTGCCCGCGGCGCGGCGTACCTCTGCGGAGGCGGTGGGGTTGCTGGCGCCGCAGTGGGAGCGGTTGTTGGAGGCCGAGCCGGAGCTGGTGTCGCTGTTCGGTGAGGGCGAGGCGGGCGCGGCCGAGCGGGAGGAGTGGCTGGCGCAGGCGCGGGCGATGGTGGAGCGGTACTTCACGTTGGAGGATCCGCGGCGGCTGGAGCCGGCCGAGCGCGAGTTGTTCGTGGAGACGGTGCTGGAGTCGGGGTTGAAGCTGCGCGGCTACATCGACCGGGTGGATGTGGCGCCGTCGGGTGATGTGCGGATCGTCGATTACAAGACCGGTGCGGCGCCGCGGGCCGATTTCGAGGCGCGGGCGCTGTTCCAGATGAAGTTCTATGCGCTGGTGCTGTGGCGGCGGGAGGGTCGGGTGCCGCGGTTGCTGCAGTTGATGTATTTGGGGAATGGGGAGGTGTTGCGGTACGAGCCGGACGAGGCCGATCTGCGGGCGACCGAGCGTAAGGTCGTGGCGCTGTGGCAGGCGATCCGGCGGGCGATGGAGTCGGGCGAGTGGCAGTATCGCACCGGCCGGTTGTGCGATTGGTGCGATCACAAGGTGCGGTGCCCGGGTTTCGGTGGCACTCCCCCGCCGTTGCCGGAGGCTCCGGTGGATCGGCCGTCGCCGGCCGATCTGGAGCCGGTGGCGCGTGAGCGGGACGAGCTCTGAGGTCTCCGGTGCCGCGGGGGCGCGTTCGTGGGGCGCTCGCCGGGGGCGGGTGGTGCGGCCCGGGTGGCCTGGGGTGATTTGCGCGGGGAGGGTGTGGGTCTGGGCCGGTCAGGCGAGCGGGCGGGGCCCGGGGTCCTCCTTGGGGAGGATCGCGGATCCGCGTCCAGGAGGGCTCACGACCTGGTGCGAACTCCTAGGGTGAGTGTTGTGTCACCCCGCATCAGTGGTCTTCGTACCTGCCGTGCCTGGCTCGAGGCGCGCCCGCAGGCCGCCGACGCCGTTTTGGCGCTGGCGTTGCTGCTGTTGGGGTTGCCGCAGCTGTATCTGGAGGATCTCCCTCGCGGGCTGGACGTCTATTACGCCGAGACCGATCTGCGGCATCTGGTCGTGATCGTGGCGATGACGATGATGCTGGCGTTCCGGCGGACGCGGCCGCTGGCGGCGCTGTGCGTGATCGTGGCGGGCTGGGTGGTGCTGACGGTGTGGCATTACCCGCCGTCCATTCCCGATTTCGCCGCCTATCTCGTCGCGGTGTACAGCGTCGCCGCGCACCGGGGGCTGGCGATCAGCGCGCTGGGCGGGCTGGTGGCGCTGGTCGCGTTGAACGGGTTCCTGGTGGCGTTCCCGGGCGAGCTGGGGATCATGTCGTTCATGACCGACAACGCGTTGGTGATCGGGTTGTGGGTGCTGGGCCGCAACCTGCGGCTGCGGCGGGCCTACTTCGCCGAGTTGGAGGACCGGGCGGCGCGGTTGGAGCGGGCGCGGGGCACCGACGCCCGGGCCGCGCGGGTGGAGGAGCGGTCGCGGATCGCGCGGGAGCTGCATGACGTCGTGGCCCATCATGTGAGCGTGATGACGGTGCAGGCGGGTGCGGCGCGGCGGATCCTGGACCGGCATCCGGCGGGGGCGCGGGAGGCGATGACGACGATCGAGGAGGTCGGCCGTACCGCGTTGAGCGAGATGCGGCGGATCGTGGGGGTGCTGCGCACCGAGCGGGACGAGAGCGCGGGCGGGGAGTTGGCGCCGCAGCCGGGTCTGGGTGATCTGGGGGAGTTGCTGGACCATGTCCGTGACACGGGCCTGTCGGTGCAGTTGTGGGTGGAGGGCGAGGCGCGGACGCCGTCGCCGGGCGTGGACGTGGCGGCGTTCCGGTTGATCCAGGAGGCGTTGACGAACACTCTCAAGCACGCGGGGCCGCAGGCGCGGGCGTGGGTGCGGCTGCGTTACACCGGCGCGGACCTGACGGTGGAGATCGAGGACGACGGGCGCGGCACTGCGACGATCATGGCTGACAACGGGGACCGTCCCGGGCACGGTCTGGTCGGGATGTACGAGCGGGTCGCGTTGTACGGCGGTGAGCTGAGGATCGGGCCGCGGGTCGGCGGGGGGTTCGGGGTGCGTGCCCGGTTCCCTCTGGAGGCGTAGCCGGTGCGGTGCGCGGTGGGCATAGATTTGGCGGGACGAGTGGTGACGAGGCGATGAGCGGTGGCGCGATGAGCGGCGGGGCGATGGACGGCGGGTCGGCGGGCGCGGTGCGGGTGCTGTTGGTGGACGATCAGCCGCTGCTGCGGACCGGGTTCCGGTTGATCCTGGAGGCCGAGCCGGATATCGCGGTGGTGGGTGAGGCCGGTGACGGCGGGGTCGCGGTGGAGATGACCCGGTCGCTGCTGCCGGACGTGGTGCTGATGGACATCCGGATGCCGGGCGTGGACGGGATCGAGGCGACCCGGCGGATCATCCGGGACGGTGCGGCCTCGCACGATCCGAGGGTGCTGATCCTGACCACCTTCGATCTGGACGAGTACGTGATCGAGGCGGTGCGGGCCGGGGCGAGCGGTTTCCTGCTGAAGGACTCCCCGCCGGAGGACCTGGTGCAGGCGATCCGGATCGTGGCGGCCGGTGACGCGATCGTGGCGCCGAGCGTGACGCGGCGGCTGCTGGACAAGTTCGCGACCCGGTTGCCTGCCGTGCGGGACGCGTCGCCGCCGCCTGGGCTGAACACCCTGACCGAGCGGGAGCGCGAGGTGCTGACGCATGTGGCGCGGGGGCAGTCCAACGCCGAGATCGCGGCCGAGCTGGTCGTGAGCGAGACCACGGTGAAGACGCATGTGGGGAACGTGCTGGCCAAGCTGGGGCTGCGCGATCGCGTGCAGGCCGTCGTGTACGCCTACGAGACGGGTCTGAGCCGCCCCGGCCAGTCCTGACGGCCGCACGCGCGGACCCGACCCACTTCGCCCCCAGACCCGACCGCCGCGCACGACCTCGACCGTTGCGCGCGAACCTGAACCGCCGCGCGCACGAACCCGACCGCCGCACACGGACCCGACCCGTTGCGCACCGACCCGTTGTGCACGGACCCGAGCGTTGCGCACGAGCCTGAACCGCCGCGCGCACGAACCCGACCGCCGCACACGAACTCGACCGTTGCGCACGAGCCTGAACCGCCGCGCGCGGGGACCCGACTGCCGCGCATACCCGAGCCGTCGCGCACACAGGGTGTTGCGCGTCTGTTCTCTGTCCTGTGAGGTCGCGGGGCCGGCTTTTCGGGTCCGCGGTTCCGGTCGGTTCGTTCGGGGGCGTGTCCAGCGGGGCGGGGTCTCATCCCTGGGGCGCGCGACCGTCGCGGTACCTCGTGGCGGGTGCGGAGGCGCAGGTCATCGGGGGCCGCCGTTCGCGGCGCGCGAGGGCGGGGCAGGGGGATCCCTGAGGTCGGTGCTCGTCTTCCCCTACTCCGGAAGGACGATCGCGGCCCCGCGCCTCCTGCAAGCGGTGGAGTGGGAACTCCCTTCCTGGGACTCATCCGCTGAAGGCGCCCGTCTCCTAATGTTCTGTATGCGGGGATCACGAATGGGCCGCGTCCGGTGTTTCGACCGGGTCCGCGCACGATCACCTCGCCTCATCATCCGGTCGTTCGACGACCGGCCGTGCCCGGTGGTCGCACCGGGTGCACGACGACCAGACAGGGAGTTCACAGTGACGGACACCGCCCGATCGACCGCTGACGCGCCTTCCGCGCCGGGGGCGGGCGATTTCGCCGCGCGTGCCCAGCGGATCGCCAAGGTCTACGGCTCCGGGGACGCCGAGGTCATCGCCCTGGACGGGGTGAGCCTGGGCATCCCCCGCGGCCGCTTCACCGCGATCATGGGGCCGTCCGGGTCCGGGAAGTCCACGCTGATGCACTGCATGGCGGGCCTGGACGCGGTGGACTCCGGAGAGGTCTACATCGGCGATGTCGAGTTGACCCGGTTGAAGGACAAGCAGCTGACCCGGCTGCGCCGCGACAAGGTCGGCTTCGTGTTCCAGGCGTTCAACCTGGTCCCGACGCTCACCGCGCTGGAGAACATCACGTTGCCGATGGACATCGCGGGCCGCAAGCCCGACCGGGCCTGGCTCGACCAGGTGATCGACACCGTGGGGCTGCGGCCGCGGCTGGGGCACCGGCCCAGCCAGCTTTCGGGGGGCCAGCAGCAGCGGGTGGCGTGCGCCCGGGCGCTGGCGTCCCGCCCGGAGATCATCTTCGCGGACGAGCCGACCGGCAACCTGGACTCCCGCTCGGGCGCCGAGGTGCTGGGGTTCCTGCGCGAGTCGGTCCGGGAGATGGGCCAGACGGTCGTGATGGTCACCCACGACCCCACCGCCGCCGCGTACGCCGACCAGGTGGTGTTCCTCACCGACGGGCAGATCGTCGACACCATGGCGGCGCCGACCGCCGACCGGGTGCTGGAGCGCATGAAGGGCTTCGATCTGCCGGGGGTCGCGGCCCGATGATGGCCAAGGTCACGCTCCGCAACCTGGCGGCGCACAAGATCAGGCTCGTGCTCACCGCGGTCGCGGTGATCCTGGGCGTGGCGTTCGTGGCCGGGACGCTGATCTTCACCGACACGATGAACCGGCAGTTCGACGACCTGTTCAACAGCATCGGCAAGGGTGTCGCCGTCGATGTGCGGGCCAAGGAGGTCGTCAAGGGCAGCAACCCCGACGGGCAGTCGGCCGAGCCGGTGCCCGCCTCGGTCCTGGAGACGCTGCGGCGCGTCGAGGGCGTCAAGGAACCGATCGGGAACGTCAGCGGCTACGCGGCCGTCGTCGGGCCGGACGGCAAGGTCATCGGCGGGCAGGGGCCGCCGCAGCTGGGGGTGAACTGGACCCCGGGCGGCGACTACGACCTGTCGTCGGGACGCGCGCCCAAGGGCCCGTCGGAGGTCGCGCTCGACACCACCACCGCCGAACGCGCCGAGATGAAGGTCGGCGACACCGCGCACATCGTCACCGCCGGCGCCTCGATGCGCGCCCGCGTCGTCGGGCTGATGGACACCGGCGACATGATGGGCGCCAGCATCACCGCGTTCGACACCGCCACCGCGCAGCGGCTGCTGCTCAAGCCCGGCTATTTCAGCGACGTCCAGGTCGGTTCCACCGGCGTCTCCGAGACGGTGCTGCGGGACCGGATCGCGCGGGTGCTGCCGGCGAACCTGGAGGCCGTCACCGGCGCCCAGATGCGCGATGACGCCAAGAGCGAGGTCGCCGGGTTCATGACGTTCTTCCGCACGTTCCTGCTGGTGTTCGCACTGATCTCGATCTTCGTCGGGGCGTTCATCATCTTCAACACCTTCTCCATGCTGGTCGCCCAGCGCACCCGCGAGCTGGCGCTGCTGCGCGCGATCGGCGCGGCCCGCCCGCAGGTCACCAGGGCGGTGCTGGGCGAGGCGTTCGCGGTCGGCGTGGTCGGCTCCAGCATCGGCCTGGCCGCCGGCGCGGGGCTGGCGTACCTGCTCAACGGGCAGATGATGGGCGCGGACGCGGGCGGGCTGGTGCTCACCGCCAACCCGGTCGTCTCCTCGTACGCGGTCGGGATCGCCGTGACGATGGTGTCGGCGTACTTCCCCGCCCGGCGCGCCGCCAAGGTCCCGCCGGTGGCGGCGATGCGCGACGACGTGGCGCTGCCGCGCCGCTCGATGCGGGTCAGGGTCGCGCTGGGCTCGCTGCTCACCCTGATCGGCGCGGGCCTGATCGGGGTCGGGCTCGCCGGGGACGGCGAGGTGGTGCTGGTGGGGGTCGGCGCGTTCGCGGTGTTCCTGGGTGTGACGATGCTCGCCCCGGTGATCAGCGTGCCGGTGGTGCGGGTGCTGGGCGCGCCGTTCGCCCGGCTGATGGGCGCTCCGGGCCGGATGGCCCGGCAGAACGCGCTGCGCAATCCGCGCCGTACCGCCGCCACCGCCGCCGCGTTGATGATCGGGCTGGCGCTGATCACCACGGTGAACGTGCTGGGGGCCTCCATGCGGACCTCGGTGGAGGCGCAGGTCGACCGGCAGTTCGGCGCCGACTACATCGTCCAGCCGGCCGGGATGGGGCAGATCGGCGCCGATGTGGTCGGCAGGGTGCGCTCCACCGCCGGTGTCGAGAGCGCGGCGCCGTACTACATCGGCAGCGCCAACATCAAGGGCGACCGGGCCTCCTACGTTTCGGGCGACACCGCGGCGCTGGCCCGGGCCACGCGCCTGCGGCTGGTGTCGGGGTCGCTGGACGCGGGCCGCGACGGGATCCTGGTGAACGAGGACACCGCCCGCTCCAACGGGTGGAGTGTCGGCGGCGCGGTCTCGGTCCAGTTCACCGACGGCAGGACCCGGTCGTTGCGCGTCGCCGGGGTGTACTCCAAGAACGAGTTCCTCGGCCCGTATCTGGTGCCTGAGGCGGTCCATCAGGCGCACACGGCCCGGCCGATCGTGGCCAGGGTGTTCGTCGATGCCCGCCAGGCCGACGCCGCGACCCTCAAGGCGCTGCAGGGGACGCTGCGCGACCAGCCCAACCTGGAGGTGCAGGACCAGGCGGCGATGAAGGACAGCGCCCGCGAGCAGGTCGACGTGTTCGTCACCTTCCTCACCGTGCTGCTGGTCATGTCGGTGATCATCGCGGCGGTCGGGGTGGTCAACACCCTCGCGCTGTCGGTCATCGAGCGGACCCGGGAGATCGGGCTGCTGCGCGCGATCGGGATCAGCCGCCGGCAGCTGCGCCGCATGATCCGGCTGGAGTCGATCGTGATCGCGGTGTTCGGCGCCGTCCTCGGTGTCGCGGTGGGGGTGTCCTTCGGCGCGGCGTTGCAGCGGTCCTTGGTGGGGCAGGGTCTGACGCACCTGAGCGTCCCCTACGGGACGCTGTTCGCCTACCTGGTGATCGCCGCCCTGATCGGGGTCCTGGCCGCGCTGTGGCCCGCCTGGCGCGCCGGACGGATGGACGTCCTCAAGGCCATCTCCACCGAGTGACCTTCGTCGGCTGACACGGAAGGGCGCCACGCGCCGGGAGACCCCCGGGGCGTGGCGCCCTCGAACACGTCCGGACGCGTCCCGGACGGGCCGCGCGGGGGGTCTTTCTCGTCGGCGAGTCAGGTTCGGTCGGCTCGAGCGCACCGGCCAGGACCGTCCTGCGGTTCGAGTGCGCCCGGCCGGGCGCGGACTCCTTCGCCGAGCTCCTCCCCCGCCGGCTGCGCCGCGCCGTCCTCAACGGCCGCGAACTCGACCCCGGCACGCTGCGCGAAGGCCGCGGCACCTGGACGCCGAGACCGGCGAGATCCTCCACGGCGGCCCGGCCGCCGCGGGCTCGGTCACGGCCCCGGCGCGGGCCCGCTCAAGCCGCCGGCCGAGGGGCGGAACCCGCATCCGCGTCGGCGACCGGCGCCGCGGACGGCCGCGACAGGCCCCGGCGCAGCGACAGCGCCACGACCAGCGTCGCCGCACCCGCCGACGCGATCGCCGCGCCCACCCCCGCGACCTCGGCCACCCCGCCGAACACCACCGGGCCGACCCCCTGCAACGTCATCGTCCCCGTCGACAGCAGCCCGAACGCCTGCCCCCGCGCGCCCGCCGCCACCACGTCCACGAAACGCCGCTGGAGCCCCAGCTCGTAGGCCAAACTCGCGCCCGTCACCCCCAGCAGCACCGCCGCGACCGGCAGCGGCACAGCGGCCGCCAGCGGCAACCCGAACAACACCATCAACGGCACCACCAGCCGCTCCCGCGTCCCCGGCCCCAGCAACCGCCCGCCCACCAGATTCCCCGCCATCATCCCCACCGGCAGGCACGCCAGCAGGAACGCCCCTGCCCCCTCCGCGAACCCCCGCACCTGCGCGTACGGGAACAGCAGGCTCTCCGCACCCGCCACGAACGACACCGGCAGCCACTGCGCCAGCAGCACCACCCGCACCGTCCGATCCGCCAGCAGCCGCCGGTTCACCGCCCAGCTCGCCCCCACGAACGACCCCGCGGCGCCCCCGCCCGCACCGCCGGACGGCGGTGCCGGCGGCAGATCCTCCAGCAGCACCCGCACCAGCAGCGCCGCCACCGCGTACACCGCGCAGGCCACCAGCAGCGCCTGCCGCGCCCCCAAGGCCACCACCGCGACCCCGCCGAACGCCAGCCCCAGCAGCTGCGCCACCGACGCCGCGACCATCATCAGCGACCGGCCCAGCACGTACCCGTCCCCCGGCAGCACCTCCGCCGCCAGCCGGTACACCGCCCCCGACATCACCGGCGTCACGCACGCCACCACCGCCACCAGCAGCAGGCACACCGCGATCGGCGGATCCAGCAGTGCCAGCGCCGCCGCGGCGCCCGCCTCCAGCGCGTACACCCCCGCCACCAGCGGCCGCGGCCGCAGCCGGTCGGCCAGCGACCCCAGCAGCGCCCCGCCCAGCACCTGCGGCAGAAAACCGATCCCGAACGCCACCGCCGCCAGCAGCGGCGACCCCGTCCGCGCGTACACCAGCGCCGACAACGCCACCATCCGCAGCGTGCAGGAACGCCCCGGCCACCCGAAATGATCCAACGGACCGGCACGGACCTCCCCGCGATCGCCGGCGCCGCACGCCGCCGCCTCGCCCCGGGAAGGCTCGACGCCGCCGCGCTCTCCGAACGGGAGCACGACGGCGTCCACGACCGCCCGGCCGCCATCGATACCGCACCGGCGGACAGGCCCGGGGCGGCACGTTCACCGCCCGGACCGGCCGCGCGCGTCAGTCGTCGACCGAGTCGGCCTTGCCCTTCTTCAACGTGCCCGAATCGGCCGCGCCCTTGGTCACCGCCGACTGCGCCGCCACCAGATCGGTCGCGCTGACCGTGGTGTTCTCCGGGAAATGGCACGCTGCCTGATGCCCCGGGCTCAGCTCCACCAGCGGCGGCTCCACCTGCTTGCAGATGTCCTGCGCCTTCCAGCAGCGGGTATGGAACCGGCACGCCGGCGGCGGGTCCAGCGGACTGGGCACGTCCCCCTGCAACCGGATCCGGTCCCGGCCCTCCCGCCGCGACGGATCGGGCACCGGCACCGCCGACAGCAGCGCGTTGGTGTACGGATGCATCGGCCGCTCGTACAGATCGTCGCGATCCGCGATCTCCACGATCTTGCCCAGGTACATCACCGCGACCCGGTCGGCGATATGCCGCACCACCGACAGGTCATGCGCGATCACCACATAGGTGAGGTCCAGCTCGTCCTGCAGGTCCTCCAGCAGGTTCACCACCTGCGCCTGCACCGACACGTCCAGCGCCGACACCGGCTCGTCCGCCACGATCAGCTTGGGCCGCAGCGCCAGCGTCCGCGCGATCCCGATCCGCTGCCGCTGCCCGCCGGAGAACTCGTGCGGGTACCGGTTGTAGTGCTCGGGGTTGAGGCCCACCAGCTCCAGCAGCTCCTGGACGGCCTTCTTCACGCCCTGCTCGGTCTGGATCTTCTGCAGCCGGAACGCCGCCCCCACGATCGCGCCGACCGTCTGCCGCGGGTTCAGCGAGGAGTACGGATCCTGGAAGATCATCTGGAGGTCGCGGCGGAGCGGCCGCATCCGCTTCTGCGACAGCTTGGTGATGTCCCGGCCCTCGAACACGATCCGGCCGAAACTGGGATCCAGCAACCGCATGATCATGCGGCCGGTGGTGGTCTTGCCGCAGCCCGACTCGCCGACCAGCCCCAGCGTCTCGCCCTTGCGTACCGTGAACGACACCCCGTCCACGGCCTTGACCGCGGCGACCTGGCGGCGCAGCACGCCGGCCGTGACCGGGAAGTGCTTGCCGAGGCCGTCCACCTCCAGCAGGACCTCCCCGCCCCCGCCGTCCCCGGCGGACCGGGCCTCCTTGCCCAGCGGCACCCCGGACGCCTTGCCGGCCCCGGCCCGGGACCCGGCCCCGGGCTCCGAGGCTGCCTCCGAAGCGGACTCCGAAGCGGACTCCGAGGCGGGTTCCGGCTCGGGGTCGTCCTCGGGAGCCGGCCTGGTCTTCGGGGCCGCCTCCGCCTTCACGCCGGCCTCCTCCGGAACGGCCCCGGCCTCGGCTCCGCCGCGGGCCGCGGGCTCCTCGGGGCTCTTGTCGTCGGAAGTGCTCACCATGTCTCCACTGCCCCCCTTCACAGCTTGGGAGCGATCTCGTCGGTCCAGATCCGGCGCCGCCGCTCGGCGGCCAGATGGCAGGCCACACTGTGCCCCGGCGCGGTCTCCACCAGCTCGGGACGCTCCGCGGTGGCCTTGCCGTCGGTCAGCCCCTCGTAGGCGCAGCGCGGGTTGAACGCGCAGCCCGCCGGGAGATTGATCAGGCTCGGCGGCGCGCCCTTGATCGGTATCAGCCGCTCCGCCGGCGGCCGGTCCAGCCGCGGCATCGACCCCAGCAGCCCCCACGTGTAAGGGTGCTCGGGACGGTGGAAGACGTCGTCCACCCCGCCGTACTCCACGCACCGGCCGCCGTACATCACCAGGATGTCATCGGCCAGCTCGGCCACCACCCCGAGATCGTGGGTGATCATGATGATCGCGGAGTTGAACTCCTGCTGCAGATCCCGGATCAGATCCAGGATCTGCGCCTGCACCGTCACGTCCAGCGCCGTCGTGGGCTCGTCGGCGATCAGCAGCTCGGGGTCGCACGACAGCGCCATCGCGATCATCGCGCGCTGCCGCATCCCGCCGGAGAACTGGTGCGGGTAGTCGTCCACCCGCCGGTCCGGCCTGGGGATCCCGACCCGGCCCAGCATGTCGATCGCGTGCTTGCGCGCCACCTTCTTGGACACGTCGTTGTGCACCCGGTACGCCTCGACGATCTGCTGCCCCACCGTGTAGAAGGGGTGCATCGACGACAGCGGATCCTGGAAGATCATCGCCATCCGGCGGCCGCGCAGCCGCCGCACCTGATCCGGCGTCGCGCCCACCAGCTCCTGGCCGTCCAGCCAGATCTCCCCCGCCACCTGCGCGTTCTTGCGGTTGTGCAGGCCCAGGATGCCCAGGCTGGTCACGCTCTTGCCCGAACCGGACTCCCCCACGATGCCCAGCGTGCGGCCGCGTTCCAGCCGGAACGACAGCCCGTCCACCGACTTGACCAGGCCGTCGTCGGTCGGGAAATGGATGCGCAGGTCGCGCACGTCCAGGAAGGACCTCGGCTCCGGCGACGACTCCGACGCGGACTCCCCCACCGTGCCTCCCCTCTGCTCGCCCTTGCCCATCAGCTGTGCCTCACCCTCGGGTCGACGACCCCGTACAGGATGTCGACGACCAGGTTGGCGATGACGATGAACAGCGCCGCGACCGTCACCACGCCCAGCACCACCGGCAGGTCGCTGCCGACCACCCCGTCCAGCGCCAGCCGGCCCAGGCCCGCCAGCGAGAACGTCCGCTCGGTCAGCACCGCCCCGCCCAGCAGCAGCCCGATGTCCAGGCCGAACAGCGTCAGCAGCGGCGTCAGAGTGGACCGCAGCGCATGCTTGCTGATCACCGTGCCCTCCGGCAGGCCCTTGGCGCGGGCCGTGCGGATATAGTCCTCGTTCAGGGTCTCGAGCATCCCCGCCCTGGTCATCCGCGCGTACATCGCCGCGTACAGGAACGCCAGGGTCACCCAGGGCAAGATGAGATTACCCGCCCACGCGAACGGGTTGTCCAGGAAGCCGGTGTATCTCACCGGAGGCAGCAGCCCCCACTCGTGGACCACGAACGTCAGCGACAGCAGCCCGGTGAAGAAGATCGGCAGGGACACCCCCGCCAGCGCCACCAGCATCGTCGCCCGGTCGAAGAACGAGCCGCGGCGCAGCGCCGACAGCACTCCGATCGAGATCCCGATCACCAGCCACAGCACGGCCGCGCCCACCACCAGCGACAGCGTGACCGGGAGCCGGTCGACGAGCTGGTCGGTCACATTGGTGTTGGTGCGGAAGGAGTACCCGAAGCACGGCGCCGGGCAGTCGATCTCGGCGGTGCCGGTGTCGTAGGTGTCGCCGGCCACCACGCCCTTGACGAACCGGCCGTACTGAACCGCGATGGGGTCGTCGAACCCGAACCGCTCCTTGACGGCCTGCACCGTCTCGGGAGTCGGCGCCTTCCCCGCGAACCGGGAGGCGAGATCATCGCTGGTGGTACCGGCTATCCGGGGCAGCAGAAAGAAGATCGAGAAGGTCACCGCGCTGATGACCAGCATCAGCGCGACCGCGCCCACCAGCCGGCGAACGATATATGCGATCACGGTCTGCGGCGATGGGCGGCCTCCCGGGGTGTCGCCCCGGAAGGCCGCCCGCTGCCTTCACCTGCTTTCGTTCAGCGAGTCGACCAGGGCGTGCTCTAGCCGCTCAGGCCCAGGGTCGAGTAGTTGTACATCCCGAAGCCCTCGTGGAAGAAGATGTTGGTCAGCGTGGCCGGCCGGTACAGCAGGGACTTGGCGTACACGTTCGGGACCACCGCGGCCTGCTCGCGGTACTTGTCGTCGATCTGGTTGTAGACCTTGGCGCGCTGCGCCGGGTCCTGGACCTTCACGACGTCGTTCCACTGCTGGTTGACCCAGGCGTCGTTGAACTCCGAGTTGTTGGCGTTGCCGGACTCGACGATCGCCTTCTTGTCGGTGACCGCCTGCAGGTAGCCGTAGCCGGTCGGCCAGTCGGCGTGCCAGCCGTAGGTGCCGATCCCGATGTTCTCCTTCTTGTTGAAGGCCGGGGAACCGAACTGGTCGTTGGTGTAGGTGTTGGCCGGGTAGCCCTGCAGCGTCAGCTTGATGCCGACACGGCCCAGGGACTCCTGCAGCGCCTCGGCGACGGCCTTCTCCTTCAGGCGGTCGCTGCGGTACACCATCTTGACCTCGAAGCCGTTGGGCTTCCCGCACTTGGCCAGGGCCTCCTTGGCCTTGGTCACGTCGCCGGTGTAGCCCTTCTGGGACTTGGTGTAGTGGTCGGTGCCCTTTTCGCGGCCCTCGATGTTCGGCGGCATGATCGTGGTCGACAGCTCGCCGCCGACGTCACCGCCGTAGGCGCGCCACATGGCGTCGCGGTTCGCGGCCCACACCATCGCGCGGCGGCAGTCGATGTTGGGGACCACCGCCGTGTTGATCGGGTTGTACCAGGTGAACCCGCCGGGCGCGTTGTCGGCGTTCTTGCGGTGGTCCGCGCTCGACAGCAGCGTCTTGCGGCCGTTGTCGGCCACGCCGGTGCCGGGCAGGTCGACGTGGATCTGGCCGGCCAGCAGCTGGTTGTCCAGCTCGTCCTGGTTCATGCCCGCGATCACCTGGATCTGGTCGGGCAGCTGCTTGCGGTTGGGGTCGGTCGACTGGTTCCACTGGTCATTGCGGACCAGGGTGCCGCCCTTGCCGGGCTGGTAGTCGGCCTGCCACTTGTACGGGCCGGAGGAGAAGGGGTGCAGACCGTACCGCTCGCCCTTGTCCTTGGCCTGCGGCACCGGGGCCGTCTGCCCGCTGAAGGTCACCAGCTCGTTGAACTCGGCGAACGGGTCCTTCAGGTGGAACACCACGGTGTAGTCGTCGGGGGTCGACACACCCTTGAAGTTGTCAAGGTTCTTGTCCTTGTACGGGCCCTTGTACCCGTCGGCGTCCAGCAACTGGGAGAAGTAGCTGGGGCCGTTGCGCAGCACGCCGCGGTCGAAGGTGCGGGCGACGGCGTACTTGACGTCCTTGGCCCTGATCTCCGAGCCGTCCTCGTACTTCAGCCCGCGCCGCAGCTTGTAGGTCCACTCGGTCTTGTCGGCGTTGGAAGTGCCGAGCGCCTCGGCGACGTCGGGCACCGGCTTGAAGCCCTCCGGACCCGGCTTGGCCGGGTAGGTGAGCAGCATCCGCGAGTACAGCCGGGTGAAGTTGTTCGCCCAGGCGTAGTACATGTTGCCCGGGTCGGTGGAGTCGATGTCGGAGCTGGTCGCCATCTTCAGCGTCCCGCCGCGCTTCTCCGAGGCGTTGTGGATCTTGCCGACGGCGGCGTTGCTGACGCTCGTGCCGCCGCTGTCCTCGTCGCCACCGCCGCCGCAGGCGGACAGTCCCAGACTCAGCGCGACGGCACCGGCCGCCGCGGCGGTCAGAACCTTGGGCCTTTTCATGAGATCCCTTTCCTTAATGACGTTCGGACCGCGCGAGGGTCAGCGGGTCCGTGGGTCGAGAGCGTCACGCAGACCGTCACCGAAGACGTTGAAGGCCATGACGGTGATGAAGATCGCGACGCCGGGGATGACCACGAAGTAGGGCGCGACCTGGTAGGTCTGGATGGCCGTGGTCAGCATCCCGCCCCAGGACGGCGTGGGCGGCTCGATCCCGACGCCCAGGAACGACAGCGCCGCCTCGAACAGGATGTTGGTCGGGATCATGAGCGTGGCGTACACCAGGATCGGCGCCACCAGGTTCGGCAGGAGCTCCCGGACGATGATGTAGGGGCCGCGCGCGCCCATGCTGCGGGCCGCGTCGACGAACTCGCGCTCGCGCAGCGAAAGGGTCTGGCCGCGGACGATGCGGCCGATGTAGGGCCAGCCGAAGAAGCCGATGACGAACACCAGCACGCCGATCCGCAGGCCGTTGCCGGTCAGCCCCAGCATCGACTCGGGGATGACGCCGACCACGGCGATGGAGAACAGCAGCAGGGGAAAGGCGAGGAAGACGTCCATCAGCCGCGCGATCACCGAGTCGACCCAGCCGCCGAAGTAGCCGGCGACCACGCCGAGCGCGGTGCCGATCACGGCGGCCACCACGGTGGCCAGGAACCCGACCAGCAGCGACACGCGCGCGCCGTAGACGATGCGGCTGAACAGGTCGCGGCCGGTGTTGGGCTCCAGGCCCAGCAGGTACTCGCCGCTCATGCCGCCCATCGGCTTGGTGGGCGAGCCGAAGGTCGGGTCGAGGAGTTCCTGGTGGAACTGGTTGGGCGGGTGCCCGAGCAGCTTGACGATGAGCGGAGCGAACACGGCCATGAGGGTCAGCAGGATGATCAGGATTCCGCCGATCATCGCGACCTTGTCGCGGCGCAGCCGCAGCCAGGCGATCTGCCCGAGCGAACGGCCCTGGATGGCCTTCCCGCCGACGCCGGCCAGCACGGCCTCCGGCTGGGCCTCCTTGTCCGACCCCGTCACCTCGATCGGTGCGGTCACGCTCCGTACCTCCTACCCTCGGGCCACGCTGCGGCCGCCCGACCTCGCGCGGGCGTGGAGATCGTCCGCCGCCCGTGCCCGTTACGCCGCGTTTGCTGGAGGGAAACCTAGTCCTTCGGGGAAGACTGTCCATCCACGAAGCGGGCTGTGGCCAGTACCCGTATCTGACTTGTGATCTCGTCGTCATCTCGGGCACATGCGATCCGCACAATGCATCGGCAAAGCGCCCGAATAGTACGGCCCGCGACCGCGGGTGACGCAACGGCGAACCGGTCTAGACCAGGAAGCTTTACCGGACTGAGTCCGTTTCGATACCGATCGTG
Organism: Actinomadura vinacea; assembly: GCF_039532545.1. NCBI lineage: Bacteria > Bacillati > Actinomycetota > Actinomycetes > Streptosporangiales > Thermomonosporaceae > Actinomadura > Actinomadura vinacea. The sequence continues at coordinate 196,681 of NZ_BAAARW010000039.1, read as the reverse complement.
CGCAGGTCAGGGCCCCGGAAACGGCAAATCGCCGAGCGGGGAGGCGCACCGCCGACGGTGCACCTCCCCACCCGGCGTGACGGCTGTGCCAGAAGTGAGCGATGGGACGATCCGCCACCGCTCGTCTCAAGCGGACGACTCGGCGACCGCCCGAAGGCCGGGCCCGGCCCGGACGACTCAGCCCAGGCGACTCAGGACCACGGTGGCTCGGCCCCGGCCTTCCGGGTGGCTCGGCTCAGGCGGCTCGGGCCGGACGGGTCAAGAACCCGGCGGCTCGGCTCGGGCGGCTCGAGCTAGAGCAGGCTTCCGGGGGGGCGGCGCCGTGTGAAGGGGCAGCGGCTCCGGGAGGCGGGTCACTTGATTCCGCGGTTGCGGAGGATCTCCTCGATCTCCGCCATCTCCGGGTCGGCGGCGGGGCCCGCGGACCCGATCTCGCCCTTGGGCGCCTTGGCCGGCTTCTTCCCGGCGGCCTTGCGCTCCTGCCGGCCGCCGGCCGCAGGCCGTTCGGGGGCGGCCGCGCCCGCGCGGCGGCTCAGCATGACCCCCGAGGTCAGGTAGAGCAGGACGGCCACGCCCGCGATGGCGGCGCCGCCCCACTTCTCCAGGTTGAAGGTCGCCATGTCGACGAAGAACTTCGTCACGCCCGTCATGGTGGCCGCCAGCGGCACCAGCGACCAGGCCGCCCCGCGCATGGCCGAGGCGAGACCGCGCCGCTTGTAGACACCCCAGCTGATGACCAGCCCGAGCAGAGTGATCCCCAGGCTGATCGCGAATATGGTCGCGTCGGTCATGCCGGCCCCTCAATCTCCCTCGGTCGTGCTCTTCCCATCGTCACACGCCCGAGCCGGTTCCCGCTCCTCCCGGCGGACGGTTTCCGGCCTGTCCGGTCTCATCCTTCTGCGTGATCCCGTCCCCTAGGGAGGGGTCAGGGGACCAGGGCCCGCAACCGGGGAAGATCAATGTCGTGCAACGATTCGACGACGGTCCGGCCCGGCGCCGGGGGGATCGGCAGCAGGCACGGCACCGCCACCGTCACGCAGCCCGCCGCCTCCGCCGCCGCGACCCCGTTCGGGGAGTCCTCCAGCACCACGCAGCGGCCCGGCGGCAGGCCGAGGCGTCGCGCCGCCGTCAGGTACGGTTCGGGGTCGGGCTTGGTCCGCGACACCTCGTCGCCGGCCACGCTGAGGACGAAGTGCTCCCGCCCGATCGCCTCCAGCGCCGGCTCGATCAGCCGCCGGTGGCTGGAGGACACCAGCGCCGCCGGCACCCCCGCGGCGCGCACCTCGGCCAGCAGGTCCTTGGCGCCGGGCATCATCGGCACGGCCGTCTCCAGCCGCCCGGCCATGCCCTCCAGCATCCGCCGCCCCACCTCCTCCGGGGAGGCGGCGGCGCCGGTCAGGTCGAGCATGTACGCCACGGCCGAGTCCAGGGAGCCGCCCACCAGGTGCTCCTGCTGCTCGGGTCCCCACGAGCCGCCCAGCCACGCCATGACCTCGGTCTCGACCTCCAGCCACAGCCGCTCGGAGTCGATCAGCAGGCCGTCCATGTCGAACAGCACGGCCCCCAGGCCGCCGTTGCCCTTCACACGCTTCCCCAGTGTCGTCGGTCGGAAGTCGCCGGACGTACCGGCAACGATCATCGACGGTACGTCATGGCGGGCGCGGACCGGCCTGCTTGTGGCGCACCGCACGCCGCGCGCGAGGCTTGAGCAGCAGCCCGCCGAGGAGCCGCATACCGAGATCGGGACGCGCGTCCCGGTCCGCGGCACGCCCCTCCCGCCGGGCCGCGGCGTTCCGCTTCCGCCGGTACGACATCCCGTCAGGTGTTGAAGTACTTGGCCTCGGGGTGGTGGACGACGAGCGCGTCCGCCGACTGCTCGGGGACCAGTTGCAGCTCCTCCGACAGGCTCACCCCGACCCGCTCGGGGTCCAGCAGCCGCACCAGCTTGACGCGGTCCTCCAGATCCGGGCAGGCGGCGTAGCCGAAGGAGAACCGGGCGCCGCGGTAGCCGAGCTTGAAGAAGTCCTCCACGTCGGAGGAGTCCTCGCCGCCGAAGCCCAGCTCCGAGCGGATCCGGGTGTGCCAGTACTCCATCAGCGCCTCGGTCAGCTGCACCGACAGGCCGTGCAGCTCCAGGTAGTCGCGGTAGGAGTTCTTGGCGAACAGCTCGCCGGTGGCCTGGCTGATCTTGGAGCCGACGGTGACCAGCTGGAACGCGGCCACGTCGACCTCGCCCGACGCGCGCGGCCGGAAGAAGTCGGCCAGGCACAGGTGCCGGTCGCGGCGCTGGCGCGGGAAGGTGAACCGCTCGCGCTCGGAGCCGTCGTCGTTCAGCAGCACCAGGTCGTCGCCCTCGCTAACGGCCGGGTAGTAGCCGTACACGACCGCGGCCTCGATCAGGCCCTCGGTCTGCACGCGGTCCAGCCACATCCGCAGCCGGGGCCGGCCTTCGGTCTCCACCAGTTCCTCGTAGGACGGGCCGTCGCCGCCGCGGGCCGGCTTGAGGCCCCATTGGCCCATGAACGTGGCCCGCTCGTCCAGGAACGCGGCGTAGTCGTTCAGCGGGATGCCCTTGACGATCCGGTCGCCGAAGAACGGCGGCTCGGGCAGCTTGTTGTCGGCGGCGACGTCGGACCGGGCGGGCATGTCCTCCGGCTCGGTCACCTCGAACCGGGCGCCGCGCCGCTTGACCCGCCGCTCCCGCAGCGGCGGCAGTTGCGCGCCCTCCTCGCCGCGCTTGACGGCCATGAACGCGTCCATCAGCCGCAGCCCCTCGAATGCGTCGCGGGCGTAGCGGACCTCGCCGTCGAACAGCTCGGCCAGGTCCTGCTCGACGTAGGCGCGGGTGAGGGCGGCCCCGCCCAGCAGCACCGGCCACTCCTCGGCCAGGCCGCGGGAGTTCAGCTCCTCCAGGTTCTCCTTCATGATCACGGTGGACTTCACCAGCAGCCCGGACATCCCGACCACGTCGGCCTGCTTGTCGCGGGCGGCCTCCAGGATCGCCGACATCGGCTGCTTGATGCCGAGGTTGACCACCTCGTAGCCGTTGTTGGACAGGATGATGTCGACCAGGTTCTTGCCGATGTCGTGCACGTCGCCCTTGACGGTGGCCAGCACGATCCGGCCCTTGCCGCCGTCGTCGGCCTTCTCCATGTGCGGCTCGAGGTAGGCCACGGCGGTCTTCATGACCTCCGCCGACTGCAGCACGAACGGCAGCTGCATCTGCCCCGACCCGAACAGCTCCCCGACCGTCTTCATGCCGTCCAGCAGCACGTCGTTGACGATCTCCAGGGCGGGCCGCTGGGCGAGGGCCTCGTCCAGGTCGGCGTTGAGGCCGTCCAGTTCGCCGTCGACGATGCGGCGCTTGAGCCGCTCCCACAGCGGCAGCGCCAGCAGCTCGGCGGCCCGGTCGGCCTTCAGCGCCGCGGTGTCGACGCCCTCGAACAGCTCCATGAAGCGGATCAGCGGGTCGTAGCCTTCGGTGCGCCGGTCGTAGACCAGGTCGAGGGCGACCTTGCGCTGCTCCTCGGGGATCCGCGCCATCGGCAGGATCTTGGAGGCGTGCACGATCGCCGAGTCCAGTCCGGCGTCGGCGCACTCGTTCAGGAACACCGAGTTCAGCACGATCCGGGCGGCGGGGTTGAGGCCGAAGGAGACGTTGGACAGGCCCAGCGTGGTCTGCACGTTCGGGTGGCGGCGCTTGAGCCCGCGGATCGCCTCGATGGTCTCCAGCGCGTCCCGGCGCGATTCCTCCTGGCCGGTGCCGATGGTGAAGGTGAGGCAGTCGACGATGATGTCCTCGACCCGCATCCCCCAGTTGCCGGTCAGCTCCTCGATCATCCGGGCGGCGATCCGCACCTTCCACTCGGCGGTGCGCGCCTGCCCCTCTTCGTCGATGCACATCACCACGACCGCGGCGCCGTGCTCGCGGACGATCGGCATCAGCCGGCGCAGTTTGGAGCCCTCGCCGTCGCCGTCCTCGAAGCTGACGGAGTTGACCACCGCGCGGCCGCCGAGCATCTCCAGCCCGGCCTCGATCACCGGGGTCTCGGTGGAGTCCAGCACGATCGGGAGCGTGGCCGCGGTGGCGAACCGGAACGCCAGCTCCTTCATGTCGCCCACGCCGTCGCGGCCGACGTAGTCGACGCACAGGTCGATCATGTGCGCGCCGTCCCGGGCCTGGTCCCGGGCGATCTTGACGCAGTCGTCCCAGCGTTCGTCCAGCATCGCCTCGCGGAAGGCCTTGGAGCCGTTGGCGTTGGTGCGTTCGCCGATCGCCAGGTAGGAGGTGTCCTGGCGGAACGGGACGTGCTGGTAGAGCGAGGCGGCGCCGTTCTCGGGGCGGGGCCTGCGCTCGGCCGGCTCGCGGCCGCGGACCCGCTCCACGACCTGCCGCAGGTGCTCGGGGGTGGTGCCGCAGCAGCCGCCCACCAGCGACAGCCCGAAGTCCCGGGTGAAGGTGTCGTGCGCGTCGGCCAGCTGGCCCGGCGTCAGCGGGTAGTGGGCGCCGTCGGAGGTCAGCTCGGGCAGGCCCGCGTTCGGCATGCACGACAGCCCGATCCGGGCGTGCCGGGCCAGGTAGCGCAGGTGCTCGCTCATCTCGGCCGGGCCGGTGGCGCAGTTGAGGCCGATCAGGTCCAGGTCCAGCGGCTCCAGCGCGGTCAGCGCGGCGCCGATCTCCGAGCCCATCAGCATCGCGCCGTTCTGCTCGATGGTGACCTGCCCGATCAGCACCGTGTCGGCGCCGGCCGCGGCGATGGCGCGCTTGGCGCCGATCAGCGCGGCCTTGGCCTGCAGCAGGTCCTGGCAGGTCTCCACCAGGATCGCCTGCGCGCCGCCGGCGATGAGCCCTTCGGCGTTCAGCTGGTAGGCGTCGCGCAGTTCGGCGAACGGCACGTGGCCCAGCGTGGGCAGCTTGGTGCCGGGCCCGACCGACCCGATGACCCAGCGCGGCCGCTCGGGCGTGGAGTAGGAGTCGGCGACCTCGCGGGCCAGCCGGGCGCCGGCCTCGGCCAGCTCGAAGATCCGCTCGGTGATGTCGTACTCGCCGAGGTTGCCGAGGTTGGCGCCGAAGGTGTTGGTCTCGACGCAGTCGACGCCGGCGTCGAAGTAGGCCGTGTGCACCCCGCGCACGATGTCGGGCCGGGTGACGTTCAGGATCTCGTTGCAGCCCTCGTGGCCCTGGAAGTCGTCGAGGGTGGGGCCGGCGTCCTGGAGCATCGTCCCCATGCCACCGTCCGCCACGACGACGCGTTGCTTGAGGGCCTGGCGCAGTGACTGCGATGTGGGAGTGCTCATGGTGCACAAGCCTAACCGGGCGTCCCGACCGGCCGGGCGCACCTTCCGGTGCGCGGCCGAGGCGCCGGTCACATCCGTTCGCTCCGCGCATGGCCCGTGACGGATGGGTCACCGGGAGGATAGCGTGCCACCCGGTAACCTACTCCCCGGTAAGGAGCGGCATGAGCGCGTACCGCACCATCCTCGTCGGCACCGACGGCTCGGACACCTCGTTCCGCGCGGTCGACCGCGCCGCCCAGCTGGCCGCCGCCACCGGCGCCACGCTGCTGCTCGCCTCCGCCTACAGCCCGATGCCCGAGCGGGAACGGCTGAGCGCCGCCGACCGCCTGGGCGAGCTGGCCTACAAGGTGCAGGGCTCCACGCCCGCCGACGACGCCCTGCGCGCCGCGCGGGAACGGGCCGTGGCGGCCGGCGCCAAGGACATCGTGCACGAGGCCGTGGAGGGCGACGCCGTCGACGTGATCAGCAGGCTGGCCAAGGACCGCGACGCCGACCTGGTCGTGGTCGGCAACCGCGGGCTCAACAGCCTGGCCGGCCGGATCCTGGGCTCGGTCCCGGCCGACCTGTCCCACCGGTCCCCCTGCGACATCCTCATCGTGCACACCACCGACGGGAGAAAATGATCCCCGGCCCGGCCGCCGGCTCTGCGATCATGTTCCGCGCGGCGGGTACCGCCGCGCGGAACATGTCGGCCGGCGCCCCGCCGGACGCCCCCCGGAACGGACGCGGAAACCGGTGAGACCCAATCGTGACCGCCGGTCCCCCGCCCCCGCCCCACCGCGGGTCTGGGCGGTGGGACGGTGGGGTAGGTCCCCGTCGGGACGTAGGCTGGCAGCCACCGATCATCTCCCCGGGACCCCGACCCCGGGAATGACGGCCCTCGCGGTGACGCTGTACCCGACGTCGGAAGGAGGCAGCGCGTGGTCGAGCTCGAAAACGTGCCGGAACTCGTCGATCCGGTGCTCGTGGCCGCCTTTGAGGGGTGGAACGACGCCGGGGAGGCCGCCAGCGGGGTCATCCAGCATCTCGAGTCGACCTGGGACGCCGTCCCCATCGCCGAACTCGACCCCGACGACTACTACGACTTCCAGGTCACCCGCCCCCTGATCGAGATGCGCGACGGCGAGAGCCGCGGCATCACCTGGCCCACCACCCGCGTGTCCTGGACCCGGCTGCCCACAGGCCGCGACGTGGTGCTGGTGCACGGCATCGAGCCCAACATGCGGTGGCGCTCGTTCTGCCGCGAGCTGGTCGGGATCATGCTCGAGCTGGACGTGCAGAACGTCGTCCTGCTGGGCGCGCTGCTGGCCGACGCCCCGCACACCCGCCCGGTGCCGGTGACCGGCGCCGCCTCCGAGGCGGGCCTGGTCACCACCCTCCACCTCGAGCCGACCCGGTACGAGGGGCCCACCGGCATCCTGGGCGTGCTCCAGGATGCCTGTGCCCATGCCGGCCTCAGCACGGTGTCGCTGTGGGCGGCCGTGCCGCACTACGTCGCCCAGCCGCCCTCCCCCAAGGCCACCCTCGCGCTGCTGCGCCGCGTGGAGGACCTGCTGGACGTCACCGTCCCGCTGGGCGAGCTGCCCGAGGAGGCCCGGGCCTGGGAGAACGGCGTCAACGAGCTGGCCGAGGAGGACTCCGAGGTCGCCGAGTACGTCCGCACGCTGGAGGAGCAGAAGGACGCCACCGAGCTGCCCGAGGCCAGCGGCGACGCGATCGCCCGCGAGTTCGAGCGCTACCTGCGCCGCCGCGACGCCGGCTGACCCGCACCCCCGTCCCGCCCCCTTCCGTGCCGCTTGCGCATCCCTCGCGCGTCCCTTCCGCGCGTCCCCCTCGGCCGCACAGGGCGCCCTTCCGCCGGTACGCGAACACCGATCCCAGGTGATAGGTGTGGACTCTGCTGTAAGAGTGAACGTTTGATGGCATTATGCGATGGGTCCAATAAGACCGGACCGAAAAGGAGAGCCCGTGCCGGAGTCCCAGCCGCTGCAGGCGGAGGACCCCACGCGCCTGGGGGCGTACGAGCTGGTCGGCCGGCTCGGCTCGGGCGGCCAGGGCACGGTCTTCCTCGGCACCGGTCCCGGCGGTGAGCAGGTCGCGGTCAAGCTGCTGCGGGTGAGTTTCGACGACGACGAGACCGCGCGCGCCCGGTTCATCCGGGAGACCCGCGTCGCCCGCCAGGTCGCCCGGTTCTGCACCGCGCAGGTCCTGGACGCCGATGTCGCCGCCGGCCGCCCCTACCTGGTCAGCGAGTACGTCCCCGGGCCCGCGCTGAGCCGCCGGGTCGAGCAGGAGGGGCCGGTCACCGGCGGCGCGCTGGAGCGCCTGGCCGTCAACACCGCCAGCGCGCTGTCGGCGATCCACCGCGCCGGAATCGTCCACCGCGACTTCAAGCCCGGCAACGTGCTGCTGGGCCCCGACGGCGCCCGCGTCATCGACTTCTTGCTGTCCCGGGTCCTCGGCGCCGCGGGCGCCCCCGCCGGCGGCCCCGCCTACATGGCTCCCGAACAGGTCGACGGCGAGGCCGGGGGCTCTCCCGCCGACGTGTTCGCCTGGGGCGCCACGATGACCTTCGCCGCCACCGGCCGGCCCCCGTTCGGCTCGGACTCGGCCGGCGCCGTCACCGACCGCGTCCTGCACCAAGAGCCCGACCTGGGCGACCTGGACGGCGAACTGCGCGAGCTGATCATCGCGGCCCTGGACAAGGATCCCGCCAAGCGGCCCACGGCCGAGCAGGTGCTGCTGCGGCTGGTCGGGCACGACGAGGCGTTCGGCACGGCCGGCGAGGAGGCCTCGGCCATCACCGCCGACCCGCCGGCCCCCTCCGACACCCTCGCCGACGCCCCCGCCGACGGCCCGTCCGGCGGGCCCGTGGCGGACGCGCAGCAGGCGGGAGAGAAGGAGGCGGCCGAGAAGGAGGCGGCAGGGTCCGAGAGCACGGGCGGTGGGCGGCACGCGGGCGCCGGCCCCCGGCCCGGCGGGGCCTCACCGCCCTCCCGGCGCGGCCGGCGGCGCCGCAAGCGCAGCAAGGTCCCCGCCGCGCTCGCGGCCCTGGGGCTCGCCGCCGTCGCCGGCGGCGGCACCCTCGCCGTCCTGGCGACGACCGCCGACGAGACCGGCAAGAGCCGGAACATCGCGGGCCCCTCGGCCGTCTCGCCCACGGCCTCGGCGTCCTCGGCCCCGCCCAGCGGGCAGGCGAGCAGGCCCGCCGCCGACCCGCCGCAGTCCCAGACCCCCGGGCAGAGCCCGAGCAGTGGCGGGACGCCCCCGCCCCAGCGCGACGGGGGCACGCCCACGCCCACCGGAAGCGGCGACGGCGGCGACCGGCCCCGACCGACCCTGCCATCGTCCTCGCCCGTCGTGCTCGGCGCGCCCGACCCGCAGCGGTACTGCGAGTCCATCGGCCATCTCCAGGCCGGTTTCCGCTCCGGCCACTGGTACTGCGTGCAGGACAGCGGCTTGAGCTCCGACTCCCCGATCACCATGAGCCAGGTCTGCCGGTCGCAGTTCGCCGCCGACGGCGACGCCCGGCTCAACGGCGACGCCGGAACCCCCGCGGACTGGGACTGCTACGTCACGAAGCGGCCCTGAAAAGCCCTGAAGCGGCCCTGGCCCCGGCCGCCCCCGCCGCCTACCTTGTTGGCAATTCGCCAATAAGTGTTGAGATGCGGGGCAACGTGCGTAAATATGCGCTTATCGCGTTGCCGGTGGAAGGATCGCCGTGGACCGCACCGTCCTGCGCCGCGTCGCCGCCGAGCCCGCCGTCCTGCTGGGCGCGGGCCGGGCACTGCTGCTCCAGGTCGCCCACCCCAGGATCGCGCAGGGCGTGGCCGACCACAGCGACCTGCGGCAGCGGCCGCTGGACCGGCTGTTCGGCACCCTCGACTTCCTGACCATCGTCGCATTCGGCACCGAGGAGGAGGCCGAGCGGATCGGCCGCGCGATCCGCCGCATGCACGAGCGGATCACCGGCCCCGGCTACTCCGGCAACGACCCCGACCTGCAGGTCTGGGTGAACGCCACGCTGATCGACGCCGCCCTGCACGTCTACGAGCGCGTCCTGGGCTCCCCCAGCGGCGACCTCGCCGCCGCCTACGTCGACCAGGCCCGCTGCGTCGCCGACGTGCTGGGCTGCCCGCCCGGCGCGCAGCCCGCCGACATCGCCGCCTTCCGCCGCTACATGGACGAGATGATCTCCACGCTGGAGGTCACCGACACCGGCCGCGAGGTCATGCGGGCCGTGCTGTGGTCGCGGAAGCTGCGCTGGATGGCGCCCGCGCTGTGGGTCAACCGGTTCGTCACCACCGGGATGCTGCCCGAGCCGATCCGGGAGCAGTACGGGCTGCCGTGGAGCGACCGCAAGGACCGCGTGCTGTGGACGGTGCTCCGCGCCGTCTCGTCCGTCTACCGGCTCGTCCCCCGGCGGGTGCGGCAGGCGGGCATCCCGCTCATGCTGTGGTCATCGCGGCGGCGGGTCGCCCGGCGCGCCGGCGAGCACACCGCGCGGCGCTCCGCCACCCCCGCCTGAACCGGCGCCCACCCGGCCCCAAGGGAAGGGCGGGACCTCGAAGTCGCCTCAGGTGCCGCGCGAGCGCGTTACCTGGCCGGTGGGGCGACGCCGGAGGCGAGCAGCACCGGCCAGATCGCGAAGCGATGTCGCGCTCGCCCAGGCCCGGTCAGGGTGCGAGCCGCCAGGCGAGCCCCTGGGCCGGGATTGAAATAACACAGCTCAGAGCGCGACGCCGAGAAGAGCGTCGGCGATCGCCCGCACCTGGTCGGGCGCGCCCGGGTCGGTCCCCGGTTCGGCGGCCCAGCGGTCGATCGCCGCCAGCGCGGACGCGGCGTCCAGGTCGCCGGCCAGGCGGCGCCGCACCTCCGCCGCCACCGGCGCCGCCGGCGGCCCGGACGGGCGGGCGGCCGCAGCGCGCCACTGCTCCAGCCGCGCGGACGCGGCGTCCAGGTCGGCGCGCGTCCACTCCCAGTCGGCGCGGTAGTGGTGGGCCAGCAGCGCCAGCCGGATCGCCATCGGATCGTTCCCGGCCGCCCGCATGCTGGACACGAACACCAGGTTGCCGCGGGACTTGGACATCTTCTCGCCGTCCAGCCCGACCATGCCCGCGTGCACGTACGCCTTGGCGTGCGGCCGTTCCCCGGTCGCCACCTGGGCGTGCGCGGCGCTCATCTCGTGGTGCGGGAACGCCAGGTCCGAGCCGCCGCCCTCGACGTCGAAGCCCATCCCCAGATGCTCGATCGAGATCGCCGAGCACTCCACGTGCCAGCCCGGCCGGCCCTTGCCGAACGGGGAGTCCCAGCCCGGATCACCGTCCCGGTGCGCCATCCACAGCAGTGCGTCGAGCGGGTCCTTCTTCCCGGGCCGGTCCGGGTCGCCGCCGCGCTCGGCGAACAGCGGCGCCATCGCCGCCCGCGACAGCCCGCTCACCCCGCCGAACCCCGGATCGGCCGCGACCGGGAAGTACAGGTCGCCGTCCACCTCGTAGGTGGCGTCCTTGGCCCGCAGCTTCTCCACCATCTCCACGATCAGCGGGATCGACTCGACCGCGCCGACGTACTGGTCGGGCGGCAGGATCCGCAGCGCCACCATGTCCTCGCGGAACAGCTCGATCTCGCGGTCGGCCAGCTCCCGCCAGTCCTGGCCGGTCTCCCTGGCACGCTCCAGCAGCGGGTCGTCGACGTCGGTGGCGTTCTGGACGTAGTGGACGGCGTGCCCCAGGTCCCGCCACACCCGGTTGACGAGGTCGAAGGCGAGATAGGTGTTGGCGTGGCCGAGATGGGTGGCGTCGTAGGGGGTGATGCCGCACACGTACATCCGGGCCGTCGCGCCCGGCGCCGTGGGTCGTACCGAGCCCGTCCCGGAGTCGTGCAGCCGCAGCGCCTCCGATGCCGTGGGCAGTCCGGTCGCGGGGAGATTTGGCACTTGGGGAACGGACCACGATCGCATACCGAAAGCTTATCCATGCCCCGTTCCGGTCCCTACGCCGAGATCACCCGGAGATCAGGCGAACCGGACCCTCGGGTCGAGCAGCGAGTGCCCCACGTCCACCGCCAGGTTCGCCGCGATCACGAACGCCGTCACGGTCAGCGTCACCCCGATGATCACCGGTGTGTCGCCCGCCGCGATCGACTGGTAGACCAGCTGCCCCACCCCCTGCAGCCCGTACACCTTCTCGGTGACGATCGTGGAGCCCACCAGCACCCCCAGGTCGACGCCGAACTGGGTCAGGACCGGCGCCAGCGCCGCCCGCAGCCCGTGCCGGTAGACCACCCGCCACTCGGGCAGCCCCTTGGAGCGGGCGGTGCGGATGTAGTCCTCCTCCAGCACCTCCAGCAACGAGCCGCGGGTGAGCCGCGTGTAGGCGGCCAGCAGCAGCAGCGCCAGCGAGATCCAGGGCAGCACCATCCGCCGGAAGAAGTGCTCCTGCAGCGGTGGCCCGGCCTCGAAGAACCCCAGGCCCAGTTCCGCCGGGACGGTGGAGAACAGGTGCAGCAGGACCAGCGCCATCACGAACGCCGGGGTGGACGTCCCGATCAGCACGAACACCGTCGTGGCACGGTCGCACAGGCCGGCGCGGGTCGCGCCCAGCACCCCGAGCGCGACGCCGCCGGCGAACCACAGCACCCCGGCGCCGAAGACCAGCCACAGCGTGGTCGGGAGCCGGTCGCCGATGAGCCCGGCGACCGGGGCGTCGTACACGTAGGAGTCGCCGAGGTCGCCGCGCAGCAGCCGCTTCAGGAACTCGGCGTACTGCACCGGCAGCGGGCGGTCCAGGCCCAGGTTGTGGCGGATCTGCACGAGCGTCGCGGCGGTGGCGCGCGGCCCCCCGATGACCCGTTCCACCGGCACCGGCGACATGTGCAGGAACGCGAACACCAGCGTCGACACCAGCCACAGCACCAGCCCCGAGTACAGCAGCCGCCGCACGAGCAGGCACGGCATCGCCGGTCACCTCCCCCGCGCGGAACGGGCGGGGAGCGTGGCCGGGGGGCGCCGCGCGGCCGCGTCCGCCCCCGCGCGCGGCGCGGCGCCGTGCGGGCCGAGGGCGTCGCGGATCCCGTCGCCCAGCAGGTTGAACGACAGCGTGGTCAGCAGGAGCAGCACGCCGGGCACGGCCAGCAGCCACCACGCCGTCCGGAACATCTCGCCGCCCTCGCCGAGCATCCCGCCCCAGCTCGGCATCGGCGCCCGCACCCCCACGCCCAGGAACGACAGCGTCGCCTCGAACACGATCGCCGACGGGACGAGCAGCGAGGTCAGCACGGTGATGTGCCCGGTCAGGTTGGGCAGCACCTCCACGAACATGATCCGCGCGTTGCCGGCGCCCAGCGACCGCGCCGCCTCCACGAACCCGCGCTCGCGCAGCGCCAGCACCTGGCCGCGGACCACCCGGCCCAGCGCGGCGAACGAGAAGAACGCGATCACCAGCACGGTCATGACCAGCCCGCCGCCCGCGGAGGAGATCGGGAAGGTGGTGGCCAGCGTGATCGCCACCAGCAGGTAGGGCAGCGCGAGGGTGAGGTCCATCAGCCGGGCCAGCAGCGCGTCCAGCGGCCCGCCCGCGAACCCGGCGGCCGTCCCGACGACCACGCCCGCCAGCGCGGCCAGCGCCGCCGAGCAGATCCCGACCAGCAGCGAGACCCGCGCCCCGTACGCGGCGCGGACCAGCACGTCCCGGCCGAGCTGGTCGGCGCCGAGCCAGAACCGCGCGGACGGCCCCACCGGCTGCCCGGCCGCGTCGAGGCCGGTCCTGGGGAAGGTGGCGTCGTAGGGGTGCCCGGTCAGGCGCGCCCACAGCGGTGCCAGCAGGGCGAACAGCACGATCAGCGCCAGCGTCGCCAGCGCCGCCGGCGCCACCCGGTCGCGGCGGAACCGCCGCCAGGCGAGCCGGAACGGGGAGCGGCCCTCGATGCGATCCCCCGCCGGGCCCGGCGGCGGATAGGCGGGGGCGCCGGTATCCGGTGGACGGTCCGGCCCTCCCCCGCCCGGGACGCTGCCAGCCATGCGCACTCCCCCCGTTCAGCCGTGACCGGCCCCCTCCGGACAGCACAAAGATCGCACGAGGTAGTCAACGTAGCACTCAGGGTGAGTCAGGATGGGGTACAGCGACAAAGGCGCGGGTAACCGCAGGTCACAGCGTTGGGCGGCGGCGGGTCAGAGCACCCGGGTCCAGCCGTCGGCGGCGCCCGGGGAGGCGGCGAAGTCGTAGCGGACGCCGTCCGCCGACAGGGCGAGCAGCGACACCGAGGTGGTGCCCCAGCCCCGCCCGTCGTCGAGCTCGATCAGCGGGAGCAGCGACTCGGGGGCGGTACGGTCCAGGGCGTCGCCGTGCACCAGCGGCAGCCACTCGCCCCACGCCCGCTCCACCGGCTCGGCGGGCGCCGGGCCGGTGTCCGGGGCCGGGACGGGGCGCGGCTCGGGGCGGCGGGCGGCGGCGAAGCGGGGGCGGAAGTGCGCGAGCCGGGCGGCCATGTGCGCGTCCTCGGTCGCGCCGACCCGCCGGCCCTCCCCCTCCAGCCCGTTGTTGAGGACCATGTGCAGGCCCGGGCCCAGCTCCCGCTCGGCCAGGTCCGCGCCGTCCCAGTGCCACAGCCGCACGGCGTCGGGTTCGGCGCCGACCAGCAGGAACGGGTCGTAGCGCGCCAGGTCGAGGCGGCCGAGCTTGCCGGTGGCGGCCACCCGCAGCGGCAGCTCGCCGCGGGAGAGGCGGCCGTCCTCGGGCGCCATCGCGCCGTGCGCGTTCAGGACGGTCGCCACCCGCGGCGCGACCGGGTCGGCGGCCAGCCAGGTCCCGCCGGCGCGCAGGTCCTGCCCGCCGACCAGGGCGGGCCGGTCCGGCCAGTGCCGGCCGGGGGGACGCCAGGAGCGGTCCGCGAACTCGTCGCGCACACCGACGAGGATCACGGGCACCGGGGACGAGGGGTCGACGCTGACGATCGCCGTGCACATGGCCCCTATTGGAGCATTGTCCGATAAATCACCCGGCGCCGGGGCCCGGCGGCGACCTACATCGGGGGCCAGGGGATCGCGGGCCAGTCCTCGGGCGGGTACGGATGGATCCGGTGCTTGAGCATGAGCTCGACACGGCGGCGGGTGGCCTCGACCTCCTCCTCGGTCAGCAGCTCGCCCAGCCGCCGCCCCAGCGCGCCGCCGTCCCGCAGGCCCTCCTCGACCCGGGCGAGCGCCTCCACCGCCTCCCGGGTCAGGCGCTTGCCGCGCCACTGCCACAGCACCGTGCGCAGCTTGTACTCCACCGAGAAGCACACCCCGTGGTCGCAGCCGTACACGTGCCCGTCGCCCGGCGGCAGCAGATGACCGATCTTGCGGTCGGCGTTGTTGACCACCGCGTCGAACACCGCCATCCGCCGGATCGCCTCGTCCTCCGAGCGCGACAGCGCCACCAGGTCGACATCGGGATCGGGCTCCACCCACAACTGCACCATGCCCGGCCCGTACGGGCCGTCGCGGTGCACCGTCGGCGGCACCACGTGCAGGCCCATCGCCTCCGACACCGCGTACGCGGCCACCTCCCGCTCGGCCAGCGTGCCGTCGGGGAAGTCCCACAGCGGACGCTCCCCGGCCACGGGCTTGTAGACGCAGGCGGCGCTCAGCCCCTCCCACTCGACGGCGCAGTACAGCGTGGCGTTGGACGCCTGCACCAGCCGCCCCTCCACCGTCAGCCGGCCCAGGCTCAGCAGCCGCTCGGCGGCCTCCGCGTCTCGGGGGGAGACGGCGCGCCCGTCGCCGGCGGGGGTTCGATCCCGGGAGGACTGCGTCATGCGTTCATTCTTCCGGCCACTCCGCCCATGATCCAGCACAGCCCGCGCCCGGTCGCCGTGTCATCGCCCACCCTGCCATGTCCGCCCGGCCCCGCGCGCTATCCGAGGTAGCCGTTCTGGCGCGGGCAGACATGGCCCGCGGTGTCCAGCGGCAGCCCGCACAGCGGGCACGGCGGCCGGCCCCCCGCCACCACCTTCAGCGCCCGCTCGGCGAACGCCCTGGCCTGCGCCGCGGTGATCCGCACCCGCAGCACCGCGATCATCGGATCGTCCTCGCCCACCTCGGCGTCGTCCTCGCCCTCGGTGACCTCCTGCGCCTCGATGACCACCCGCTCGTCCTCGGGGTCCCAGGCCAGCGCCATCGTGCCGACCTTGAACTCCTCCTCGACCGGCTGCTCCAGCGGCCCGTCGTCGCGCAGCTCGTCCGGCGTCACCGCGGGCACCTGCGCGTCGCCGCCGCTGCGCCGCAGCACCTCGTCCAGCAGCTCCTCCAGGCGCTCGGCCAGCAGCGTCACCTGGAACTTCTCCAGCCCCACGCTGGTGACCCGGCGGCCGGACCGCGCCTGCAGGTAGAAGGCGCGGTCGCCCGGCTGGCCCACGGCCCCGGCGACGAACCTTTCGGGCAGTTCATAGGCTATGACCGGCATGACAACGACCCTACGCGCCGCCGCCCACCGGCGCGTCACCCTCTCCCCCGCCGCCGCCCTCCTCGGGAGGCGGCGGCAGCAGGTCGCGGACGTCGCCGCCGGTGTCGTTCAGCCGCACCACGAACGGCCGCAACTCGGTGTAGCGGATCACGGTCAGCGACGCGGGCGCGACCTGGATCCGCTGGAACTGGTCCAGGTGCAGGCCCATCGCGTCGGCCACGATCGCCTTGATGATGTCGCCGTGACTGCACACCGCGTAGGTCGCGTCCGCGCCGTGCTCGGCGGCGATCCGCTCGTTCCACTCCCGGACGGCGCGCACCGCGCGGTGCTGGGCGTCGGCCATCGCCTCGCCCTCCTCGCCGGGGAAGCGGGCCGCGCTGGGATGGGCCTGCACGACCTTCCACAGCGGCTCCTCCGCCAGTTCCTTCAGCGGGCGGCCCGTCCAGTCGCCGTAGCGGACCTCCCCGAACCGCTCGTCGGACTCGACCTTCTCGATCGGCGCGGCCAGATGTCCCTCCACCAGCGCCTCGGCGGTCTGCACGCAGCGGTCCAGCGGGCTGGACACCACGGCGGCGATCGGCACGAGGGCCAGCCTGGCGGCCAGGTCGCGCACCTGCTCGCGGCCGCGGTCGTCCAGGCCCACCCCTGGGGTCCACCCCGCGAGCACGGGGCCGGTCATCGCGGTGAGGCCGTGCCGCACCAGCAAAAGCGTCGTCACGCCAGGCACTCTACGAGATCGCCCGCGATGGACGCCGATGCACCCGGATGGCCCGGATCCGCCGGATGCGCAAAGATGGCTTGCCGTGATTGTCGACAAGGCCATCTATTCGCGCGGGAGCCGGCGCACCATCGAGGGCGACATCAGCGACGCCTTCGACGCCGCCCGCGCCGAGGCCGCGCGCACCGGGACCGGCGGCCCGGGCGGCTGCTTCGTGTGGATCGGGCTGCACGAGCCCACCGAGCAGGAGTTCGAGCTGGTCCGCGACGAGCTCGGCCTGCACCCGCTGGCCGCCGAGGACGCGGTCTCCGCCCACCAGAGACCCAAGCTGGAACGCTACGGCGACACGCTGTTCGTCGTCCTGAAGACCCTGGTCTACGAGGACGCCACCTCCGACATCGAGGTCGGCGAGATCATGCTGTTCCTCGGCGCCGACTTCGTGGTGACCGTCCGGCACGGCCGCGGTAACCCGCTGGGCCCCGTCCGCAAACGGCTCGAGGGCGACACCGCCCTGCTCGAGCACGGGCCCGCCGCCGTCCTCTACGCCGTCTGCGACGAGGTCGTCGACCACTACGGCGTGGTGACGCACGAGGTCGAGGTCGACATCATCGAGCTGGAACGGGCCGTGTTCCGGCCCGGCGGCCCCGACGTCACCGAGGGCATCTACTCCCTCAAGCGCGAGGTGCTGGAGTTCCGCACCGCGCAGGACCCGCTGATCCCGGTGATGGAGGAGATCGTCCGCGGGCGGGTGCGGGAATGCGAGGCCACCCGCGAGTACTTCCGCGACGTCCTGGACCACCTGCTCCGCGTGGACGGCCAGGTCGACGCCCACAACGAACTGCTCAACAGCGTCCTGACCGCGCATCTGGCGCTGATGGGCAAGCAGCAGAACGAGGACATGCGCAAGATCTCCTCGTGGGCCGCCGTCATCGCGGTGCCCACGATGGTCGCCGGCTTCTACGGCATGAACTTCGACTACATGCCCGAGCTGCACTGGCTGTACGGCTATCCGGCCGTGATGGTCGTCATGGTGGTGGTCTGCGTGATCGTCTATATCCGGCTCCGCAAGAGCGGCTGGCTGTGAGCCGGCCCGGCAGGCCGCACAAGCGGTGGCCGATCACCGTGATCACGCTGGTGCTGCTGTGGATCGCGCTGGTCCTCCTGCTGATCCACAACGGGCCGCGGCTGCCGCGCTGGCCCGCGTCCGCCGCTCCGGCACCGGGTCAGGTCGCGGAGACGGCCCCGGCGGCCAGCAGGCCCATGATGATCCCGCCCAGCGCCAGCCGGTAGTACACGAAGATCAACATCGAGTGCCGGGCCAGGTACTTCAGCAGCCACGCGATGCAGGCGTAGCCGACCGCGAACGACACGACGGTCGCGACGACCGTGGGCGCGACCGGGAGCCCGCCGCCGAAGGCCTTCCGCATCTCGAACAGGCCCGACAGCACCACCGCCGGGACCGACAGCAGGAAGGAGTAGCGGGCGGCGGCCTCGCGCGTGTAGCCGAGGAACAGCGCGCCGGTCATGGTGGACCCCGACCGCGACGAGCCGGGGATCAGCGCCAGCGCCTGGAACGCTCCGATGATCAGGCCGTCCCGCAGGTCGAGGTCGGCGACCTCGCGCTTGCGGCTGCCCGCCCACTCGGCGACCAGCAGCAGCAGCCCCATTCCGATCAGCGTGCCGGCGTTGAGCCACAGGTTCCGGGACGGGCCCTCGATGAAGTCCTTGAACGCCAGCCCGCACACCGCGATCGGGATGGTGCCCAGGCCGATGTACCAGCCCATCCGGGCGTCCCGGTGGCCGCGCAGGCCGGGCGTCCACAGGCTGCGGGTCCAGGTGACCAGGATGCGGGCCAGGTCGCGCCAGAAGTAGATGACGACCGCCGCCATCGTGCCGATCTGGATCACCGCGCTGAACGCCGCCCCCGGGTCCTCCCAGCCCAGGAACCTGGGCACGAAGAGCATGTGTCCCGAACTGGAGATCGGGAGGAACTCGGTGAGTCCCTGGACGATCCCCAGCACGGTCGCTTCCACGACGTTCACGGTCGGCGGTTCCCCTCGGCATGAGCGGGCGGCGACGGGAGGCGGCACGCCTGCCCGCAGGAAGCGTATCGCCACCGAGCGCGCACGCATGGTCACCGGCGGCCACGGTGCGGCGCGTCCGTCCGGCCGGGCCCGCCCGGTCGGCGGGTCCCGCTACTGTTCCGACCATGGAAGAGCGTCACCTCGGGCGAAGCGGGCTCGTGGTGTCCCGGCTGGGGCTGGGCACCATGACCTGGGGGCAGGACACCGAGCCCGACGAGGCGGCCGCGCAGCTGACGGCGTTCGTGGAGGCCGGGGGCACCCTCGTGGACACCGCCGACGTCTACAGCGACGGCCTCAGCGAGCGCATCCTCGGGCACCTGCTCCGCGAGGCGGTCGACCGGGACGGGCTCGTCATCGCCACCAAGGCCGCCATCCGGTCCAACGGCCGCTACGACGCCTCCCGCCGGCACCTGCTGAACTCGCTGGACTCCTCGCTCGACCGGCTCGGCCTGGAGTACGTCGACCTGTGGCAGGTGCACGCCTACGACCCGTCCACCCCGCTGGAGGAGACCCTCTCGGCGCTGGACGAGGCGGTGCTGTCCGGCCGCACCCGCTACGTCGGGGTGTCGAACTACGCCGGCTGGCAGATCGCCAAGGCCGCCGCCTGGCAGCGCGCCTGGCCGGGCCGCGAGCCGGTCATCTCCGCCCAGCTGGAGTACTCGCTGCTGCGCCGCGACATCGAGCGGGAGGCGGTGCCGGCCGCGCTGGACGCGGGCGCGGGGCTGCTGCCGTGGTCGCCGCTGGGCCGCGGGGTGCTCACCGGCAAGTACCGCACCGGCATCCCGGCCGGGTCCCGCGCCGCCCTGCCGCATTTCGCCGACTTCGTCCAGCCGTATCTGGACGAGGAGTGCGGACGGATCGTGGAGTCGGTGGTGACGGCCGCCGAGGGACTGGGCGTGACGCCGCTGAGCGTGGCGCTGGCCTGGGTGCGCGACCGGCCGGGCGTGGCGGCGCCGATCGTCGGGTCCCGGACGGCGGCGCAACTCGGCCAGGCGCTGCTGAGCGAGCAGGTCACCCTCCCCATGGAGATCCGGGCGGCGCTGGACGACGTGTCCGACATCGCCCCGGCCTCGCCGTGACGCGCGCCGACGGCCGTGGCGGCCCGCTCGCATCGGCTACGATCCGGAGCCCGTGACCGATTCCCACTCCCACTCCAGCCCCGCGTCCGACCCCGTGCCCGGCGCCCCCGTGCCCGGCGGGCCCGGTGCCGCCGACCGCGCCGCCCTCGCCGAGCTGTTCACCGAGACGGGCGTCCCGACGGCACTGGTGGGGCGCGCCCTGACCGGCCTCGGACCGGCCGCCGCGGACCGGTTGCGCGAGGACCCGTGGCGGCTGCTGCGCGTGCCGGGGGTGGCGCCGCGGCAGGCCGACCACTTCGCCCGCGCGCTGCTCGGCGACGAGGCCGGTCCCGGCGACCGCCGCCGCGGCCGGGCACTGGTCGCGCACCTGCTGGCGGAGGCGGCGCGGCACGGCCACACCGTCACGCCGCCCGCCCAGGTGGTGACCGCGCTTGAGCGGCTGCAGGTCCCCGACCCGCGGCAGGCGATCGAGGACGCCCTCGACACCGCCGAGGCCATCGCGCTCACCGAGGAGCCGGACTTCGACGAGGCCGCGCTGGAGGACGGCGACCTGGAAGAGATCCCCGAACCGGAGGAGACGCTCGGACTGGCGCGGTGGGCGCTGGCCGAGGAGGACGCCGCCGAAGGCCTGTCCCGGCTCACCGCCACCGCCGCGCCGCTGCTGGACGACCCCACGATCAAGGCGGTGCGGTCCGGGCTGCCCGAGGACCGCTCGCTCGCCCTCACCGCGGCGCTGCGCACCGGCGTGACCGTGCTGCGGGGCGCGGCCGCCGATCTGGCCGCCACCGCGCTGGCGCTCGCCGAGGCCGCCGCCGCGCACGGCGTGCGGGCGGCCGTGGTGACGCCCACCGACCGCGCCGCCGCCAGGCTGGCGGGGCCGGACGCGCCCGCGTACCCGGTCGTCGGCCTGCACGCGCTCCTGGAGCCGCTGGCCGACGCCGAGGGCGTCCCGGACGCCGCCCCCGGCCCCGTGGTCCCCGGCTCCGTGGTCCCCGGCACCGTGGTCTTCGGCCGCGGCGAGCGGCGGCCGCTGGAGCTGGACCTGGTCGTCCTGACGGACGCGGCGGGCCTGGACGTGGAGCTGTGCGCCGTCCTGGTCCAGGCGTGCGCGGACGGGACGCACCTGGTGCTGTGCGGCGAGCCCGAGTCGCTCCCGCCCGCCGGCCCCGGCCGCGTCCTGGACGACCTGGAGTCCTCGGAGACCGTCCCGGTCGTCGAACTGGAGTCCACCGGGGCCGGCGGTCCGCCGGCGGCGCTGACCGCCGCCGTGCGGGGGCGGGAGCTGGTGGCGGTCGAGGCGCCCGGCAAGGAGGTCGTGATCGTCCCCGCGGCGAGCGCGGGCGAGGCCGTGCACCGGACGGTGCAGCTGGTGACCGACTCCATCCCGCGCGCGCTCGGGATCCCGGTCGAGGAGATCCAGGTCGTCGTCCCGGCGGCGCCGGGCGAGGCCGGGGCGGCGGCGCTCAACACCGCGTTGAAGGCCAGGCTCAATCCCGGCCCGGGCAGGTTCGGCGGGTTCGATCCCGGGGACCGTGTCCTGGTCGCCGCGCCCCTCCCGCAGGCCGCGGTGGGCGAGGGCGGAGTCGTCACCGGCGCCGACGCCGCCGGGCTGCACGTGCGGTTCACGCGGGGCACCGCGGTGGTCCCGCCCGAGCTCACCTCGCGGCTGCGTCCAGGCTGGGCGGTCACCGTCGCGCTGGGCCGGGGGACGCGTCACGACGCCGTGGTGGCCGTGCTGCCGCCCGACGGCGACTCCGCGGGCCAGGACGGTGCGGGTCAGGAGGCCGCGGCGGGGCTGTCGCGGCCGCTGGTGGCGACCGCGTTCGGGCTGGCGCTGCGGCATCTGTCGGTCGTGCAGGCGGCCGGTCCCGCGCTGGCGGCGGCCGTGCGGGACCGGCCCGCCCCGCCGCGCCGCACCCGGCTGGCACGCCTCGTCGTCCAGTGAGGCGGTGATCCTGAACGCCCCAGGGCATGCCGCGAGGCCCCGTGCCGCACCGCACGGGGCCTCGCCGGGCCTGTGCCCTGGACGCGGTCAGCCGGTGGGCGCGCCGATCGCGTGCAGCCCGCCGTCCACGTGCACGATCTCGCCCGTCGTCGCCGGGAACCAGTCCGACAGCAGCGCCGCGCAGGCGCGCGCGGTGGGCTCGCTGTCCTTGAGGTCCCAGCCGAGCGGCGCGGCCTGCGTCCACACGTCGGTGATCCCCTCGAACCCGGGGATGCTCTTGGCCGCCATCGTGGCCAGCGGCCCCGCCGCCACCAGGTTGACCCGGATGCCCTGCGGCCCCAGGTACTTGGCCAGGTAGCGCGCGCACGACTCCAGCCCGGCCTTGGCCACGCCCATCCAGTCGTACACCGGCCACGCCTTGCTGGCGTCGAAGTCGAGGCCGACCACCGAGCCGCCGTCCTTCATCAGCGGCAGGCACGCCATCGTGAGCGACTTCAGCGAGTACGCCGAGGCGTGCACCGCGGTGGCCACGTCCTCCCAGGGCGTCTCCAGGAAGTTGCCGCCCAGCGCGTTCTGCGGCGCGAACGCGATCGCGTGCACCACCCCGTCGATCCGGTCGAAGCCGACCCCGCGCAGGCCGTCGGCCAGCCCGTCCAGCTGCCCGGCGTCGGTGACGTCCAGCTCCAGCACCGGCGGCGGGTTGTCCGGCCCGGACGGCAGCCGCTTGGCCGTGCGCTCGGTCAGCGTCGGCCGCGGGTAGGCGGTCAGCACCACCTCGGCGCCCTGCTCCTGCGCGACCCGCGCCACGTGGAACCCGATCGAGGCGTCGGTGAGAACGCCGGTGACCAGGATGCGCTTGCCCTCGAGGATGCCCATGCCTGCGTTCCCCATCTTTCTCGCTGCCCCCGTTTCCTCAGTGCCCCATGCCCAGGCCGCCGTCCACCGGGATCACGGCCCCGGTGATGTAGGCGGCGTCTTCGCCGGCCAGGAACCGCACGGTCTTGGCGACCTCTTCCGGCCGGGCCGTCCGGCCCAGCGGGATCGCTTGCTTGATGGCCTTCTGCTGGTCCTCGGTGAGCGCCGCGGTCATGTCGGTGTCGACGAACCCGGGCGCGACCACGTTCACCGTGATGTTGCGGGAGGCCAGTTCGCGGGCCAGCGACCGGGCGAAGCCGACCATGCCCGCCTTGGACGCCGCGTAGTTGGACTGCCCGGCCGACCCCAGCAGCCCGACCACGGACGAGACCAGGATGATCCGCCCGTTGCGCTTGCGCATCATGCCCTTCACCGCGCGCTTGGCGACCCGGAAGGAGCCGGTCAGGTTGGTGTCCAGGACGGAGGTGAAGGCGTCCTCGCTCATGATGGCCAGCAGCGTGTCCTTGTTGACGCCGGCGTTGGCGACCACGACCTCCACCGGCCCCTGCTCCGCCTCCACCTTGCCGAAGGCGGCATCGACGTCCTCGGAGCTGGTCACGTCGCAGCGGACGCCGAACAGGCCCTCGGGCGGCTCCCCGGAGCGGTAGGTGACCGCCACCGCGTCACCGCCTGCGGACAGCTCGCGCGCGATGGCCAGGCCGATGCCCCGGTTGCCACCGGTCACGAGGACTGAGCGACTCATCGTCGTACCTCTCGTCGACGACGCCGGCGGCCTTCCCGGCGCTGACGTCGGATTCCATGGGCGGGTCACAACTGCCGAGGAGCGTATCGGCCTTCCGGCGGGAACGAGATGTGCCGTTCCGACAAGTTCCGCCGACCCCGCTTTGTTCCGGCCGCGGCCACCGCCCGTCAGGGCGCGCGGCGGCGGCGCGGCACGGGTTCCGGGTAGGTTGCGGTAGGTGCATGACATCGATCCCGCATTCACCGCGCTGCCGCTGCGCGCGCTGGCCGACGCGGCGCTGGCCCGGGCCCGGGAGCTGGGCGCCGAGCACGCCGACTTCCGGCTCGAACGCATCCGCAGCCAGACCCTGCGCCTGCACGACGCCGCCCTGGAGACCGCGCTGGACGCCGACGACGTCGGGCTGTCGGTGCGGGTGGTCAAGAACGGCACCTGGGGCTTCGCCGCCGGCATCGACCTGAGTACCGAAGGCGCCGCCAAGGTCGCCGAGCGGGCCGTGGACGTGGCCGCGGTCGCCGCCGCCGTCAACCGCGAGCCGATCGAGCTGGCGCCCGAGCCGGTGCACGGCGAGCGCACCTGGGTCTCGGCGTACGAGATCGACCCGTTCACCGTGCCGACCGGCGAGAAGGTGGCGCTGCTGGCCGACTGGAGCCGCAGGCTGCTGGCCGACGACCGGGTCGACCACGCCGACGCCACGCTGCTGCAGGTCAAGGAGAACAAGTTCTTCGCCGACCTGAACGGCACCGTCACCACCCAGCAGCGGGTGCGGCTGCACCCGGTGCTGAACGCGGTCGGCATCGGCGACGGCCTGTTCGACACCATGCGCACCATCGCCCCGCCCGTCGGCCGCGGCTGGGAGTGGCTGACCGGCGGCCATTGGGACTGGGACGGCGAGCTGGCCCGCATCCCCGAGCTGCTGGCCGAGAAGCTGGCCGCGCCGTCGGTGGAGCCGGGCTCCTACGACGTCGTCATCGACCCGTCCAACCTGTGGCTGACCATCCACGAGTCGATCGGGCACGCCACCGAGCTGGACCGGGCGCTGGGCTACGAGGCCGCCTACGCCGGCACCTCGTTCGCCACCCCCGACAAGCTCGGCACGCTGCGGTACGGCTCCGAGGTCATGAACGTCACCGGGGACCGCACCGCCGAGCACGGCCTGGCCACCATCGGCTACGACGACGAGGGCGTCCGGACGCAGGCGTTCGACATCGTCACCTCCGGCATGTTCACCGGCTACCAGCTGGACCGCCGGATCGCCCGGCTGACCGGCGCCGACCGTTCCAACGGGTGCGCGTTCGCCGACGCCTCCTCCAGCATGCCGCTGCAGCGGATGGCGAACGTGTCGCTGCGGCCGGCGCCCGGCGGCCCGTCCACCGACGAGCTGATCTCCGGGGTGGAGCGCGGCGTCTACATCGTCGGCGACAAGAGCTGGTCGATCGACATGCAGCGCTACAACTTCCAGTTCACCGGGCAGCGGTTCTACCGGATCGAGAACGGCCGGCTGGCCGGGCAGCTGCGCGACGTGGCGTACCAGGCCACCACCACCGACTTCTGGAACTCGATGGAGGCCGTCGGCGGCCCGCAGACCTACGTGCTGGGCGGCGCGTTCAACTGCGGCAAGGGCCAGCCCGGGCAGGTCGCCCCGGTCAGCCACGGCTGCCCGTCGGCGCTGTTCCGCGGGGTCAACATCCTCAACGCGCTCAAGGAGGCCGGCCAGTGAGCATCCTCAGGCCGCAGGAGGCCGTCGAGCGGGCGCTGGCGCTGTCCCGTTCCGACGACTGCATCGTCATCGCCGACGAGTCCAGCACCGCCAACCTGCGCTGGGCGGGCAACACGCTGACCACCAACGGCGTCACCCGCTCCAGCCGGCTGACGGTGATCGCGCTGCGCCGCGCCGGCGACGGCGTCGCGGCGGGCGTGGTGTCGCGCGCGGCGGTCGACGCCGCCGACCTGGAGGACCTGGTCCGCGCCGCCGAGGCGGACGCGGCCGGCAACGACGCCGCGGAGGACGCCGCCCCGCTGATCGACGAGGGGCCCGCGGCCGCCGGCTGGGACGATTCGCCGGCCGAGACCGGAATCGAGGTCTTCTCCCGGTTCGCTCCCGCGCTGGGCGAGGCGTTCGCCGCCGCCGAGGCCGGCGGGCGCAGGCTGTACGGGTTCGCCAACCACGTGCTGACCTCGACGTTCCTGGGCACCTCTGCCGGGCTGCGGCTGCGCCACGACCAGCCGACCGGGCTGCTGGAGCTGAACGCCAAGGGCGCCGGCGGGTCGGCCTGGGCGGGCGTGGGCACCCGCGACTTCACCGACGTGGACGTCCCGGGCCTGACCGGCGGCCTGGCCCGCCGGCTGGAGTGGGGCGAGCGGCGCGTCGACCTGCCCGCCGGGCGGTACGAGACGATCCTGCCGCCGTCCGCGGTGGCCGACCTGATGATCTACCTGTACTGGTCGGCGGGGGCGCGGGACGCCCACGACGGCCGCACCGTGTTCAGCGCGCCCGGCGGCGGCACCCGGGTCGGCGAGAAGCTGGCCGGGCTGCCGATCACGCTGTCCAGCGACCCGGGCGCGGCCGGGGTGGAGTGCGCGCCGTTCGTGGTCGCGCACGCCTCCAGCCGGGAGTCGTCGGTGTTCGACAACGGCCTGGCCCTCGGCCGCACCGACTGGATCTCCGACGGGACCCTCGCCGCGCTGGCCCAGACCCGGCACTCGGCCGCCCACACCGGGCTGCCGCTCACCCCGGCGATCGACAACCTGATCATGACGGGGCCGGAGGGCGGCGCGCCGCTGGAGGACATGGTGGCCCGCACCGAGCGCGGGCTGCTGCTGACCTGCCTGTGGTACATCCGCGAGGTCGACCCGCAGCGGCTGCTGCTCACCGGCCTCACCCGCGACGGGGTCTACCTGGTCGAGGACGGCGAGGTGGTGGGCGCGGTGAACAACTTCCGGTTCAACGAGAGTCCGGTCGACCTGCTCGCCCGGGTCTCCGAGGTCGGCGCGACCGGGCCGACGCTGCCGCGCGAGTGGTCGGACTACTTCACGCGGGCCGCGATGCCGCCGGTCCGGGTCGGCGACTTCAACATGTCGACGGTGTCGCAGGCGTCCTGACGGCGCATCCCGGCGGCCGCGGGTGAGGGGCGCCCTCCAGCACGACCCGGAGGGCGCCCCTCGGCGCCCGTGGGGCGCCCGAACGCCTCCTCAGCACCCGAACGCCTCCTCAGCGCCTGAAGCGCCCTGAGCCGCCCCTGGACGGCTCCGGGCAGCCCCGGGTTCCCCCACTGACCCCTGGGAGCGTCCGAGGTCTCTCCGCGAGCCTCAGGCCTCCGCGGGTCTCAAACGTCCTCGAGACGGAAGCCGACCTTCAACCCGACCTGGTAGTGCGCCACCTCCCCGTCCACTACCTGGCCCCGGACCTCGGTCACCTCGAACCAGTCCAGGTGCCGCAGCGTCTGCCCCGCCCGCCGCAGGCCGTTGCGCACGGCGTCGTCGACGGAGTCGGGCGAAGTGCCGACGATCTCGGTCACGCGGTAGGTGCGGTCGGTCATTGGAGCCCTCCTGCTGTCGCCTGTCGGTCCCCCAGGGCATACCGTGGAAATGTGAAGGTCATTCACCGCCGGACCGCCGAGGTCTACACCGTCACCGACGCGCCCAGGCCGATGTCCGAGGACATCGGCTACCGGCAGCGGCGCTACCTGATCTCAATGGGCATCCGCACCGGCTGCTTCCTGGGGGCGGTCTTCGCCGCCGCGCTCGGGGCCCCGCTCTGGGCGGTCGGCCTGCTCGTGGCCGGGGCGCTGTTCCTGCCCTACATCAGCGTCATCTTCGCCAACGGCGGCCGGGAGCCGCAGCCCCGCGCCAAGTTCGACGGTCCCGATAGCCCGCACCACAAGGGTGTTTCCGGACAACGACCGGAAATCGGGTCGTGACTTTCTCTTGACTAGGGGCGGGGGGGTTCGGTGTACGATTTGTACCGGCGCTCTGGTCCCCCGTCGGGGCGCCCGTGCCGGTGTTCCGGGCCCCCGTCGGAACACCGATGATGCGACGCCGGGTGGATTGCCCCCGTATCCACCCGGCGTCGCTTTCACTTTCCGGCCCCCTGTATCCGGGCTCTGACCTGGCCGGACATCGCCGGAGCCGGGGCTGGCCGGGCCCACCGGCCGGGATTACCCGGCCATGCACGGGTCATCGCCTCCGCTTGGCACAGGACACCGCCCCCAGGCCGTCCTTCAAAAAAAGGCAAAGGCGGACACGCCGCGTGCCGACCGGCGTGCCGACCGGGCCGGGTCCGGCAGGCGGCCCTCCCGCCCGCCGACGGCGGCGCCGGGGATGGCAAGACCCGACTCTGGCCTTGTCCGGCCAGGCCCATCGATCCCCGGCCGGATTGATCTTGCCTGCGTCTCCTTGGATTCCTTGCGTGTGCCGCTTGACGGGCGCGGTGAAGGAGACGAGCATCACAACCTCACTGAGACAGATCATCCATCTGTCTCAAGATCCGTCCCCGCGCGGCGAAGGTGCCAGTCATGACGATCACGGGAGTCCGGCGATGAACGGCCGCGACGACGTGCCCGAGTGGATCCCGAAGAACCGCGAGCCTGCCGGACGGGCCGTCCCGCCTGGCCGGAGCGGCGGACCCGGCCGTCCCGTGCCCGGACCGTTCCGGCCCCGTCCGCCCGCCCGGCCCCACCTCGCGCCCCCGCGCCCGGCCGGGCCCGTCCGCCCGCCCGCACGCCCGCCCGGCCGCCACACCGCCCCGGGCGGCCGCCACACCGCGCCGGGCAGGCGGCGCCGCGGCGCCCCGTTCTGGGGCCCGATGGCGGGCGCGGCGGCGCTGAGCGTGCTGGCCGGGCTGAGCGTGTTCGCGCTCGCCGGCGCCGGGGACTGCGGCGGCGAGGACGCCATCACGCTGAACGTGTCCGCGGCGCCCGAGGTCGCCGCGGTCGTGACCGAGGCCGCGGGCCGGTTCAACGACGCCGGGCACGAGATCGGGGACCGCTGCGCCCGCGCCCGGGTCACCGCCTCGGACCCGGCGGCGGTGTCCACGCTCCTGTCGGGACGGGGCGTCGCCGGCGTCACCGAACGGCCGGACGTGTGGATCCCCGACTCGTCGCTGTGGGCCGTCATGGCGCAGCGTCCGCTCAGCGGCGGACGGACCGCCGGAGGGGACGACGTGCCGATCGTGCCCCGCCGGTCGCTGGCGTCCACCCCCATCGTGGTGGCGGTGCCCGGCACGCTCGCGCAGCGCCTCGGCGCCCAGAGCGGCGCCCCGCCGTCCTGGGCGGAGCTCCTCACCGCCGCGGGCGCCACGGGCGACGACCCGGCCGCCGGCGCGGCGACGACCCGGATCCCGCCGGGGCTGGTGCGGCTGAAGGTGCCCGACCCCGCCCGGACCGCGACCGGGATGGGCTCGGTGCTGCTGGCCGACGAACTGCTGAACTCCGGGGGCGGCGGGGACGCCGGGTTCACCGGCGTGGTGCGGACGCTGCGCGAGAGCGTGACACCGTCGGTGCAGGCCGAGTTCGCCTCGTTCCGGCGCGACCGGCAGGGCCGGCACCCGGTCGCGCTCGCGCCCGAGCAGGCGGTCTTCGCCTACAACGGGCGCGGGCCCGCCGAGCCCGCCGTCGCGGTGTACCCGTCCGAGGGGACGATGGCGATGGACTACCAGATCACCTTGGTCGGGGCCGCGGGCTCCGGGGGCGGCGGGGACGACGGCAAGGCGCAGGCGGCCCGGCTCCTGGAGGAGGAGCTGACCGGCGAGAGGACCCGGGGGGACCTGCAGGGCCTCGGGTTCCGCTCGCCCAGCGGCAAGGCCCCGGGCGCGTTCGGCGGGCAGCGGGGGGTGGACCCGAGGTCGCCGCGGCTGCTGCCCGCCCCGGCCCCCGCCGACGTCCAGCGGATCATGCAGTCGTGGGCGCGGCTGTCGCTGGGCATCCGGATGCTGAGCGTCATCGACGTCTCCGGCTCGATGGAGGAGGAGGTCGCCCCGGACGTCACCCGGCTGCAGTCCACGGTGCGCACGGCGCAGGGCGGGCTGTCGCTGCTGCCCGACGACACCGAACTGGGGCAGTGGGTGTTCTCCACCGGGCTGGAGGGCGGCCAGGACTGGCGCGAGCTGGTGAGCGTGGGCCCGCTGGGCGAGCGGCTCGGGTCGGCCACCCGGCGCCAGCTGGTCCTGTCGGCGTTCGCGCGGATCCGGGCCGTGCACGAAGGCGACACCGGCCTGTACGACACGGTCGTGGCCGCGTTCGACCACATGAAGCGGACCTACAAGCCGGAGTTCGTGAACTCGGTGCTGCTGTGGACCGACGGCCGCAACGACGACCCGGGCGGCCCGAGCCTGAAGGAGACCCTGGACCGGTTGGGCGCGGCCTACGACCCCGGGCGCCCGGTCCAGGTGATCATGTTCGGCTACGGCCGGGACGTGGACGTGGACGAGCTGCGGCAGATCGCCCGCGCGACCCGGGGCGACGTGCTGGTGGCCCAGACGCCCGGGGAGGTGCAGAAGCTGTTCCTCCAGGCGGTCTCGCGCCGGGTCTGCGCCCCGTCCTGCTGACCGGCCGCGATTGATTCTAGAATCGGATTCCAAGTAGCTTGGCGTTCCGTTGCAATCCGGACCAGAGAGGGAGCGGGCCGTGCGCCGTACCGTGTTCAACGAGGACCATGAGGCGTTCCGGGCGACCGTCAGGGACTTCATCGCCGCCGAGGTCGCACCGGTGTACGACGCGTGGGAGGAGGCCGGGCACCCGCCCCGCGACTTCTACAACAAGCTGGGCGAGCTGGGCGTCTTCGGCATCACGGTGCCCGAGGAGTACGGCGGCGCGGGCGAGGCCGGCTTCAAGTACCAGCTGTTGATCTCCGAGGAGTGCGCCCGCGCCGGAGTGAGCTTCGGCGGCTACGGGGTGCACGTCAACCTCGTCCTGCCCTACCTGCTCAAGTACGGCGACCGGGAGCAGAAGAAGCGCTGGCTGCCCGACTTCGTGTCCGGCGACATGATGACCGCCATCGCGATGACCGAGCCCGGCACCGGCTCCGACCTGGCCGGGGTGCAGACCACCGCCAAACGCGACGGCGACCACTACATCCTCAACGGCGCCAAGACCTTCATCACCGGCGGCGTGCTGGCCGACCGGGTGCTGGTGGTGGCCCGCACCTCCCCCGCCGACCCCGAGAACCGCCGCGCCGGCCTGTCCATCCTCGCGGTGGACACCAGGAGCGAGGGCTACGCGGTCGGCCGCAAGCTGGAGAAGATCGGGCTGCGCAGCTCGGACACCGCCGAGCTGTCGTTCAGCGACGTGCTGGTGCCGGCCGGGGACCTGCTCGGCGAGGAGGGACGCGGATTCGAGTACCTCACCCACAACCTGGCCGAGGAGCGGCTGGGCATCGCGGCGTCCTCCTACGCCTCGGCGGCCGCCGCCGTGGACTTCGCCAAGAAGTACGTCCAGGAGCGCACCGTCTTCGGCAAGACCGTCTCCTCGTTCCAGAACACCAAGTTCGTGCTCGCCGAGTGCGCGACGGAGGTGGAGGCGGCGCAGTCGCTGGTCGACCGGTGCACGGAGGCGCTGGACGCCGGGGAGCTGACCCCCGCCGACGCCGCCAAGGCCAAACTGTTCTGCACCGAGGTCCAGGCCCGCGTCGTCGACAAGTGCCTGCAGCTGCACGGCGGGTACGGCTACATCCTGGAGTATCCGATCGCGCGGCTGTACGCCGACGCCCGCGTGACCCGCATCTACGGGGGCACCAGCGAGGTACTGAAGACGATCATCGCCAAGGACCTGGGGGTCTGACGCCCCGGCGGCCCGAAGCCCGACCGGTCATGCCCGGCGGCCGCGCGGTGGCCGGGCCCCGCCGGGATCCGCGCGGACGGGCTCGTCCAGCTGCCGCGCCAGCACCCGCGGCGCCTCCACCAGCGACGGGCCGTACCAGGTCAGGTGGCGGCCGCTGACCAGCGCCGCGTCGAGGCCGGGGAAGCCCTCGGGGCCGTCGCCGGCGGTGAACCGGTACGGCTCGTCGGGCAGCACGACCAGATCGGCACCGGCCGCGTTCAGCTCGCCGAGCGGGATCTTCGGGTAGCGCTCGGCGTGGCCGGCGTAGAGGTTGTCCACGCCGAGCCGGGCCAGGACGTCGCCGGTGAACGTGCCGTGCCCCACGACCATCCACGGCCGCCGCCAGATCGGGACGATCGCGCGGCGGCGGGGCCCCTCGGGCCGCGGCCCTCCCCAGACGCGGGCGGCCGCGTCCAGCCAGCCCGGGGCCGGGACGCCGCACGCCTCGGCGAGCATGCGGCGCAGCGAGACCAGGGCCTCGTCGACCGTGCGGATCTCGGTCATCCAGACCGGGATCCCGCGTCCGCGCAGCGCCTCGATGTCGGGGACGCGGTTCTCCTCGGTGTTGCCGACCACCAGGTCGGGGCGCAGGCCGGCGATCCGGTCCAGGTCGGGGTTCTTGGTGCCGCGCACCCGCGGCACGTCCAGGCCCGCGGGGTGGGTGCACCAGTCGGTCGCGCCCGCCAGCAGCCCGGGCGCGGTCTCGGCGATCGTCTCGGTCAGCGAGGGGACCAGGGACACGACCCGGCGCACCCGGTCCGGGACGGGGACCGGGGCGCCGGTGTCGTCTCTCGGCGGAGCCATCGGCGGACCCGTCAGACGTTGCGGCGGTACTGGCCGCCCACTTCGAAGAACGCCTCGGTGACCTGCTGGAGGCTGCACACCCGCGCCGCGTCCATAAGGACGGCGAAGACGTTCCCGCCGGACCGGGCCGCCTCCTTCAGCGCCTCCAGCGCGGCCTGCGCCTCGCCGCCGTTGCGCTGCTGGAAGCCGCGGACGCGGTCCAGCTGCGAGCGCTTCTCCTCCTCGGTGGCGCGGGCCAGCTCCAGCGCCTTGCCGCCCTCGTCGCCGTCGCCGCCCGGGCTGCGGAAGGTGTTGACGCCGATGATGGGCAGCGAGCCGTCGTGCTTGCGGTGCTCGTACAGCATCGACTCGTCCTGGATGCGGCCGCGCTGGTAGCCGGTCTCCATCGCGCCCAGCACCCCGCCGCGCTCGCTGATCCGGTCGAACTCGGCCAGCACCGCCTCTTCGACCAGGTCGGTCAGATCGTCGATGACGAACGAGCCCTGCAGCGGGTTCTCGTTCATCGCCAGGCCCCACTCCCGGTTGATGATCATCTGGATGGCCAGGGCGCGGCGGACGGACTCGGCGGTCGGCGTGGTGACGGCCTCGTCGTAGGCGTTGGTGTGCAGGCTGTTGCAGTTGTCGTAGATCGCGATGAGGGCCTGCAGGGTGGTGCGGATGTCGTTGAAGTGCATCTCCTGGGCGTGCAGCGAGCGGCCCGAGGTCTGCACGTGGTACTTCAGCTTCTGGCTGCGCTCGTTCGCGCCGTACCGCTCGCGCATCGCCACGGCCCACACGCGCCGCGCGACCCGGCCGAGCACCGAGTACTCGGGGTCCATGCCGTTGGAGAAGAAGAACGACAGGTTGGGCGCGAAGTCGTCGACGTCCATGCCGCGGGCCAGGTACGACTCCACGTAGGTGAAGCCGTTGGCGAGGGTGAACGCCAGCTGGCTGATGGGGTTGGCCCCCGCCTCGGCGATGTGGTAGCCGGAGATCGACACCGAGTAGAAGTTGCGGACGCCCTGCTCGATGAACCACTGCTGGATGTCGCCCATCATCCGCAGCGAGAACTCGGTGGAGAAGATGCAGGTGTTCTGGCCCTGGTCCTCCTTGAGGATGTCGGCCTGGACGGTGCCGCGCACCGTGCCCAGCACCCGCGCCCTGATCGCGGCCGCCTCCTCCCCGGACGGCTCCCGCCCGTGCTCGGCGCGGAAGGCGTCCAGGCCCCGGTCGATCGCGGTGTTGAGGAAGAACGCCAGGATGGTGGGGGCCGGGCCGTTGATGGTCATCGACACCGAGGTGGTCGGCGCGGACAGGTCGAACCCGTCGTAGAGCGCCTTCATGTCGTCCAGCGTGGCGATCGAGACGCCGGAGGTGCCGACCTTGCCGTACACGTCGGGCCGCTCGTCGGGGTCGCGCCCGTAGAGGGTCACCGAGTCGAACGCGGTCGACAGCCGGGTCGCGGGCTGCCCCTCCGACAGCAGCTTGAAGCGCCGGTTGGTGCGGAACGGGTCGCCCTCCCCGGCGAACATCCGCGCCGGGTCCTCGTTGTCGCGCTTGAACGGGAACACCCCGCCGGTGAACGGGAAGCGGCCCGGCAGGTTCTCGTTCCGCAGGAAGCGCAGCAGCTCGCCGTGGTCGCGGTAGCGGGGCAGGGCGACGCGGGGGATCCGGCTGCCCGACAGCGACTCGCGGGTCAGCGCCGTGCGCAGCTCCTTGTCGCGGATCCGGACGACCTGCTCGTCCCCGGAGTAGGACTCGGCCACCGCCGGCCACTCCTCGACCAGCCCGCCCGACTCGGCGGAGACCTCCCGGCGCGCCTTCTCCAGCAGCCCGCCGACCTCCTGCGCGGCCGCGTCCGACCCGCCCTCGGCCAGCTCGCCGCGGACCTCGTCCAGCCGCTGGACGCGCCGCACCGCGGCGATCTGCGCGACGGTCTCGGCGTGGTAGCCGCGCACCGTCTCGGCGATCTCCGACAGGTAGCGGACCCGGGCCGACGGGACGATCTGCGCCGCGCCCGTGGAGATCTTCGTGCCGACCTCGGGCAGCACCCCGCGCTCGACGCCCAGCGCCCCGATCAGGTGCTGGTAGAGGGCGGTGACGCCGTCGTCGTTGAACGTGGCGGCGCTGGTGCCGAACACCGGCATGTCCTCCGGCCGCGCCCCGAACGCCTCCCGGTTGCGCACCAACTGGCGGGACACGTCGCGGAGCGCGTCGGCGGCGCCGCGCCGCTCGAACTTGTTGATCGCCACCACGTCGGCGAAGTCCAGCATGTCGATCTTCTCGAGCTGGGACGCGGCGCCGAACTCGGGCGTCATCACGTACAGGGACACGTCGGCCAGCGGCACGATCGCCGCGTCGCCCTGGCCGATGCCGGGGGTCTCCAGGATCACCAGGTCGTAGCCGGCGGCCTTGCACGCCTCGATCACGCCCTCGATGTTCTCGGGCAGCTCGCGGGCGCCGCGGGTGGCCAGCGAGCGGAAGAACACGTGGTCGCCGTCCAGGGCGTTCATCCGGATGCGGTCGCCCAGCAGCGCGCCGCCGCCGCGCCGCCGGGTCGGGTCGACGGCCAGCACCGCGACCCGCACCTTGTCCTGCTGGTCGGTGCGCAGCCGCCGGACCAGCTCGTCGGTCAGGGAGGACTTGCCGGAGCCGCCGGTGCCGGTGATGCCGAGCACGGGCACGGTCCGCCGCGCCGCGGCCTGGGCCAGCGCCCGCCGGTCGCCGTCCGGCAGCGCGCCGGCCTGCAGGCAGGTGATCGCGCGGGCCAGCGCGGGCCGCTCCCCCGCCAGGACGGCCTCGATGGGGACCGGCTCGGCGGCCAGGTCGACGTCGCAGTCCCGCACCAGCTCGTTGATCATCCCGGCCAGGCCGAGCCGCTGGCCGTCCTCGGGCGAGAAGATCCGCACGCCGGCGGCGGCCAGCCGCTCGATCTCCTCGGGGACGATGACGCCGCCGCCCCCGCCGAACACCCGCACGTGCCCGGCGCCGGCCTCGGCCAGCGAGCGCGCGAGGTATTCGAAGTACTCCACGTGCCCGCCCTGGTAGGAGGAGATCGCGACGCCCTGGGCGTCCTCCTCCAGGACCGCGTCGACGACCTCGCGGACCGAGCGGTCGTGTCCCAGATGGACCACCTCGGCGCCCTGCGACTGCAGGATGCGCCGCATGATGTTGATGGCCGCGTCGTGCCCGTCGAACAGCGCGGCCGCCGTCACGAACCGCACCGGATGCTCCGGGACGTGCATGTCCATTCCAACCCCTTGGACTTCTAATATTTGGAAGCTAAAATACTTTCCGTGAGCGAGCCCGTCAAGACAGCGCAGGTGACGTACGGTGGTGCGGTGCCCGACGCCCCCGACCCGATCGCCGAGGCCCACCGCCAGTGGAGCGCCCGGTGGCCCGAGCACGCCGACCGCATGGCCGCCGTCACCTCGGTGATGCGGGCCCAGCAGCTGCTGCTCAGCATGGTCGAGGCGGCGCTCAAGCCGCACGGCCTCACCTTCGCGGCCTACGAGGCGCTGCGCCTGCTGGCCTTCACCCGCACCGGCACGCTGCCGATGGGCAAGGTCGGCGCCCGCCTGATGGTCCATCCCGCCTCGGTCACCAACGTGATCGGACGGCTGGAGCAGCGCGGGCTGGTCGAGCGCCGCCCCTCCCCCGACGACCGCCGCGTCGTGCTGGCGGCCATCACCCCGGCGGGCCGGGAGCTGGCCGAGGAGGCGACCGCCGCTCTGCACGAGGCCGAGTTCGGACTGCCCGATCTCACCCCCGAGCAGGCCGCAGCGATCACCCGGGCGCTGCACACCGTCCGCGTCTCGGCCGGGGACGTCACCGGCGAGCCCCGCTGATGGTCAGCGCTCGCGGACCCAGGCGTCGATGAGGTCGGCCGCGCGGGGGCGGGAGGCGCGCAGATAGTGCTCGTCCTTGATGAACTCCAGGCGCTTGTCCCGCGCGGCCAGCGCCCCGAAGACCGCCCGCGCGTCGCTGTCGTACACGCACTCGTCGGCGGTGGCGTGCACCACCAGCGACGGGACGGTGATGCGCGCCAGGTGCGGGGCTGCGACGCACTGCGAGGTGCGCAGGCTCCACATCGACAGCCACGTACGCAGCGTGCACACCGAGCCGATGCCGAAGACGCCGTAGTTGGCGGCCCGCGGATCGCCCAGGTAGCACCGGTTCGGGACGCGCTCGGACGGCTCGATCGCCGGATCGATCATCCGCAGGTCCGCCCAGGTCCGGTGGACGTTGAACAGCCGGTCCCGGGCCCGGGTGCCCTTCAGCGCGTCCAGCTCGGCCAGCACCCGGTCGGTGATGCGCTCGTTGCGGGCGCGCTGCGCCGCCCGGTAGCGCTCCTGGAACGCGGCGCCGTAGGGCGGCCCGTTCTCCGGGTCGAACGGGTCGAGCGCCGGGTCGGCCGACAGCGCGTCGGTCTCGTCGGTCACCGAGGGGTCCATCCAGGCGGTGAGCACCTCGGGACGGCCCGAGTGGGCGGCCAGCGCGACGAACAGGTCCCCGGCGGGCAGATTCTCGATCGCCTCGACGGGCCGCATCCCGGCCACCGGGACGACGTTCGGCTCCACCGCCTGCGACTGGTAGGCGGCCATCAGCGAGCCGCCGCCGGAGTTGCCGAGCAGGATCACCCGTTCCACCCCGGCCCGCTCCCGCAGCCAGCGGACGCCGACCCCGATCTCGGCCAGGGCGTGGTCGAGCAGGAAGTACGGTTCGTTCCCCCGGAACCGGGTGTTCCAGCCGAGGAAGCCGTAGCCGCGCTCGGCCAGGTAGGAGGCCAGGTAGTGCTCGGAGAAGTCGACGTTGTAATGCGCGGCGATGAACGCCGTCCTGGGCGCCGGCCCGCTCGCCGGACGGTGGTAGAGGCCCTGGCACGGGTGGCCGCCCGCGCCCGCCCGGCCGATCAGCGGCGACGGCAGACCGACGAACTCCCTGGCGATCTCCCTGCCGACCTCCCTGCCGAGCCCGGCCATCCGCACCCTCCCTCGCGCGAACCGAACGTGATTCGGGAAGGGTAGCGCACGTGCCGTAGCCTGATCCCGCGCGACACCGACCGGGAGGGAAAGATGAGCGAAGACGGGCCGCCCCTGCCCGCCGCGGCCTTCTACGAGCCGCTCGACCAGGACCGCTTCACCAGCACCACGGCGACGGCGGGCCCCTGGTCCCCTGGCTTCCAGCACGCCGGGCCGGTGTCGGCGCTGGTCGGCCGGGCGTTCGAGCGGCACGACCCGTCCCCCGGCACGCGGGTGGCGCGGGTGACGGTGGAGATCCTGGGACCGGTGCCGGTCGCGCCGCTGCGAGCCGTCGTCCGCACCGTCCGGCCCGGCCGCCGGGTCTCCCTGCTGGAGGGCGAACTGCTGGGCGAGGACGGCCCGATCGTCCGCGCCACCGCCTGGCGGATCGCAGCCGCGCCCGGCCGGCTGGAGTCCACCGACCATTCCCCGCCCCCGCCGCCGCTGCCCACGACGTCCCGTCCGATCGACCGGTGGCCCGGCATGCACGCGGACGGCTACCTGGCGGCGATGGAGTGGCGCCCCGTCGAGGGCTCCTTCAACCGTCCCGGGCCCGGCGCGGTGTGGGCCCGCGCGCGCGTGCCGCTGGTCGCCGGGGAGGCCGACTCGCCGCTGGTGCGCGCGCTGACGCTGGCCGACAGCGCCTCGGGCATCGGCAGCCAGCTCGACCTCGCCAAATGGCTGATCATCAACACCGACCTCACCGTGGCGCTGCACCGCGACCCGGTCGGCGAGTGGATCTTCATGCGGGCCCGGATCAACGCCGATCCGGGCGGCAGCGCGCTGGCCGAGGCCCGGCTCGCCGACTCCTCCGGCGGGTTCGGCCGGGCGCTGCAGACCCTCCTGGTGGACGGCCTTCCCGCGGGATAGTCTGCCGAAGATCGGCCGGTACGGCGCGGTGCCGGGGCGGCGGGCTCGAGGAGAGCGTCGATGACCATGCCCAAGGGTGATCCGGATCCCCTCACCTACGGGGGCTACCTGCGGCTGGACCGGCTGCTGGACTGCCAGGAGCCGCGCACCGGGGCGCACGACGAGCTGCTGTTCGTGATCATCCACCAGGTGTACGAGCTGTGGTTCAAGCAGATCCTGCACGAGGCCGAGCTGCTGCAGCGCAGGCTGGAGGAGGGCCGCAGCGCCGGGGCGCTGCACACCGCGCGCCGGATCGCCAAGATCCTCAAGACCGTGGTGGGGCAGCTGGACGTCCTGGAGACGATGACGCCCCGCCAGTTCGCCTCCTTCCGGGACGCGCTGGGCACCTCCAGCGGCTTCCAGTCCGAGCAGTTCCGCGAGATCGAGGCGGTGCTGGGCCGCCGCGCCTTCCCCGCCTCCGACCTGCGAGCCGACCCGCGGCTGCGCGCGGCGGCGGCCCGCCCGTCGCTGTTCGACTCGCTGCTGCGCTACCTGGACCACCACGGGTACGCCGTCCCGCGCGCCGCGCTCGACCGCGACCCGGCCGCGCC
Source organism: Actinomadura vinacea (assembly GCF_039532545.1). Lineage (NCBI taxonomy): Bacteria > Bacillati > Actinomycetota > Actinomycetes > Streptosporangiales > Thermomonosporaceae > Actinomadura > Actinomadura vinacea. Next base: position 158,425 of record NZ_BAAARW010000039.1, on the reverse strand, counting down.
GTGGACGCCCGACCCGGCCGTGCAGCGGGCGCTGCTGGCGGTGTACGCCGACGAGAACGCGCCCGCCGCCGAGGTCTGCGAGGCCCTGGTGGACGTCGACGAGGGCGTGCAGGAATGGCGGTACCGGCACGTCAAGATGGTGGAGCGCACGATCGGCGCCAAGCTCGGCACCGGCGGCTCGGCCGGCGCCGACTACCTGCGCTCCACGCTGTTCACGCCCGCGTTCCCGGATCTCTGGGAGGTCCGCTCGCAGATCGAGGAGACGGCCGGCCATGACGGATGAGACGGCGGAGCGGGTCGCGATCGTCGGGGCCGGGCTGGCGGGCTGCCTCCTGGCCACCCTGCTCGGGCGGCGCGGCATCGAGGTGACGGTGTACGAGCGGCGCCCCGACCCCAGGGCCGCCGGGCCCGAGCGCGGCCGCTCGATCAACCTGGCGGTCTCGGCGCGCGGGCTGGCCGCGCTGGAACAGGTCGGGCTGCGCAAGCAGGCCCTGGAGCGCGCCCTGCCCATGCACGGCCGCATGGTCCACCCGCCCTCCCGGGGGCAGCACGCCGCGCCCAACTTCCAGTCCTACAGCGCCGACGGCGGCCGCGCGATCAACTCGATCAGCCGCGCCGAGCTGAACCACGCGCTGCTGGACGCCGCCGAGTCCACCCCGGGCGTGCGGCTGCGCTTCTCCCAGCGGGTGACCGGCGTCGAGGGCGGCCGGCTGCTGGTGGACGGCCTCCCGGGCGACCCCGCCGGCGTCGTCCTTGCCTGTGACGGCGCCTACAGCGCGGTGCGCGGGTCGCTCGACGGCTTCGGCCGCGACCACGACTTCCTGGAGCACGGCTACAAGGAGCTGACGATCCCGCCGCGCGGGGACGGCTTCGCCCTCGACCCGGACGCGCTGCACATCTGGCCCCGCGGCACCGCGATGATGATCGCACTGCCGAACCTGGACCGCTCCTTCACCTGCACGCTGTTCTGGCCGAAGGGCGACTTCGCCGCGCTCGACACCCCCGAACGGGTCCTCGCCCACTTCAAGGAGCACTATCCGGACACGGCCGGGCTGATGCCCGACCTCGCGGGCGACTTCGCCCGCAACCCGGTCGGCTCGCTGGTCACCGTGCGCTGCCGGCCCTGGGTACGGGACGCCGGCGGGACGCTGGTGGCGCTGCTCGGCGACGCCGCGCACGCAATCGTGCCGTTCTTCGGGCAGGGCGCCAACTGCGCCTTCGAGGACTGCATCGAGATCGACCGCTGCCTGGAGGAGACAGGGGGCCGCTGGGACCGGGCGCTCGCCCTCTACCAGGAGCGGCGCAAGCCCAACACCGACGCGATCGCCGAAATGGCCCTGGACAACTTCGTCGAGATGCGCGACAGGGTGTCCTCGCCGGTGTTCCGCCTGACGCGGGCCGCACAGCACGCCCTGGAACGGCGGCTGGCCGGACGGTACGCCTCCCGGTACGAACTGGTGTCGTTCACCACCGTCCCGTACGCGCAGATCCCGGCGCGGCTGCGGCGGCAGAACCTCGTCCTCGGCGCGGCGGCGGGGGCGGTGGCGGGGCTCACGCTGGCGGCCGCGCTGTCGGTTCGCGCGCTGTCCCGCCGGTCCCGCCGGTCCCGCTAGGGCCGGAAGGGCGGGCGCGACGCCGTCCGGCGACCAGGTCGGCCAGCGCGGTGGCCAGCGCGGCCAGCACCAACCCCAGGATCACCACCAGCCCGTGCCGGAACGCCGCCGCCCAGTCGCCGCGCGTCCCCGCGAGGGTCGCGAAGAACACCGCGCCGACCGCCGCGACCCCGGCGGCGGTGCCCATCCGCTGCCCGGTCTGCAGCACCCCGGCCGCGCTGCCGCCCTGGGTGTAGGGCACCTCCGACAGCGTGATGGTCTGGTTGGGCGCGATCACCAGGCCGCTGCCCACGCCCACCACCAGCAGCGGCAGCGCGGTGACCCAGGCGACCCCGCGGCCCGGGTTTACCTCGACCGCGATCCAGACGGCGACCAGGCCGGCCGCCACCAGCACCAGGCCCAAGGCGACCAGCGGCCGGCCGAACCGCGACACCAGCCGTCCGCCGATCGCGGCGGCCACCCCCGAGCCGACCGCGAACGGCGTGACCGCCAGCCCGGCGTAGAACGCGCTGTAGCCGAGGCCGTTCTGGAGGTAGAGGGTGAAGATGAAGAAGATCGCGGTGAACCCGGCGAAGTACAGCAGCGCGATCGCCGCGCCCAGCGCGTACGAGCGCCGCCGGAACAGGCCCAGGTCGGCCAGCGGGGCCGGGTGCCGCCGCTCCCAGGCCACGAAGCCCGCGAGCACGACCGCGGCCACCGGAATGAGCAGCCACTTGGCAAGGCCCTGCCACTGGCGCTCCTGCAGGAACGGCAGCATGGCGGTCACGACCCCGGCGCCGAGCAGCACCACCCCGACCGGGTCCAGGGCGAGCCGCTCCCCGCGCACCGGGGCGGGCAGCAGCCGCCACGCCAGCGGCAGCGCGACCAGGCCCACCGGGATGTTGACGAAGAAGATCCAGCGCCAGCCGTGCTCGGTGCCGGCCAGCGAGATCAGCGCGCCGCCCAGCATCGGGCCCACCGCGGTCGCGACCCCGATGGTGGCGCCCAGCGCCCCGAAGGCCCGGCCTCGTTCGGCGCCCTGGAACAGCTGCTGGATCAGCCCCGCCACCTGCGGGTTCAGCACGCCGCCCGCGACGCCCTGCAGCAGCCGGGCGGCGATCAGCCACCACATCGCCGGAGCCGCCCCGGCCAGCGCGCTGGCGAGGGTGAACAGGGCGAGGCCGGTCATGAAGACCGCGCGGCGGCTGCGCGCGTCGCCCAGCCGCCCGGCCGGGACGAGCACCAGCCCGAACGCCAGCGCGTACCCCGACAGGGTCCATTGCAGCGCGCCCTCGGACGCGTGCAGGCCCTCCCGGATCGAGGGGAGCGCGACGTTGACGATGCTGATGTCCAGCAAGGTCATGAACGCGGCCACCAGGCACACCGAAAGCGCCTGCCAGCGGCGCCGGTCCGTGCCGGTGCTCTCGGTCCGCACGGAACTGATCATGTCCGGGGCGGGGCGCCGCAAACCCCGCCCGGCCGGTCCGGGACGCGGCGGCCTGTGCCAAGGTGAACGGGTGACCGAAGAACTCCAGTGCTCGGCGAAGGGCTGCCGGGCCGACGCCGTGTGGGCGCTCCGCTGGAACAATCCCAAGATCCACACCCCGGAGCGGCGGAAGATCTGGCTGGCCTGCGACGAGCACCGGGAAAGCCTGTCGGCGTTCCTGGACCGCCGCGAATTCCTGCGCGACGTGGTCCCCGTCGACGAACGCGACCGGCCCTGATTTTTTGCAATCCCGGCCCAGGGCGCTCGCCTGGCGGCTCGCACCCTGACCGGGCTTGGTGCGAGCGCGGCATCGCTTCGCGATCTGGCCGGTGACGCTCGCCTCCGGCATCGCCTCCCCGGCCAGGTAGCGCACTCGCGCGGTACCTGAGGCCGCTTCGGGGCAGGCCCTAGCCCTCCTGGCCCGCCCGTTCGGGCCGCCAGCGCTCGGCCATCTCGGTGATGCGGGCGGCGGCGTCCCGGGCGGGCACGCCCCGCCCCACGGCCAGGCCCAGCAGAAACGTGGTCAGCGGCGCGGCGGGACGCGCCACGCCGTGCGCGACGTCCCGGGCCAGGTCCAGCACCAGATCGCGGTCGACGTCCTTGCGGTCCAGGCCCAGTTCCAGGCAGACCGCCTCCATCCAGTCCTCCAGCACGAGGGCTCCCTCCGGCTCACGTCAGATCATCACGGATCGTACGGGGCCGCCAGCCGGTCGGCGTGGACGAGGGCGTCCGGGGTGTCGCAGTCGTACCACGGCGGCCGCTCCCCCGCCGCCAAGGACACCGGGACCGGGACCAGCGGGCCGAGCAGTCCGCGCAGCGAGCCGCCCGCGTAGGCGGCGAGGGCGGTGCGCAGCGCGCCGGTCGGCCAGCAGCCCGCCAGCCACTGCTCGCGCCCGTCCTGGTCGACCAGCACGGCCCCGCCCTCGCCCGCCGCGTCCAGCAGTGCGGCGACGTGGGGGGCGCGCAGGAAGGGCAGGTCGGCGGCCAGGAGCACGGTCCACGGCGCGCGCGCCTCGGCCAGCCCGGCGCGCAGCGCCGGGACGGGCCCGGCGCCGGGCGGATCCTCCCGCACGACGACGGCGTGCGGCAGCCCGGGCCGCGGCGGGCCGACGACGATCAGCCGTCCGGCGCCCGCGACGGCGTCGGCGACCCAGCCGATCAGCGGCCGGCCGCCCACCGCCGCGCCCGGCTTGTCGGCGCCGCCGAGCCGCCGCGCGCGCCCGCCCGCCAGCACCACCGCGTCGTACCGCCGGTCGCGCGGGCGGACCCCGTCCGCGGGCACCGGGCTCAGCCGCCGATCGCCGACATCGGCCGGGCCGGCTGCAGGAAGGACGGGTCGTCGATGCCGTGCCCGGCGCGCTTGGTCCAGACCGCCTGCCGCCAGCGGCCGGCCAGATCCTCGTCGGACGCCCCGGCGCGGACGGCGTCCCGCAGGTTGGACTCCTCGGTGGCGAACAGGCAGTTGCGGATCTGCCCGTCGGCGGTCAGCCGGACCCGGTCGCAGGCCCCGCAGAACGGGCGGGTCACCGAGCCGATCACTCCGACCCGGGCCGGGCCGCCGTCCACGACGAAGGTCTCGGCGGGGGCGCTGCCGCGTTCGGCGGGCTCGTCGGGCTCCAGCGTGAACGCGGCGCCGAGCCGGTCGAGGATCTCATCGGCGGTGATCATGTTCTCCCGGGTCCAGCCGTGCTGGGCGTCCAGCGGCATCTGCTCGATGAACCGCAGCTGGTAGCCCTGGTCCAGGCAGTAGCGCAGCAGCGGCACCGCCTCGTGGTCGTTGACGCCGCGCATCAGCACGGCGTTGACCTTGACCGGGAGCAGCCCGGCGGCGCGGGCCGCGGCCAGGCCGGCCAGCACGTCGGCCAGCCGGTCGCGGTGCGCCAGCCGCTTGAACACCTCCGCGTCGAGGGTGTCCAGCGAGACGTTGACGCGGTCCAGGCCCGCGTCGGCCAGCGGCGCCGCCAGCCGGGCGAGGCCGATGCCGTTGGTGGTCACGGAGATCTGCGGGCGCGGGCTCAGCTCCGCGGTGCGCCGCACGATGTCGGCGATGCCGCGGCGCAGCAGGGGTTCACCGCCGGTGTAGCGGACCTCGGTGATGCCCAGCCGCTGCACGCCCAGCCGGACCAGCCGCACCACCTCGTCGTCGGTCAGCAGCTCCGGCTTGGGCAGCCAGTCCAGTCCCTCGGGCGGCATGCAGTACGTGCAGCGCAGGTTGCACCGGTCCGTGAGGGAGACCCGCAGATCCGTCGCGGTACGACCGAAGCTGTCGACCAGCACGGGTGCCCCTTTCCTCGTGAGTCCTGGTATTTGCCTGAGATCTCCACACTAATCGCGAGGTTGACGTTTCGGCGCACCAGGGGAGACGGTAGCGGCCAGACGATCACCGAGCCCGCGCGCCTCGCGCGGCGGGTCCTGGCACGGGGAGGTCCGCGTGACGACGACGGCACGCGAATGGGAGTTCGCCGGGACGCGCGGCGCGGTCACCGCCCGGATCTGGGCGCATCCCGATCCGCGCTACGTCGCCGTCCTGGCGCACGGCTACGGCGAGCATCTCGGCCGTTACCAGCACGTCGCCGAGACGCTGCTGCGGCACGGCGCGACCGTCTGCGGGCCCGACCACCTCGGGCACGGCAGGTCCGCGGGCGAGCGGGTCCTGATCGAGGACGTCGAGGACATCGTCGCCGACCTGCGCACGGTGGTGGAGTCGGCCCGCGCCGACCATCCCGGGCCGCCGGTCGTCCTGATCGGGCACTCGATGGGCGGGCTGATCGCCGCCCGTTACGCCCAGTTGCACGGCGCGGGGCTGACCGCGCTGGTGCTGTCGGGGCCGGTCCTGGGCCGCTGGGACGTCCTCACCGACCTCCTCGCGGCGGAGGAGATCCCCGACGCCCCCATCGACACCGCCACGCTCTCCCGCGACCCCGAGGTCGGGAAGGCCTACACCGCCGACCCGCTGATCTGGCACGGCCCGTTCAAGCGGACCACGTTGCGGGCGCTCCAGGACTGCGTCGGGCGGATCAACGAGCACGGCTCCCTGGGGGCGCTGCCGACGTTCTGGGTGCACGGCTCCGACGACCGGCTCGTCCCCCTGGAGGGCAGCCGGACCGGCATCGAGGCGATCCGCGGCTCCGACCTCACCGAGAAGATCTACCCGGACGCGCGGCACGAGGTCTTCAACGAGACCAACCGAGACGAGGTGCTGGGCGACGTGACCGCGTTCATCGACCGCGTCCTGGCCTGAACGGGGCCAGCTCGCGGAGGAGACCGGCGAGCCAAGGGTCGTGCCGCTCCGGACGATGCCCCAGGGCGCGGGCGACATCGCGGTGACCGGTGAAGTGGCCGTAGCCGAGCATGTCCGCGCTGTGCGCCCAGTGGACGGGCTCGTCCCGGTGGACGACCGCCGCCAGACCGGGCCGCCACCGGGTGCCGGCGGTCCTGCCGCGGTCGTCGGCGAGGTAGGCCCAGACGTGCTCGTCAACGCGGACGTCGTCGCGGCCGACGGTGAGGTTCCACGGCGCGCCGAGGTCGCAGACGACGGAGGGCCCGTCCCCCGGCCCGGCGGACGGGCCGCGCAGGGCGTCGCGGTGGGAGGTCCGGTACAGGGCCCCGGCCAGGAAGTCCCTGACGGGCAGGACGCGTTCGGTGAAGCGGACGGGCACTCCCCCGGACCGTGCCAGCACCCCGGCGGCGGCCACCGCCAGGTTCCCGAACCACAACCAGTCGGGGTCGCCGCCGTCCTGGAACGGCCGCCGGCCGAGGCCCTCGTCCGCGACCACCGGGACGACGTCGGCGGCGGCGCTCTCCGCGCATACCGCCGAGGGGTAGAGCCGGGTCTCCTGCCACATGTAGCAGTCGTCGGCGCGGGAACCGACCTCGGCGCCGCACCCGGCGCACGCCAGATTGGGGCCGTGGTACCCGTCCAGGCCGAAGCAGCCGATCTCGCAATTCTCGAGGATGAACCGCACGTGGTGGACGTCGCCGGGGGCGAGCACGTACGTGCCGCACAGCCGCGCGGCCGAGTGCGGGGCGGGGTCGGTCGCGTAGGTCCGCGCGGGCATGAGGTTCGGGCCCGGCCGGTGCAGCGGCGGCGCCGTCCCCGGCTCCGGCAGCGGCACGCGGCGGACCGGGCCGGTCAGCGCGGCAGCGCAGCGGGCGCAGTGCAGCACGGCGACGGGCGGCGCGGTCAGCATGACCCGCGCTGTTTGATCGCGTATGCCCGGTCCCAGATCAGCGGGCGCAGTTCGGCGCCGTCCCGTGGCGCGCCGGGCCGCGCCAGCACGTCCGAGCGCGCCCGCCGGGCCACCGAGACGTTCCGCCGGAAGTCGCGGAAGATCTGGATCTCTCCGCCGTGGCAGCGCCACCCGAGGCCGAGGTAGGCGTAGTCCATCCCGAACCGGCGGGTGGCGTCCAGCTGCCCGGTGAACACGGCCCACCGGAGCATCTCCGCGGCGCTCGAGGGCCGCAGCGCGATCAGCCCGTTGACCCGCTCCACCAGGCCGCGGTCCACGGACATCCAGTGCGGGTCGTTCCCGTCGAACCAGGCCTGCGAATCGGCGAGGGCGGCGTCCAGGCCGTGGGTGCGCCAGCGCACCGTGCCGTCCGGCGCGCCGCGCAGCGGCAGCGCCCGCGCCAGCGCGCGGGCGGCCTGCGCGCCGAACGGCGTGTGCCAGGCCGGGACGATCACGATCGGGTCCGCCGGGTCGGCGTCGAACGGCGTCGGGCTGAGGAACGGCCGGTCGATCACCACCACCGTCCCGGGGCGCGACTGGTAGGCCAGCCCCCACAGGAGCCGGGCGAGCATCCGCGCCCCGTGCTGGTCCGACAGCACGTGCCAGGCGCCGTGGAACAGGTTGGTGCTGAACCGCACGGCGGTGCCCGGGCGCAGCCCGATGATCGTGTGCTCGCGGCCGTCCAGGCGCATCGTGCGGCGGTGCAGCTTCATGCCGTCGGCGGCGGCCCGCGCGTTGGCGGGCCGCTGCCTCCGGGCGGATCGCCCGCGGGTGCGGGTCACCCCTTCACGCAGACCAGCTGGCGGAGGTGCGCCACCACCTCGACCAGGTCGGACTGCGCCTCCATGACCGACTCCAGGTCCTTGTAGGCGCCCGGGATCTCGTCGAGGACGCCGCCGTCCTTGCGGCACTCCACGCCCCTGGTCTGCTCGGCGAGGTCGTCCAGCGTGAACGACTTGCGCGCCTTGTTGCGGCTCATCCTCCGCCCCGCCCCGTGCGAGGCGGAGTTGAAGGCGGAGTCGTTGCCCAGGCCCCGCACGATGTAGGTGCCGGTCGCCATCGACCCCGGGATGATCCCCAGGTCGCCCGCGCCGGCCCGGATCGCGCCCTTGCGGGTCACCAGGAGCTCGACCCCGTCGTAGACCTCCTCGGCCACGTAATTGTGGTGGCAGGAGATGAGCTCGCCCCACTTGCAGCGCTTGGCGCCGAAATACTTGGTCAGCACGCCCTGCGCCAGGGCGAGCATGACGGCGCGATTGCGCCGCGCGTATTCCTGCGCCCAGAAAAGGTCGCGGCGGTATTCGTCCATCTTGCTGGTGCCGGTCAGGAATACCGCCAGGTCCTGGTCCGGCAGATCCTGGTTGTGCGGCAGCTTGCGGGCCGCCTCGACGTGGTGCTCGGCCAGTTCCTTGCCGATGTTGCGCGACCCGGAATGCAGCACCACCCAGATCGCGCCGCCGGTGTCGGCGCACACTTCGAGGAAGTGGTTGCCGCCGCCGAGGGTGCCGAGCTGTCCGCGGGCCCGGCCGAACCGGCCGCGGACCGCCGGGTGCAGGTCGTCGAACTCCTTCCAGAACGCGTACCAGCCGCGTTCCTTGAGGCCGGGCAGCGCGTCGGGGTCCACCGGCTGCTTGTGCGAGTGGTGGCCGACCGGGATCGCCCGCTCCAGACGGCCGCGCAGCAGCGCCAGGTCGTCCGGCATGTCCTCGACCGTGAGCGTGGACTTCACCGCGGTCATCCCGCAGCCGATGTCGACGCCGACGGCGGCCGGGGACACCGCGTCGCGCATCGCGATCACCGAGCCGACGGTGGCGCCCTTCCCGTAGTGCACGTCGGGCATCACCGCGAGCCCCTCCACCCACGGCAGGCTTGAGACGTTGCGCAGCTGCTCCAGCGCGACGTCCTCGACGGTGGCCGGGTCGGTCCACATCCGGATGGGAACGCGGCCGCCCTTGAGCGTCTGGTACGGCACCACCTGCTCCTCTCCAACAGTGGAAGTGTGTTCCGGACCGTGATCTATGACGCCAGAGAAGGGCTCTCCGGTTCAATTCATTTTCCCGCGGTCCGGCCTTCCACGGAATCGCCGGACAAGGCGTGCCCGTCGCCCAGCCGGCGCGTCAGCCCCTGGCGGTCCAGGTGCTCCAGAAGCGCCACCGCGACCCGGCGGCCGGTGCTCAGCGCCTCGCACGCCTGCCCGACGGTGAAGGGCTGCGGCAGCGCGCACAGGATCCGCAGCGCCTCGCGGTCGGCGCCGGGGGGCAGGACGACGTCGTCCGCCGGCCGCAGCACGGCGCCCGCCCGCGCCGCCGCGCCCAGGGCCTCCGGGGTGAGCCCCAGCTCGGCGAGCCGCTCGGCGCCGGGCGCCTCGAACGGGCCGCCGGTCTCGGCGTGCAGGCGCCGTACGGCGCCGGCCACCTCGGGGGGCAGTTCGGGGTCCGGCCCGTGGACGCGCCCGTCCTTGAGCCGCAGCGGCGGCCGGGCCAGTGCCGCGACCAGGCGGCGGCTGGGCAGGCCCAGGCGCAGCCGCGCCGATTCCAGCGGCAGGCCCGGGGCCAAGGGGTTGGCTTCGCCGTGCGCCGCCAGTTCCTCGGCCAGCCGCCGGTGCAGGTCCTCCCAGTGGTCGGGGTCGGCGAGCCACTCGTCGTCGATCCCGATCGCGGACGGCGGCGCGGCGCAGCCCATGACCGCCAGGTCGGAGCGGCGCAGCACGCCGTGCCGGCGCAGCACCCGCGCGCCGTCGGGACGGTCCGGCCAGGACGCCAGCTCGCGGGCCCGGGCCGTCGCCGCGCCGCGCCGCACCAGGGTGGGCGGCCGGACGTCCAGGACGTGCACGCCCGCCACCACGCGCCGCTCCGGATCGCGCAGCAGGGCGGTGTCGCCGATGTGCAGCGGCAGCCGCGCGTTGAGCGTCAACCGGGCCGTGTCGGGCCCGAGCGGGCGCAGCCCGACGGGCACCGCGGCCGAGCCGATGTGCAGGATCAGCCGCCGGGGCAGCCGCCCCGTCGCCTCGCCGGATCGGGTGCGCACGTCCACCGAGGTGGTGTGCGTCCAGCGGCCGGGGCCGACCAGCGCCATCCCGCGGCCGAGCCGTTCGCGCGGGACGCCGCCCAGGACGAGCGCGACGCGGGCGACACCGCTCACCCGGTCGAGCGGTTCCCTGGCCGACTCGATGCCGCGCACCCGCGCCCGTTCGCCGGACGGCGTCAGGATCAGCTCGTCCCCGACCGCCACGGTGCCGGCGGCCAGGGTCCCGGTGACGGCGGCGCCGTCGGCGGTGCGGCCGCCGGCGCCGGCGAGCACGCGGTCGACCCACAGCCGCACCGGGGCCGTCCCGTCCGGGACGGGGAGGCGGGCGGCGAGCCGGTCCAGCGCGGCGGCCAGCCCGTCCAGGCCCTGCCCGGTGACGGCGCTGACGGTGACGGCCTCGACGCCGCGCAGGCTCGTCCCGGCGACCCGCTCGCGGGCCTGGCGCAGCGCGAGGGTGGGGTCGGCCAGGTCGGACCGGGTGATCGCCAGCACGCCGTGCCGCACGCCGAGCCCGTCGATCGCCGCGAGATGCTCCCCGGTCTGCGGCATCCAGCCCTCGTCGGCGGCGACGGCCAGCAGCACCGCGGGCACGGACCCGACCCCGGCGAGCATGGTGGTCACGAACCTCTCGTGGCCGGGCACGTCCACGAAGGCCAGCCGCTCCCCCGACGGCAGGGTGGTCCAGGCGAACCCGAGGTCGAGGGAGAGGCCGCGGCGCTCCCCGGCGGGCGTGCCGGCGAGCGCGCGCACGAGGCTGGACTTGCCGTGGTCCACATGCCCGGCGGTGGCGACGACCTGCATCAGTTCCCTTCCCGGGCGGCCGGGGCCGCGGCACCGAGGACGGCCTCGCGCAGCGCGCCGTCGGCGGCGGGGCCGGCCGAGCGCAGGTCCAGCAGCAGCCTGCCGTCCTCGACCCGCCCGATGACGCCGCGGGCGCGCAGCGCGGGCTCGCAGGAGGACGGCAGCGACACCGCGGCACTGGGCAGGCCGACGCCGGGCGCGCCGCCCCCGCCGACCGCCGCGGTCGAGTCGGCGGCGCGGGCGTCGACACCGTGCGCGCGGAACTCCCCGGCCAGGGCCTCGGCGCGCTCGCGCAGCCCGGCGACGTCGGCGTGGAGCATGCGGGTCACCGGCGGCCGGGGCCCGCGCAGCGTCGCCTCCAGCGCGGCCAGGGTCATCTTGTCGACGCGCAGGGCCCGGTAGAGCGGATGCCGGCGCAGCCGCTCGACGATGCCGGGCTCGCCCAGGAGCAGCCCCGCCTGCGGGCCGCCCAGGAGCTTGTCGCCGCTGGCGGTGACGAGCGCGGCGCCGGCGGCCAGCACCGAGGCGGCGTCGGGCTCGTCCGGCAGCGCCGGGTCGGGGGCCAGCAGCCCGGAGCCGATGTCGACCACGACCGGGACGCCCAGCGGTACCAGGTCGGCGACGTCCGCCGCCGCGGTGAACCCCTCGATCCGGAAGTTGGACGGATGCACCTTCATGATGAATCCGGTCTCGGCGCCCACGGCCCCGGCGTAGTCGGCGGCGGTGGTGCGGTTGGTCGTGCCGACCTCGCGCAGCCGCGCCCCGGTGGAGGCGAGCAGGTCGGGCAGCCTGAACCCGTCGCCGATCTCGACCAGCTCGCCGCGGCCGATGACGATCTCGCGGCCGGCGGCCAGCGCGGTGGCGGCCAGCGCGAGCGCGGCGGCGTTGTTGTTGACGACCTGCGCCGCGCCCGCCGCGGGACAGGCCGCGCGCAGGGCGTCCAGGGCGCCGCGCCCGCGCGGGCCGCGGCGGCCGGTCGCCAGGTCGTACTCCACGTCCACGCACCCGGCCGCGGCGGCGACGGCGTCCCGGGCCGCCGCCGACAGCGGCGCCCGGCCCAGGTTGGTGTGCAGCAGCACGCCGGTCGCGTTCACCACCGGGTGCAGGCCGCAGGCGCGCTCGGGCAGCGCGGCGACCGCGGTGTCGGGCACGTCCCCGGGCGGGATCTCGCCGTCGCGGGCGCGCTGCCGCGCCGCCGCGACGGCGGAGCGGACGATCGCGGGCCCGAGCCTTCCCGCGGCCGCCGCCAGGCGGGGGTCCGCCAGGACGGCATCGGTACGGGGCACAAGTCGCCGGGGATCCACGACCACCAACCCTATGGACGGCGGACCCCGTCAACAAAGCCGATCCCGGGCACGTCGTGGGATCCGCGGCGGAGATGGACGTCGGCGATGTCGTCGGCCATGCGGTCGACCAGGTCGGCGAGCCGCCGGCGGTCCTCGGGCGACCAGCCGGACAGCGCCTCGGCCATCCAGCGGTGGCCGACCTCGCAGATGCAGTCGACGGCGTCCCGGCCGGCCGCGCGGAGCCGGACGCGCTGCGCCCGCCCGTCGCCGGGGTCGGGCACGCGCTCCACGTAACCGGCCTTCTCCAGCCGCTGCACGAGCCGGGTCACGTGCGGCGCCTCCACCGCCAGCCGCGCTGCCAGCTCGCCGGGCCGCATCGGCTCTCCGGCGTCGGCGAGCAGGCGCAGCAGCGGCACGGCGGCACGGTCGACCGGGACGCCGGCCTCGGCGACCGTCCGGTCGTGCCGCCGGGCGCGGGTGAGCAAATGCGAGATCTTGCTGAGCGCCCGTTCGATCTCGACGATGCCGGAGGGCGGGGGCGGGGGTGGCATGACGGCACCCTACCCGCCCGTTACTTAACTTAAGTAAGTACACTGCGAGAGCCGGGAGCGTTCCCGGCATTTCCGGGCTTCGCCCGTTTCGTCCTTCCCCCCGACCGCCGCGCGTGCGCGGCCCTGGAGGTCCTGTGTCCGGCGCGATCACGAAGGCGCCCGAACGGCTCGAACCGTCCGTGCGGCCCGCGCCCGGGGCGCTCACCCTGGTCGCGCTGGCCACCGCGGGGCTGATCGTCTCGGTCCAGCAGTCGCTGGTGATCCCGCTTCTGCCCAGCCTGATGACCCGCTTCGACGCCTCGATGACGGCGGTGACCTGGGTGTTCACCGCCTCGCTGCTGGCCGGCGCGGTCGCCACTCCGCTGCTGACCCGGTTCGGCGACATGTACGGCAAGAAGCGCATGATCCTGCTGTGCCTGGGCGCGCTGGCCGCCGGCTCGGTGGTGTGCGCGCTGTCCGGCACGCTGGCGGTCCTCGTCGCGGGCCGGGCCCTGCAGGGCGTGTCGGTCGCGATGATCCCGCTGGCCATCGGAACGATCCGGGACGCCTTCCCGGCCGAGCGGGTGACCACCGCGATCGGCGTGCTCAGCGCGACCATGGGCGTGGGCGGCACCATCGGCATGATCGTCACCGGCTTGATCGCCGACCACACCAGCAGCCACCGCCCGGTGTTCTGGATCACCACCGGGCTGGCCGTGGCGGGCCTGGCACTGATCGCCTACAGCGCGCCCGAGGCCGGGGAACGCGCGGGCGGCCGTCCCGACCTGCCCGGCGCGCTGCTGCTGGCCTCCTGCCTGGTGTGCCTCCTGCTGGGCATCAGCCAGGGCAACCGGTGGGGCTGGACGTCCCCCCGCGTACTGGCGCTGTTCGTCGCGGCCGCCGTGCTGTGCGCGGTCTGGGTGGCCGTCGAACTGCGGGTGCCCGAACCGCTGGTGCGGCTGAACCTGCTCGTCGGCCGGCACTCGATGTCGGCCAACCTGGCCTCGCTGCTGCTCGGCTTCGCGATGTTCGCGATGTTCACCCTCATCGCCGGTTTCATCCAGGCCCCCCGCGACCGCCTCGGCTACGGTCTGAGCGGCTCGGTCCTGGACGTGGGCCTCTACATGCTGCCCAGCACCGTCACCATGCTGCTCTCCTCGACGATGGCCGGCCGCGTCACCGCCCGGATCGGCCCGGCGTTCACCCTCGCCATCGGCTCCCTCGTGGCGGCGCTGAGCTACGTCTGGGTCGCGATCGCGCACGCGCACCCCATCGACATGCTGGCGTTCAGCGCCATCCAGGGCGCCGGATTCGGCATCGCCTACGCCGCCCTGGGCACGCTGGCCGTCCAGCACGTGCCGATGGACCAGAGCGGCATCGCCAGCGGCATCAACTCGCTCGTCCGCACCACCGGCGGCAGCATCGCGGGCGCCGTCACCGCCGCCGTGCTGGCCGCGTTCACCATCGCGGGCACCAGCGGCGTCCCGACACAGGGCGCCTACGTCCTGTGCTTCTGGATAGGCGCCGGAGGCGCCCTGCTGGCCGCAGTGGTCGCCCTGGCAAACGGCCTCCGCCACCGCCCAGCCTAAACACCAGCCCGCCAGAAATGGGGGCAAGGGGCGAAGCCCCAGGGGATGAGGGACGAGGGGTGGCGGAGCCCCCCCAGCCGGGGGGTGCGGGGGGCGGAGCCCCCTGCCAAGGGGCGGGCGGCCCCGTAAGGAGCGCCAGCGCCTGAAGGGGACGCGCGTCCCGGCCGTGGGGGTCTGGGGGGGGCGCCCCCCAGATAGACACAGCACTTGACTAACGATCCTTGCGGTGTGCCCTATAGGGAGGCGCCCCGAATTGGGTATTGGGGCAGCGAAACGCCGCTCCGGAGGTCGAGTCATGGGTGCTTACACCGCCGCGTACGAACGCAGCATCGCCGATCCCACGCGCTTCTGGGGGCTGGCCGCCCGCGATGTGCGGTGGCTGGTGCCGCCCGACCGGGTGCTGGACGACGGGGCGCCGCCGTTCTACCGGTGGTTCACGGGCGGGGAGTTGAACACGTGCGACAACGCGGTGGACCGTCATGTGGAGGAGGGGCGCGGCGAGCAGGCGGCGCTGATCTATGACAGTCCTGTCACCGGTACGGTACGGACGTTCTCGTTCCGGGAGCTGAGGGACCTGGTGGCGGCGTTCGCCGGGGCGTTGCGTGAGCTGGGCGTCGACCGCGGCGACCGTGTGGTCATCTACTTGCCGATGATTCCGGAGGCGGTGGTGGCGATGCTGGCGTGCGCGCGGCTCGGCGCGGTGCATTCGGTGGTGTTCGGCGGGTTCGCGGCCAAGGAGCTGGCGGTGCGGATCGACGACGCGCGGCCGAAGGTTGTGGTGTCGGCGTCGTGCGGAATCGAGGGGTCGCGGGTGGTGCCGTACAAGCCGCTGCTCGATCAGGCACTGGAGATGGCCTCGCACAAGGTGGATCGGTGCGTGGTCCGGCAGCGCCCGCAGTTGCATGCCGATCTGGTCCGTCCGCGCGACGTCGAGTGGGACGAGGCGGTCGCGGGCGGCTCGCCCGCCGAGTGCGTCCCGGTGTCGGCGACCGATCCGCTCTACATCCTGTACACGTCGGGGACGACGGGCCGTCCCAAAGGGGTGGTGCGGGACAACGGCGGGCATGCGGTGGCGCTGCGCTGGTCGATGGAGAACGTGTACGGGGTCGGTCCCGGCGATGTGTTCTGGGCGGCGTCCGACGTGGGCTGGGTGGTCGGGCACTCCTACATCGTGTACGCGCCGCTGCTGACAGGCTGCACGACCGTGCTGTACGAGGGCAAGCCGGTCGGGACGCCGGATGCGGGGGCGTTCTGGCGGGTGGCGTCGCAGCATCGGGTGAAGGCGCTGTTCACCGCGCCCACGGCGATCCGCGCGATCAAGAAGGAGGACCCGGAGGGGGCGTTGCCCGCCGGGTACGACCTGTCGGCGCTCGACACGCTCTTCCTGGCCGGGGAGCGCCTGGACCCCGACACCTACCACTGGGCTTCCCGGGTGCTGGACCGGCCGGTCATCGACCATTGGTGGCAGACGGAGACGGGCTGGCCGATCGTGGCGAATCCGCGCGGCCTGGAGCCGATGCCGGTGAAGCCGGGCTCGCCCACGGTGGCGGTGCCGGGCTATGACGTGCGCGTGCTCCAGCCGGACGGGACTCCGGCCGCGCCGGGCACCGACGGCGACATCGTGCTGCGGCTGCCGCTGCCGCCGGGCGCGCTGTCGACGCTCTGGCAGGACGACGAGCGGTTCGTGGAGTCCTATCTCGGCCGGCATCCGGGCCACTACCTCACCGGGGACGGCGGCCATGTCGACGAGGACGGCTACGTGTGGGTGATGGGCCGTACCGACGACGTCATCAACGTGGCCGGGCACCGGCTGTCGACCGGCACGATGGAGGAGGTGATCGCGGCGCATCCGGCGGTGGCCGAGTGCGCGGTGATCGGCGTCGCGGACCAGTTGAAGGGCCAGCTGCCGCGCGGGCTGGTGGTGCTCAAGAGCGGCGCGGTGGTCGATCCGGAGGCGCTGCGGGACGAGCTGGTGGCGATGGTGCGCGAGCAGATCGGGCCGGTCGCGGCGCTGAAGGAGATCTCGGTGGTGCCCGCGCTGCCCAAGACCCGGTCGGGCAAGATCCTGCGGGGCGTGATGCGGGGGATCGCGGACGGCCGGGACGTGCCGGTGCCGTCGACGATCGAGGATCCGGCCGTGCTGGAGGAGCTGCGGCCGATCCTGCGTTCGCCGACGGCGTCGCCGTAGGCGCCGGCCGGCCGTGTTACCGGTGGGTACCGGCTCTCGGCCAGAACGCCGCCACCAGGTACACGGCGATCACCGCCAGGACGATCTGGAAGATGGTCTCCCAGAAGTTCCAGCCCCTGGTGTGAAAGCCGAACGCGTTGGCCAGCCAGGTGCCGATGAAGGCGGCCACGATGCCCACCAGGACGGTGAGCCAGATCGAGATGTTCTGCTTGCCCGGCACGATGAGGCGTGCGACCCCGCCGATGATCGCGCCGAAGACGATGGCGGTGATGATCCCCGTGATGGTCATGTCCACTCCTAGGGCCATTGGGCGTCGGGTCAGGTGAATGCGGGCCCGTCACCGACGAAATACCCAGAGTACGAATCAATGACACGACCAGGGCAAATCGCGCCCGAAACCGGGCGCGTTCGCGCGGGGCCCCTTGCCCTGGAACGGCCGGGCATGGTGCGATACCGCCGTGCAAGTGCGCACTTACAGCGGTGCGCGCGAACGCCGGACGTGACGACGAGGGGCGCTGATGGACCAGGCGGAGACCCGGCTGCGGCAGCCGGAGCCGGAGCGGACGCCGGCGGGCCGGACGATCGTCACCGAGCTGGCCGGAACCGTCCGCGAGCACGGCGGCCGGCCCGCCTACTCGGATCGGGTGGACGGCGAGTGGCGCACCCTCACCTGGGCGGACGTCCGGCGGCGCGCCCTGGAGACGGCGGCCGGGTTCGCCGCGCTCGGGCTGCAGCCCGGCGAGGCGGTGGCGCTGATGATGCCCAACCGGTCCGAGCACGTCCTGGCCGACCTGGGCGCCGTGCACGCGGGCGGCGTCCCGGCCACGCTGTACGCGACGCTCGCCGCCGACCAGATCGCCTTCATCGGGGCGGACTGCGAGGCGCGGTACGCCGTCCTGGACGGCCGCGAACAGGTCGACCGCTGGCTGCCCGCGCTGGACCGGCTCCCCGCGCTGCGCAGGATCATCGTGATCGATCCGGCCGCCTGCCCGGACGGTGCCGCCGACCCCGCCGGCCGCTTCCTCACCTGGGACGCCTTCACAGCGCTCGGCCGCGAGCGGCTGGCCGACCCCGCCGGCGCCGCCGAGATCGACCGGCGCGGGCGGGCCCTCGACCCCGGCGACGACGTCACGCTGCTCTACACCTCCGGCACCACCGGCGACCCCAAGGGCGTCCGGATCACCCACTCGATGGTGCTGCACGAGGCCGCGCTGGTGGCGGGCAGTTCGGTGCTGCCGGCCCACCCGTCCGGGATCTCCTACCTGCCGTTCGCGCACATCGCCGACCGGGTGCTCAGCTACTACCTGCCGATCCGGCTGGCCTCGCACGTGCACTTCTGCCCGGACCCGGCGCGGCTCACCACCGTGCTGCGCGAGGTGCGGCCGCACTCGTTCTTCGGCGTGCCCCGGGTCTGGGAGAAGATCATGGCGGGCATCCAGGCGGTGCTGGCCGGCGAGCGGGACGAGGCGAGGCGGGCCGCCGTAGCCCAGGCCCTGGAGACCGGCCGCCGGTACGTCTCGGGCCAGGAGTACGGCAACACCACGGGGCCCGAACTGGCCGCCGCGTTCGAACGGGCCGACGCCGCCGTGCTCACCCCGATGCGGGCGCTGCTCGGGCTGGACCGGGTGCGGCAGGCGTCCAGCGCCGCCGCGCCGCTGCCCGAGGAGGTGGCGCGGTTCTTCGCCGGGCTGGGGCTGAAGATCTTCGACGCGTACGGGATGACCGAGACCACCGGCGCGATCACCGCCAACCTCGCCGACTCGTTCAAGCTCGGCACCGTCGGCCGCGCCTTCCCCGGCGTCGAGCTGCGGCTGGACGAGGACGGCGAGATCCTGGTGCGCGGCGCGACCTGCACCCCCGGCTACCTGAACCGGCCCGCGGCCACCGCGGACCTGATCGGCCCGGACGGCTGGATCCGCACCGGCGACGTCGGCGTGCTCGACGAGGACGGCTTCCTGCGGGTCGTGGACCGCAAGAAAGAGCTGATCATCACCGCCGGCGGCGAGAACGTCGCACCGTCCCTGATCGAGAACCATCTCAAGGAGCACCCGCTGGTCGGCCAGGCGCTGGCCTACGGCGACCGCCGCCCGTACGTGGTCGCGCTGATCACCCTGGACGGCGAGGTCGCCCCGGCCTGGGCGGCCGCGCACGGCGTCGAGCCCGCCGGCCCGGCGGAGCTGGCCGTCCACCCGCTGGTCCTGGAGGAGGTCGGCCGCGCGGTCGCGGACGCCAACGCACGGCTGGCGCGCGTCCAGCAGGTCAAGAAGTGGCGGCTGCTGCCCGCCGAGTGGACGGCCGAGAGCGAGGAGCTCACCCCCACCCTCAAGCTCAAGCGGCGGATCGTGCACACCAAGTACGCCGATGAGATCGACGCGCTCTACAACCGCTAGTGTGCTCGGCGGAGGCGTGCGAGCGCCTGGTGGCCTTCCTGGTCTTCAAAACCAAGGGACCCGAGCATCTCGGGTCGGCGGGTTCGATTCCCGTACGTCTCCGCCACCGTCCCCCCGCGCGGCAGAGGCGTAGCCTGAAGGTATGCGACGCCGGAAGCTGGCGTACGGGATCATGATGGGCACCTGCCTGACGCTGTTCGTGCTGGCCTGGGCGGTGGTGCGGCTGTTCTCGCCGCCTCTGGCCATCGCGATGTCGGTGGTCGCCATGATCATTCCGCCGTTCGCCGCCGTCGTCGCCAACTGGGGCATCGACCGCCGCGACTGACGCCGTCGTGACCGTCCGGCGGAAAGGCGCATCGCGTCCGGGGCCGTTCGGAGGTACCGTCACGGTATGGGGCGGATCACCGTACGCAGGCCGGTCCTGAAGCTGAGCACGGCCGGTGTGCGGGGGCGCAGGCCCGACACGCTGGCGGTCGAGGAGCCGCTGGAGATCCGGGTGGCCGGCCGGCCGTTGACGATCACGATGCGCACCCCGGGCGACGACTTCGACCTGGTCGCCGGGTTCCTGGCGGCCGAGGGCATCATCGGCCGCGCCGACGACCTGGTGGCGATGCGCTACTGCGCCGACACCACCGAGCAGAACACCCTCGACGTGGCCCTGGCGGCCGGCGTGGAGCTGCCGGACGACCTGATGACCAGGGCGTTCACCACCACCAGCGCGTGCGGCGTGTGCGGCAAGTCCAGCATCGAGGCGCTGCGGGTGCAGCGGCCCTACGACGTCGCGGCCGACGGCCTCTCGCTGACCCCGGCGACGCTCGCCGCGCTGCCCGGGCGGCTGCGGGAGGCGCAGCGGGTGTTCGATCGCACCGGCGGGCTGCACGCAGCGGGCCTGTTCGACGGGGCGGGCGAGCTGCTGGTCCTGCGCGAGGACGTCGGCCGGCACAACGCCGTCGACAAGGTCGTGGGCTGGGCGCTCAACAAGGGGCTGCTGCCGCTGTCCGGCCGGGTCCTGATGGTGAGCGGGCGCGCCTCGTTCGAGCTGACGCAGAAGGCGATGCAGGCCGGCATCCCGGTGCTGGCCGCGGTGTCGGCGCCCTCGTCGCTGGCGGTGGAGCTGGCCGAGGACGCGGGCATGACGCTGGTCGGGTTCCTGCGCGGCGAGTCGATGAACGTCTACACCGGGGCGCACCGGATCGACGTCGGCCGCTGACCCGAGCCGGGTGTTCACCGCCCCGCCCACCGGCGTGGTGAGCGTCACTGCGCGGGCGTCTTGACCGGGACGGGAGGCGGCGATTAATTAACGGCGTGTCCAATAAAACCGTCCGGAGGCGGCGGGTCCGCGGCGACGAGGTGGACCTCGCGGTCTACGAGCAAGGCGACCCGGCCCGCCCCACCGTGCTGCTCGTCCACGGCTACCCCGACACCCACGCGGTGTGGGACGAGGTGGCCGCCGACCTCGCCGAGCACCACCACGTGGTCCGCTACGACGTGCGCGGCGCCGGGGCGTCGTCGCGGCCGTTCGGGCGCGGCCGGTACGCCTTCGAGCACCTGATGGCCGACCTGCGGGCGGTGCTGGAGGCGACCGCGCCCGACCGCGAGGTCCATCTCGTCGGCCACGACTGGGGCTCCATCCAGGCGTGGGAGGCGGTCTGCACGATGCCGGACCGGTTCGCCTCCTTCACCTCGATCTCCGGGCCGTGCCTGGACCACGTGGCCCGGCTGACCCGCCGCAACCTGACCCGGCCCACGCCGCGCAACCTCAGGCAGGCGGCAGGGCAGGGACTGCGGTCCTGGTACATCTACTTCTTCCAGACGCCGCTGCTGCCGGAGACGCTGTTCCGCTCCGGCCTGGTCGGGCCGCTCAGCCGGCGGCTGGAGCGCGCCGAGGGCCTCCAGAGCCGTCCCGGGCACCCGGCCCGCACCCTGCCGCGCGACGCCGCCTCGGGCGTGGGCCTCTACCGGGCCAACATGCCCGACCGGATGCGCCGGCCCCGCGACCGCCGCACGGACGTCCCCACCCAGGTGATCGTGCCGACCCGGGACCGGTACGTCTCCCCGCACCTGGTGCGGGGGCTGGGCGGGCGCGTCCCGAACCTGTCGCTGCGGACCATCGCCGCCGGGCACTGGGTGCCGCGCACCCACCCCGCCGTCGTCGCCCGCTGGATCGGCGAGCACATCGCCGGGACCTCCGGCGGGCCGCTCACCGCCGCCGGGGCCCGGGCGCTGCGCCGCGCCCGGGTCGGCCGGGGCCGGCGGCCGTTCGAAGGCTCCCTGGTCGTGGTGACGGGCGCAGGCGGCGGCATCGGCCGGGCCACCGCGCTGGCGTTCGCCGAGCGCGGCGCCGAGGTCGTCGCCGCCGACCTGGACCTCGCGACCGCGCGCCACACCGCCGAGCTGGCCGCACTGGCCGGCACCGCCGGGCACCCCTACCGGATCGACGTGTCCGACGGCGCGGCCATGGAGGACTTCGCCGAATCGGTCCGGCGCGAGCACGGCGTGCCCGAGATCGTGGTCAACAACGCCGGGATCGGCATGGCCGGCTCCTTCCTCGACCACTCGGCGGAGGACTGGCGGCGCGTCCTGGCCGTCAACCTGTGGGGCGTCATCCACGGCTCCCGGCTGTTCGCCGCGCAGATGGTCGAGCGGGGGCAGGGCGGGCACATCGTCAACACCGCCTCGGCCGCCGCGTACACGCCCTCGCGCGTCCTGCCCGCCTACTCCACCAGCAAGGCCGCCGTGCTGATGCTGTCGGAGTGCCTGCGCGCCGAGGTGGCGGGCCGGGGCATCGGGGTCAGCGCCGTCTGCCCGGGCCTGATCAACACCGGCATCACCCGCACGGCGGCGTTCGTCGGGGTCTCCGCCGCGGAGCAGGAGGCGAGCCGGCGGCGCGCGGCGCGCGCGTACGCGCTGCGCGGCTTCGGGCCGGAGCGCGTCGCCGAGCGTATCGTCTCCGCCGTGCGGACCGACGCGGCGCTGGTTCCGGTCACCGCCGAGGCGCGGCTCGGCCTGCTCGGTTCCCGGCTCTCGCCCGGGCTGATGCGGCTGCTCGCCCGCCTGGACGTCGGCTGATCCACGGCTTCGTTTACCGCTCAGGGGTTTTCCCGGCCGCCCGAACATGCGACCTTGGCAAAAGGCGCCCGGCGCACCGCCCCACCGCGGCCCCGCCGGGCGGCGTCCGAAACCGGCACCGGAGCGTGAGCACATGCGGATCCGCGACCTTCTACGCAGAAAAGGGACGACGGTGGCCACCATGCGTCCCGACGCCACCGTACGGGACCTGCTGGCCGCCTTGGCCGAGCACAACATCGGCGCCGTCGTCGTCTCCCCCGACGCCGCCACGATCACCGGGATCGCCTCCGAGCGGGACGTGGTCCGGCGCCTGCACGAGCACGGCGCCGCGCTGCTGGACCGCCCGGTCTCGGAGATCATGACCTCGCAGGTGCGCACCTGCGGCCCCGGCGACGGCGTGGACGATCTGCGCCGCACCATGACCGAGCACCGGATCCGGCACCTGCCGGTCGTGGAGGACGGGAGGCTGGCCGGGATCGTCAGCATCGGAGACGTGGTCAAGAGCGCGATCGACGAGCTGGAGAGCGAGCGGGAGTACCTGGTCGACTACATCCAGCGCGCCCCCTGACCCGGGACCGCCCCCCAGGCTCCGGGGCCGCGGCCGCCCGCCCCGCCGTGTTTCACACATAGGCGGGCAGCGGGCGGGGCGGCGGGGCCGACCGCACCTCCTCGTAGGCCGCGGCCAGCCGGTCGACGGCCTCGCGCAGCGTTTCCGGCGGCAGCACGTACGGCAGCCGGACGCGGTCCTCCAGCACGCCGTCCGCACCGAACACCGATCCGGGCACGACCCGGACCCCGCGCCGTTCGGCGGCCTCCGACAGGGCGGTGGCCACCGGGGCGCCCATCCGGGCCCACAGCGACATACCGCCCTGGGGCAGCCCGAACTCCCAGCCGGGCAGCCGCTCCCGCAGCGCGGCGGCGAGCGCGTCCCGGCCCCGCAGCAGGGCCTGCGCCCGCTCCGCGCGGACCTCCTCCACGCGCGCCATCAGCTCCTGCACGATCAGCTGGTCGATCACTGGGCTGGCGATGTCCACCGGCTCGCGCGCCACGGTCAGCCGGCGGGCCAGCGGCGCCGTCGCGCGGATCCAGCCCACCCGCAGCCCGCCCCACATGAGCTTGGACGCCGACCCGACGCTGATCACCCGGCCGCCGGTGTCGAAGGCGGCCATCGGAGCGGTCCGCGGGGCGGCCGGGTCGTGCGCCAGCTCGGCGAAGGTCTCGTCGGCGACCAGCAGCGCGTCGGCGCGGCGGGCGGCGTCCACCAGCGCGGCCCGGTCGTCCTCCCCCATCAGCAGGCCGGTGGGGTTGTGGAAATCGGGGACGGTGTAGGCCAGGCGCACCGCCGCCTGCCGCATGCTCCCGGCGATCAGCTCCACGTCCCAGCCCTCGTTCACCCCCACCGGCACCAGGCGGGCGCCGTGCCTCCGCAGCGCGCCCAGCGCGTGCGGGTAGGTGGGCCGCTCGACCATGACCGGCGCGCCCGCCTCGACGAGGGTCTGGGTGAGCAGCGTGAACGCGCTCTGCGCGCCCGTGGTGATCACGATCTGGTCGGGGCGGGTCGGGACGCCGTGCTCGGCGTAACGGGCGGCGATCATCTCGCGCAGCCCGGCCAGCCCGGCGGGCTCGTACCCCGGGCCGGAGCTGTAGCGGGGCAGTTCGGCGACCGCCGCCGCGACCGCCTCCTCGAAGATGGCGGGCGCGCCGGGTGTCGCGCAGCCCAGATCGATGAACCCGGGGGTCGCGGCGAGCGGGTGCGCCGTCCCGAACCGCGTGTCGGCCGCGCCGACGCGCGCCGGCACGGCACGGGGCGCGAGCGCGGACATGGTGGTGGGCGGCAGCGCCGTCCAGCTGCCCGCACCTTGCCGGCTCTCGATGTACCCTTCCTCGCGCAGCCGGTCGTAGGCCGCCGTCACCGTCGTGCGGCTGACGCCCAGGGCCGCGGCCAGGTCGCGTTCGGCGGGCAGGCGGGTGCGGAGGGCGAGCCGCCCGTCCAGCACCAGGCCGCGCACCGCCCGGGCGAGTGCGGCGTAGTACGGCCGTTCCTGCGGCACGTCACCGAGCATCCGGGCCAGCTGCGAGCCGCCCACATAACGCGTCCCCATACAGGCCACTTTTCCATATTGGCTCTTCAATAGCCAGGCCAGTTGCCGGGACACTGGTCAAAGTGAGCGACGAGGTGTCCGAGAGGGTGGCGATATGGCCTTGATGGCACGTAGGCTGGTGCAGCTGTACGTGGGATTGGCCTTGTACGGTCTCAGCATCGCCCTGCAGGTGGCATCGGCACTCGGGAACAACCCGTGGGACGTGCTCCATCAAGGCCTGTCACTGCGTTTCGGCCTGTCGATCGGCACCTGGATCATCATCGTGGGCGCGGTGGTGATGCTGGCCTGGATCCCGCTGCGGCAGCGGCCCGGCATCGGGACGATCAGCAACGTCGTGCTCGTGGGCCTCTTCGCCGACCTGTCCCTGTGGCTGCTCCCCGACCCGGGGTCGCCGCCCGCCCGCTGGGCCTACCTGGTCGCCGCGATCATCGTGTGCGGCTTCGCGACCGGCTACTACGTCGGTGCCGGGCTCGGCCCCGGGCCGCGGGACGGCCTGATGACCGGGCTGGCCGCGCGCGGCCGCTCCGTCCGCGTGGTCCGCACCGCCATCGAGCTGACCGTTCTTTCCGCCGGCTGGCTGCTGGGCGGCACCGTCGGCATCGGGACGCTGCTGTTCGCGGTCGCGATCGGCCCGCTCACGCACGTCCTGCTGCCCGTGCTCGAGATCAAGGAGCCCGAGCCGCGGCCCGAGCCCGTCCCGGAGGCCGCGGGCGACCCCGATCCCGAGCCGGCCCGCCGCTGAGCGGCGGCGCGGCTCAGCCCAGCCGCAGCCGGACGACCTGCTCGGCGAGGTCGGCCAGCAGCCGGGCGGCCGAGCCGGTCAGCTCGTCCAGGGTCCGCGGCCCGTCGGCCAGGCTGAAGGCGGCGGTGAGGCCGAGCGCGTGCAGCTCCTCGAACGGCCCGGCGACGCTCCCGGCCAGCGCCACGGCCGGCACGCCCCGCTCGCGGGCCAGCGCGGCGACGACGGAGACGGCCTTGCCTCCGGCGCTCTGGCCGTCCACCCGGCCCTCGCCGGTGAGCACCAGGTCGGCGCCGTCCAGCGCGGCGGGCAGCCCGACGGTGTCGGCCACCAGCTCGGCCCCGCCGGCGGGCTCGGCGCCGAGCAGCGCCACCAGCCCGCCGCAGGTGCCGCCGGCCGCGCCGGCGCCGGGCAGGTCATGCACCCGCACCCCGGTGTGCTCGGCGAGGACGTCGGCGAACCGGGCCAGCGCGGCGTCCAGCTCCCGCACCTGATCGGGCGTGGCGCCCTTCTGCGGGCCGAAGACCTCCGCGGCGCCGCTCGGCCCGACGAACGGGTTGGTCACATCGCAGGCCACCCGGAACCGGGTCTCCCGGACCGTCTTGGCGACGCCCTCGTCGTCGATCGCGGCGAGCCGGGCCAGGGCGGCGCCGCCGGGCGGCAGCTCGTCACCGGCGGCGTCCAGGAAACGCACCCCGAGGGCGCGCAGCAGCCCGGTGCCGCCGTCGGTGCTGGCGCTGCCGCCGATGCAGACGAGGATCTCGCGCGCGCCGTGGTCGACCGCGTCGGCGATCAGCTCGCCGGTCCCGGCCGTGTCGGCGCGCAGCGGATCGGGGTCGGCGTCGGCGACCAGCGGCAGCCCGGACGCCGCGGCCAGTTCCACGACCGCCGAGTCGCCGTGCGCGGACAGGGCGTACCGGGCCCGCACCGGGCGGCCCAGCGGATCGGCGGCGGTCAGCGCCATCTCCTGGCCGCCCAGAGCGCTCAGGAAGCAGTCCAGAGTGCCCTCGCCGCCGTCGGCCATCGGGACGGCGGTCACGTCGGCGTCGGGGTAGGCGCGGCGCACGCCCGCCTCCACGGCGGCGCACACCTCGACGGCGCCGAGGCTGCCCTTGAACGAGTCGGGCGCGACGACGACGCGCGGCGGACGGGAAGTACTGCTCATGCGATCACGGCTCTGCGGTCAGGGTGGTCAGGACGGACGCGAACTCGGCGGGCAGCACCAGCGCGTCGTCCTCGTACCGGGTCTCCAGCAGGGTCAGCTCGCCCGCGCGCCACCAGTACAGGTGCGGGCTCAGCGAGCCGGGGCCGTCCTCGTAGGCGGTGTGGGCCTGGCTCTGCAGCTCCCGGGCGGCCGCGGCGGCGGCCCGGTAGCGGGCCCGCGGCCCGCCCTCGGCGGGCTGGACGGGGTGGGCGACGATCAGGCTGCGGTTGGGGGCGATCACCAGCGCGCCGTACGGCCCGATCGGCAGGTACTCCTCCAGCCAGGCCAGATGGGTGACGGCGTAGAACGTCCAGCCGTGCAGGACCGCCGCCCGGACGCCGCCGAGGTCCTGCTCCTCCAGTTGGAGGGGCCCGTCGGCGCGGACGTTGGCGCGGCCGAGCATGAACAGCGCGTCGCCGGAGACCGGCCAGCCCTCCATCTCCTCGGTCGTGACGGTCCGCACGGTGGTGGGGGTGTCGACGACCACGGCCTCGATCAGGCCGGGCGCGAAGGGCCGGGCGGCCAGCACGCCGTTGTCGGCCTCGGCCGGGTAGATGCGGGTGCGCAGCAGGTGCTGGGCGAGGTCGAAGTCGCTGAGGTCGAGCGGTTCCTCGATCGCGGTGACGATCGTGGTGACGTGGTCGGACACCAGCGCGGGCCAGTCGTCGCGCGGCACCATCCGCGCGAGCTGGCGCAGGTTGCGCATGCTGACGTGCAGGCGGGTGGCGCCCTCCAGCAGCATGACGTCGCCCGGCACCCGCCGGGAGGCGTAGCCCAGGCTCTCGGCGACCAGCACCAGGAGGGAATCCAGGGTGCCGTCGTCGGACGGGTCGGGACGGGCGTGCCGCCCGGTCATCGCGCACCTCCCTGCGGCGACGCGGCCAGGGTCAGCGCGCCGGTGTCGAGCCGGTAGGGGGCGCCCAGCTCCAGGGTCAGCTGGCACGGCCCGTGCCCCACGGGGATTCCGGTCATGATCGGCACGCCGAGCGGGGCCAGCCGCCCGGCCAGGACGGCCTCGACCTCGGCGGGATCGCCGCAGTCGGTCCAGGTGCCCAGCGCGATCCCGGCCGCACCGTCGAACCAGCCGGCCTGGAGCAGCTGGGTGAGCATGCGGTCGATCCGGTAAGGCGCCTCGGCCACGTCCTCCAGGAAGACGATCCGGCCTGCCGCCGGGGGCGGGGCGTCGGGGGTGCCGAGCAGCGCGGCGAGCAGCGAGAGCGTGCCGCCGGTGAGCGGGCCCTCGGCGCGTCCGGGGCACGGCGCGCCGGTGCCGGCCACCGCGGGCTCGTCCGGGTCGCCGAAAAGGATCTTCCGGAAGTGCGCCAGGGAGCGGTCGCGCCGCTCGCCCCGCCCCTCGGCGAACAGCTCGCCGGCGGGCATCGGCCCGAAGGAGGTGGTGACGCCCAGCCGGGCGCCGAACGCCGCGTGCAGCGCGGTGATGTCGCTGGAGCCGTGCAGGATCTTTGGAGCGGTCCCTCGGACGGCCGCGGCCAGCGCGTCCCAGTCGAGGCGGTCGAGCAGCCGGGTGGCGCCGTAGCCGCCGCGGGCGCACAGCACCGCGCGCACCCGCGGGTCGCACCAGGCGGCCTGCAGGTCGGCGGCCCGGTCGGCGTCCTCGCCGGCCAGCCGCTGCCAGCCCGGACGCTCGGGCCCGGCGAGGCCGCGGCGGTCGAGCGCGTGGCCTGCCACGTCCACCTCGAGCCCGAGTTCGCGCAGCACCTCGGCGCCCGCCGCCAGCCGGGCCGGGTCCACCGGGCCGCTGGGAGCGATCACGACCACCCGGTCGCCCGGTCTCAGCCGGGCGAACCGGCGACGTCCGGGACCGGTTCCGGCCTCCGGCCGATGAGCCGGATCATGAACAGGATCACGGCCCGGTTCGCCGTCGCGCTCGCCGGCCGATCCGGACAGGCGATCGGCGGTACGGTCAAGTGGCCGGTCGGACACGCTCCGGCGGTCGTCCTCTGCCCCCGCGCGGGCGACCCCGCTCACCAACCCGATCCCTCCTCGCTCCGCAACGGATAGAGCTTGTCAGGATTGAGGCCGGAGGGGAAGAGGGCGCCGGTCACGACCCGCCAACAAACCGTTACCTCCACCGCACCGATCCCGCCCCGGAACGCCCGGCGATGGACACGCCCGACGTTCCGCCCAGAGACACAACGTGCTGTACGGCCTGCGGGCGGCGCGGGTTCAACGCGGTACTCGACGCGGCGGTCAACACGGTGTCCGACAGGGCCGACGGGCGGCCCGGCAGGCCCGTCACGTGCGCGAACCCAGCGCCAGCCCGACCAGCCGGGGCAGCGTCTCGCCGATCGGCCGGCGCAGCACCGCGTCGGCCAGCTCGTCGTACGGCGTCGGCTCGGCATTGACGATCACCAGCCGGGCGCCGCGCTCCACCGCCTCCAGGCACAGTCCGGCGGCCGGCTGGACGGTCAGCGAGGTGCCCACGGCCAGGAACAACCCGCACGCGCGGGAGGCCCGGATCGCGGCGTCCAGGACGTCCTCCTTGAGCGCCTGCCCGAACGAGATCGTCGCCGACTTCTGGATGCCGCCGCACTCGGGGCAGGGCGGATCCTCCTCGCCCGCGTCCACCCGCGCGAGCACCTCGGGCATCGGCGTGCGCAGCCCGCACGCCAGGCACTCGGCCTCGCGCATGGTGCCGTGGATCTCGATCACCGCGCCGGCGCCGGATCCGGCGCGCTGGTGGAGGCCGTCGATGTTCTGCGTGATCAGCGCGCGCAGCCGGCCGGCGCGCTCCAGCTCGACCAGGGCGGCGTGCGCGGCGTTGGGCTCGGCGGCCCAGGCCGGGTGGTCGCGGCGGGACCGCCAGGCGCGCCGCCTGACGTCGGCATCGGCCAGGTACGCGTCGATCGTGGAGATCGCCGCGGCGGACGGGTCCTTGGTCCACACGCCCTGCGGGCCGCGAAAGTCGGGGATTCCGCTGTCGGTGCTGATGCCGGCCCCGGTGAGTACGGTGATCATGCCCGAGTCCGGCAGCCAGCCGGCCAGCGTCGTCACGCTCATGGTCACAGGCTAAGACCGGAACGCCCCATTCTGGACTGATTATTCTGGCAGGCTACGGGCAGTCACAGGGGACTGGGTCGCCGGGGAGTCCCACCCTCGCCGAAGTGAGAGACTGGGCGGTGGTATGAAGGCAACGCCGCACATCCTGGTGATCAACGGGACCAAGGTCCGGCGCCCGGTGTTCGTTCTGGGCTCCCCGCATTCCGGTGCCGACCTGCTGGCCCGTGCCGTGAAGCGCTCGGCCGGGTTCCATCTGACGGTCGGGCGGCCCGGCGTGCTCCGGGTGACCTACGCGTTCGCGCGGCGGCCCTCGATCGCGACCGACCGCGGCCGGGGCGCCGCCCGGGTGCTCCGCGACGCCTACGCCGAGGCGTGGCAGATCTCCGGGCGCGGCTGCGCGGAATGCCCCGCCGAGTGCTGGGAAGCCGCGGGGCTGCGCCGGCTGCCCGAGTCCGCCGAGGCCGACACCGGCCCGTGCGTGGAGCCGCGCGGCGTCGACCGCTTCGCCGACGCCTCCCCCGACCTGCTCTACAGCGCCGACGTGCTGCTGGACGCCTTCCCCGACGCCCAGCTGCTCCAGGTGATCAGGGACGGCCGGGACGTGGTCGCCGACATGCTCGACGACGAGCGCTGCCTGGCCTGGTTCAAACCGGGCCTGACCAACCTGGACGAGGTGTTCCCCAACCCGTTCCTGGGCGTGGAGGAGGTCGTGGAGCGCACCCGCTGGCCGCGCGCGGCCGCCGCGGTCAAATGCGCGCTGCGGTGGCGCGGCTCCGTGCGGCTCAGCGCGAAACTGCGGGCCCAGACGCCCGAGGAGCAGCTGATGACCGTCCGGTTCGAGGATCTGGTGCGGCGACCCGGCCAGGTCTCCGACGAGGTCTCGGAGTATCTGGGGTCGCAGCTCTCCAAGCTCGCGCTCACCAACCTGGTCCGCGAGGCCGAGGGGCGCGCCGAGCCGCGCAGAGGCGAGATGCGCAGAGGCGAGATGCGCAGAGGCGAGATGCGCCGTGCCGAGCCGCGCCGCGCCGAGCTGCGCAGGGGCGAGCCGCGGCAGGGCGAGCTCCGCAAGGGCGACGGGCGGCGCGGCGACCGGCGCCGCGGCGAGGGCCGCAGGAACGACCGGGACGGCGGCGACGCCCGGATCGGCGGCTGGCGGGAGCGGCTCACCCCGCGCCAGCTCGCCCAGGTGGAACGGATCGCCGGTACCGAGCTGAGCCGTCTCGGCTACCCGCTCAGCACCGGCGGCTGACCGGCGGGCCCGGTCGGGGCCCGGGCCGGCCCTCGGGCGAGGGCCGGCGGGCGGCGCCTCTCGGCTCTCGGCCGGTCAGCGCCGGCGCAGCAGCCCGGCCGGGGAGGCCGGGAACCGGGGGCCGAGCCATCCGATGGCCACCCCCGCCGCGCCCAGCCCCACCAGCAGAACCGTGTAGCGCGCCGGGCCGCTCTTGGTCACCCGTGCCGGGCTGGGCACCGGGCCGATCATCAAACGCACCTTGCTGCTCCTCTTCGTGTCCGTGCGACGCCGCATGGGGGACGCCGCACGCCGATCCGCGCCGCGCGGATCGGGCGGACGCCGCGCGCCATCGGCTCTCACGTTGACTGTGACGCGCGCAGATGGCCGTCGGGTTTCCGTCCCGGCGCGGCGAAAGAAAGACAAGGAAACCGCATCCTGCGCGCGGATACGGGTGATTCCCGGGAAACCGGTGTTCACTCCTGGGAAAGCAGTGAACCCCGCCGGCCGTCGCCGTTCCCGTCACCGCTCGCGGCCGCGCCGCCGGCCTGGTGGGCGAACTGGGTGCGGTAGAGCTCGGCGTACAGCCCGCCCTGGAGCAGCAGCTCCTCGTGCCGCCCGCGCTCGGCCACCCGGCCGTCCTCGATCACCAGGATCTGGTCGGCCTCCCGGATCGTCGACAGCCGGTGCGCGATCACCAGTGAGGTGCGGCCCGCGAGCGCGGTGCGCAGCGCCCGCTGGACGGCGGCCTCGGACTCGGAGTCCAGATGCGCGGTGGCCTCGTCCAGCACCACCACCGACGGCGCCTTCAGCAGCAGCCGGGCGATCGCCAGCCGCTGCTTCTCGCCGCCCGACAGCCGGTAGCCGCGGTCGCCGACGACCGTGTCCAGCCCCTCGGGCATCTCCCTGATCAGCTCGCCGATGTGCGCGGCGTCCAGCGCGGCCGTGATCTCCTCGTCGGTCGCGTCCGGACGGGCGTAGCGCATGTTGACCCGGATGGTGTCGTGGAACAGGTGCGCCTCCTGGCTGACCACGCCGATCTGGGAACGCAGCGACTCCAGGGTCACCTCGCGGACGTCCTGCCCGCCGATCCGCACCGCGCCGCCGGTCACGTCGTACAGGCGGGAGACCAGGTGCGTGATGGTGGACTTGCCCGCCCCCGACGGGCCCACCAGCGCCACCAGCCGGCCGGGCTCGGCCGTGAACGACACCCCGTGCAGCACCTCGCGGCTCGGCGCGGTGTCGGCACGGGCGATCGACTCCAGCGAGGCCAGCGACACCTCCTCCGCGGACGGGTAGGCGAAGGCGACGTCGTCGAACTCCACCGACGGCGCCTTGTGCCTCGCCGCGGCGCTCCCCTTGCCCAGGTTCACGGGTGCCGCCGGCACCCCGCCCGGCGAGGCGGCGCCGTCGCCGCCCAGGACGCGGGCGTCGTCCCGGTCGGCGATCAGCGGCTTGAGGTCGAGCACCTCGAACACCCGGTCGAAGCTCACCAGCGCGGTCATCACGTCGACATGGACGTTGGACAGCGCGGTCAGCGGGCCGTACATCCGGGTCAGGAGGGTGGCCAGGGCCACCAGGGTGCCGAGCTGGAACGCGCCGTCCACGACCAGGAAGCCGCCGACGCCGTACACCATGGCCGTGGCCAGCGCCGCGACCAGGGTGAGGGCGGTGAAGAACACCCGGCCGTACATCGCCGCGACCACGCCGATGTCGCGGACCCTGGCGGCGCGGTGGGAGAAGTTCTCCTCCTCCTCGGCGGGACGGCCGTACAGCTTGGCGAGCATCGCGCCGGCCACGTTGAAGCGCTCGGTCATGAGCGAGCTCATCTCGGCGTCCAGCTTCATCTGCTCGCGGCTGATGCCGGACAGCCGCTTGCCGACCCACTTGGCCGGGAGGATGAACACCGGGAGCAGCACCAGCGCGATCAGCGTGACCTGCCAGGACAGCACCAGCATGGTGATCAGCACCAGGATCAGGCTGATCACGTTGGAGACCACCGAGGACAGCGTGGTGGTGAGGGCGCGCTGGGCGCCGATCACGTCGTTGTTGAGCCGGCTGACCAGCGAGCCGGTCTGCGCCCGCATGAAGAACGCGACCGGCTGCCGCTGCACGTGCCCGAACACCTGGGTGCGCAGGTCGTAGATCAGGCCCTCGCCGACCCGCGCCGAGTACCAGCGCTGCGCCAGCCCGAGCACGGCCTCCAGCAGCGCCAGCCCGGCCACCGCCACCGCCAGCCAGATCACCAGGTCGTGCCGCGCGGGCACGATCCCGCGGTCGATGATCGCCTTGAGCAGCAGCGGGTTGGCGACCACGATCACGGCACCGAGCGCGTTCAGCGCCAGGAACAGCACCAGCTCGCGCGTGTACGGGCGGGCGTACCCCGCGATCCGCTTGACGGTGCCGGGCTTCAGCCGCTGCTGGGTGACCGATCCGTCGCGGCGGAACGAGGCCATCACTTGCCAGCCGTTGCCCGGCGTCCCCGGCATCCCCACTTGCAGCCTCCGAGATCTCTTCGACACCGCCCGCACCGGCCCACCCGGAACCGGTCCGCGCGGAGAGACGCGTAATCAAGTAAGCCTCTCAGCGTCCGCGCCCTAGAACGCCCGCGTGCCGCGCGGGCTTCCCGGCTCCGCTCACGGCGTAACTCCCGCCTCGACACGGCCGATACCGGGCGCCGTGCTGGACGCCTCCGGCCCGGCGGGATAAAAGTGATCAACATCGTCAGGCTCATCACCCCCAGGAGCCCCCGTGACCCGACGCCTCATGCGAGGCGGCGCCGGCGTGATCACCCTCGTCGCCGCGCTGCTCGCCACGACCGCGCCGCCCGCCGGGGCCGCGCCCGCACCCGCGGCACCGCCCAGGATCAAGGTGGAGAACGGCGAGACAAGGCCCGTCTTCTCCCGCGCCGAGGCGGTCACCCAGACCGTCGACATCGAGACCGCCGTCGACAGCGACCGGGACGGCGTCCGCGACCGGGTGCGGATGCGGATCATGCGGCCCAAGGAGACCGACCAGGGCCTCAAGGTGCCGACCATCCTGGAGCCCAGCCCGTACTGGGCCGGCACCCACGACATCCCGCTCTACCCGGTGGACGTCGACGGCGCGCAGGCGAAGAAGGGCGCCGCCGCCAAGCGGAACCTGGCCGAGATCTTCCCCGGCTACTACGACAACTACTTCCTGCCGCGCGGCTACGCGATCGCCAACCTCGACAGCATCGGCACCGGCGGCTCGACCGGCTGCCCGACCTCCGGGGACCGCGCCGAGCAGCTCGGCACCAAGGCCGCGGTCGACTGGCTGAACGGCCGCGCCCGCGGCTGGGCCCCGGACGGCTCCCCCGTCAAGGCCGGCTGGTCCACCGGCAACGTCGGCATGATCGGCCAGTCGTACAACGGCACCCTGCCGAACATGGCGGCCGCGACCGGCGTCGAGGGGCTGAAGGCGATCGTGCCGATCGCCGCCATCTCCAGCTGGTACGACTACTACCGGGCCAACGGCGGCGTCGTCGCGCCGGGCGGGTTCCAGGGCGAGGACCTCGACATCCTCGCCAAGGTCGTGCTCACCCGGCAGAACCCGGAGGTCTGCCAGAAGGTCATCGACGAGCTGACGGCGACCCAGGACCGCGTGACCGGCGACTACAGCCGGGTCTGGGCCGAGCGGGACTACGTCCGCGACGCCCGCAAGGTCCGCGCGGCCGTCATGGTCGTGCACGGTCTCAACGACTGGAACGTCAAGGTCAAGAACTCCGTGCAGTGGTGGAACGCCCTCAAGCAAGCGGGCGTGCCGCGCAAGCTGTGGCTCCACCAGGCCAACCACGCCACGCCGTTCCGCTGGCGGCTGGAGGAGTGGCTGCGGCAGACCCACCGCTGGTTCGACCGGTGGCTCTACAACATCGACAACGGCATCACCAAGGAGCCCCGCGTCGACATCGAGCGGGCGCCGGGGCAGTGGGAGACCGCGCGCGACTGGCCCGTCCCCGGCACCCGCGACGTGCCGCTCAGCCTGAACGCGGGCGCCGGCGCCGGCCAGCCCGGCGACCTGTCCCCGCGCCCGCGCCCGGGCGCCGTGCAGTCCCTGGTCGACGCCGGGCGGACCCGCACCGCCGAGCAGCTCCTGGTGAACGAGGACCAGGCCGACCCCAACCGGCTGGCCTTCCTCACCCCCGCGGTCAAGGAGCCGGTCCGGATCAACGGCATCCCGAAGGCGGACGTCAGGGCGTCCCTGGACGGCCGCTCGCCGTACCTGACGGCGCTGCTGGTCGACTACGGGACCGACACCCGTCCGACCGGCGCGCGCGTCGACACCGGCGAGCGGGTCTGCTTCGGCGAGGGCGTCCCGGGCGACGACGGGTGCACGACCCGGCAGGCGCACCGGACCGAGACCGCCGCATTCAAGATCATCACGCGTGGTTGGCTGGACGCCCGCAACCGGCGCGACCCGTCCCGCACCGAGCCGGTCACGCCCGGGAAGATGTACGACTTCCGCTGGGACTTCGAGCCCACCGACTATGTCGTCAAGCCGGGCCACCGGCTCGGCGTGATCGTCCTGTCCACCGACTACGACCACACGCTGCGCTACCCCGCGGGCACCCGGCTGTCACTGCGGCCGGGCGTCAGCAAAGTCTGGCTCCCGCTCGCCCGCGGCGGCCGCGAAGCGCTGCGCTGGGAACCGAGAGGCTGAGAATCTGAAGAGCACGGCCCTCGCGTCCGGGGCCTCCGGCCCGGGGGCCGTGCTCAAAGTGCCGACCTACGGCGTTCGCCTGGAGGCGCCCGCGAGGCCCTGGGCTAGGGCCTGTCTCGAAGTGGCCAGGTAACGCGCGAGCGCGTTACCTGGCCGGTGAGGCAATGCCGGAGGCGAGCCTCACCGGCCAGATCGCGAAGCGATGTCGCGCTCGCCCAGGCCCGGTCAGGGTGCGAGCCGCCAGGCGAGCCCCTGGGCCGGGACTGCGAAAACACAGCCGTCCGGGCCGGCCCCTCCCCGGCCGGCCCGCCGGTCATGCTCCCGGGGGTCGCCCCGGGCTTCCCCCTCCCCGGCCGTGGCCGGTTCCGGTCGTGTCTCCACGACCTTCCCGTCCGCCGTCTCCTCCGCGCGTGCCGCGTGCCTGCCGCGCCGGGTGCGGCACGCACCGGACGCGCGGCGGAGACGGGAAACGGTCCTCCCCGGCCCGCCCGCCGCCGCGGCCGAACGTGCTCGGCCGGGCGGCGGGTCGGGCGGTGCGCTCAATCGGGGGTGGTGGGCCTCCGTTCAGGACTTCTTGCCGCGGGTCGCGCCACCGCGACCACGCAGGTTGACGCCGGATTCGGTGAGAATCCGGTGGATGAACCCGTACGAGCGGCCGGTGGCGGCTGCCAGGGCGCGGATGCTCTCGCCGGAGTCGTACCTCTTCTTGAGTTCCGCCGCCAGCTTGTCGCGCTCGGCACCGGTCACGCGGGTGCCCTTCTTAAGGGTCTCGGCCACGAGTACCTCCCGTAGTGATGTGGTGACCGCTGCGTTATCCCCCGCCATGATCAGTCATTCCCGCGCGTTCGGCTACCCACTCCACCAGAAAAGATCTGCGTGGGATGCCGTGCAGGTCACGCAAGCGCCACTAGATCGGCAAACTCGTCACTCCAGATGTCTTCTACACCATCTGGCAGCAAAATCACTCTTTCCGGTCGGAGCGCGTCCACCGCGCCCTCATCGTGCGTCACCATGACGATGGCGCCGGTGAAGGTGCGCAGCGCCGCCAGGATCTCGGCGCGGCTGGCCGGGTCGAGGTTGTTGGTCGGCTCGTCCAGGAGCAGCACGTTCGCGCTGGACACCACCAGCATGGCCAGCGCCAACCGGGTCTTCTCACCGCCCGAGAGCACGCCCGCGGGCTTGTCGACGTCGTCGCCGGTGAAAAGGAACGAGCCGAGGATCTTGCGGGTCTCGACCGGGGCCAGGCCGGGCGCGGCCGACTGCATGTTCTCCAGCACCGAGCGGTCGACGTCGAGGGTCTCGTGCTCCTGGGCGTAGTAGCCGACGCGCAGGCCATGTCCGGCCACGACCGTGCCGGTGTCGGCTTTGTCGACGCCGGCCAGCAGCCGCAGCAGGGTGGTCTTCCCGGCGCCGTTCAGCCCCAGGATGACCACCCGGCTGCCGCGGTCGACCGCCAGATCCACATCGGTGAAAATCTCCAAGGATCCGTACGATTTCGACAAACCCTCCGCGGTGAGCGGGGTCTTGCCGCACGGCGCCGGATCGGGAAAGCGGATCTTGGCGACCTTGTCGGCCCGCCGCTCGCCCTCCACCCCGGCCAGCAGTTGCCGGGCGCGCCGGTCCATCTGCTGGGCGGCCTTGGCCTTGGTCGCCTTGGCCCGCATCTTGTCCGCCTGCGACAGCAGCGCGTCCGCCTGCCGCTGGGCGTTCGCCGACTCGCGCTTTCGCCGCCGCTCGTCGGTCTCGCGCTGGCCGAGGTACTTCTTCCAGCCGACGTTGTAGATGTCGATCACGCTGCGGTTGGCGTCCAGGTGGAAGACCCGGTTGACCACCGCGTCCAGCAGCTCCACATCGTGGCTGATCACCACCAGGCCGCTCTGGTGGGACTTGAGGTAGTCGCGCAGCCAGACGATCGAGTCGGCGTCCAGGTGGTTGGTGGGCTCGTCCAGCAGCAGCGTGTCGGCGTCGGAGAACAGGATGCGGGCCAGCTCGACCCGGCGCCGCTGCCCGCCGGAGAGGGTCCCCAGGGGCTGGGCCATTACCCGGTCGGGCAGCCCCAGGCTGGAGGCGATCGAGGCGGCCTCGGCCTCGGCGGAGTAGCCGCCGAGCACGTGCAGCCGCTCCTCGAGCCGCCCGTAGCGGCGGACGGCCCGGTCGCGGTCGCCGTCGGTCGCGGTCGCCATCCGCTCCTCGGCCTCGCGCAGCTCGCGGATCACCTCGTCCAGGCCGCGCGCCGACAGGATCCGGTCGCGGGCCAGCTCCTCGAGGTCGACGCCACGCGGGTCCTGCGGCAGGTAGCCGACCGTGCCCGAGCGGGTGACGGCCCCCTGGGCGGGCTGCGACTCGCCGGCCAGGACCTTGGTGAGGGTGGTCTTGCCGGCGCCGTTGCGGCCGACGAAGCCCACCCGGTCGCCGGGGTTGACGCGGAAGGTGGCGCCTTCGATCAGCAGCCGGGATCCGGCGCGCAGCTCGATGTCGTTGGCAATGATCACGGTGAGGGCTTCCCCTGACGGAGGACACGACGACTGACACGGACGACTGGCACGGGGGTGTGGCTCGGAGGAACGGCAAGGGGGCGGGACCCGGCGCGGGACCCTGGCGAGCGAGATCGCACGGACGCGAAAGAGCGCGTCACGATCCGTGACCATGACGCGCTTGGGACCGGTCAGCTCGGGAACGACAGCATCTGATCAGTGTACGTGACGCCGGAGGCCGGTCCCGGCCGCGCCCGGACCCGTCCGTACGGACGAGGGGCCGGCGCGGTGGCGACAGGACGCGGCCGCGCCCCGGGGGGCACGCCGCAGCACCGCACGGACACGAATCCGACGAGCGAACCGCAACCACACGAACAACCACACGAAGGAGTGTGCGTCCGATGACCCTTCTCACCGGCAATCCGCCGACGGGCACGCCCACCTGGCTCGACCTCGGCATCCCCGATCTGCAGCAGGCAGCGGAGTTCTACGGCCGGCTGTTCGGCTGGGAGTTCCAGGACTACGGCGCCGAGGCGGGCCACTACCACGCCTGCCTGCTGCGCGGCGAGCCCGTGGCGGGGATGATGGAGAACCCCGACGCCGGCGCCGACCACTGGTGGAGCGTCTACTTCGCCACCGACGACTGCGACGGCACCGTCAAGCGGGTCACCGACGCGGGCGGCAGCGTCGTGGAGCCCCCGATGGACGTGATGGACCAGGGCCGGATGGCCATCCTCAAGGACGCGTCGGGCGCCCAGTTCGGCCTGTGGGAGGGCCGCGCGCACATCGGCTCCCGGATCGTCAACGAGCCCGGCTCGTTCGTCTGGAACGAGCTGGTGGCCCCGGACTCGGGGCGAGCCGCCGACTTCTACCGGTCGGTGTTCGACTGCACGCTGGAGCCGATCCAGGGCGAGATGGACTACATCGTCCTGCACCGTCCCGACGGGCACGGCATCGGCGGGGTCATGGGGGTGCCAGGGACCGCCTCGCCGGCCTGGTACACCTACTTCGACGTGGAGAACACCGACGAGGCGGCGGAGCTGGTGCGGGAGAACGGCGGTATGGTCCTCGCCGAGCCCGAGGACACGCCCTACGGCCGCATGGCCACGGTCAACGACCCCTTCGGGGTGGAGTTCCGGCTGATGAAGCCCGCCGAGATGTAGCCGTGGAGACACGGCGGCCGGAGCGGAGCGGGCATACGCCCTGCCCGCTCCGGCCCGGTCACTCCTGGCGTTCGGCGGCCAGTCGCTGCCCGATCGTCTGGTGCAGCCGCTGCAGCCCGTTGGTGCCGAGCATGCCGACCTGGCCCTCCAGGTCGCGCAGCATCGTGTCCTCGTTGGTGACGGCCTCCGACGACTGCATCAGGACGGTGCCCTGCCCGGTGAAGTCGAACTGGTGCTCCTCGCCCGAGGTGCCCCCGATACCGAACACCATGCGTGCGGCGCCGAGCACGCCCCTCATGTAGGAGTGGTCGTAGTGGTGGCACGGCGAGGGGCAGTCGGCCCAGCCGAGCAGCGCCTGCGGGTCGACCCGGATGGGCGGCTCGACGAAGTGCACGGGGCCGTTGGAGGCGGCCACGAACCGGCCGGTGCCGATCAGGGTGAGGAACCCCGGGATGATCGACTGCTTGAGCTCCAGGCCGGGCTCGAAGGCCAGCAGGTTCCCGGCCCGGATGGTCAGGTTTCCCTCGTCCAGGTCGAAGGAGTTGACGTCGAAGCCCCGGTCGGCCAGCACCAGCTTCCCCTGCCCCTGGGCGACGATCCAGTCGTGCGCGTACAGCGGGGAGTGGAAGGTGGCGCCGACCAGCGAGTCCAGCGGGCCGGCCGAGAGCGCCTCGAACCTGATCTGCCCGTAGTAGGCGATCATCTTGCCCTTCTGGGCGAACCACTGGCCGTTGAGGTCCACGCTGAAGGAGTAGGGGTTGACGTTGTCGTTGGACGGCAGCGTCATCGCGTTGAACGTGGCGGGCGGGGCAGGTGCGGGCCCGGGCGGCGGCATGTTCACGGTCAGATCTTCCTCTCACTCGCCTGGACGTAGACGGCGCCGGTGCCGCTGAGCTCCAGCTGGAAGCCCTCGCCGGAGCCCCGTCCGACGAGGTCGCGCAGCCCCATGGCGGTGGTGAGCTTGTTCTGCACCTGGCCGCGGTGGGCGACGTAGGCCTGCGGGTCGACGTGGACGGGGCGCTGCGGGCTGATCGGCAGCTCCATGACGCCGCCGTGCGACAGCAGGGCGCACGAGCCGTGCCCGTTGAGCGTGGTGGTGAACAGGCCCTGGCCGCTGACCGCGCCGCGGATCACGCCGCCGATCCCGCCGTCCTTTCCCATGAACATGGTGCCGACCTGCAGGGTCGCGTCGTGCACCAGCAGCCGGTCGGCCTCGACCACCAGGGTGTCGGCGCCGTTCAGCTCGATGACCTCCACCTGCAGCCCGGCGTGCCCGAACATCGCGGTGCCCTGCCCGGTGACGTGCATCATCGAGGTGTGCTCGCCCGCGACGGCGCGGCCGAGGGTGCCGCCGACGCCCTGCCCGGCGGTGCTGGTGGGCGCGAACGACACCTGACCGGTGTAGGCGAGCATCGCGCCGCGCTTGCTGTAGACCTCCCGGCCGGGCGCGATCG
Organism: Actinomadura vinacea; assembly: GCF_039532545.1. Classification (NCBI taxonomy): domain Bacteria; kingdom Bacillati; phylum Actinomycetota; class Actinomycetes; order Streptosporangiales; family Thermomonosporaceae; genus Actinomadura; species Actinomadura vinacea. The sequence continues at coordinate 118,173 of NZ_BAAARW010000039.1, read as the reverse complement.
CCACCTGGAGCATCTTGGAGTTGATCGACTCGTATCCGGGCATGCTCAGATCTCCAGAATTCCGCCGCGCTCGGCCGGCTGGACGTAGACCAGCCCGTGCCCCTGGTACCGGAACTGCACGCTCTCCCCCGACCCCTGGCCGAGCACGGTGCGCCAGTTGACGTCGGTGACGACGTCCTGCTGGAGCTGTCCGTGGTGGGCGATGTAGGCGTGCGGGTCGACGCACAGCGGCATCTGCGGGGTGACCTCCAGCGCGATCGCGGGGCCGTTGGACAGGATCGCCACGGTGCCGTGGCCGTTCACCTTGGTGGTGGCCAGGCCCTGGCCGGTGCCCATGCCGCGCAGGCCGATGAACTCCACGCCCGTCTGCAGCTGCCCGTCGAGGGCCAGCAGGCTCTCCGACTCCACGAACAGCGTGTCGCCGGGCAGCGGCACGAGCGTGACCTCGGTGGCCTCGCTGGCCAGGTAGACGGTGCCCTGCCCGCTGATCTCCATCAGCGTCATGCCCTCGCCGGCGATGCGGCGCTTGAGCGCCCCGCGCAGGCCTTCGCCCCCGGTCATGCCCTGCCGTTTGAAGGACATCTGCCCCTCGTAGGCGACCATGGACCCGTTCAGCGCTCTGATCGTCTCGCCGGCCAGATCGACGGCCAGCATCTTGGAGCCGTTCATTCGGAATTGCGCCACGAGGCCACAAGATACCGGCTGGGTCGCCGCTCGGGACGATCAACCGGATGCCTCCCCGTGTCCCGGACCGGAGTGGGCTGGGCGCGGCGAGGGAAACGGGAGGGGAGACGGGCGGGCAGGGGCACGCAAAAAACGGCGCGTTGCGCGCCCCGTTCGCGGTGCCGATCAGGAAGGATGGCCGTCATGTGGATCGCCCCCGAGAACCGGAGCCTCAGCCGGTGGATCGTGCCCGCGCTCGTGCTCGGCGCCGGCGCGGTGGTCGCGGCGGTGCTGACGGCCGACGGACGAACGAACACCGGGCTCATCGCGCTCGCGGTGCTGGCCGGCTACGCCGCCGCCCTGGCCTACCGGCGCAACGAGCCGGCACTGACGATCAGTGAGGGCTTCGGCAGCGGCCACCGGGCCCGCGCCCACCTGCGGGCGGCCGCCATGACCGGCGACGTCGTCACCGGCGCGCTGGTGGGCGCGGTGGTGGTGCAGGGGTTGCGCGGCGCCGACGTCATGCCGTACGTGTGGCTCGCGGCGCTGGCCGGCGGCACCTACGTGCTGTCGGCGCTCGCGGCCGCGCGCACCCTGTAAGGCCGTGCCGAGGGCGTGCGGCCCTGCCGGAATGACGGTGACGGGGCGTTGCCGGCGGCCGGCATACCCGCGGTGACCAGGGGCGTCGCCGACGAATTGTGCGTAAACATCTCCTAACAAGTGCAGTTTCATCCCTTTTCATACGGCATGATGCGGATGTGTCAGCCGTTGATGTCCTGCTCCCCTCCCGGGCGGTGTTCCAGCCGGTGGTCGATCTCGACACCGGCCACGTCGTCGCGGTCGAGACGCACGCGGGCCCACCGGCGGCGCAGGCGGCCGAGGCGCACGCGCACGACCGGCCCCCGATGCGCGTCGATCCGGCCGGCGAGGACGTCCGGCGGGCCGTGGCCGCCGCCCGCGCCATCGCCGACCTGCGCACCCCGCTGCCCCTCCAGATCGGCCTGCGCGCCGAGACGCTCGCGCACGGGGACGCCTTCCTCGGCGAGCTGCACCACGGGCTCGGCGAGGCGGGACGCCGCCCGAACGAGATCATCCTCTGTGTGAACGGCGGGTTCCCGCCCGCTCAGCGACCCGCCGTCGGCACCGCGATGCGCCGGCTGCGGCAGGCCGGCTACCTGATCGGGCTGGCCGGGCTGGGCGCCGTGCACGCCCCGCTGGACCTGCTGGTGGACGGATCCCCCTACCTGGTCAAGATCGATCCGGAACTGGCCCGCCGGGCCGGGTCCGATCCGCGCCGCGCCGCGCTGGTGTCCTCGCTGGTCGACCTGGCGCACCGGCTCGGCACCCACGTCCTGGCGCCCGGCCTGGCCACCGAGGAGCAGGTCCTGGCCCAGCGCGAGCTGGGCGTCCGGCTGGTGCAGGGTCCCGCGCTGGCGCCGCCGGAATGGCGGCCGGGCATGCGCGTCACCGTGCCGGTGACCGCCAAGGACGAGCCCCGCAAGGAACGGGCCGAGAACAGCCTCGGCCCGCGCGTCTCGGAGTTCACCCTTCCCGCGGTCACCGCGCCGCACAACGCCACCGCCGGCCAGGTCCTGGACGTCCTCAACGCCGAGACCGGCACCACCTGCGTGGTCCTGCTCGACGAGCGGCAGCGCCCCTGGGCGACGGTCGACCGCACGCGGTTCCTGCTGCGGCTGTCGGGCGCGTACGGGCACGCCCTGTACGCGCACAAGCCCGCCGCCAACCTCGCCGACACGCCCCGCCTGGTCCCCCGCACCGTCCCCGCCGTAGCGGCGCTGCGGGCGGCGGGCCGGGAGAACGACCGGGTGTACGACGACCTGGTCGTCATCGACGAGGTCGGCCGCTGCCTGGGGATCGTCCGGGTCGCCGACCTGATCCGCAGCCTGTCGCCCTGACCGCCCCTGACCAGCCCTGACCACCGGGGGAAGGGTCAGGCACCCGGACCGGCGGCGTCGCCCGGCGGGCCGGGTGCCGCGGCCGTCTCCTGCGCGAGGATGGCCGCCTGGACGCGGCTGCGCAGCCCCAGCTTGCCCAGAATCCGGCTGACATGCGTCTTGGTGGTCGTCTCGGCCATCTCCAGGCGCTCGGCGATCTGCCCGTTCGACAGCCCCTCCCCCAGGCAGGCGAAGACCTCCCGCTCCCGCGGCGTGAGCTCGGCCGGCCCGCCGGCCGGCGCCAGGGCGGGCGCGGGCCGGGACGCGAACGCGCCGATCAGCCTGCGGGTCACCCGGGGCGCGATGATCCCCTCCCCCGCGGCCACCGTGCGCACCGCCTCCACCAGCCGGTCGGCGTCGACGTCCTTGAGCAGGAACCCGGCGGCGCCGGCCCGCAGCGCGCCGAAGACGTACTCGTCCACGTCGAAGGTCGTCAGCACCAGCACGTCCGCGAACCCGACGATCTCCCGGGTGGCGGAGATGCCGTCCAGGCGGGGCATCCGGATGTCCATCAGGACCACGTCGGGGCGCAGCTCGCGGGCCAGTTCCACGGCCCGCTCCCCGTCGGCGGCCTCGCCGACCACGGTCATCCCGGGCGCGGAGCCCAGGATCAGCACCAGCCCGGCCCGCACCGCCGCCTGGTCGTCGGCCACCAGCACCCTGATCACGCGCTCTCCCTCTCCATGTCCTCCCGCTCCAGCGCGACGGGCAACTCGGCGCGCACCCGCCAGACGCCGTCCCGGGGACCGGCCTCGAACGTGCCCTCCAGCATGGCGGCCCGCTCGCGCATCCCGATCAGCCCGGCGCCCGATCCGGGCAGCCGGGGGCCGTCCGGCCCCAGCGGGCTGCACACCTCGATGACCACCCGGTCGCGCAGGTAGCCGAGCCGTACCCGGGCCTCGCCGGGACCGCCGTGCTTGAGCGCGTTGGTCAGCGCCTCCTGCACGATCCGGTACGCGGCCAGCTCGACCGCGGCGGGCAGCTCCGGCGGCTCGCCCTCGACCTCCAGCGCCGCGCTCAGGTCGGAGCGGCCGGTGTGCCCGACCAGCCGTTCCAGCCCGTCCAGGCGGGGCGCGGCGGGCGAGTCGCGGCCCTCGCCGTCCCCCTCCCGAAGCAGGTTGATCATCCGGCGCATCTCGGCGAGGCCCTGGACGCTGTTCTCCCGGATGATCTCCATGGCCCGGTTGATCCCGTCCCGATCGAGATCGGGCACCTTGAGCACCGCCGAGGAGTGCAGCGCCACCGCGCTGAGATGGTTGGCGATCACGTCGTGCAGCTCCCGCGCCATCCGGGACCGCTCGGCGTTGATCGCGCCGCGCCGGTCCAGCTCGGCCAGCCGCGCCACCTGCTCGGCGCGCTGCCGCTCGGCCTGCGCGGTGAACCGGTGCTCGCGCACCGCCATCGCGGTCATCACCGGGAACGCCCAGGTCACCCCGGCCAGGGCCGCGACGACCACGGCCGCGCTGACCGCGTGCCACTGGAGCAGGACGAAACCCGCCATCGCGAGCGTGCCCGTGATGGTCGCACCCAGCAGCCACTCGGCGGTCCGGCGCCGGCCGTACAGGCTCGCCGCGTACAGCAGGTCACCGTAGATGACCGCCGAGACGAACCCCGGCCCGATCGCCACGTCGGCCAGGTGGGCCGGGGTGGCGGCCAGCAGCGCCGCGCGCGGAGCCGTCCGCCGGAACGGGATCGCCGCGACCAGCCCGAGCAGCGCCACCACCCGCCAGCCCTTGCCGAGGTCCTGGCCGGCGTCCCAGGTCGCGTACCCCTTCGCCGCGATCAGCAGGAGGCCGCCGGCCAGCGCGGCCACGGCCACGAGCGTGTCGGTCCGGGTGACGCGCGGGCGCCGCGCGGATGGTCTGGTCGGTGGCACGCTCCCATCTCAGCATCCTCCGATGGTCCTCCGCCTCCGCCTCCGCGACGGCGCGCCGTACATCGTTCGGACGACCCCCGTTTTCGGCGTCCGTGAGGAGGCGCGCCGCGGGTCGCCGCGAAACCATCGAAGGGACGGCGCACAAGGAAGAACCGCGCCCCGCGAGGGCGGAAACGAGGGGGAACATTGCTGCTCGCACTGATCGCCGCCTGCGAGATCGGCTTCTGGGTGGTGCTGCTCGCCGGGCTGTCGGTCCGCTACCTGCTGCGCAAGCGGGGGCTGGGGGCCGCGCTGCTGGTGTGCGTCCCGCTGCTGGACGTGGTCCTGCTGACCGCCACGGTCATCGACCTGCGCGGCGGCGCCACGGCCAACGTCACCCACGGCCTGGCGGCCGCCTACCTGGGCTACTCGGTCGCGTTCGGGCACAGCATGGTCCGCTGGGCCGACGAGCGCTTCGCGCACCGGTTCGCCGGCGGCCCGCCGCCGCGCGGCAAGCCGCAGTACGGGCGGGCCCGCGTCCTGTACGAGTGGCGCGAGTTCGGGAAGGCGGCACTGGCCACGGGCATCGGCTGCGGCGTCCTGGTCAGCATGATCTTCGTCGTGGACGATCCGTCCCGGACCGAGGCGCTGCTGGGCTGGGCGGCGCGGCTGCTGATGGTCCTGGCGATCTGGTCGCTGTGGCCCATCACCCACACGCTCTGGCCCGCCAAGCCCAAGCCCGGACACGAGGCCCCGGCGGATCGGCCTCTGGACGCCTCCGCCGACCGCCGCTAAAAGGCGGACGGGTCCTTGGAACGCGCTGTGCCCCGTCCCACTGACAGGTGGGACGGGGCACAGCGCGTTCAGGGGTTCAGACGTTGAAGCCGAGGGCGCGGAGCTGGTCCCGGCCATCCTCGGTGATCTTGTCCGGCCCCCACGGCGGCAGCCAGACCCAGTTGATCTTGACTTCCTTGGCCAGCCCGTCCAGCGCGCTGTTGGCCTGGTCCTCGATCACGTCGGTCAGCGGGCAGGCCGCGCTGGTCAGCGTCATGTCCAGGGTGGCGACCTCGTCGGCCAGGTTCACGCCGTAGACCAGGCCCAGGTCGACGACGTTGATCCCCAGCTCGGGGTCGACCACGTCGCGCAGCGCCTCGAGGATCTCCTCCTCGGCCTCGTTCGAGGTGACGGCCGGGGTCTCGGTGGTGTCTGCGGGGGTGTCGCTCATGATGCCTCTCCGAGTGCTCGGGCGGTCGCGTCCTTCCACGCCATCCAGGCGAGCAGGGCGCACTTGATCCTGGCGGGGTACTGCGAGACCCCGGCGAAGGCGATGGCGTCCTCCAGGACGTCCTCGTCCGGCTCGCCCTGGCCGCGCGACTGCATCAGCGCCAGGAACTCGTCGCCGACCGCCATCGCCTCCTTCACCGACTTGCCGATGATCAGATCGCTCATCACCGACGCGCTCGCCTGGCTGATCGAGCAGCCCATGGCGTCGTAGGAGACGTCCTCGACACGGGCGTCCTCTCCCTCGCCGTCGAGGTGCACGCGCAGGGTCACCTCATCGCCGCACGTGGGATTGACGTGATGCGCCTCGCCCTCGTACGGCTCCCGCAGCCCTTTGTTATGGGGGTTGCGGTAATGATCCAGGATGACCTCCTGGTACATCGCCTCGAGCTGCATGTCGTCCTTTTCTCCTCCGAGTCCCTCGAGGGGCCCTTCCCCGGATACAACCGGCGCACCCGCCGGGCTGTTCCGGTCAGTGCGTGCCGAAGAACTTCTGGGCGTGCCGGACCCCTTCGGACAGGGCGTCCACGTCGGCGAGGGTGTTGTATAGGTAGAACGTCGCGCGGGTCGTCGCCGGGATGTTGAAGCGGCGGCAGATGGGCCACGCGCAGTGGTGCCCGACCCGGATCGCGACGCCCAGCTCGTCCAGCACCTGCCCGACGTCGTGCGGGTGGATGTCGTCCACGGTGAACGACACCGCGCCGCCCCGCGCGTCGGTGCTGAGCGGCCCGATCACCCGGACGCCCGGGAGCTCGCCCAGCCGCTCCAGCGAGTAGGCGATCAGCGACTCCTCGTGCGCGTGCACCCGGTCCATGCCCAGCTCGCCGAGGTAGTCGCAGGCCGCGGCCAGGCCGATGGCCTGCGCCGTCATCGGCACCCCGGCCTCGAACCGCTGCGGCGCCGGCATGAAGGTCGAGCCCTCCATCCGCACCATTTCGATCATGGAACCGCCGGTGATGAACGGCGGCATCGCGTCCAGCAGCTCGCGGCGGCCCCACAGCACGCCGATGCCGGTCGGGCCGAGCATCTTGTGGCCGGAGAAGGCCAGGAAGTCGACCCCCAGCGCGGCCACGTCGACCGGCTGGTGCGGCACCGACTGCGCGCCGTCCAGCAGCACCAGCGCCCCCACCTCGCGGGCCCGCGCCGTGATCGCGTCGATCGGCGGCACCGTGCCCAGCACGTTGGACTGGTGGGTGAGCGCGACCAGCCTGGTCCGCTCGTTGACGATGGTGTCGAGGCGGTCGATGTCGAGCCGGCCCTCGTCGGTGATGCCGAACCAGCGCAGCGTGGCGCCGGTCCGCCGGCACAGCTGCTGCCAGGGCACCAGGTTGGCGTGGTGCTCCATCTCCGACACCACGATCTCGTCGCCCGGGCCGACCTTGAACCGCTCGGCCTCCGGGCCGGACGTGGCGGCGTTGCTCATCGCGTACGCGACCAGGTTGATCCCCTCGGTCGCGTTCTTGGTGAACACCAGCTCGCCGGGCACCGCCCCGATGAACGAGGCGATGGTGGCGCGGGCGTCCTCGTACTCCGCGGTGGCCTCCTCGGCCAGCAGGTGCGCCCCGCGGTGCGGCGCGGCGTTGTGCCGCTCGTAGAACTCCCGCTCGGCGTCCAGCACCCGCACCGGTTTCTGCGAGGTCGCCCCGGAGTCGAGATAGACCAGGTCCCGCCCGCCGCGGACGGTGCGCTGCAGCAGCGGGAAGTCCTTCTTGAGCTCCTCGGGCAGCAGGGTCATAGTGACGCGCCCGCCTTCACGTACTTCTCGTAGCCCTCGTTCTCCAGCGTCTCCGCCAGCTCGGGGCCGCCCTCGGCGACGACCCGGCCGGCGGCGAACACGTGCACGAAGTCGGGCTTCACGTACCGCAGGATGCGGGTGTAGTGGGTGATCAGCAGCACCCCGGTCTCGCCGGAGCCGCCGAACCGGTTGACGCCCTCGGAGACGACCTTGAGGGCGTCCACGTCCAGGCCGGAGTCGGTCTCGTCCAAGATCGCGATCTTGGGCTTGAGCAGCTCCAGCTGCAGGATCTCGTGCCGTTTCTTCTCGCCGCCGGAGAAGCCCTCGTTCAGCGAGCGCTGCGCGAACGCGGGGTCGATGGACAGCGCCTCCATCGCCTGCTTCATCTCCTTGGAGAACACGCGCAGCTTGGGCGCCTCGCCGCGGACGGCGGTGACCGCCGAGCGCAGGAAGTTCGACACCGATACGCCGGGCACCTCGACCGGGTACTGCATCGCCAGGAACAGCCCGGCGCGGGCACGCTCGTCGACGCTCATCGCCAGCACGTCCTCGCCGTCCAGCGTCACCGAGCCGGCGGTCACCTGGTACTTGGGGTGGCCGGCGATCGCGTAGGCGAGGGTGGACTTGCCGGAGCCGTTGGGCCCCATGAGCGCGTGGGTCTCGCCGGCGTTCACGGTCAGGTCGACCCCGCGCAGGATCTCCTTGGTCCCGTCGGTGCCCTCGGCGACGGAGACGTGCAGGTCGCGGATCTCTAGGGTGGTCATGATCTTGTTTCTCTCAGTCGTCTCTAGTCGTCGGAGCCGAGCGAGACGTACACATCGCCGTCCTCGACCTTGACCTTGTACGTGGCGACCGGCTGGGTGGCCGGCGGGTTGGTGGGCTTGCCGGTGCGGACGTCGAAGCAGGACCCGTGCAGCCAGCACTCGATGGTGCCGTTGTAGACCTCGCCCTCGGAGAGGGAGACCTCGGCGTGCGAGCAGATGTCGTTCAGCGCGAAGACGTCGTCGCCGCTGCGCACCAGCGCGACCGGCGTGTCGTCGAGCTCGACGCCGAGCGCCCCGTCGGCGGGGATCTCGGCCAGCGGGCACACCTTCACGAACCCGGCCGTGGCGTCGGTGGTCATCGCTCCGCCGCTCCCCGGTCCAGCTCGGCCTCGATCGCCTCGGCCACCTTGGCGCGGACCTCCTCGACCTCGATCCGCTGGATCAGCTGGCCGAGGAAGCCCCGCACCACCATGCGCCGGGCGTCGTCGTAGGTGATCCCCCGCGCCTGCAGGTAGAACAGGTGCTCGTCGTCGAGGCGGCCGGACGCCGAGGCGTGCCCCGCGCCGGCGACCTCTCCGGTGAGGATCTCCAGGTTGGGCACCGAGTCGACCCGGGTGCCGTCGGTCAGCACCAGGTTGCGGTTGAGCTCGTAGGTGTCGGTGCCCTCGGCCTCGGCCCGGATGATCACATCGCCGATCCAGACCGCGTGCGCGTCCTGGTCCTGCAGCGCGCCGCGGTAGTCGACGCGGCTGCGGCAGTGCGGCACGGCGTGGTCGACCAGCAGCCGGTGCTCCAGGTGCTGGCCGCCGTCGACGAAGTAGACCCCGTACAGCTCGGCGTCGCCGCCCGGCTGGTCGTAGGACACCGTCGGGGAGATCCGCACCAGGTCGCCGCCCAGCGTCACGTTGTGCGAGACGAACCGGGCGTCGCGGCCGAGCCGGGCGTGCTGGTGGGAGACGTGCACGGTGTCGTCGGCCCAGTCCTGCAGACTGATCACCGAGAGCCGGGCGCCGTCGCCGACGACGAACTCGACGTTGTCGGCGAAGGTGGCCGAGCCGCGGTGGTTCAGCACCACGGTCGCCTCGGCGTACGGCTCCAGGATCACGGTGGTGTGGCCGAAGGCCGCCGCCGAGGAGTCCTCGCCGCGCAGCCGCAGCACGGTCGGCCGGGACGCCACCGTCTCCTTCGGTACCGTCACGACCGTGGCCTGGGCGAAGGAGGCCCACGCCTGCGCGCTCACCCGGTCGGCCGGCACGTAGGCCTTGCCGAGCCGGGCGTCCTCGCGCCCCACGGTCTCGACGGTGACCTCGGGCGCCGCGTCGGCCTCGACGATGACCTTCCCGTCCGGCTCGGCGGTGCCCTTGTGCAGGCCGCGCAGCCGGCGCAGCGGCGTGAACCGCCATTCCTCCTCGCGGCCCGTCGGCACGTCGAAGTCGGTGACGTCGTACGACGACTTCTCGTGCAGCGTCGAAAGAGGCCTTGTCTCCAGCCCCATCAGCCGACGGCTCCTTCCATCTGCAGCTCGATCAGCCGGTTCAGTTCCAGGGCGTACTCCATGGGCAGCTCGCGCGCGATCGGCTCCACGAACCCGCGCACGATCATGGCCATCGCCTCGTCCTCGTTGAGGCCCCGGCTCATCAGGTAGAACAGCTGGTCCTCCGACACCTTGGAGACGGTCGCCTCGTGGCCCATCTCCACGTCGTCCTCGCGGACGTCGACGTAGGGGTAGGTGTCGGAACGGCTGATCTGGTCGACCAGCAGCGCGTCGCACTTCACCGTGGACTTGCTGTGCTGGGCGCCCTCCTGGATCTGGACCAGGCCCCGGTAGCTGGTGCGCCCGCCGCCGCGCGCCACCGACTTGGAGACGATGGTGCTGGAGGTGTTGGGCGCCGCGTGCACCATCTTGGCGCCCGCGTCCTGGTGCTGGCCCTCGCCGGAGAAGGCGATCGACAGCGTCTCGCCCTTGGCGTGCTCGCCCAGCAGGTAGACCGCCGGGTACTTCATGGTGACCTTGGAGCCGATGTTGCCGTCGACCCACTCCATGGTCGCGCCCTCGTAGGCGACGGCCCGCTTGGTCACCAGGTTGTAGACGTTGTTCGACCAGTTCTGGATGGTGGTGTAGCGGACCCGCGCGTCCTTCTTCACCACGATCTCCACGACCGCCGAGTGCAGCGAGTCGGACTTGTAGATCGGAGCGGTGCAGCCCTCGACGTAGTGCACGTACGAGCCCTCGTCCGCGATGATCAGGGTCCGCTCGAACTGGCCCATGTTCTCGGTGTTGATCCGGAAGTAGGCCTGCAGCGGGATCTCCACGTGCACGCCCGGCGGCACGTAGATGAACGACCCGCCCGACCACACGGCGGTGTTGAGCGCGGCGAACTTGTTGTCGCCGACCGGGATCACCGAGCCGAAGTACTCCTGGAAGATCTCCGGGTGCTCGCGCAGCCCGGTGTCGGTGTCCAGGAACAGGACGCCCTTCTCCTCCAGGTCCTCACGGATCTTGTGGTAGACGACCTCGGACTCGTACTGGGCCGCCACACCGGCGATCAGCCGCTGCTTCTCCGCCTCGGGGATGCCCAGCTTGTCGTAGGTGTTCTTGATGTCGGCCGGGAGCTCCTCCCAGGACGCCGCCTGCTTCTCCGTGGACCGCACGAAGTACTTGATGTTGTCGAAGTCGATCTCCGACAGGTCCGAGCCCCAGGTCGGCATCGGCTTCTTGTCGAACAGCCGCAGACCCTTGAGGCGCAGGTCGAGCATCCAGTCGGGCTCCCCCTTCTTGGCGGAGATGTCACGCACGACCTCGTCGTTCAGGCCGCGGCGCGCCGATGCTCCGGCCGCGTCGGGGTCGGACCAGCCGAACTTGTACCTGTCGAGCCCTTCCAGCTCCGGGTGGGCTGCCGTCGTCATATCGAGGTCCTCCCGGACTCCTCGTCGCTTATGTCATCGTTCGCTGCCGCGCCGGCCGGATCGCCGCCCTCGTCCTCGCCCCCTCCGGAGAGGGTGCGGGGGCTGACGTGGGTGGTGCAGATCCCGTCGCCGTGCGCGATCGTCGCCAGCCGCTGGACGGGGGTGCCCAGCAGGCGGCTGAACGCCTCGGTCTCGGCCTCGCACAGCTGCGGGAACTCCGCGGCGACGTGCGCGACCGGGCAGTGGTGCTGGCAGAGCTGCTCGCCGCCGCCGGGCCTGGGCCCCTTGGCGGCCGCGGCGGCGTAGCCGTCGCCCGACAGCGCCTCGGCCAGCACGCGCACCCGCTGCTGCGGCGGCGCGGCCCGCACCACCGGCAGGTAGCGCCGCTCAAGATCGGCGATCTGCTTGCGGGCGAACTCCGCCACCGCCCGCTCCCCCGCCTTCTCGGCGAGGAACCGCAGGGCGCTGGAGGCCAGATCGTCGTAGGCCTGCACGAACGCGCTGCGCCCGGCGTCGGTGATGGCGAACCATTTGGCCGGCCGCCCGCGCCCGCGGCGCGTCTGCGGCCGGGCCCGCCGGATCTCGACCATGCCCTCGGCTAGGAGGGCGTCCAGGTGGCGCCGGATCGCGGCCGGCGTGAGGCCGACCCGGTCGCCCAGCGCGGAGGCGGTGATGGGACCGTGTTCGAGGACGAGACGGGCCACCCGGGCGCGGGTGTCGCGCTCGGTCACCCCGATCGTCGTCTTCTCGCTCACGTTTTTCACAACATCAGTGTGCCCTAATTCCTTCCCGGCGACCAATGCTTCCCGGATGTCATCGCTCACGCAGGTTAGCCTTACCTAACCTGCGAAGACGCGCTTTCGGCCCCCGGCGCCGCGGCCGGTCGTGACGCGCTCTTCCCCTACCGGGATGAGCAGCCGCGAAAGCCTGGCGGCGGCCGAGAGAAGATACGGGATCGCGAGTATGGCCCGTGCACAGGTACGTCGGAGGGCGGACCTAAACTCAGGGCCATGGCACCCCCTGGAGAGAGCGCGGTCGAGGTCGTCGATCTGGTCAAGTGCTACGCCGCGACCACCGCCGTGGACGGGCTCTCGTTCCGCGCCGCCCGGGGCGCCGTGACCGCGATGCTGGGCCCCAACGGGGCCGGCAAGACGACCACGATCGAGATCTGCGAGGGCTTCCGCCGCGCCGACGGCGGCCGCGTCCGCGTCCTCGGGCTCGACCCCGTCGCCGACGGCAGGGCCCTCAAACCCCGGGTCGGCGTGATGCCCCAGTCCGGCGGCGTGCCCGGGACGGCCCGGACCGGGGAGTTCCTGCGCCTGATCGCCTCGTTCCACCGCACTCCACTCGACCCCGCGGCCCTGCTCGACCGGCTCGGCCTGGCCGCACAGGCGCGCACGCCGTTCCGCCGGCTGTCGGGCGGCCAGCAGCAGCGGCTGTCACTGGCGGTGGCGCTGGTGGGCAGGCCCGAGCTGGTCTTCCTGGACGAGCCCACCACCGGCCTCGACCCGCAGGCCCGGCACTCCACCTGGGAGCTGATCGAGGAACTGCGGGCCGCCGGAGTGGCGGTCGTCCTGACCACCCACTACATGGAGGAGGCCGAGCGCTTGGCCGACCACGTCGTCATCGTCGACCACGGGAAGGTCGTCGCGCAGGGCAGCCCGACCGAGCTCGCCGGCGCCGAGCGGCAGCTGCGCTTCCGGGCGCGGCCGGGCCTGGGCCTGGACGAACTGCTGTCGGCGCTCCCCATCGGCAGCGCCGCGAAGGAATCCCCGGCGGGGCACTACCTGGTGGAGGGCGACGTGCGGCCCGAGCTGCTGGCCACGGTCACGGCGTGGTGCGCCTCGCACGGCGTCATGGCCGAGGAGCTGCGCATCGAGCGCCGCACCCTGGAGGACGTCTTCCTGGAGCTGACCGGACGGGAGCTGCGCTCTTGACCGCCCCGGTCCTCGATCCGCGCCCGGCCCCGGGCGCGGTCGCCGTGCCCCGGATGATCCTCGCCCAGGCCGGCTACGAGCTGCGCACCATGCTGCGCAACGGCGAGCAGCTGCTGCTCACGATGATCATCCCGGTGGTGCTGCTCGCGCTGTTCGGCGGGACGTCCCTGCTGGACCTGGGCCCGGGCCCGCGGGTCGACTTCCTCGCACCCGGGATCCTCGCGCTGGCGGTGATGTCGACGGCGTTCACCGGGCAGGCCATCGGCACCGGGTTCGAGCGGCGCTACGGCGTCCTGAAACGGCTCGGCGCCACCCCGCTGCCCCGGTCCGGGCTGATCGCCGCCAAGACCCTGACGGTGCTGGCCGTCGAAGCCCTCCAGGCGGCGCTGATCTGCGCGGTCGCGCTGGCGATGGGGTGGGGCCCGCACGGCGACCCTGTCTCGGCCGCGGCGCTGATCCTGCTCGGCACGGCGGCCTTCAGCGGCTTCGGCCTCCTGATGGCGGGCACGCTGCGCGCCGAGGCCACGCTGGCCGCCGCCAACCTGGTGTACGTGCTGCTGCTGGCCGTCGGAGGCGTGGTCTTCCCTCTGGAGCGCTTCCCCTCGGCCGTACGGGCCGCGCTGGAGCTGCTGCCGATCTCGGCGCTGGCCGACGGGCTGCGGCAGGTCCTCCAGCACGGCGCGGCCTTCCCGGCCGGGCCGCTGCTCGTCCTGGCCGTGTGGGCCGTCGCGGGCCTGGCCCTGGCCGCCCGCTTCTTCCGATGGGAGTGATGGATGGCACTGGCTGAAGCACCCGGCTCGTACGGGAGGGCCGGCGGCCTTCCCGAACGCGTGCGCGTGCTGTCGCTCGGCGCGCTGCCGCCGCCCGCGCTCATCCTCCTGGGCATCCTGTCGCTCCAGATCGGCGCGGGCCTGGCCAAGCACATGTTCGACCGGATGCCGCCGAGCGCGATGGTGCTGATGCGGCTGCTCACCTCCGCGATCGTGCTCGGCTTCCTGGCCCGCAAGGCGCTGCGCGGGGTGCTGCGCGACCACTCCCGCAAGAGCCTGGCCATCGCCGCGTGCTTCGGCCTGTCCCTGGCGCTGATGAACTTCTCGATCTACCAGTCGTTCATGCGGATCCCGCTGGGCATGGCGGTCACGATCGAATTCCTCGGACCGCTGCTGGTGTCGATCGTCGCGTCGCGGCGTCCCCGCGACGTGGTGTGGGCCGTGCTGGCGGGCGCCGGCGTGGTGATGCTCGCGCGCGGCGGCGGCGAGGTCGACATGGCGGGGATCGGATTCGCGCTGCTGGCGGGCGCGGGCTGGGCCGCCTACATCCTGCTCAGCGCCGCGACCGGGCAGCGGTTCGCCGGGTCGACCGGGCTGGCGCTGGCCAGCGTCGTCGGGACGTTCGCGATCATGCCCATGGGCGTCACGGCGGGCGGGACGGCGCTCCTGGACCCGCAGCTGCTCGCGCTCGGCATCGGCGTGGGGCTGCTGTCGTCGGTCATCCCGTACTCGCTGGAGCTGGAGGCGCTGCGCCGCATGCCCGCCCGGGTGTTCGGGATCCTGATGAGCCTGGAGCCCGCGGTGGCCGCGCTGGTCGGGGTGATGCTGCTCGGCGAGATCCTGACCGCGCGCCAGTGGGTGGCGATCGGATGCGTGATCATCGCGTGCGCGGGCGCCACGCTCGGCCCGGGGAGACCGCCGCCCGCCCCCGAGGGGTGACCGGTGGCGGGAGGCTCCGCGAAGGTGAAAGGATCCCTTGAAGGATCATCGCAGAGAGGGGCAACCGTGACCGGCTGGGCAGAGGATCAGGGACTGCCGCCCGAGTACTTCGAGGCGGGCACGCCGTCGTTCGTCGACTTCCTGCGCGTCCACTCGCCCGACATGCTGCCCGTCAACCGCGTCCCGCACGCCGACGGCCCCCCGCTCGACCTGCCGCACGGCACCACCATCCTGGCGCTGACCTTCCCCGGCGGCGTGATGATGGCCGGTGACCGCCGCGCCACCCGCGGCCACCAGATCGCCTACCGCGAACTGGAGAAGGTGCAGCGCGCCGACGAGTACTCGGCGGTCGCCTTCGCCGGCACGGTCGGCCTGGCTTTGGAAATGGTCCGGCTGTTCCAGGTCGAGCTGGAGCACTACGAGAAGATGGAGACCGTCCCGCTGTCGCTGCCGGGCAAGGCCCGCCGCCTCGGCGCCGTCATCCAGGCCAACCTCGCGCAGGCGCTGCAGGGGCTGGCGGTGGTCCCGCTGTTCGCCGGGTACGACCCCGACAGCGGCGAGGGCAAGATCTTCACCTACGACATCACCGGCTCCCCGCAGCCCGCGCGCGACTTCCACGCCGAGGGCTCGGGCTCCCCCTTCGCCGGCGGCGCGCTGAAGAAGCTCTACCGGCCCGACCTGTCGATCGAGGACGCGGCCGAGGTGTGCGTCCAGGCGCTCTACGACGCCGCCGACGACGACACCGCCACCGGTCTGCCCGACCGCGGCCGCCGCATCTACCCGGTGGTGTCCGTCGTCACCGGGGACGGCTACCGGAGGCTGTCCGAGGAGCAGGTCGCGGAGATCTCCGAGCGGGTGATCGAAGGCCGCCACGAGCGTCCCGACGGGCCGGTCGCGCCGCTCCGCTGACTGTCGTACCCCCGCCCTAGACTCGCCGTATGGCAAGGGCGAACGATGAGGCCGCGGCGCTCATCCAGGAACTGGCCGACCTGCTCTCGATCACGGGCGGCGACGCGTTCAAGATCAGGGCGTACGAGAAGGCCGCGCGGGCGGTGGCGGGGCATCCCGACGACATCGCGGGCATGGACCTGGCCGGGCTGCGCACCATCCCCACGGTGGGCGAGGCGATCGCCAAGAAGCTGCTCGACTACAACACCACCGGCACCATCCGGCAGGTGGAGGAGCTGCGCGCCCAGATCCCCGCGGGCGTCCGCGCCCTGACCGCGATCCCCACCCTCGGCCCGAAGAAGGCCCTGGCCGTCTACGAGGAGCTCGGCATCTCCTCGGTGCCCGAGCTGGCCGAGGCGATCCAGGCGGGCAGGCTGCGCGGTCTCAAGGGCTTCGGCGCCAAGACCGAGCAGAACATCCTGCACGGCATCGAGCTGATGCAGCAGTCCGGCGAGCGCGTCCTGATCGACGTGGCGACCGACCTCGCCGAGGAGATCGTCGCCGCCCTCGCCGCGCTGCCCGGATGCCTGCGCTGCACCTACGCGGGCTCGCTGCGGCGGATGCGCGAGACGATCGGCGACATCGACGTGCTGGCCGCGTCCGCCGAGCCGGGCCCGATCATGGCGGCGTTCACCGCGCTGCCGTTCACGGCCGAGGTCATCGCGAGCGGCGAGAAGAAGACCTCGATCCGCACCACCAAGGGCCTCCAGGTCGACCTGCGGGTCGTCCCGCCGGAGTCGTGGGGCGCCGCCCTGCAGTACTTCACCGGCTCCCAGGCCCACAACATCCGCACCCGCGAGATCGCCGTCCGGGCCGGGCTCAAGCTGTCGGAGTACGGGCTGTTCGACGCCGAGTCCGGGGAGCTGATCGTCTCGGAGACCGAGGAGGAGGTCTACGAGCGGCTCGGCCTGCCGTGGATCCCGCCGGTGCTGCGGGAGGACCGCGGCGAGATCGAGGCCGCGCTGAAGGGCGCCCTCCCCCGCCTGGTCACCGTCGACGACCTGAGGGGCGACCTGCACTCCCACACCGACCTCACCGACGGCATCGCCACGCTTGAGGAGATGGTGGAGGCGGCCGCCGCACGCGGCCTGGAGTACTACGCGATCACCGATCACGCGCCCAACCTGTTCATGCAGCGGATGACCGACGAGAAGATGCTCGCCCAGCGCGAACAGGTCCGCGCCCTGCAGAAGCGCTACCCCGACCTCACCCTGCTGCACGGCACCGAACTCAACATCGACCCCGAGGGCGGCGTCGACTGGGACGCCGATTTCCTGTCCGGCTTCGACGTCTGCGTGGCGTCGATCCACTCCCATTTCACCCAGGACCCGGCGGAGATGACCCGGCGGCTGATCCGGGCCTGCGAGAACCCGTACGTCCACGTGATCGGCCACCCGACGGCCCGTTCCATCGGCAAGCGGCGCCCCGTCGACGCCGACTGGGACGAGGTCTTCAAGGCCGCCGCCCGCACCGGCACCGCGATGGAGATCGACTCGTTCCCCGACCGTCTCGACCTGCCCGCCGACCTGATCCGCCGCGCCCTCCACCACGGCGTGAAGTTCTCCGTCGACACCGACGCCCACTCCCTGGGCCACCACCGCAACATCCGCTACGGCATCGGCACCGCCCAGCGCGGCTGGCTCACCCCCGACGACGTCATCAACACCTGGCCCCTGGAAAGACTCCGCACCTTCCTCAAAAAGACCACCTGAGCCGCCCTCCGGCCCGCCAGGCAAGCTCTCCAGGGCACGCCGTCACTGCGCGGCCCGGGCCCGCTGGAGGCGGCGAGGTG
The DNA here is from genome assembly GCF_039532545.1 of Actinomadura vinacea. Classification (NCBI taxonomy): domain Bacteria; kingdom Bacillati; phylum Actinomycetota; class Actinomycetes; order Streptosporangiales; family Thermomonosporaceae; genus Actinomadura; species Actinomadura vinacea. The sequence continues at coordinate 100,627 of NZ_BAAARW010000039.1, read as the reverse complement.
CGCGCCCGGCGTATTCTCCCGAAGCCTCTCCCAGGGGCGGAACAAGCGCCGCCGCGGGGCCGGAGGCTGCCGCAAGTGTGCCACTTTCGATTGAGGACGTGGTCTTCGCCGCTCACCCGAGAAGCTCCCAGACCCGCATGACCGACGTGGCCACGACGTCTCCGGCGAGGACGCCCGCAAGAACTGTGAAGCGCCCTCAAGCATTCACAGCAGCCGGCCGCCGAGACCCACAGCGACGAGGAAATCACTCGAACAACCGCACGCTCAGTATCGAACACACTACTCTCAGTGCAGGACGCGGTCTTCGCCGCCCACGCGAGAAGCTGACAGACTGGGAGTGCATCGCATGACCGACGTGGCCACGACGTCTCCAGCGAGGACACCGATGATCGCCGTCCCGGACTGGCCCTATGGGCCGTACACCATCGATGACCTTGACGCGCTCCCCGACGAGGGGGTGCGACGCGAACTCGTGAACGGGTGGATCACCGTGGCCCCATGGCCGAGCACAGTGCACGACCACGCTGCCAAGGTGCTGGAGAGAGCGCTCGACCGTGCAGCCGAGGCCGCCGACGCCGATGCGTATGTGAAAGGGCCGCTCGACATCGATACGGGCCCGGCGATCCGGGTCCCCGACCTGGTCCTCGTTGAAGGCGAGGCGGCTCGAGCAGCACGAGCGGTGAAGGCCCGGGCGTACGACGCGATGGACGTCCTTCTGGTGGTGGAGATCATCTCGCCGCGCAGCAGCAGTGAACGGACCGATCGGGTCGACAAGGTCTTCGAGTACGCGAGGGCGGGGATCCCGCAGTACTGGATGGTCGAGCTGGAACCCGAGCCCTGCGTGGTCGTTCGCGTCCTGGGTGAGGACGGGCGGTATCACGTGTCCGGATCTGTGGTGGCCGGGGCGACGCTGAAGGTCGACGAGCCGTTTCCGTTCGCCTTTGATCCAGCTTCGCTCAGCGGCTGATCTCTGGCACGAGGGCGGTCAGGTCGGCCAGGACGTCCGATGCGGTCACCTCGGAGAGTTCGGCGAAGGTGAACAGGAAGTGGTCGCGGGCCCGCAGGCCCTTGAACCTGACCCGCTCGGAGATGCCGTGCAACTCCATCGGCGCCAGGTCGGTGCCGATCGCGGCGAGGACGTCCAGCAGCCTGTCCGGGACGGAGTCGGCGCTCGGGAACGCCTCGTGCACCTGCTCCCGGAGCCAGGCCGCGGCGGTCTTGTCGATCTCGATCGGGTCGCCCGGGGAGCCGCCCCGCCGCGGGTGCAGCAGGCGCCGCAGCTCGGCGGGAAGATCCAGGACGTCCTCGCCATCGGTCATGGAGGGACGGTAGCGGCGCCGTCCGACAGAACCGCCGAACGGGAGGTCAGGCGGGCTGCGCCTCGCGCGTGGCCGGGGCGGTCGGCGCCTGGACGGGCATCGGGCCGCGGTCGCGGGTGGCGAAGACCACACGGAGCGCGGCGATCCACATGAGCGCGGCGCCCAGCATGTGCAGGACGACCATCGGCGCCGGGACGCCGGTGAAGTACTGGACGTAGCCGATGAGCCCCTGTGCGAGCTCGATCGCGAACAGTTCCAGCACCCTGCGCCGCAGCGCGGCGGGGGCCTTCACGCGGTGGACGGCGACCAGCAGGGCGATCGTGAGTGCGACGGTGACCCAGGCGAGCAGGCTGTGGACGCGGGTGACGTCCTCGATGTTGAAGCCGTACCGGCGCGACTCGGCGTCGCCGGCGTGCGGGCCGGTGCCGGTGACGACCGTGCCCGCGACCAGGACGACGGCGGTGGCGGCGGCCAGTCCCGCCGCCAGCCGCCCCACGAGCGGGCCCACCAGGCGGCGGGGCGGGTCGTCGCCCTCGCCGGCGCGGATCCACAGCGCGACGCAGAAGATCAGGAGCACCGGGGAGACGAGGAAGTGCAGCGACACCGAGGTGGGGTGGAGCTCGGTGAGCACCACGATCCCGCCGATGATGGCCTGGGCGAACACGCTGGCGGGCTGGGCGGTCGCCAGCAGCACCAGGTCGCGGCGGCGCGGGCGCAGCCGGAGGGCCGCGATGAAGACCATCAGGCCCACGGCCAGCACCACGAAGGTGAGCATCCGGTTGCCGAACTCGATCGCCATGTTGAGCGCGGGATGCTCGGGGCTGGCGGTCGGGACGAGGCTGTCGCCCGTGCAGCGGGGCCACTCGGGGCAGCCCAGGCCGGACTTGGTGACGCGGACGGCGCCGCCGGTGCCGATGATGCCCGCGTTGCCGATCACGCCGAGCAGGGCGAGCAGCCGCATCGACACGGGCGTGGGATGCCACACGGCGTCGCGCACACGGGTCAGGGGATTTCCTTCAGCCACGGCATTCATCGTATGGGCGGCAGCCGCGAGCCCGGATCCGCCCCCCGTGCAGCGGTCTCACCAGCGGGGGTCAGGGGGCGGCCCGCCGGCGGGCGGCGGCGGCATGAAGCCCGAGGGCGTCTGGAGCGCCCAGGGAGGCGCGTTCTGCGGCGGGGTGCGCAGGAACGCCCGGCGTGCCATGGACATCAGGCCGAGGAGTGCGTCACGGCGGGCCTCGAACCAGCGGGGGTCGACGACGCCGCGTTCGGCGCGTTTGTGCAGGAGGGCGAGTTCGGTCGCGGCCAGCTGGTAGTCGGTCATGGCGCGGGCGGCGCCGGCGCCGCCGACGGTGCGGGCCCAGCGGCGGGCGGCGCGGCGGGTGTGCATGCCGCGCAGCATGTGCACGTCGGCCGGCGTGACCAGGCCGGTCGAGGCGTACATCGGCAGGTAGGTCTCGATGCGCCCGACGGTGGCCCGCCGCTCCACGAGGATCAGCACGACCAGCGCGATCAGGACGAAGAAGTCCAGGACGTACACGATCGCGAGGCCGCCGAGGCCGAAGGAGGTGGCGCCGTTCCACAGGCCGTGCAGCAGCATGGCGGCCAGCAGGCCGAGCACGGGCACCGCGAACCGGCCGCGCCGGTGGGTGGCGGCCCAGGCGACGCCCAGCCCGGTCATGGACGTGAACAGCGGGTGGCTGAACGGGGCGATGATGCCGCGGAGGATGAAGATGGCCTGGAGGCCGTCGGTGCCGCTCTCGTTGAACGCCCGCGTGTAGTAGGTGACGTTCTCCATCATGGCGAAGCCGAAGCCGACCATGGCCGCGTAGATGATGCCGTCGACGAAGCCGTCGATCTCGTTGCGGCGGAACCACAGCATCCCGAACAGGACGGCGCCCTTGAGGGTCTCCTCGACCAGCGGGGCGCCGAAGGTGGCGCTCACGAAGTGCGCCTCGTCCTCGCCGAAGACGGGGACCGTGACGTACAGCATGCCGAGGGTGTTGAAGACCAGGGCGCCCAGGACGGCCACGCCCGCGCCCCACATGAACGCGAACACCAGCATCCGCGGCGGCTCGGGCTCCAGCCGGTCGAGGGTGAGCACGAGCGCGACGAGCAGCGGGATCGGCACGAACGCCAGGACCAGTCCGGCCCAGAAGCCCGCACCGCCGTAGAGGGCGTCGGTGCCGAGCGCGACCAGGGCGCACACCGACGAGATCGACAGCCCGACGATCAGGCCGATGGGCGGGCGGCCCGGAACACGCCCTTCGAGCACCGCTTTCGGATCCACACGCGCCATCCAGCGAGCGTAACCGGCCCGGTCACGGACACGCTACGCACGATCGGGCGGGCCTGGGCCCGCGCCCTAAGTGAACAGGGGGTCGAGAGCCACCGCGGTGAACAGCAGGGCGAGGTAGACGTTGGAGAGGTGGAAGAAACGCATCGGACGCAGGTGCACGCCGGTCACGCCCGCGCGCACGGCGCGGAGCAGGCGGTGGCCCTCGAGCAGGAAGACCGCGCCGAGCACCAGGGCCAGCGCCCCGTACACCATGCTCATCCCGGCCACCGGCCACAGGAGCACCGAGCAGGCCACGGTGGCCCAGGTGTAGAGGAGGCTCTCCACGATCACGCGCCGCTCGGTGGCCACGACCGGGAGCATCGGGACCTTGGCGACGGCGTAGTCCTCGCGGTAGCGCATGGCCAGCGTCCAGGTGTGCGGCGGCGTCCACAGGAACACCACGCCGAACAGCACGAACGGGGTCCAGGCGAGGTCGCCGGTGATCGCGGCCCAGCCGATCAGGACGGGCATGCACCCGGCGATGCCGCCCCACACGACGTTCTGCGAGGTGCGCCGCTTGAGGAGCAGCGAGTAGACGAAGATGTAGAACAGGATCGCGAACAGCGACAGGCTCGCGGCCAGGACGTTGACGGCGAGCGCGAACCCGGCGGTGGACGCGGCGGCCAGCGCGACCCCGAACACCAGCGCCTCGGTCGGGGTGACCTCGGCCCTGGCCAGCGGCCGGCGGCGGGTGCGGCGCATCTTGGCGTCGATGTCGCGGTCGATGTAGCAGTTGATCGCGTTGGCCGCCCCGGCGGACAGGGTGCCGAACAGCAGCGTGGCCGCCGCGGTGCCCAACGGCGGGACGCCCCCGGCGGCCAGGAACATCACCGGCAGCGTTGTGATCAACAGCAGCTCGATGACGCGCGGCTTGGTCAGCGCCACGTAGGCGCGCACCAGCGCGCCCACCGGGCGGCGGGCGGCGCGTGATCCCGCGGCCGCCGTAGGGTCGGCGGCCGGCGCCGGCGGGGCCGGCGGGATCTCGTCGTCGAGCTCGACCGCGAGCTTGTTACTGAGCACCGTCACAATCGGGTCCACGTCCAACTAGGCATGAGAATTCGCGTACCAGTTCGGCGGTGCCCCCGCGCGATTTGGCCGCACCTCGGATCGGCGAATCTGTTGCGGCCTCCGTTGTCCAACCGCGGCATCACTGTAGTCCGCCCCCTCCGCAGGTCGAGCACCGGGGCACCTTGACGCGCCGCCGCGCCCCCGGACGGGCGCCGTCGCTCCGCGCCGTGACCAGTGGCCGGCAGGGCCCGCCGCCGGGCGGCGGGGCGTCCCTCGGGGGTTCAACGGGGCGGTGGGTTATCGCCGAGGCGTTCGGGCAAGGGTCGACGAGGGTATCGACAAGGGTTCGGAAGCCCTGTCTCCGCCGTTCAACGACGATGGTGGCGGCCGTCCCGTTCGATAGGCTCAGGAAGGGCAAGGCATGATCTTCACCGGGCCGCGCGGCGGCCGTGGGCGGGGGCGATCGGGGTTCGATCAAACCCGCGGCGCGGATTCGCGGCGGGCCGGCCCCCGGGAAGACCCGCCCGGCGGGCCGTGTTCGGGCACGTGGGCCCCTGGCGCGCGGCCGGACGGGAACGATCGCGCGCCGGGACGATCCCAGGGCCGGGCGTGGCCGTACATCTTTACATTCGGTTCGACAATTCGGTGCGAGAGGAGCCTGGCGTTCCGTGAGTGGGGACAACAGCACGTTTGAATGGTCCGATCTGGACCGGCGGGCGGTGGACGCGGTCCGCGCCCTCGCCATGGACGCGGTGGAGGAAGCGGGCTCCGGCCACCCCGGTACCGCGATGAGCCTGGCCCCGGCGGCCTACCTGCTCTTCCAGCGGTTCCTGCGGCATGACCCGACGGATCCGACCTGGTCGGGCCGCGACCGGTTCGTGCTCTCCTGCGGGCACTCCAGCCTGACGCTGTACATCCAGCTTTACCTGTCGGGCTACCCGATGACGCTGGAGGACCTGAAGGCGCTGCGCAAGTGGCACAGCCTGACCCCCGGACACCCCGAGCACGGGCACACCGCGGGGGTGGAGACCACCACCGGCCCGCTGGGGCAGGGCGTCGCCAACGCCGTGGGCATGGCGATGGCGGCGCGGCGCGAGCGCGGCCTGTTCGACCCTGACGCCGCCCCCGGCGAGTCCCCCTTCGACCACACCATCTGGGCGTTCTGCTCCGACGGTGACATCGAGGAGGGCATCAGCCACGAGGCCAGCGCGCTGGCCGCCCACCAGCGGCTGGGCAACCTGGTCCTGCTGTACGACGACAACCACATCTCCATCGAGGACGACACGGCGATCGCGCTGTCGGAGGACGTGCGCGCCCGCTACGAGGCCTACGGCTGGGACGTGCACCACGTCGACTGGACGGTGAACGGCGACTACGAGGAGAACGCCGGGGCGCTCGCCGCGGCGTTCGAGGCCGCCAGGGCCGAGACCGAGCGGCCCTCGTTCATCGCGCTGCGCACGATCATCGGCTGGCCGGCGCCGAACAAGAAGAACACCGGCAAGATCCACGGTTCCGCGCTGGGGGCCGACGAGGTCGCCGCCACCAAGGGGATCCTCGGGATGGATCCGGCCAAGTCGTTCGACGTGCCCGAGGAGGTGCTGGAGCACGCCCGCGCGGTCGTCGACCGGGGCCGTGAGCTGCACGCCGAGTGGCAGAAGCGGTTCCGCTCGTGGCGGGAGGCCAACCCCGAGCGCGCCGCCGAGTTCGAGCGGATCTCCTTGCGCCGGCTGCCGAACGGGTGGGCCAAGGCGCTGCCGGAGTTCGAGCCGGGCAAGGAACTGGCCACCCGGGCGGCGTCGGGGCAGGTGCTGGGCGCGCTGGCGCCGGTGCTGCCGGAGCTGTGGGGCGGCTCGGCCGACCTGGCCGAGTCCAACAACACCACGATGAAGGGCGAGCCGTCTTTCATTCCCGAGGAGTTCCAGACCAAGGAGTTCCCGGGGCACCGGTACGGCCGCACGCTGCACTTCGGGGTGCGCGAGCACGCGATGGCCGCGATCTGCAACGGCATCGCGCTGCACGGCGGCACCCGCCCGTACGGCGGCACCTTCCTGGTGTTCAGCGACTACATGCGCCCGGCCGTCCGGCTGGCGGCGCTGATGAGGCTGCCGGTGACGTTCGTGTGGACGCACGACTCCATCGGCCTGGGCGAGGACGGCCCGACCCACCAGCCGGTCGAGCACCTGTGGTCGCTGCGCGCGATCCCGGGCCTGGACGTGGTGCGGCCGGCCGACGCCAACGAGACGGCGGTGGCGTGGCGGACGATCCTGGAGCACAGCGACCGTCCCGCGGGGCTGGCGCTCACCCGGCAGAAGCTGCCGACCCTGGAGCGCGGTAACGGGCTGGCGTCCGCCGAGTGCACGGCGCAGGGCGGCTACGTGCTGGCGGACGCCGCCAACGGCCGGCCCGATGTGATCATCATCGCGACGGGCAGCGAGGTGCCGCTGGCGCTGGAGGCCAGGGAGACGCTGGAGGCCGAGGGCACCCCCGCCCGGGTCGTGTCGATGCCGTGCGTGGAGTGGTTCGAGGCGCAGGAGGACGCCTACAAGCAGCAGGTGCTGCCGCCGTCGGTGCGCGCCCGGGTCTCGGTGGAGGCGGGGATCGCGCTGGGCTGGCGGCAGTACGTCGGCGACGCGGGCGAGTCGGTGAGCCTGGAGCACTTCGGCGCCTCGGCCGACTACAGGACGCTGTTCCAGCAGTTCGGCATCACCGCCGAGCGGGTGGTGGCGGCGGCGCACGCGAGCCTGATCAACGCCGCGGTGCACGGCGCCGGGCGCGGCGAGACCACCGGCAACTGACGGCGGCCGGCGGCGGCCGCTCCCCAGGCCGCCGCCGGCGACCCGACTCGACTCGACGCAACTCGACGAGGAGAAAGCGATGACCGAGAACCTGAAGAAGCTCTCCGACGAGGGCGTATCGATCTGGCTGGACGACATCAGCCGGGAGCGGCTGCGGACGGGCAACCTGGAGCAGCTGGTCAAGGAGCGGCACGTGGTCGGGGTCACCTCCAACCCCACCATCTTCGCCAAGGCGCTGAGCAAGGGGTCGGCCTACGACGACCAGGTGCGCGACCTGGCGGTGCGCGGCGTGGACGTGGAGGAGGCCGTCCGCGCGATCACGACCTACGACATCCGCTGGGGCTGCGACGTGCTGCGCCCGGTGTACGACCGGACTCAGGGCCTGGACGGCCGGGTGTCGATCGAGGTGGACCCGCGGCTGGCGCGGGAGACCGAGAAGACCGTGGCCGAGGCGCGGGCGCTGTGGTGGATGGTGGACCGGCCCAACCTGTTCATCAAGATCCCGGCGACCGTGGAGGGCCTGCCCGCGATCAGCCAGGCGCTGTCGGAGGGCATCAGCGTGAACGTGACGCTGATCTTCTCGCTGGAGCGGTACGGCCAGGTCATCGACGCGTTCTTCGAGGGCCTGGAGCGGGCCCGGGAGAACGGGCACGACCTGTCCGCGATCGCGTCGGTGGCCTCGTTCTTCGTCAGCCGGGTGGACACCGAGATCGACAAGCGGCTGGACAAGGTCGGCTCGGACGAGGCGAAGGGGCTGCGGTCCAAGGCGGGCGTGGCCAACGCCCGGCTGGCCTACGCGCTGTACGAGGAGAGGTTCGGCACCGACCGGTGGCGGGCGCTCAAGGACGCGGGGGCCCGGCCGCAGCGCCCGCTGTGGGCGTCGACCGGTGTGAAGGACCCGGACCTGCCCGACACGCTGTACGTCGACCGGCTGATCGCGCCGGGCACGGTGAACACCATGCCGGAGGCGACGCTGGAGGCCTCGGCCGAGCACGCCGAGGTGCCCGGGAACACCGTCCAGGGCACTTACGACGAGGCCCGCGCGCACATGAACGCCCTCAAGCAGGTCGGCGTCGACTACGACGACGTCGTCCGAGTCCTGGAGGACGAGGGCGTGGAGAAGTTCGAGACGTCCTGGAACGAGCTGCTCGGCACCGTCTCCGGCGAGCTGAAGGACAAGGGCGGCGCCCAGCAGGGGGCCGGCGCGTGACATCGGTGGTGACCGCCGGGGGGATCTCGGTCACCATGCGGGGCGCCGTCGTCGACGAGGCCGAGCCCGTGCTGGCCCGGCTGGTCTCCGACGGCGTCCCGGTCCGGCTGGCGTCCGGCGCGTCCGCCGCGGCGGGCGCGGCGGGCCGTCCGGTCCCGTCCCGCGCGGCGCGGCTGTGGGGGCCGGACGCGGCCGCGGCGGCGGAGCGCTCGCTGGGCTGGCTGGAGCTGCCGGAACGCTCGCGGGCGCTGCCCGGCCGGTTGGCGGAACTGGCGGGCGAGGCGCGCGGCGCCGGTCTCGACCGGGTGGTGCTGGCGGGGACGGGCTGCGCGGCGCCGGCCCCCGAGGTCATCGCCCGGACCGCGGGGGTGGAGCTGACCGTCCTGGACGGCACCGACCCGCATCAGGCGAGGGCCGTGCTCGACGACGACCGGCTGGCCCGCACCCTGGTGGTGCTGGCGGACACCGCCGATCCCCGCTCGGCGGAGTCGCTCCGCTCGTACGGGGAGCCGGAGGCCGACCTCGTGGTCGACGCCTACCGGCGCGTCTTCGAGCGGGCCTTCGAGCGCGCCGGGATCACCGGCGCCGAGCTGCGCCGCCGGTTCCTGGTGTGCGCCGTGCCGGGCTCGCCGCTGGCGGAGCGGGCCGGGTCGTCGGGCTACCGGCTGGTCCCGGCCGACGCCGACGCGGCCGGCGCGTTCGCGGCGCTTGGCGCGGCGTCGCTGGTGCCCGCGGCGCTGGCGGGCGCGGACGTCGCGCGGCTTCTGGACGAGGCCGCCGCGCTGGCGGCGACGCTGCGCCAGCCGTACGACAACCCCGCGCTGGCGCTGGGCGCGGCGCTGGGCTCCTCGGCGCAGGCCGGCCGCGACAAGCTGTTCGTCGCCGACCAGGGCTCGGGTCTGGCGGGCTTGGGCGGCTGGGTCGAGCAGCTGGTCGCCGGGGCGACGGGAAAGGACGGCAAGGGCGTCCTGCCGGTGGTGGTCGAGGGGGTGGAGGCCCCCGGTTTTGAGGCGTCCGGCGTTCCGCGCCGGGTGCTGCTGGGCCGCCGTCCCGACGACGCGGGGCCGGGCCGGGAGGCGGGGCTGAGCGTCACCGGCCCGCTGGGCGGGCAGTTCCTGCTGTGGCAGTACGCGGCGGCGGTGGCGGGCCGGGTGCTGGGCGTGGATCCCTTCGGCCGTCCCGACGTGCGCGAGTCGGAGGACAACGCCGCGGCGCTGCTGCGGTCGGAGGAGGGCGCCTCCCCGACCGTGATCGCGCGGGCGCCTGCGCTGGTCTCGGGCGCGGTGGAGGTGCACGGCCCGGAGGAGCTCCTCGGGGGCGCCCGCACGCTCACCGAGGCGCTGGAGGCGGTGCTGGCCGCGGTGCCCGAGCGCGGTTACCTGGCCGTCATGGCGTACCTGGACCGGTGGGGCGATCCGGACGCGGGCGGGCTGCGTTCGCTGCTGGCCGAGCGCGGCGCCACGAAGCGCAGGACGCCGGTGCCGGTCACCTTCGGCTGGGCGCCGCGGTGCCTGCCCGGCCCCGGCCAGTACCACAAGGGGGGCCCGCCGAACGGCGTGTTCCTCCAGGTCACCGGGAACGTCGTGCACGACGTTCCGGTGCCGGGACGGCCGTACACGCTGGGGCAGCTGCAGCTGGCGCAGGCGTTCGGCGACATGCGGGTGCTGCGGGCGCGCGGGCGTCCGGCGGTGCGGCTGCATCTGCGCGACCGCGTCGACGGGCCGGCGCAGCTGTTCAAGGCACTCACCGCCTGACCGCCCGTCTGACCGTTTCTCACGTTCCGAAACCAGAAGATCGCGGAGAAGGTCGCGGACGCCCGTTGACTCCTGGAACGATAGGGCGTCGGGAGGAACGGTGTCCGGATTCGACGTACTGACGCGCGGCGACGTGCTCGACGCGGCGCTGCAGGCACGCGACTACCTCGTGAGCTGCGGTGTTCCCGGCGCGCTCGCCGCCAAGGACCCGCGCCTGTGGGGGCGGCGCACGGTGGACCACAGCCGGCTGGGCTGGCTGGATCTGCCGTACGCGTCCCGCGGGCTGCTCAACCAGATCGAGGGGCTGATCAACGAGGTCCGCTATACGGGCCTGGACCACATCGTGCTGATCGGGCTGGGCGCGGAGAGCCTGGCCGCGGAGGCGATCATGGCGGCGGCCGCGCCCGAGGCGGCCGGCGGCGGCACCCGCGGCGGCGCGGGCGGCGGCCGGCTGACCGTGCTCGACGGCGGCGACACCGCCGCGCTGGGCTTCGCGCTGGAGCGGCTGGACCGGACGCTGGTCGTGCTGTCCAGCAAGTCCGGGGTGTCCCTGGAGGGCGACGCCTACCGGCGGATCTTCTCCGAGGCGTTCCGGCGGCACGGGATGTCGGAGCGGGAGATCGCCGGCCGCTTCCTGGTGATCACCGATCACGGCAGCCCGCTGCACGACTACGCCCGGCAGAGCGGCTTCCGGATCGGGCTGACCGATCCGCACCTGCCCGGCCACTTCAGCGCGCTGTCGGCCTACGGGCTGGTCCCGGCGGTGCTGGCGGGCACGGACGCGGAGGGGCTGCTGGAGGAGGCCGCCGCGCTGGTCCCGTCGCTGGGCAAGGACGAGGACAATCCCGGCCTGCTGCTGGGCGCGATCCTGGGCGGCTGCGCGCAGCAGGGCGCGGAGGGCCGGGCGCGCGACAAGCTGGTGCTGCGCGAGCCGGGCGGCTCGACCGCGCTGTCGGGCTGGATCGGGCACCTGCTGTCGGTCGGCACCGGCAAGCGCGGCCGCGGCGTGCTGGCGTTCGACCCGCCGGGCAGTCCGGGCGGGCTGGCGGACGGGCACGAGATCGCGATCAATCCGGAGTCGGCGCAGGGCGAGGCCGACACCTCGCTGTTCGCGCCGCTGGGCGCGCAGTTCCTGCTGTGGGAGTACGCGGCGGCGGTGACCGGCTGGCTGCTGGGCGTCAACCCGTTCGAGCCGGCCGGCTCGATGGTGCAGGAGGCCGAGGACGACGCGGTGACGATGCTGCGCGCGGTCGGGCAGGGACCGCTGGCCGCCGACCGGCCCGCGTTCGTCGACGGCGACATCGAGATCTACGCCGACCTGGCGTGGCCGGGCGGCGCGCCGCGGCACGCGGACGTGGCGTCGATCCTGGACGCCCTGCTGGCCGCCGTCCCGCAGGACGGCTACCTGTCGGTCGTGACCTACCTGTCGGGCGACTTCTCGGGCCGTTACCTGGCGCCCGCGCTGGCCCGCCGGTCCGGGCGTCCGGTGTCGTACGGCCCGGGGCCCGGCTACCTGCACTCGACCGGTTCGGTGCACAAGGACGGGCCGGGCACGGGGGCGTTCCTGATCGTGAGCGGCGATCCGCCCGAGGGCGACGCGTTCGCCGACCATCCGGTGCCGGGCCGTCCGTACAGCCTGGGGAAGGTGCGGCTGGCCCGCGCGATGGCCGAGGTGCGGGCGCTGCGGCAGCGCGGGCTGCCGGTCGTACGGCTGCACCTGCGCGACCCGGTGGCGGGCGCGGGGCAGCTGAGTGAGGCGGTGCGCTTGGCGGCCCGGGCGTGACCCCCTACACGTCGGTCGCCTCCGGGGGGATGGTCATCACCGCGCGCGGCCGGGTCCGGGAGGCCGCCGAGCGCACCCTGGGACGGCTGTGGATCGACGAGGTCCCGGTGCGGCTGGCGTCGGAGGATCCGGCGCTGTGGCCGTCGGCGGCACGAGCCGGCGCGGCGGGCCGGGCGCTGTGCTGGCCGGGCCAGCCGGGCCCGGCGCGGGCGCTGCTCGACCGGCTGGCGGAGCTGCGCGCGGAGGCCGAGGCGGCAGGGCTGACCGAGGTGGCGCTGCTCGGCCGGGGCGCGTCCGCCCGCGCCGCCGATCTGATCTTCCGGCATTTCGCGGCCCGCTCCGCCGGCCCGGCGGAACCGGCGGGCGATGCGGGTCCGGCCGATCAAGGCGCGGTGGACGCCGGCGGGACGTCCGCGGAGTCGGACGAGGGGGCGGACGAGGGGGCGGACGCCGAGTCGACGGGCCCGGCGGCGGCGATCGGGGCGTTCGAGACCTCATCCGGGCCGTCCGGGCCCGGGCGCGGGCCGGGCGGGATGTCGCTGACCGTCCTGGACGGCCCCGAGCCCGGCCCGCTGTTCCGCCTGGGAAGCGACCGGGAGCGGCTGCGCCGCACGCTGGTGGTGGTGACCGGGAACGACCAGGCCACCGACACGCTGCGGCGGGTGCTCGTGCGGATGTTCGGCGATCTGGACCTGAGCCCGGAGGAGATCGCGCGGCGGTTCGTGGTGGTGACCGCCCCGGGCGGCATCCCGGCCGAGAAGGCCGCCGACGCCGGGCACCCGCTGATCGAGGCGCCCGAGCCCACCGCGTTCGGGGCGCTGTCGCCGTACGCGCTGGTCCCGGCCGGGCTGGCCGGGGCCGACGTGGCGGCATTGCTGGACGAGGCCAAGGAGGCGCTGCCGTCCCTGACCCGGCCGGAGAACAACCCGGGCCTGGTGCTGGGCGCCATCCTGGGCGGCGCGGTGCGCGCGGGGCGCGAGACGATGGTCCTGGGCGCCTATCCGGCGTCGGCCTCGGCGCGGCACGAGCCGGGCCTGGCCGACTGGATCGCCCCGATGCTGGCGGAGACGACCGGGGGGCGGCTGCTGCCGCTGGTCCAGCACGGCGGGCTGCCGGTCGTGCCCGGCGACGACCTGTTCTTGGTGACGCTGGAAGGCCGTCCCCACCAGGACGACGCCACTGTGTCGGGCCCTCTGGCGGCGCAGCTCGTCCTGTGGGAGTACGCCGCCGCCGTCGGCGCGTACCTGCTGGGCACCGATCCGCTCCAGGCGCCTGGACGCGACCCCGGCGAGGCCGTCCCGGAAGCCCCCGTGTTCGTCGAGGGCGAGTCCGGGCAGGCCGTCGAGGTGCACACCTCGGATCCGGCGCTCGCGGCCGCCGCCGATCTCTCCGGGCTGCTGGAGGCGGTGGTGCGGCGGGCCGCCGCGGACGGCCATCTGGCGATCGTGGCGCATCTGGATCCGGACCTGCCGCGCGGGCAGGGCTCGCAGGTCAGGCGGCTGGCGGCACTGCTGGCCGCGCGCTGCGCCAGACCTGTGACGATCAGCTGGGGGCAGCGTTACCCGGCGATCGGGAATGATCACCAGGAGAAGGGCGTATACCTGATGATGACCGGGAACGTCGTCCACGACGTGCCCGTTCCGGGTCGGCACCGGCGGCTCGGCCTGCTGCAGGAGGCGCGCGCGCTCGGGGAGGCCCGGGCGGCGGCGCGCGAGGGCGGGCGGCCGGTGGTGCGGCTGCACCTGCAGGACCGCCGGGCGGGTCTCGCCCGGCTGCTGGAGTCCGCTCGGGGAGAGACATGAGCGAGCCGGAGGGGCGCGGGATGAGCCCTGCGCGACGGCCCGTACGTACCACGCACGTCCGGCGGTCCGGATGCCTGCGGGACGGCATGAGACACACCACAACGACACAGCGGGCGGGACCGGTCCCTGTACCGGTCTCCGGCGTCGTGCGAGAAGAGGGGGCCCTCACGTGACCAAGACACCCAACCCGCTCCGGGATCCCCGGGACAAGCGGTTGCCTCGGGTGGCGGGACCGTGCGTGCTGGTGCTGTTCGGGGTCACCGGAGACCTGTCGCGCAAGAAGCTGCTGCCCGCGATCTACGACCTGGCCAACCGCGGGCTGCTGCCGCCGGGCTTCTCGCTGGTCGGCTTCGCCCGCCGCGACTGGGACCACCAGGACTTCCGGCAGATCGCCTACGAGTCGGTCAAGGAGCACGCGCGCACGCCGTTCCGCGAGGACGTCTGGCGGCACCTGGCCGAGGGCATGCACTTCGTCCCGGGCGAGTTCGGCGATCCGGGCGCGTTCGACGCGCTGGCGATGGCGGCCAAGGAGCTGGACGAGACCCGGGGCACGGGCGGCAACTACGCCTTCTACCTGTCCATTCCGCCCAAGAACTTCCCGCAGGTGGTGGAGCAGCTGCAGCGCAGCGGGCTGGCCGACCGCAAGCAGGGGTCGTGGCGGCGGGTGATAATAGAGAAGCCGTTCGGGCACGACCTGGCCAGCGCCCAGGAGCTGAACGACACGGTGCACCGGGTCTTCCCCGAGGAGTCGATCTTCCGGATCGACCACTACCTCGGCAAGGAGACGGTGCAGAACATCCTGGCGCTGCGGTTCGCCAACTCGATGTTCGAGCCGATCTGGAACCGCTCGTACGTCGACCACGTGCAGATCACCATGGCCGAGGACATCGGGATCGGCGGCCGGGCGGGTTACTACGACGGGATCGGCGCCGCCCGCGACGTCATCCAGAACCACCTGCTCCAGCTGCTGGCGCTGACCGCGATGGAGGAGCCGACGTCCTTCAGCGCCGAGGCGGTCCGCGCCGAGAAGGCCAAGATCCTTTCGTCGGTGCGGGTGCCGGGCGACCTGGACGTGGCCACCGCGCGGGGGCAGTACGCGGCGGGCTGGCAGGGCGGCGTGAAGGTGCGCGGCTACCTGGAGGAGGACGGCATCCCGCCGCACTCCAGGACCGAGACCTACGCAGCGATCAAGCTGGAGATCGACAACCGCCGCTGGGCGGGGGTGCCGTTCTACCTGCGCACCGGCAAGCGGCTCAGCCGCCGGGTGACGGAGGTCGCGCTGGTGTTCCAGCAGGCGCCGCACCTGCCGTTCTCGCTCACCGACACTGAGGAGCTGGGCGAGAACACCCTGGTGATGCGGGTGCAGCCGGACGAGGGCATCACGCTGCGGTTCGGGTCCAAGGTGCCCGGCACCTCGATGGAGATCCGCGACGTCAACATGGACTTCGCCTACGGCGAGTCGTTCACCGAGTCCTCCCCCGAGGCCTACGAGCGGCTGCTGCTGGACGTGCTGATCGGCGACCCCCCGCTGTTCCCCCGGCAGGAGGAGGTCGAGCTGTCCTGGCGGATCCTCGACCCGATCGAGGAGCACTGGGCCGCGCCGTCGGGCCCGCTCAACCAGTACAAGTCTGGTGGTTACGGGCCCGACAGCGCTGATGACCTCATGGCCCGCGACGGGCGCGCTTGGAGGCGACTCTAGAGTTGACTTCTCCCCAAGCCGAGGCAAGGGGATCCAACCCTCACGGGTTGATCTTTCTGCTTCGCTGCCAACAGCCGACCCGAACCAACGGCCAGGGACGGTGTACCGCCCATCGGTCTTACGTCGGCTCCACAGACGTGACATCCCGCCGGCCCGGCGGTAGACCCGGCCGGCTCGACTCTCCCCGACTGGGCAGCCCAAACGCTAGCACACCTGTTCGACCCTTGGTAGCGGATTCGTGGCGGACGGTGATCCGCCCTGAAAGCAGGGGTCTCCACGGAGGATCTCGATGAACATCGATCTCACCGACACCACCACGCGCCGCATCCAGGACGCGCTCACCCAGTCGCGGCACCTTATGGGCGGCCCGGCCGTGGGCATGGTGCTGACCTTGATCATCGTGACCGACGAGTCGGCCCAGTACGACGCGGTGCGGGCTGCGACCGAGGCGGCCCGCGAGCATCCGTGCCGGGTGCTGACGGTCATCTCGCGCGACTCGCGGGGCAGCTCGTCCCGGCTGGACGCCGAGATCAGGATGGGCGAGACGGGGCCGGGCGAGACGGTGCTGCTGCGGATGTACGGGCCGCTGGCGCTGCACGCCGATTCGGTGGTGGTGCCGCTGCTGATGCCCGACACCCCGGTGGTGACGTGGTGGCCGGGCGGGAAGGTGCCCAAGAACCCGAGCGACGACCCGCTGGGCAAGCTGGCGCAGCGCCGGGTGACCGACGCGTACGCGGCCCGCGACCGGCTGGGCACGCTGGCGCGGCTGGCGCACGCCTACAAGCCGGGCGACACCGACTTCACCTGGACACGGCTGACCTCGTGGCGGTCGCTGCTGGCCGCGGCGCTCGACCAGGACCACGAGGAGATCACGGCCGGGGAGGTCTCGGCGGAGCCGGACAGTCCCAGCGCCGAGCTGCTGGCGGCGTGGCTGTCGGTGCGGCTGGGCGTCCCGGTGTCGCGGGTGGTCTCCGAGGGGCCCGGCATCACGGGCGCGCGGCTGACGACGAGGGCGGGCGACATCGCGGTGTCGCGGCCGGACGGGCGGGTGGCGACGCTGACGCGTCCGGGCCAGCCCGACCGGCAGGTGGCGCTGATGCGGCGGCCGCTGCCCGAGCTGCTGGCCGAGGAGCTGCGGCGGCTCGACCCGGACGAGGTGTACCAGGAGGCGTCGGCCCGTTTCGCCAAGGACCTGGCGTCGATGGCGGCCGAGCAGGAGCGGACCGCACAGCCCGACCCCGTCGCGGCGCGGGAGGACTCCGGTACCGATCAGGGCGCCGCCGCCGACCGGGGCGACGAAGAAGCCGATCAGGGCGTCGCGGAGGGCGGCGAAGGGCCGGCGGAGCGATGACGCCTCCGGCCGTGCTGGTCCACCGCGACCAGGAGCTGCTCGCCAAGGCCGCCGCCGCGCGGCTGGTGACGCGGGTCGTGGACGTGCAGGCGGCGCGCGGCAGCGCGTCGGTCGTCCTGACCGGCGGCGGCGTGGGCACCGCGGTGCTGGCGGAGCTGGCCGCGACCGGCGCCCGCGACGCGATCGACTGGCGGAACCTGGACATCTGGTGGGGCGACGAGCGGTTCCTGCCGTCCGGCGACCCCGAGCGCAACGAGACCGGCGCCCGCGCGGTGCTGCTCGACCATGTGGACGCCGACCCGGCGCGGGTGCGTCCGATGCCGGCCTCCGACGGTCCCGACGGGGCCGATCCGGAGGCGGCCGCGCGCCGGTACGCCGACTGGCTGCGCGCCGCCGCGCGTCCCGAGGACCACGGCCCGGTGCCGTCCTTCGACGTGCTCATGCTGGGCGTGGGGCCGGACGCGCACGTGGCGTCGCTGTTCCCGGAGATGCCCGCGCTGTACGACGACCGCCCGGTGGTGGCGGTGCGGGGCGCGCCGAAGCCACCGCCGACGCGGATCTCGCTGACGCTGCCGGCGATCCAGGCGGCCCGCGAGGTGTGGGTGCTGGCGGCGGGCGGGTCGAAGGCGTCGGCGGTGCGCATGGGCCTGTCGGGCGCCGGCCCCGTCCAGGTGCCGGCGGCGGGGGCGCGCGGACGGCAGCGCACGCTGTTCCTGCTCGACCGTGCGGCGGCGGCGCAGTTGCCTCCGGGTATGGGACGTATCGCTTCGCCGTAAGGTGACCCACTCCGCGCGGGAGTGTTCACCGCGCTTCGCACCGGTTCTCCGGCCCCCGTCCGCATAATCTGGCGGGCGGGGGGAAACGGCTTCGCCTGTGGCGAGACCGAGCGTGAGGAGGTCCGGGGTGTTCAAGGATCGGACGTTCGCGGCGGGCGCGGCGACCGCGGGCGCGGTCGTCCTGGCCGCCGCCGGATGCTCGTCGGGCGGCGGCGGATCCGGCGGCGACGACGCTCCCGCGGCCAAGGCCGCGATCTCCCCGGCGAACGGCACCCGCGACGTGGCGCCCGACCAGCCGGTGGTCGTCAAGGCCGACAAGGGCAGGCTCACCGCGGTCACCGTCGCCGATCCCAAGGGCCGCAAGGCGCAGGGCGGCCTCGCCGCCGACCGCCTCACCTGGCGGACGTCGCGGGGGCTGCTCCCGGCGACGACGTACACCGTCACCGCCCAGGTCGCGGCCGGCGGCGGGAAGCCGGTGACGGCGACGTCCACGTTCACCACGCTCACGCCCGCCAAGAAGCTGGAGAGCGGCATGTCGCCGCTGGACGGCGAGCGGGTCGGCGTCGGCATGCCGATCCAGTTGCTGCTGACCCGGCCCGTGACCACCGAGCAGGGCAGGCAGGCGGTGGAGCGCTCGCTCGAGGTGCGCATGTCCAAGCCGGTCGAGGGCGCCTGGTACTGGATCAGCGACAAGGAGGTCGACTTCCGGCCCCGCGAGTACTGGCCGCCCGGGCAGAAGGTCCAGGTCGTCGCCCGGCTGGCCGGGGTCAGGGCGGGCGAGGGCCTCTGGGGCGTGAAGGACCGCACGCTCGACTTCACGGTGGGCCCGCGGCACGTCACCACGATCGACGCGAAGCGGCACCGGGCGACGGTGACCGACGGCGGCCGCACCGTCCGCACCATGAAGGTCAGCCTGGGCAAGCCGGGCGACGACAGCTACACCGGCATGATGATCGCGCAGGAGAAGCAGGCGGCCATGGTCATGGACTCGGCCACCACCGGCAATCCCGGCGAGTACCGCACGCCGACCAAGTGGAACGTCCGGATGACCTACAGCGGCACGTTCATCCACTCCGCGCCGTGGTCCACCGGCTCGCAGGGCAGCGCGAACGTCAGCCACGGCTGCGTGAACGCGTCCCCGGGCGACGCCAAGTGGTTCTACGACTTCACCAACCGGGGCGACGTCATCGAGGTCACCGGCACGACGCGGAAGCTGCGGTTCGGCAACGGCCCGACACCATGGGCCAAGTCGTGGGACGAATGGGTGAAGGGCAGCGCGCTGGGGGCGCCCGTGAAGGGCGTCCAGCTGAGCCGGTCGTGACGGTACGACCAAAGTAGGCGCCGCCCCCTACGCACGACGCATCCCCAGACTGCCGGAGCTGAGTAGCGTTGGTGCGGTGAGATTCCGGAGGGTGCGCCAGGGCGTACGCGACGCGTGCGTGACGGCGTCCGCCGTGGGGGTCGGGCTGCTGACGCTGGAGGGCGCGCGGCAGACCTATCCCGATCCCGCCCGCGCGCACCTGATCCGCGATCTGCTGATCGGCCTGGTCGCGTGCCTGGTCCTGCTGCTGTTCCGGCGGCGCCGTCCGGTGCGGGTGGCGCTGGTGCTCACGGCGACGGGCCTGTTCGCCAGCTCGTCGTGGGGCGCGACCGCGATGGCGGTGTTCACCGTCGCGGTGCACTGCTCGTGGCGGGCGACCGCCGCCGTCACCGCGCTCAACGTCTCGTACATCGTCCTGACCTTCACGCAGGTCGACGAGCTGACCCGCCGCGAGCGCCTGGAGTCGGTCCTGGTGTTCCTGCTCGGCTACGCCGTGCTGGTCATCGGCGGGCTGCTGGTCCGCTCCCGGCGGCAGCTGATCGAGTCGCTGCGGGAGCGGGCCCGGCAGGCCGAGGAAGAGCAGCGGCTGCGAGTGGAGGAGGCCCGGCATCTCGAACGCGAGCGGATCGCGCGGGAGATGCACGACGTGCTGGCCCACCGGATCTCGCTGCTGGCGGTGCACGCCGGTGCGCTGGAGTTCCACGCCGACGCGCCCGCCGACCAGCGGGAGGCGGCGGGGATCATCCGGCGCGGCGCGTACGAGGCGATGGAGGACCTGCGCGAGGTCATCGGCATGCTGCGCACCGACCCCGGCGACGGCGCGCCCGAGCCGGGCGCGCGGGACGCACCGGTCCCGGACGGCGAGGACGAGCGCCCGCAGCCCGCGCTGTCCGACCTGCCCGCGCTGATCGAGGAGTCGCAGCGGGCGGGGGCGCACGTCACCTTCGACGACCGGGTGCCCGACCCGGCGGGGGTGCCGTCGCGGATCGGGCGGCACGCGTACCGGATCGTGCAGGAGGCCCTGACCAACGCGCGCAAGCACGCGCCGGGCGCGCATGTGAGCGTGACGGTCGAGTCGACGGGGCCGGGCGGCACGCTGGCCATCGAGGTCGCCAACCGGCTCCCACCCGGCCCGCCCCCGGCCCCCGCCCTGCCCGGTGCGGGCGCGGGGCTGGTCGGCCTGCGCGAGCGCGTCGACATGCTGGGCGGCGCCCTGGAGCACGGCCACACCCAAGACGGCCACTTCCGCCTCTACGCCAAGCTCCCCTGGCCGAGCTGACCGCGCCCGGCCGGAACGCCGCTCGGGAAATCATCAAAGGACCTCCGAGGAAACCCCGGCCTTGAGGCCGGGGAGGAATCGGACTCCTTCGGACTCGTGTGCACGGCGGCCGGACCGGCCGTTGCTGCGCGGGGACGCTCCGGGTTGCCGGGGCGGACGAACCGCGAACCGCAACCCCTTCCCCTCTCCTGAGGCCACGGGTTGGAATCACCCTTGTTCACGTTCACGAGGGGGAGGAGGTCAATAGGGTGGCGGGATGGACGACGACTCCCCCATCCGCGTCCTCATCGTCGACGACGACGCCCTGGTCCGCGCCGGGCTGAGCATGATGCTGGCGGGCGCCGACGATCTGCGGGTCGTGGCCGACGTCGCCGACGGGACCGAGGTGGTCCCCGCGGTGAACGAGCACCGCCCCGACGTGGTGCTGATGGACATCCGGATGCCGCGGCTGGACGGGCTGGCCGCGACCGAGCGGCTGCGCGCCCGCCGCGAGCCGCCGGAGATCATCATCCTGACCACCTTCGACACCGACGACCACATCCTGCGCGCGATGCGGGCCGGGGCCAGCGGCTTCCTGCTCAAGCACACCCCGCCGCCCGACATCATCCGGGCCATCCGGCAGGTCGCCGCGGGCGAGCCGATGATCTCGCCGGCGGTGCTGCGCCGGATGATGTCGTACGTGGCCGGGGCGGGCGTGGATCCGCGCCGGGAGCGGGCACGCGCGCTGCTGGGACGGCTGAGCGAGGGCGAGCGCGCGGTGGCCACGCTGGTCGGGCGGGGCCGGACCAACAGCGAGATCGGCAAGGAGCTGTCGCTGAGCGTGGCGACGGTGAAGGCGTACGTGTCGCGGCTGCTGACCAAGCTGGAGCTGAACAACCGCGTGCAGATCGCGCTGCTGGTGCACGACGCGGGCGGCGACGAGGACACGCCCGAGTCTTAGGGCGCGGGCGGAATCGACTTCGGTCGGGGCGGGGTCGACCATCGGCCGAAGCGGCGTCGCGGGCGGCGGCGGCAGGCTGGACGCATGATCGAAGTCGAACGTCTGACGAAGCGCTACGGGGAGGTCGCGGCGGTCGAGTCGGTGTCGTTCCGCTGCGACCCCGGCACCGTGACCGGCTTCCTCGGCCCCAACGGGGCGGGCAAGTCCACCACGATGCGGATGATCTGCGGGCTGACGCCGCCGAGCGCGGGCAGCGCGACGGTGAAGGGCGTCCCCTACCGGCGGATCGCCAACCCGGGACGGCATGTCGGTGTGCTGCTGGACGCGGCCGCCATGCATCCGGGCCGTACCGGCAGGGAGACCCTCGGGCTGGCCGCGCAGGTCCTCGGGGTGGAGCAGGCACGGGCCGCCGAGATGCTGGAACGGGTGGGCCTGCCCGCCAAGGCCGCGCGGCGCCGGGTCGGCGGGTACTCGCTCGGCATGCGGCAGCGGCTGGGCATCGCGCAGGCGCTGATCGGCGACCCGAGCGTGCTGATCCTGGACGAGCCCGCCAACGGCCTGGACCCGGAGGGCATCTTCTGGATGCGCACGCTGCTGCGCGACTTCGCCGACCGGGGCGGGACGGTGCTGCTGTCGTCGCATCTGCTGCGCGAGGTGGAGGCCGTCGCGGACCGGTTCGTGGTGATCGCGGGCGGCCGGATCGCGGCGCAGGGGACGAAGGAGGAGCTGCTGACCGCGCCGGGCGGGGTGCTGGTGCGGGGGCTGGACGCGTCCGCGCTGCACGGCGCGCTGTCGGCCGCGGGCCTGCCGGTGCGTCCCGAGGGCGAGGCGGCCTTCACGGTCGCGGCGCCGGCGGAGGCGGTCGGCCGGGCGGTCGCGGCCGCCGGTGTCGTCCTGCTGGAACTCCGCCAGGTCAGCGGGGGCGGCCTGGAGGAGTTGTTCCTGGCCCTCACCGCCGAGGCGGCCACCGCCTCCGCCGAGCCGCCGCCCGTCCACGTCCCGCCGTCCAAGGAGGCCGTCAAGTGACCGCGACCATGGCACCCGCCGCCGTGCTGGCGGACCCGCCGCGCCCGTCCCTGGGCCGCCTCACGGTGGTCGAGCTGCGGAAGATGACCGACACCAGGTCGGGCCGCTGGATCCTGATCGTCATCGCGCTGTTCACCCCGGCGCTGATGCCGGTGATCATCTTCAGCATGCCGGCGGAGGATCAGACGGTGCGGGAGATGTTCGTCGCCTCCCAGGCCGCGGTGTCGATCCTGCTGCCGGTCCTCGGCATCCTGTCGGTGACCGCCGAGTGGTCGCAGCGGACCGCGCTGACCACCTTCGCGCTGGTCCCGGGGCGGGAGCGGGTGGCGGCGGCCAAGCTGCTGGGGGGCGTGATCCTCGCCGCGTCGTTCGTGGCGATCGGCGTCGTCACCGCGGTGACGGCGCGCGGAGTGGGCGGGCTGCTGGGCCGCTCGGAGGGGAGCTGGTCGCTGCCGCCCGCGCTCGTGGGCCAGGCGCTGCTGTACTCGACCATCTTGGTCGTGATAGGCGCGGCGTTCGGCATGGCCCTCATGCAACCGGCGCTGGCCATCGTGCTCTACTTCCTCCTGCCGACGCTTTGGGCGATGCTCGGTGAGATGGTCGAGAAGCTCAAGAAGCCCGCCGGCTGGCTCGACACCGACAAAACGCTCGCCGCCCTCAACGAGACGGGAGTCACCGCGGGTGAGTGGGCCCGGGTCGGCACGTCCGTAGCGGTCTGGATGCTGGTCCCGCTGGTCATCGGCCTGGTCCGACTGAGCCGCCGCGAGGTGAGGTGAGCGGAATGTTCCGGATCAGGAGCGCGGCGGCGAGTCCGGCGGCCAGGAGTGGGAGCGCGGTGAGGAACAGCGTCGAGAACGCCTCGGCGCAGGCCGCGGCGATTCCGTCCCGGACGTCCGGCGGAAGTGTGCGCAGGTACTCGGGGCGTACCGCGTCGTCGTAGGCGGGGACCGAGCCCGCGGGGACGCGCCGGGCGATCTCTTCGGCGAAGCGGCTCGCCAGGACGCCGCCGAAGACGGCCATCCCCGCGGCGGTCCCCACCATCCGGGTGGCGAAGACGCCCGAGCTCGCGGCGCCCGCGTCCGCGCGGGGCGCCGCGGTCTGCGCGACCAGCATGACGACCTGCTGGGAGAGACCGGCACCGAAACCCAGCACCGCCATGTAGAGACCGGCGGTGGCGGGCCCGGTGCCGGTCGTCATCGTCGCCAGCAGCGCCACGCCGACAGCGCTGATCGCCATGCTGGCGGCCGGGAGCCGGTGGTAGCGGCCGGTCGCGGCGATGTACCGTCCGGCGCCGATGGACGCGGCCAGCAGCCCCGCCATCATCGGCAGCAGGAGCAGCCCGGAGCCGGTGGCGTCCGCTCCCCCGACCGCCTGGAAGAACAGCGGTAGGAAGGTGGCGAGCCCGAAGCCGGTGGCGCCGCCGACCAGGGCCACCACGCAGGCCCCGCTGTAGGAGCGGTCGCGGAAGAGACGCAGCGGGATGACCGGTTCGGCCGCGCGCCGTTCCGCCAGGACCCACAGCGCGAGCAGTGCGGCGCTGCCCGCCGCGAGCCCGAGGATCAGCGGATCGGTCCATCCGTACCGGGTCCCGGCCCAGCTGGTGAGCAGGGTGAGGCAGGTTATGGTCGAGCCGAGCAGGACGATTCCCGGGTAGTCGACGCGGGGCCTGCCCTCGGGCCTGGGCAGCCGCAGGAACAGCAGGATGGCGGCCAGGGCCGCCACGCCGAGCGGGATGTTGACGTAGAACACCCAGCGCCAGGAGGCGTGGTCGGTGAGGAAGCCGCCGATCAGCGGCCCGGCCAGGCTCGACACGGCGAAGTTGATGGCGGGGTAGCTCTGGTACTTGGCGCGTTCACGGGGCTCGAACAGGTCGGCGGTCACGGCGAACATCGAGGCCATCAGGCAGCCCGCGCCCGCGCCCTGCACCGCGCGGAAGGCGATCAGCCAGTCCATCGAGGGCGCCGCCCCGCAGGCCGCGGAACCGGCCAGGAAGGTCAGCAGGCCGATCAGGAGGATCGGTCTGCGGCCGAACTGGTCGCCCAGTCGTCCCGACAGCGGGACGGTCACGCCGGTGGCCAGGACGTAGGCGGTGGACACCCAGGCGATCCGGTCGAGTCCGCCCAGCTCGCCGACGATGGTGGGCAGCGCGGTCCCGAGGACGGTGGCGTCCAGCGACGACATCAGCCCGGCCAGCATGAGCCCGGCGAACACCAGCAGCCGGTCCCGCCGTCCCATCTCGGCGGTGCCGCGCACGGCAATGGAAGTCATGTGCACCTCGCATCTATTTGCTTTACGCATATAGATGCTAAAAGCATGTAGATGATCGACGCAACCGTCCCGCTAGGCTTGGCGGCATGGCGGAGACCGATGACCCGGCGGCACTGGACGCGGTCGAGCGCGGCATGGTCAGGCTGCGCCGCGCCATGTCCCGGCAGCGCCTGGGCAAGGCCGCGATCCGCGAGCACAACCTGCTGGTCGACCTGCAGGTCCTGCACGTCACCGACGCGATCGACGAGGGCCCCGACCGGCCCGGCCAGGAGATGAGCGTCGGCCTGGTCGCCGCCCGGCTGGGCGTGGACGCCTCGCGCGGCAGCCGGATCGTCGCCGAGGCCGTCAAGGCGGGCTACGTCCGCCGGGTCGCCTCACAGGAGGACGGCCGCCGCGTCCACCTCGAACTCACCGACGCCGGCCGCGAGGTCGTCGAGGCCGCCCGCCGCACCCGCCGCGACCGCTTCGCCACCGCCATGCGCGATTGGACCGAAGCCGAACGCCGCGAGTTCGCCCGCCTCCTGGACCGCTTCGTCGGCCCGGCCGGCGACTGAACCGGGCGAGCACACCAAATGTGGCAATCCGGTGGCGAACGGTCAGCGGTCCCAGGACAATGCCGCGCATGTCTCGTTCAGATGATCATTTCGCGACGCGCCGGCGCGTCCTCCGCCCGGAGACGACGGTCGAGCATGTCGACGAGTTCGCCAAGGGCTTCCAGTGGCCGATGGTCGGCGTCACCGAGCGCGACCGGGAGGCCGGCACCGACGGCGAGGTCGTCTGGCAGGCCGACGGGCACGCGCTCGGCAAGCAGGTGCTGAAGACCGGATCGCTGCACTACAGGGTGGACGCGATGTTCGGCATCGGATACATCCTCTTCACCGGCCGTCCCAGAGGGATCGTCGAGACGCTGGCGTCGACGGCGGCGCAAGCGCTCAAGCCCTGGACGGTGGAGGAGCTGTGCCAGGCGTTCGACCAGGCGCAGGACCCGCGCGGCCGTGGCCAGGCGGCGCTGCGGCTGGGCCTGGCCGCACCTGCCAAGCCCGACCAGCAGGTCTTCAAGCGGATCGGGGCCGCCCTGGCCGATGAGGACGCGCGCGTACGGTACGCCTCGGTCTTCGCCGCGTCCTACACCCGCTACGAGGCGTTGCTGCCGAATCTGCGGGAGATCGCCGCCAGGGACGGTGAGGGGTTCCTGCGCGACCGGGCCGCCGCGACGCTGCGTTCCATGGACGGCGTTAAGGTCTAGGAGTGATCGGCGAGATCCGCGCCGCGCTGGCCCGGCACCTGCCTCATCGCGAGTTCCGTTCCGTCGTCCGGCTGGGCGGCGGGCTGGACAACCTCGCGTTCGAGGCCGACGGCGAGCTGATCGTGCGGATCTCCAAGGAGCCCGACCCGGAGGCCCTCCGCCGCGAGGCGGAGACGCTGATCGCGGTGGGCGGATTCTCCCCCCTGCCCGTTCCGGTGCCCGTCTTCGTCGACGCCGAGACGGGCATGATGGCCTACCGCAAGGTTCCCGGTGTGCCGCTGCTGGGCCGTCCGGTACCCGACCCCGCACGGCTCGCGCCCGTGCTGGGCGAGTTCCTGACCGTCCTGCACGGGGCGGACGTCGAAGCACCCCGCGACGCCGACCCCCTGTCGGCCTGGCTGGACGGCGCCGAAGCGGCCTACAGGGAAGCCGCCGATCACATCCCGCACCGCCTGCGCGCTGCGGTGGAACGCTTCCTGGCGACGGCTCCCCCGCCGGAGCCTTCCGCAGAGGTCTTCTGCCACAACGACCTGGGCGCCGAGCACATCCTGGTGGACGTCCGGTCGAACACCGTCACGGGAATCATCGACTGGTCCGATGCGGCCATCGCCGATCCCATGCACGACCTGGCCCGGCTCTATAGGGACCTGGGCCCCGAGGTCTTCGACCTGATCCTCACCCACTACGAGGCGCCCTGCGACCGCGAACGCGTCCTCTTCTACGCGCGCTGCACGGTTCTGGAGGACATCGCGTACGGCCTCACCACGGAGGGCGCGCGGCTCTACGCGGATGAGGGCTTGGCCCACCTCTCCTGGACGTTTGCCCCGTGAGCCCTGCTCACCCCTTGCGGAAGTGCTCGATCAGGCGCGAATAGCTGTCCTCGGCGTGGCCCTCCGCGACCGCGCCGGCCACCAACTCCAGGGTGTAGCGGGGGAACTCGGCGTCGATCCCCCGCGCCCTGCTCTCCCGGACGAGATCCTCGAGGGACGGCAGGTGGTGCTGGAGCGCCCCGTACTCCACCGCGTGCTCGCCCCGGTCGACCTCGTCGGCGATCGACGGCAGGAAGGAGACGAGGGCGGACATCGACGGCCCGGCCTGGTCCAGGAAGCGCCTGGTCTCGATGCCCGCGCTCTCCAGCAGCGCGGCCGCGTGCAGGAAGCCGTTGAGCGTGCCCCACATCGTGCCGTGCACGGCCATCCCGTACAGGGCCGGTACGCCCGCGTCGTCGCCGACCAGGCTGCCACGCCCGCCGAGGAGCGCCAGTTCGGGGCGGTACCGGTCGTGGACGGCCCGGTCGCCGCCGTAGAAGACGACCGCCTCCGGGTGCCCGATGCCGGGCGCGATCGTCATGATCTGCCCGTGCAGGTAGCCGGTCCCCCGTTCCTTCGCCCACTCGGCGACGGCACGGGCCTCGGCGGACGTCCCGTCGGTGAGGTTGAGCACGTCGCGCCCGTCGAGCGCGTCGCCCGCCGACTCCAGCAGTTCGCGGGCGGTGTCGTTGCCCTTCACGCTGACGACGACGAGCGATCCGGCGGCGACCGCGTCCCGGACGGTGCCGGCCCGCCGCACGCCCTTGGCCACGAGGGCGTCGGCCTTCTCCGGCGTGCGGTTCCACACGGTGACCGGGTGCCCGCCGTCCATGAACGCGGCGGCGATCGCGGCGCCCATCTCGCCCAGCCCGAGCAGGGTCACGGCCGTACGGCGTGCGTTAGTCGTCATAGCAGTCCTCTCACAGGCGTGCAGATCAAGAACGATGCTAGGAACTCGACCTAACTTGAGGTCAAGCCCACGACGATCAGACCGGCCAGGAACGAGGCCGCGTTGGCGGCGAGGGCCGCGTGCAACACCTTCTGCCGGGGCCCGCGCAGGCACGCGCACAGGAACGCGGCCTCGGCCAGCCAGGCGGTGATCTCGACAGGCAGCAGAGCGATCTCGTACCCTCCCCTGAGCCGCGCTGCCGCGCCCAGCGTCCACCACACGAGGGGATGGGTGGCGAGGTTCACCGCGACGGCGAGCGCGAGCGCCGGTGCGACCCGGGTGCCCAGCAGAGCTCGCAGCGCGGCGAGGTAGATCGGCAGCTCGACGGCGAGGGTCAGCGCGAGCGCGGCCGGATAGCCGGTCACAGGACGGAAGGAACGGCCATAGCAACCGAGGCGCTGCCGGTCGCCGTGCGGACGGGGTCCCGCAGGCTCGTAGCGGTCTTCTGCGTCCTGACGGCCGCCGCCCTAGTGGCCGCCCTGCGCCTGCCCGCGACGGTGACGGTCGTCGGCCTCGCCATGTTCGGCATCCTCCACAACGTGCTGGAACTCCGGTACGTGTCGGGACGGTTCGACACGATCCTCACCGGGCGCTTCCTCGGGCTGCTGGTCGTCCTGATCACCGGCATCATGCTGTGCCGCCTGACACCGATGCTCCCCTGGTCGGCGCCCGCCGAGATCCTCCTCGGCTATCTCGTCCTGGCCGTCGCCTGCCGGTGGGGGCTCCGGCGGCGCCCGCTGCTGCTGTGGACCGCGTTGGCGGCCCTGGGATGCGCCGCCACCGGCTCACTGCTGTTCCCCGGCTACCATTTCGTGTTCCTCGCGCACTTGCACAATGTGGTGCCGCTGTTCTTTCTGTGGGAATGGGCCCGCGAGCTGAAGACCGGACGCGTTGCGTTCCGCGCGACCCAGGCGGCCTGGGTGCTGCTGGTCCCAGCGCTGATCCTGGCCGGGACGTTCGACCCATGGTTGGGCGGCGACCAGGACGGCGCCGTGGCCGCGTTCGCGGGCGGCGGCGAACGCCTGCTGTCGGCCTACACCCCGCCCGCCTGGCTCGACACCGCGCTGGCCCTGCGCCTGCTGGTGGTCTTCGCCTTCCTACAGACGATGCACTACGTCGTCTGGGTGTGGTTCATGCCCCGCCACGCACACCCGGCCACCGAACGCTTCGAACAGCGGGTCGGGGCGCTGCGCGGCCACCGGGCGTGGCTGCTCGGCGCGGCAGGCGCGTTGCTCCTGGCGGTCCTGTTCATCTCCGACTACACGGGCGGCAAGACCCTGTACGGTGCGATCGCGAGCTATCACGCATATCTGGAGTTCCCCGTCCTGCTGGCCCTGCTGGCCGGCGCCCCGACGAGAGAAGAGACATGATCGGACACCTGGCCGACGTCGCACGCGAGGAAGAGGCGCCGGAGTGGCTCTTCTACGTCGCCGGAGCCGTGGCCGTCATCGCCCTGGTCGTGGCCGTCCTCTTCATCATCCGGAACCGGCGTCCCTGACGTACCGGCCGGGTGCCACGCCGAGAAGGGCCCCCTAGGTCCGATCGAACGTGCCCGCCTTCACCCGCCCGAGAAACGCGGCCCACTCACCGCGCGAAAACGTGAGCATGCCGCCGTCCGGGTTCTTGGAGTCCCGCGCCGCCACGGCTTTCTTGGCTTCCAGAGCGGCGACCTGCACACACTGGGTTCCCTGTCCCCCACTGTGGCTGCTGGTGCGCCACTGGAGACGGGCGAGATTCTGCTCGCTCATGACTCGGACACTATCCGTTCGATCAGCGCCTTGGAATCGCTTTCTGACAGGGCGATCTCCCGCAACTGCTCGAACGTCTCGATGTAGTGATCGACGTCCGTGGGCTCGTCCACGTACCAGCTTCGCGTCAGGCTGTCCACCGCCACGACCTCCAGTAGAGCCCCTGTACCGACACTGAGAATGGTGAAGGCTCCGTCATTGCCTGGATGCATGCCCGCGGTGAAGGGAAGGATCTGAATCTCGACGTGGGCATGGGCGCCCATTTCGAGCAGCCTGACTCCTTGCCCGCGCATCACGTCGATCCCGCCGATCTGCTGGCGGAGCACCGCCTCGGTGAAGACGGCCGAGATGGTGGGCGGTTGCGTCTGCTCATGCACCCGTTGTCTGTTCAGGCGGAAGCCGACCTCGGTCTTGATGTCTGGCGTATCCCGCACCGTGCCTCCCGCCCTCCTGAAAACGGCGCGGGCGTAGTCCTCGGTCTGGAAGAGGCCGTGGACGAGTTGCGGCTCGAAGATGCGGATGCGGGAGGCGTCGGCTTCGAGGGAGGCGAAGTCGACGATGCCCGGCTCGAGGCGTTCGTCGAAGTCGTGCCACCAGCCGTCCTGGCGGCCTTGGGCGGCGAGGGACAGGAGTCGCTGGCGCACCAGCTGGTCTTCGATGCCGTACTGGTCGAGGATGTGCTTGAGATCTCGGGGGCGGATGGCGCGGTGGCCGTTCTCGTACGCGCTCAGGGACGCCTGGGAACGATCGAGGAGGCGGCCGGCCGCGCGCTGGGTGAGGCCGCGTTCCTCTCGGAAGTGGCGGAGCGCATCGCCGATCTTTCGTCGGCGATACGTCATCCGGTCGTCGTATCGCATGGATCGAGCGTGTCACGCAGGGTGGCGAGTCGGATCGTTTCGGTGAAGGTTAGAAGTATTCGTTTCTGAACCGATCGCGTCTGCGATCGGACGCTCGGCGAATACATCGAACCTGCTCGAAAAGTATTGATGCGGTGACCGTCCGCGACCACGCTTGCCGGTACTTCGAGTGGAGAGGGATCGGTGATGGCGCCCTGCGAGACGCGGTACGGCCTGCTCGTTCGGTTGGCGTGGGAGTTGCGGGCGGTGCCCGTGACGACCGTGCTGGTGTTGCCCTATCACGCGGAACCGGTGCTGTTCGTGCCTCGGTGGGACGGGCGGCGCGAGCCCGTCCTGGCCGTGCGGCGGACGGAACGGTGGCTGCTGATCTGGCGAGGGCACGAGATAGAGGCCGACCGGCTCGGTGCGTTGGCGCGCCGGATCGCCTGGGACGCGGCGTGAGCGGGCTGGTGGTGCTGGCCGAGCTGACGCTGCCTGGGACCCTGTGCTCGGTGCGGCACGCACGGCTTTTCCTGCGCGACACCTTGGTGCCCGGCCATCTCGCGGCGGGCGACGAGGCCCTGGACGACATGACGCTGGTCGTGGACGAGCTGGCGGCCAACGGGGTCCGGCACACCGGGTCGGGCCGGGGCGGCAAGATCTCGATAGCGCTGCTGGCGGGGCCGGAGGTGCTGCGGGCGGAGGTGTCCGACGATGGGGCGGACGGGGCCCGGCCGGTCTTGCGGAAGGCATCCACTGGCGAGACCGGCCGGGGGCTCCATATCGTCGACGCGCTCGCGTCGTGCTGGGGCTACCGGCCCGACGGCGTCCGCACAACGGTGTGGGCCGACTTCCGGCGTTAGCGGAGGCGGGCGGCGACCGTGGGCAGAAGGCGAAGCGCGTTGGTGCGGTTAATGGCGGTGCGGTCGCGATGGCTCAGGTTGGGGTCGCGGTCGAAGGCGCGGCGGGCGTGCGCTACCTCCTCGGCCTCCACCTGGGGCCAGTCGGTGCCGTACAGGACCCGTCCGGGGCCGACCGCGTTCAGAAGCGTGGGCGAGGCGTACGGGGACAGCGGCAGGGCGGTGTCGTAGTAGAAGCGCTTGAACGCGCGGCGGAACGCGGCGGGCGAGGGGCCCTCACCGCGGCGGCCCGCGCGTTCGACGCGTCCCCCGATGTAGGGGAGGAAGCCCCCGCCGTGGGACAGGATCACCGACATGTCGGGGTAGCGGTCCATCGTGCCCGACGCGATGAGGCTGAGGGCGCAGCGGGTGGTGTCGTACATGAAGTCGGCGACGTAGTTCTCGACGCCGGGGATCGGCTCGGGGTCCTCGGGCAGGGCGTCGGGGTGGGTCATGATGACGGCGCGGCGGCGGTTCAGCTCGGCGAACAGCGGGTCGAACACCTTGTGGCCGAGGTAGCGCCCGCCCGCGGTGTTCATCATGAGGACACCGTCGGCGCCGAGCTCGTCGAGCGCGTACGCCGCCTCCTTCAGCGCCACGTCCACGTGCATGAGGGGAAGGTAGGCGAAGAAGCCGAAGCGGGTGGGGCGGCTCCTGACCAGGTCGGCGAGGGACTCGTTGAAGACGCGGGCACCGGCGGCGGCCTTCGCCTTGCCGTGGAAGATCTCGGACGGGGCGGGGGCGGAGGCGACGCCGAGGGCGATCCCGTTGGCGTCCATCGTCTCGAGGGTCTTCCGCAGGTCCCACTGGCCCCAGCGGGGGCCGCCCTGCGGGGGCAGCAGGCCGTTGTCGACGGCCCATTTCCGCATGGCGGGGGGCAGCGCGTGGTGGTGGGTGTCGATACGGCCCCCGCCCCCGCCGCCTCTGGCGGAGGCGGGCGCGGCGCTCACGGCGACGGCGGCCGTGGCGAGGGCGCCTGTGCGCAGGGCTGTGCGGCGGCTCATCGTTGACTTGTCCATGGTTAGGAGTGTGCGAGACAATCTCAGTTGAGACTATATGGGTTTCCCCCTGCTGCGGGGTGGTGCCAACCCCACCATCCTTCGACGCCGGTCGAGACGCCCCGGGCGTAACGTCGACGCATGTCCCTATTCCGTGACCTGCATGAACGCGACACACCGCTGCTGCTCCCCAACGCCTGGGACGTCGCGAGCGGGGCGGCGCTGGCCGAGGCGGGCTTCCCGGCGATCGGCACCACCAGCCTCGGTGTCGCCGCCGCGGCCGGGAAGCCGGACGCCGAGGGCGGCACCCGGCAGGAGACCCTCGCGCTCGCGCGTGGCCTGGCGCGGCTTCCGGTCCCAGTCACGGTCGACGTCGAGGGCGGCTTCTCGGATCGGGCCGAGGACGTCGCGGCGCTCGCCGCCGAACTGGCGTCGTACGGCATCGCGGGGATCAACATCGAGGACGGGCGGTCCGACGGTTCGCTGGGTCCGGCCGACCGGCAGAGTGCCTTGATCGGGGCGATCAAGGACGCGGCCCCCGGCCTGTTCGTGAACGCCCGCACCGACTCGTTCTGGCTGCCCGGGCACGAGGCGGAGACCCTGGAGCGGGTGCGCGCCTACACCGGGGCGGGTGCGGACGGCGTCTTCGTCCCGGGCATCGCCGAAGAGGCGGACGTGCGCGCGGTCGTGGCCGCGACGCCGCTGCCGGTGAACGTGCTCTTCCTCCCCGGCAGGGTCACCGTGGACGGACTGGCCGAGCTGGGCGTACGGCGGGTCAGCTACGGGTCGCTGCTGTTCCGCGCCGCGCTGCGCGCCGCCGTCACGACCGCGCTCACCGGCGGCCCGCCCGAAGGGGCCCCCTCGTACGCCGACGTCGAGCGGCTCGTCTCAGGCCTTGACGGCCTCCGCTGATCGGACGCGCTCGGCGACATAACGGCTCAGCCCGTCGGCCGGCCCCTCCTCGAAGGGGCGCATGCCCAGATGCTCGGCGACCTCGGCGGAGGCGGTGTTGGCCTCGTCGATCTCGGCGATCACCCGGGGCAGCGCCAGCACGTCGAAGGCGTGGTCGAGGACGGCCCGGGCCGCCTCGGCCGCCAGCCCATGCCCCCAGTGCTCCGGCTCCAGGCTGTAGACGATCTCCACGTCCAGCGCGTGCGCCGGGCCCTCCATCCGGCGCAGCCCCGCCACCCCGGCCAGCGGGCCCTCCGGGGCGAGCCGCAGCGCCCACAGGCCGAAACCCTCGGTGGCGAAGTCGTGCAGGCTCGCCTCGATGATCTCGGTGACCTGCTCGGCGCACAGGATCCGGTCGTCGAACAGGTGGCGGCGCACCCGCGGGCCCGTCCAGTGCGCCAGCAGGGCCCGGTGGTCGCCGGTGCCGACCGGGTGCAGGACGAGCCGGCCGGTGCGCAGCACGTCAAGCATCGCCGCCGTCCCCCCAGTCGGGCACGGGCTCGCCGTCCGGGACGCCCACCCGGAACACCTTCAGCTGCAGGGCCAGCGCGGCGTAGTAGCCGATCAGGGCGACCAGTTCCACCACGGCGGCGCGGCCCAGCGTCGCCACGGCCTCGGTGTAGACGGGGTCGCTCAGATCGCCGTCGGCGATCATCTGGCGGGCCGCCTCGTACACCACCCGCTCGCGCACGTCTCCGAGCATAGGCGCGTGGCCCTCGCGCAGCGCGGCCAGCTCCCGGTCGGTAAGCCCGGCACGGTGCCCGATCCGCTCATGCGCGTACCACTCGTAGTCCGAGCGCCGGTGCGCCGCCACCACCAGGATCGCGATCTCCCGCTCCCGCTTGGTGAAGGCGGTGCGGAAGCGCAGCGCGGCGCCCAGCTCCTGCAGCGGCAGCCCGACCGCCGGGCTGTAGAGCATCGCGTTGAACGGGCCCAGCAGTCGGCCCTCGTCGTCGACGTAGCGGATGGGCGAGGGCGCGTCGCGGCGCGGGCCGCCGGTGACCGCGTCGTACACCTCCCGCTGCTCCTCGCCCAGCAGTCCGGGCCTCAGCAGGGGCAGACGGGCGCCGGGACGGTGTTCGTCGCCGGACCCGGCGTTGACGGGATGATCGATCACCCATCGCACGCTAGGCGCTCGCGGGGAGGCCCTCAAGTGGTGTCCAAAAGGTGGAACCGGGAGCTCACGGTGACGTGGCGGTTCCGTGACAGGATGGCCGGGTGACCACCGGCATCTACGACGACCCCTGGGCCTACGAGCTCGCGTGCTCGTTCCGCGACGTGCCTGCCGAGGTGGACGTGCTGCTCGGCTGGTGCGCCCGGCACCGTCCCGGGCACGGGACGGTCCGCAGCGCGCTGGAACTGGCCGCGGGCCCCGCCGAGCACGCCCGCGAGCTGTCCCGCCGCGGCGTCGCGGCGACCGCGCTGGACCTGCACCCGGCGATGTGCGCGTACGCCGCCGAGCGGGCCAAGGCGCAGGACGTGGAGCTGGAGGTCGTCCAGGACGACATGACCCGCTTCGACCTGGGCCGCCGGTTCGACCTGGTGATCACGATGCTGGACTCCACGTCCCACCTGATGGACCTGGACGCGTTCACCGCGCACCTCGGCCGGGCCGCCGCCCACCTGGCGGACGGCGGCCTCTACGTCGTCGAGATGTCCCATCCGAGCGACCGGCTCGGCGACGAGCCCAGTACCAGCACCGGATGGACGGTGGAGCGCGGCGAGACGCGCGCCACCGTCCGCTGGGGCGAGCCCGCCGACCGCCTCGACCCGATCACGCAGATCTCGACCGACCATGTGACGGTGACGGTCGCCGAGGGCGACCGGCCGGTCCGGGTGATCCAGGACGTGGTGCCCTACCGGTTCTGGAGCGCGACCGAACTGGACGCGGCCGTGCGCCTGTCCGGAGCGCTGGAGCCGGTCGCGCGGTACGGCGACTTCGGCGAGGTGGCCGTCACCGCGCCGGACGCCTGGCGCATGATCACCGTGTTCCGGGCCCGCTGACTCAGGGCGCGGGCGCCCAGCCCGGCATCGGGTGCCCGGCCAGCAGCTCGCGGATCTCGGCCGCCACCCGCCGCTCCGCCGCGGCCGCCTCGTCCGCGCCGCGCG
Organism: Actinomadura vinacea; assembly: GCF_039532545.1. Lineage (NCBI taxonomy): Bacteria > Bacillati > Actinomycetota > Actinomycetes > Streptosporangiales > Thermomonosporaceae > Actinomadura > Actinomadura vinacea. The sequence goes on along the minus strand of NZ_BAAARW010000039.1, from coordinate 65,413 downwards.
CGACGGCCTGGACGATGTCGTCGATCCACGCCGCGAGCCGCGGCATCTGCGCCGGCTCCAGCCCCCGCGTGGTGATCGCGGCGGTGCCCACCCGCAGCCCGGACGGATCGAACGGCTTGCGCGGGTCGAACGGCACCGCGTTGTAGTTGAGCTCGATCCCGGCCCGGTCGAGGGCCTGCGCGGCGGGCTTGCCCGGCACCCCCTTGTTGGTCAGGTCGATGAGGATGAGGTGGTTGTCGGTGCCGCCCGAGATGAGGTCGTAGCCGCGTCCGGCCAGCGCCTCCGCCAGTGCCCGCGCGTTGGCGACGATCCGGTGGGCGTAGGCGGAGAAGTCCGGCTGCGCGGCCTCCTTCAGCGCGACCGCGATCGCGGCGGTGGTGTGGTCGTGCGGGCCGCCCTGCAGGCCGGGGAAGACCGCCTTGTCGACCGCGGCGGCGTGCTCGGCCGTCGACAGCACCATCGCGCCGCGCGGGCCGCGCAGCGTCTTGTGCGTGGTCGTGGTGATCACGTCGGCACGGCCGGCCGGGGACGGGTGCGCGCCGCCCGCGATCAGCCCGGCGATGTGCGCGATGTCGGCGGCCAGCACCGCGCCCGACTCGCGCGCGATCTCGGCGAACGCGGCGAAGTCGATCGTGCGCGGGATCGCGGTGCCGCCGCACCAGATGAGCTTGGGCCGCTCCTTGAGCGCGAGGTCGCGGACCTCGTCCATGTCGACCCGGCCGGTGTCGGCGCGCACCCCGTACCGGACGGGGGTGAACCACTTGCCGGTCGCCGACACCGACCAGCCGTGCGTGAGGTGCCCGCCCATCGGCAGCGACAGGCCCATGACCGTGTCGCCCGGCTGGAGGAAGGCCATGTAGACGGCCAGGTTGGCGGGCGAGCCGGAGTAGGGCTGGACGTTGGCGTGCTCCACTCCGAACACCGCCTTGGCCCGCTCGATGGCCAGCAGCTCGATCGGGTCGATGTTCTGCTGGCCCTCGTAGTAGCGGCGTCCGGCGTAGCCCTCGGAGTACTTGTTGGTGAGCACCGAGCCGGTGGCCTCCAGCACGGCGGGCGAGACGTAGTTCTCCGAGGCGATGAGCCTGATCTTCTCGAACTGCCGGCGGGCCTCGGCCTCGACCAGGGCGGCGAGGTCGGGGTCCTGGCCGGCGAGATGCGGAAGGGACGGCTGGTGCATGGCGGCCTCCGTGCCGATCAGGGCCGCTGATCGGCTGGTCTGGCCGGAGGATCCGGTGGCGTTCGGGCGCGGACCCCCGGCTGCGGGGCCCGTACACCCAGGCGCGCGGTGTGCGGACTAGCTTCGCTCCCCGGTGGTCGACTCCACCTTGACTGCGCCAGTCGCGTCCGGCAAGTCTACCGGGCCGTCCGGACGCCGCGAGGGACGAAGCCGGGAGAGCCAGGGCAGCGGCACGGAGACGAACACCAGCCCGCCGAGCAGCAGCAGCGCCCCGGCGGTGGCGGGCGCCGACAGCCGCTCCCCCAGCACGGCGAGCGCCAGGACGGCCGCCACCAGCGGCTCGGCGAGGCTCAGCGTGCCCGCCGTCGCGGCGGTGACGCGGCGCAGCCCGTGCACGAAGCACATGTACGCGACCGCGGTGGTCGCGATGCCGAGCCACCCGACCAGCGCCCACGACCGCGCCCCGGCCAGGTCCGGCACGCCCTGCACGGCCCACGGCAGCAGCAGCGTCCCGCCGATCAGCAGCGTGACGGCGACCGCGGCGGCCATGCCCACCTGATGGTCCAGCAGGCGCTTGGCCGACACCGTGTAGACGCCGAAGCAGCAGGCCCCCAGCACGCCCAGCCCGACGCCGAGCGGGTCGGCCCCGCCACCGGAGCCCGGCAGCACCAGCAGCGCGCACCCGGCGATCGCGCACGCCGTCCCGACCGTCCAGCGGCGGGTCAGCCTCGTCCGCAGGACGAGCCGTTGGAACAGGCCGGTGGTGACCGGTGCCAGCCCGAACACCACGGCCGTGGCCACCGCCGCGCCCGTCCGGTCGACCGAGGTGAGGAAGGCGGCCTGGAACGTCCCGGTCGCCGCCGACGCGGCCAGCAGGGGCGGCCAGGCGGGCCGGGACAGCGCGGCGAACGAGCGCGGCGAGGTCGCCAGCACGAACGCGGCCAGCAGCAGGCCGCCCGACAGGATCCGGGCGTCCCCCAGCGTGATCGGCGAGGCCGGTGAATCGGCCAGGACCTGCGCCGGTCCGACCGTGCCCCACAGGACTCCGGCGGCCAGTACCAGCAGCACGCCCGAGAAGTTGTTCCGTTGGTCCATGCGGCCGACGCTAGGAGGAAATCCGGGCATTCGCGCGACAGGCCGTTGTTCGTTCGAGCTCAGCCGGTCACGGCATGGATTCTTCGACCGAGGAGGACACGAGGCCGGTTCAGGCGTAGGGAGTTCGGCGATCCTTGCGTTCCGGCACGGGAAGTTCGGACTGCTCGGCGGGCTGGACGTAGTCGTACACGACCGTGGTGCGCACGTCCACGAACTCCTTGCGCCGCGCCAGCCGGTCGAGCACGAAGTCGCGCAGGTACTGGGTGCTGGGCACGGCCACGTGCACCAGGATGTCCTCCGCTCCGGTCACCACGAAGACGGCCAGCGTCTCGGGCATCGCCGCCATGTGGTCGCGGGTCGACTCGATGGCCTCCCTCGACTGCGGCCGGATCCGGATCGAGATCAGCGCCTGCACGCTCCGGCCCAGCGCCTCCAGGTCGACGCTGGCGCGGAAGCCGGTGATGACACCGCGCGCCCGCAGCGCCCGGGTGCGCTCCAGCGCGGTGGACGGGGCGATGCCGACCGCCTCCGCCAGTTCCCGGTTGGTCTGCCGGCCGTCGCGCTGCAGACGGCGCAGGATCGCCTGATCTATCGCGTCCATGGGGGTCATTCCCGAATTTTATGCGGCGAGCGGGCCGGGGGCGGCCGCCGGCGGCCGGCAGCACCGTTCCGCCGTACGGTCGCTGAGAGTTCCCTGAAGATCAGAACGGTTCGCCCTGCTCGCTACGGAGCGGGACATCCGGTCCGCTAGGGTCTTCGGATAATGAAAACCGGACATCCACCACCATTGGTCCCGGATCCCTCTCCAGGGAGCGACGGCCCGGGTGGACCGGTTCCACCCGCGATCGGGGCCGAACGGCTGGGATGGCTGGACGCCCTCCGCGGCATCGCCGCGATCGTGGTGGCGCTGCACCACGGCTGCTACAACTACCTTCCGCAGTTCCGGCACGAGATCCTGCAGTGGCTCGACCCGGGCAGCGTCGGCGTGCTGCTGTTCTTCCTCGTCAGCGGCTACATCATCCCCGCGTCCCTGGAACGCACCGGCTCGCTGCGGCGGTTCTGGATCAGCCGGCTGTTCCGCATCTACCCGCTGCTGATCGCCGTGCTGACCGCCACCCTGCTGCTCGGCGTCACCGGGCTGAGCCCGCTGCGGCAGGGCCTGGGCGAGAGTTCCGAGCCGCTCGGCGCCGTCCTGGCGCACCTGACGATGATGCAGGACCTGCTCGCCGTGCCCAGCGCCCTCAACGTGCTGTGGACGCTGTCGTACGAGATGGTCTTCTACCTGCTCGTGGTCGCGCTGTTCGCGCTCGGCCGGCTCGACCGGCACTCGGCCGGTATCGCCACCGCGCTCGCGGTCGCCGCGCTCGGCCTGGGCGCCGTACTGCCCACCGCCGTGCTGTCCAGCCGACTCGGCGTCACCACCGTCGCCGTCACCACGGCGCTGGTCATGACCGCGGCGATCGCGCTGGCCTGCTCGTCCCGGGCCTGGATCGCCCGGACCGGGGCGCTGCTGGGCGGGGCGCTGGCGGTCGTGCTCGTCCTGGCCAACGCCCGCATCGAGGCATGGGAGGGCCTGGCCCTGCTCGGGGTGATGTTCGCCGGCACCGCGATCCACCGCGCCGAGCGCGGCCAGATCAGCGCGCGCGCCGCCGCCGTGGCCGTGGCCGCCGTCCTGACCGCGGCGATCGGCGGCGGGCTCTGGAACCTCACCGTCTACGCGCCCGGGCAGACGGAGGCCGTCCTCAAACGCTCCTGGGTGATCGGGATCGCGGTGACCGCGCTGCTCTTCGCGGCCGGCATGGCGCTGCGGCACCGGCGCACCCCGCGCCGGCTCACCCGGCTCGGCATGATCAGCTTCTCGGTGTACCTGGTGCATCCGGTGCTGCTGACGATCTCCGACCTCACCATCGGGCGGCCCCGCACCGACGCCCCGCTGCTGCTCGTCCCGTACCTGCTCGCGGTGCTGATCGTGAGCCATCTCACGTACCGGTGCGTCGAGGCGCCGCTGCAGCGCCTCGGGCGGCGGCTGGCGCGCCGCACCGCACCCGTCCGCCCGCCCGTCCTTCCCGCCGCCGGCCGCGGCGAAGACGGGAAGGACACGAGCGGACCGTCGGAACGCGAGAAGCCCGGCTCCCCGCCAGGGGGAGACCGGGCTACCCGGATCACGCGGTGACGCGGACCCGGTGGCAGGAGGGCACGGGGCTCAGACGCGGCCGGCGGACTCCATCGCGGCCTTGACCTTGGCGCGCTTCTCGCGCAGCTTGGACAGCGCCTCCTCGAGGATGGCCTCGCCGTCCTCGTCGCTGCGACGCTCCTTCACGTACGCCAGGTGCGTCTTGTAGGGCTCGGTCTTGGGCGGGGCCGGGGGGTTGTCAGAGTCCTGGCCCGCGGGGAACCCGCAGCGCGGGCAGTCCCAGGTGTCGGGAACCGCGACGTCGGTCGCGAAGCTGGGGCGGGTCTCGTGCCGGTTGGCGCAGTAGAAGGTCACCCAGACCCGGGGGGCCGCGTCTCCGCGCTCGGCCTCCCCCATCGGACCGGCGCCGACCCGGCTGCCCCGAATCGCGTTTCCACTACCCACGGATCACTCCTCGCTCGTGTGCGCCCACGCCGCACTGACCTCGCGGCGGGGCCTTTCGCTGTGGTACGGCCTGCTCAGCCGACGCCCTTGCTCTTGAACAGCAGCCCGAGCACGATGATCGAGGCGAACCAGATGACGCCGGTGGCGATCGTCAGCCGGTCGAGATTGCGCTCGACCACCGACGACCCGCCCAGCGACGAGGTGACGCCACCGCCGAACATGTCCGACAGGCCCCCGCCCTTGCCCTTGTGCGCGAGCACGAGGACCACCATGAGCAGGCTGGTGATGATGAGCACGGCGGACGCTGCGATGATCACTGTTGTGTGCCTCTTCCGGCCGACCCCGCGGCGCGGGGCACTTGGTCTTCAGCTGGTCTTCAGCTTCGTGTTCAGCTCGGTGTTCAAAGGAACGCTCGTGTTCTCGGGCGCGGTCACGGGTCGAACGCTCGCCCCGTCAGTACGGAAGGGTACGACGAACTTCCCGCTGGTTCGGCAAGAATCCCCGGACCGGAGGCGAATTGATCAGAACTGACCAGCCCCGATCGCCGCCGGAACCCGTGCGCCGGGCCCCGGCGGACCCCGATCACACCGAGACCGGCAGGTCCCGGTAGCGGCAGATCTTGACGAACTCGCCCGGATCCAGGCTGGCACCGCCGACCAGTGCGCCGTCCACATCGGCCTGCGCCATGATCCCGGCGATGTTCCCGCCCTTGACCGAACCCCCGTACAGGATACGCGTCTCGGCGGCCACCTCGCCGTCGTACAGCTCGGCGAGCCTGCCCCGGATCGCGGCGCAGACCTCCTGCGCGTCCGCGGGGGTGGCCACCTCCCCGGTGCCGATCGCCCAGACCGGCTCGTAGGCGATCACCAGGGTGCGCACCCGGTCGGCGGGGATCTTGTCCAGCGACCCGTCGATCTGCGCCAGCGTGTGCGCGACGTGGCGGCCCTCCTTGCGGACCTCCAGGCCCTCGCCGACGCACACGATCGGGGTGATGTCGTTGGCGATGGCGGCCTTGGCCTTGGCGTTGACCAGGGCGTCGTCCTCGTGGTGGTACTGGCGGCGCTCGGAGTGGCCGACGATCGCGTACGAACAGCCCAGCTTGGCCAGCAGCGCGCCGGAGACCTCACCGGTGTAGGCGCCGGAGGCGTGCGCGGAGACGTCCTGGGAGCCGTAGGCGATGTCCAGCTTGTCGGCGTCCACCAGCGTCTGCACCGAGCGCAGGTCGGTGAACGGCGGCAGCACGGCCACGTCGACCGCGTCGAAGTCGGCCTCCTTCAGCCCGAACGCGAGCTGCTGGACGAGCCTGATGGCCTCCAGATGGTTGATGTTCATCTTCCAGTTGCCGGCCATCAGCGGCTTGCGGCCGGAATTCTTGGCGGCGGGGGTCTTGGGGGCCATGCGTCAGTCCTCCAGAGCCTGCAGGCCGGGGAGCGTCTTGCCCTCGAGGTATTCGAGGCTTGCGCCGCCGCCGGTGGAGATGTGGGAGAAGCCGGACTCCTCGAAGCCCAGCTGCCGGACGGCGGCGGCCGAGTCGCCGCCGCCGACGACGGTGAACGCGCCGGAGCCGGCCAGGGCCTGCGCGACCGCCCGGGTGCCGTGCGAGTACGGCTCCATCTCGAACACGCCCATCGGGCCGTTCCAGAAGACGGTCGCGGCGTCGGCGAGGCGCTCGGCGAACAGCTTGCCCGACTCGGGGCCGATGTCGAGGCCGAGCCGGTCCGCCGGGATCGCGTCGGCGGAGACGACGCCGTGGTCGGCGTCGGCGGCGAAGGCGGTGGCGGCGACGATGTCGGCCGGCAGCACGAACTCCACGCCCGACTCCTCGGCCCGCCGCAGGTAGCCGCGGACGGTGTCGAGCTGGTCCTCCTCCAGGAGGCTCTTGCCGACCTCGTGCCCCTGGGCCTTGAGGAAGGTGAAGACCATCCCGCCGCCGATGAGGATCCGGTCGGCCTTGCCCAGCAGGTTCTCGATCACGCCGAGCTTGTCGGAGACCTTGGAGCCGCCCAGCACGACGGCGTAGGGGCGGGCGACGTCCTCGGTGAGCCTCTTGAGGACCTCGACCTCGGTCGCGATCAGCCCGCCGGCCGCGTGCGGCAGCCGTTCGGGCACGTCGTAGACGCTGGCGTGCTTGCGGTGCACCGCGCCGAAGCCGTCGCCGACGTACAGCTCGGCGAGGGCGGCGAGACGGTCGGCGAACGCGCCGCGCTCGGCGTCGTCCTTGCTGGTCTCCCCGGCCTCGAAGCGCAGGTTCTCCAGCAGCGCGACCTCGCCGTCGGCCAGCCCCGCGGCGGCGTCCCGGGCCGAGTCGCCCACGACGTCGGCGGCGAACCGCACCGTGGCGCCGAGCAGCTCGCCGAGCCGCGCGGCCACCGGGGCCAGCGAGAACTCCGGCCTCACTTCACCTTTGGGGCGGCCCAGGTGGGCGCACACGATCACCTTGGCGCCGCGTTCGCGGAGCCTGCCGATCGTGGGCAGGCTGGCCCGGATCCGGCCGTCGTCGGTGATCGCGCCGTCTTGCAACGGCACGTTGAGGTCGGCCCGGACCAGCACCCGTTTCCCGGACACGTCCAGATCGTCGATGGTGCGCATCGAGTGCGTCATCCTTCCGGATACACGCCCGCCGTGCGCCCCGGGCCGGTGGAACGACCGGGGCGCACGGCGGGTGGACGGATCAGAGCCGGGAACCGACCAGGGTGACCAGGTCGGCGAGGCGGTTGGAGTAGCCCCACTCGTTGTCGTACCAGCCGACGACCTTCACCTGGTCGCCGATGACCTTGGTCAGCCCGGCGTCGAGGATGCAGGAGGCCGGGTCGGTGACGATGTCGGCCGACACGATCGGGTCCTCGGTGTAGCTGAGGATGCCGCGCAGCGGGCCCTCGGCGGCCTCCCGGAGCGCGCCGTTGACCTCCTCGACCGTGGTCTCGCGGCCGAGCGTGGCGGTCAGGTCGGTGGCCGAGCCGGTCGGCACCGGCACCCGGAGGGCGTAGCCGTCGAGCTTGCCCTTCAGCTCGGGCAGCACCAGGCCGATGGCCTTGGCGGCGCCGGTGGAGGTCGGCACGATGTTGAGCGCGGCGGCCCGGGAGCGGCGCAGGTCCTTGTGCGGCGCGTCCTGGAGGTTCTGGTCCTGGGTGTAGGCGTGGATGGTGGTCATCAGGCCCTTCTCGATGCCGAACGTGTCGTTCAGCACCTTGGCCATCGGCCCCAGGCAGTTGGTGGTGCAGGAGGCGTTGGAGATCACCGTGTGGTTCGCCGGGTCGTACTGGCCGTCGTTGACGCCCATCACGATGGTGACGTCCTCGTTCTTGGCCGGCGCCGAGATGATGACCTTCTTGGCGCCGTTGTCGGCGTGCACCTTGGCCTTGGTGGCGTCGGTGAAGAAGCCGGTGGACTCCACCACCACGTCGGCGCCGACGTCGCCCCACTTGAGGTTGGCCGGGTCGCGCTCCTCGAACGCCTTGATCGACTTGCCGCCGACCACGATCTCGTCCGCGGTGGCCTTCACCTCCTGGCCGAGCCGGCCCAGGATGCTGTCGTACTTCAGCAGGTGGGCGAGCGTGGCGTTGTCGGTCAGGTCGTTGACCGCCACGATCTCGATGTCGGCCCCGCTCGCCTGAACGGCGCGGTAGAAGTTGCGGCCGATCCGGCCGAACCCGTTGATGCCTACTCGGATGGTCACGGAACGGCTCTCCTCGTTACGTCGTCTCTGCGTCTCACCTGGGTCGGGAGGGCTTTAGCCCGCCGACTGCGGCCCCGCGTCCGACCCTATCTAATGCCCGGCCCTCACCCGGCCATAGGCGGAGGTGAATGCGAGGGCGGTTCCGGAATCATCCGCACGGGTGGTGATCAGCATGGACGGCCGACGCGCGATCTAGCCGGGTCGCGGGACGGTGATCTCCGGCAGCACCGGCTCGGGCTCCCGCCAGGCGCCCGACAGCAGCGTGGTCAGGGTCAGCAGGCTCCAGGTCTGATGGGGCCGGCTCGGCGGGACCTCGGCGAGCCGCTTCTTCAGCCTCTCCTCGTCCAGGAGGGCGAACAGGTCGGGCGGCGCCGCCATGATCCGGTCGCGCAGCAGGTCGGCGGTGGCCTCGTCGTAGGAGCGGCGCCAGTTGAAGGCGGGGGCGCGGTGCGCCTTGGGGGTGGCGCGGCGCATCCACCCCGGCCATTCGCGGACGCGCCCGGGCCGGCTCAGCTCGTACCGCCACCGGCCGCCCTGCAGCGGCACGTCGCGGAGCGCCGGGGCGAACATCCGGACCAGCATCGCCGCCGGCTCCTCGCTCATCCGCCACCGGGCGGGCAGCGCGAGGGCGGCGCGCACCACCCGGTTGTCGAGGAACGGGTGGTAGTACGCCCAGTTCATCAGGGCGGCGGTGTGCGGCCCGGCCAGCCAGCGGCCGGTCTTGTAGAACATGTGCAGCCGGTCGAGGATCTCGACGCCCTCCTCCTCGCCCGCGTCCTCGTACCGGGCGCACCAGTACTCGTACCGCTTGCGGGCGATGGCGTTGGCCTCCGGGCTGAGCAGGTCCTCCTGCGCCAGGAAGACCGTCTTGAGCCGGCGGCGGACGCCGTCCGGGCTCAGGTCCGCCTGGTTGGTGAGGAATCCGCCGCGCAGCCGCTCGCCGCCCGAGCCCGAGCTGCGCGGCTCGGGGTCGAAGGCTGCCCAGCGGTTGACGCCCTCGTAGGCGGAGTTCATCCCCTCGCACATGCGGACGATGCCGTGGGCGCGGCGCACCGGATGCCGCGTGATCACCGCGCCGTGCTCCTCCCGGTCCAGGGTGACCTCGCATTCCACGCCCAGCGCCGCGGCCACCCGCTGGGCGATCACCACGTCGGGGTCGCCGTCCAGGCCGTGGGTGGCGCCGAGGAACGGCACCCCGGCGGCATGGCAGGCGGCGGCGATCAGCCGGCTGTCGCGGCCGCCGGACAGCGCGAGCCGCACCGGCCGGTCATGCCGGGCGAACGGGCGCACCGCCGCCATCATCGCCTCCGCCAGCGGCGCGATCCGTTCGGCGGCCTCGCGGCGGCCGCGCGGGGCCGGGCCCGCCTCCGGCAGCCCGCGCTCGCGCACCATGGCCAGGCTGCCGATCCGGGCGGTCAGGGTGCCGGCGTTGGGCAGCGCCGAAACGCCTTCGAACGGTGTCTCGTCCGAGGCGAAGAAGCTGTGCCGGACCATCGCCTGCAACGCCATCACGTCGTAGGCGGGCTCGGGGTGCACCGACCCGGTCAGCGCGGCCCGTGCCGGAAGGTGCGCCAGCAGCGCCCGGGACGCGGCGAACCGCAGCCCGGCGGCCTCGGCGTGGTAGACCGGGCAGGTCCGGGTGATCGAGGTGACCGCGACGAAACCGCCGGGGTCGGCGCGGAAGGCGGAGAAGCACCCGCCGACGCCGTCGGCGCGTGCGCCCATGTCGGCGGCGGCCAGCAGCCGTGTGGCGTCGTCCGGGCCGCCCAGGTAGCCGCAGTGGCCGAGGACCCGGCCGTCCGAGGCCAGCAGCGGCTCGGGAAAAGGCTCCCCCTCCGGCTCGTTGGACCAGGCGAGCAGCGCGACGGCGGCGTCCGGCGTCCGCCACTCGGCGATCCGCCACCGCTCGCGCGGCACCGGCACCGCCACGGTGATCGCCGCACGCGCGGCGTCCAGCACGTGCGACGGGATCCGCTCGGTGCGATCGGTCACGGCGATGGCCAGGTAGGCGCGCATGACGCCGATGGAACCGGAATCGGGCGACGGGAGCGTGGCCTTCCGATGAAAGCACGACGGCCGTACGGTGCGTCATCGCAGGTCAGAGAGCTGGACATCGAGCAGGGCAGAACCGGGCGAACCCACTCGGAGTCCCCTGGGGAGCGGGGCCCGCGGACACGGCGCGCCATCCGGCGTTCAACCAACCTTCACCCGGTCGAAGGGTCCGGCCGGGCAACCTCCGCGCCGCCGTGCGGGTCTTCAGAGATGTGCACCCACGATCTTGGCGCGGGCCCGCCATGCCGTTGAGCGTGCTGCTCCTGGCCGCGGTCTGCCTCACCGCGTGCGCGATCCCCGGCCTCGGCCGGGCGCCCGCCGAACCCGTGGCCGCGCCGCGGGCCGCGGCGCCGTCTCCCGCCCGGTCCGCACCGGGCCCCTGCCTGGGCTACAACGGCCTGGACGGGCTCAATCCGGCGGCGCAGATCAAGGCCGGCCGGTTCCGCTCCCCCGGAACGCCGCCCGTCCGGGTCGCCACCGGGACCGACGTGGACTGGGGACTGGACCCCCACCGCGACCGGACCTGGCAGCTGTGGCTGCACTCGCTGGAATGGCTCGGCGGGCTGATCAAGGAGTACCGGCGCAGCCACGACCGCGCCGCGCTCGACCTCGCGGCCGGCATCGCCCGCGACTGGCTGGCCGACAACGCCCGGCCCGACCGCTTCGGCCCCGCCCGCCGCGAGGCGATCGAGGAGGGCGCCAAGTTCCGCCTCGCCACCCTGGCCTGCCTGCGCGCCCATCTCTCCGACGGCTGGCTGGACGAGGCCATCGTCCGGCACGCGCAGTGGCTCGCCGAGCCGCGCCACTGGTCGGGCCCCTGGAACCACGGCACGGACGAGTCGATGATCCTGCTGGCCGCCGCCTGCCGCATCGGGCGCGACGACCTCGCGCGCGTCGCCTACGGGCGCCTGGTGGACGCGGTGTTGCGCCCGCCCGGGGGCGCCCGTCCCGCCATCGACGCCCAGGGCGCCAACAACGAGCAGTCGACGCAGTACTCGGTCTACAACCGCGGGCGGTGGCGGCGGGCCATCGAGGTCATGCGCGCCTGCCGGCGTCCCGTCCCTCCCGATCTGGCCCGCAGGCACTCCCTCATGGACGAGTTCATCGCCTTCCAGGCCACCCCGGCCGGGGACCTGCTCCAGATCGGCGAGTCGTACGCGTCCACGGTCTCGCGCGTCTCCCAGCCGGGGCAGGGGGCGATCCGGTACGCGCTCTCCCAGGGCCGGGCCGGGGCCAAGCCCAGTGCGCGGGCACGCGTGTACGAGGCCGGATACGTCATGGGCCGCTCGGGCTGGGGCGACGGCGACCGGCCCTACAGGGAGGAGATGGCCTACACCGCGCGGTTCGGGCCCGGACGTTACGCCCACGGCCAGGACGACCACATGGCGCTCACCTTCTACGCCCAGGGACGCGACGTGCTCGTGCCGAGCGGCCACACGGGCTACAGCGATCCGCGGTGGCGCGACTGGCTGCATTCGCCCGACGCGCAGAACACCGTGGTCGTCAGGGGCGTCCCGTTCCGTTCCGACGCCGCCACCGCCCTGACCGGTCACCGGTTCGCCGAGGGCGGCGACTTCTTCCGCTTCTCCGACACCGCGTTCGCCGGTGCCACCCGGACGCGCTCGGTACTTGCCGCCTCGGACCCGGACGCGCTCGTGGTGCTCGACCAGGTGCGTTCGGCCGTCCCGCTCACGGTCGAGCAGCTCTGGCATCTGCCGGCCGACTTCGAGGCCCGCCCGCGCGGCGGGGACGCGGTGGCGACGGCGGGCGGCGTGCGCATCCACTTCCTGCGCGTCCCCGTCCCCGTGCCCGGCGGCACCGCTCAGAACGCCGCGGCGCCCGGCGTCCCGCCGGCCGTGACGCTCAAGGGCGACACGCCGCAGGGACGCGGCTGGATCATGCCGAAGGCCCGCACCAGGCTGCCCGCGCCGGTGGTCAAGATGCCCGCCCGCGGCGCCGACGTGCGCATCCTCACCGTGATCGCGCCCGTCCGGGACGGCGCGCGGCCGTCGGTCCGGACCTTCCCGCCCGGCCCGGACGGCACGTACCGGATCGAGGCCGTGGTCACCGGACGGCGGCTGGCCGTCACGGCGGCACCGGACGGCACCCTCACCCGCACCGGCTGACCCCCCCGGTGGGTCAGGGTGCGAGCATTTCCGCGGTCAGGTTGGCGTCCGTACCCGGAATGCCCAGGTCCTGGGCGCGCTTGTCGGCCATCGCCAGCAGCCGCCGGATCCGTCCCGCGATCGCGTCCTTGGTCAGCGGCGGGTCGGCCAGCTGGCCCAGCTCCTCCAGCGACGCCTGCTTGTGCTCCAGCCGCAGCCGGCCCGCGCTCACCAGATGCTCGGGCGCCTCCTCGCCGAGGATCTCCAGCGCGCGCGCCACCCGGGAGCCCGCCGCGACCGCGGCACGGGCCGAACGGCGCAGGTTCGCGTCGTCGAAGTTGGCCAGCCGGTTGGCGGTCGCCCGGACCTCCCGGCGCATCCGGCGCTCCTCCCAGGCCAGCACGCTGTCGTGCGCGCCCAGCCGGGTCAGCAGCGCGCTGATCGCGTCGCCGTCGCGGACCACCACCCGGTCGACCCCGCGCACCTCCCGCGCCTTGGCGTGGATCTTCAGCCGGCGGGCGGCGCCGACCAGCGCCAGCGCGGCCTCCGGCCCCGGGCAGGTCACCTCCAGCGACATCGACCGGCCCGGCTCGGTCAGCGACCCGTGCGCCAGGAACGCCCCCCGCCAGGCCGACTCCGCGTCGCACGCCGCCCCCGCGACCACGTGCCGCGGCAGCCCCCGCACCGGACGGCCGTTGTTGTCGATGAGACCGGTCTGCCGGGCCAGCGACTCGCCCTCCCGGAACACCCGGACCACGTAGCGGTTGCCCTTGCGCAGCCCGCTCGGGGCCAGCACCACCACGTCGGAGGTGTGGCCGAAGACCTCGGCGATGTCCTTGCGCAGCCGCCGCGCGGCCGAACCGGTGTCGATCTCGGCCTCGATCACGATCCGCCCGCTGACCAGGTGCAGGCCGCCGGCGAAGCGCAGCAGCGTCGACACCTCCGCCTTGCGGCAGCACGGCTTCATCACCGACAGCCTGCTCAGCTCGTCCTTGACCACGCCGGTCATCGCCATAGATGAACCCTCCCCCTAGGAACTCCCCAGCAGTGTGGCCGATGACGGCCCTGCCGGGAGTCAGTCACGGAAAATCTTCACGAAGGCTTGGGCAAGCCGGGCGGGATCATGACGTGGCGAGCCGTCGTCGGCGGCGACGTCCGCCAGCACCAGCCGCCCGCCCAGGTCACCGACGGCCTTCTCCAGCGCGACCGGGTCGTCGACCACCCCGCGGTCGGCCAGGACCACGTCGACGCGCAGGTCCGGCGCGTGCGCCTGGAGCACCTCCAGATGGGTCTGCGGGGAGAAGTCGTCGGTCTCACCCGGCTGCGGCGCCAGGTTGAGCGCGACGATCCGGCGGGCCCGGGTGGCCACCAGCGCGCGGGCCAGCTCGGGCACCTGCAGGTGCGGCAGCACGCTGGTGAACCACGAGCCGGGGCCGAACACCACCCAGTCGGCGTCCTCGACCGCGGCCAGCGCCTCCGGGCAGGCCGGCGGATCGCCGGGGACCAGCGACACGCTCAGCACGGTGCCCGGCGTCTTCGCGCAGGCCACCTGCCCCTTCACCCGGGTCACCTCGTGGGGCCGGGACGGGTCGGCGCCGCGCACCTCCGCGACGATGTCCAGCGGCACCGAGGCCATCGGCAGCACCCGGCCCTGCGCCCCCAGCAGCCGGCCCACCCAGTCGAGCCCGGCCACCGTGGCGCCCGGCGCCGGGCCGGAACCGCCGGAATCCCCGCCCAGCAGCTCCCACAGCGCCACGATCAGCAGGTTCCCGACCGCGTGGTCGTGCAGCTCCCCCTGGCTGCGGAACCGGTGCTGGACGACATCGCGCCAGGTCTGGCCCCACTCGTCGTCGCCGCACAGCGCCGCCAGCGCCATCCGCAGGTCGCCCGGCGGCAGCACGCCCAGCTCGCGGCGCAGCCGCCCGCTGGAACCGCCGTCGTCGGCGACGGTCACGACCGCGGCGAGCCGGTCGGTGACGCCGCGCAGCGCCGACAGTGAGGCGTACAGGCCGTGGCCACCGCCCAAGGCGACCACCGCGGGGCCGCCGGAGGCGCTCACCACGGCGCCCCCGCCGCCGCCCCCGCCGTCCCGGTCACCGCACCCGTCGTCGCCTCAGGGTCCACCGTGCCGCTCTCTCGCTCGTCCGGGCGCCGCCCCGGCGCCTCACTCACGGCCGAGATCACGGTGCGAGGCCTGCACCTCGATGCCCTCGTCCCTCAGCCGGGCGGCGATCTGCTCCGCCATGGCCACACTACGGTGTTTGCCGCCGGTGCACCCGACGGCCAAGGTCACGTAGTGCTTGCCCTCGCGCTCGTAGCCGTCAGCGAGCAGCCGCAACACCTCGGTGTAGGCGTCGAGGAACTCCTTGGCGCCGCGCTGGCCCAGCACGTAGTCGCGGACGGCCGCGTCGCGGCCCGTCTTGGGGCGCAGCTCGGGCACCCAGTGCGGGTTGGGCAGGAACCGGCAGTCGACGACGAGATCGGCGTCGACCGGGAGCCCGTACTTGTACCCGAAGGACACCACGGTCGCGCGCAGGCTGGACTCGCCGGTGTCGTTGCCGAAGAAGCCGACGATCTTGGCGCGCAGCTCGTGCACGTTCAGCCCGCTGGTGTCGATCACCAGGTCGGCCTCGGCGCGCACCTCGCGGACCAGCTCGCGCTCGCGGGCGATGCCGTCGACCAGCCGGCCGTCGCCCTGCAGCGGGTGCGGGCGGCGCACGCTCTCGAACCGCCGTACCAGATCGGCGTCGCCGGCCTCCAGGAACACCACCCGCGGGTGGACGCCGCGCGCCTCCAGCTCGGCGATCGAGGAGTGCAGGTCCGCGGTGAACGCGCGGCTGCGCACGTCGACCACGACGGCGATGCGGGGCACCGCGTCCTTCACCCGGCCGCCCAGGTCGGCCATCGTGGCCAGCAGTCCCGGCGGCAGGTTGTCGACCACGAACCAGTCGAGGTCCTCCAGCGACTTGGCGGCCGTGCTGCGCCCCGCCCCGGACATGCCCGTCACGATGACGATGTCCGGAATCTGCGTGTCGGTGGTCAACTCGGCTCCCCCCTGTGATCTCCGGCCCGCTGGTCCGCGGCGCCCTGGTCCGCGGCGTCCTGGTCCGCGGCGCCGTCGTCGCGCGCTGCCGCCGGGGCCTCCCCGTGCAGCGCCGCGGCGATCCGCTCCGCACCGCGCAGGCCGATGCCCGGGACCTCGGCGATCTGCTCGGGCGTCGCCTCCTTCAACCGCTTCAGCGATCCGAAATGTTTCAGCAGGGCCGACCGGCGTGCCGGTCCCAGCCCCGGAACGTTATCGAGTTCGCTCACCGTCATGGCCTTGGAGCGCCGCTGCCGGTGGAAATTGATGGCGAACCGGTGAGCCTCGTCGCGTACCCGCTGCACCAGGAACATGCCCTCGCTGTTGCGCGGCAGGATCACCGGGTCGGGGTCGCCGGGCAGCCAGATCTCCTCCAGCCGCTTGGCGATGCCGCAGACCGCGATGTCGTCGACGCCCAGCTCGTCCAGCGCCCGCCGCGCCGCCGCCGCCTGCGGCGGGCCGCCGTCGACCAGCACCAGGTTGGGCGGGTAGGCGAACTTGCGGGGACGGCCGGTCTCCGGGTCGATCGGCTGGTGGGCGGCGTCGTCGGGGTCGCCGCCCAGCGCGTCCAGCTCGCCGTACTTCTCGCTCTCGGCCAGGTAGCGGCGGAACCGGCGGGTGATCACCTCGTGGATGGAGCGGACGTCGTCCTGGCCCTCCACCGCCTTGATCGTGAACCGGCGGTACTCGCTCTTGCGGGCCAGGCCGTCCTCGAACACCACCATCGAGGCGACCACGTTGGAGCCCTGCAGGTTGGACACGTCGTAGCACTCGATCCGCAGCGGCGCCTCGGACAGCTCCAGGGCGTCCTGGATCTCCCGCAGCGCCCGGCTCCGGGTGGTCAGGTCGCTGGCCCGGCGGGTCTTATGCTGCTTGAGCGCCTCCATCGCGTTGCGGGCCACCGTGTCGAGCAGCGTCTTCTTGTCGCCGCGCTGGGGCACCCGCAGCCGCACCGGCCCGCCGCGCTGCTCCGACAGCAGCTCGGTCATCGCGGCCTCTTCGGGGGGCGGCGCCGGGACCAGGACCTCGCGCGGCACCGAGTCGCTCTCGCTGTAGATCTGGATGAGGAAGTGCTCCACCAGATCGGAGGTGGTGACCGCCTCCACCTTGTCGACGACCCAGCCGCGCTGGCCGCGGATCCGGCCGCCGCGCACGTAGAAGACCTGGACGGCCGCCTCCAGCTCGTCCTCGGCGAAGGCGATCATGTCGCAGTCGGTGCTGTCGGCCAGCACCACCGTCTGCTTCTCCAGCGCACGCTCCAGCGCGCGGATGTCGTCGCGCAGCCGGGCGGCGCGCTCGTACTCCATCGCGGCGGCCGCCTCGCGCATGGCGCGCTCGAGCCGCTTGGTGAAGCGGCCGGTGTCGCCGGCCATGAAGTCGCAGAAGTCCTCGGCGAGCAGCCGGTGCTCCTCGGGCGTGACCCGTCCCACGCACGGCGCCGAGCACTTGTCGATGTAGCCGAGCAGGCAGGGCCGGTCAAGCTGCCGCTGCCGCTTGAACACCCCGGGCCGGCAGGTGCGCACCGGGAAGACGCGCAGCAGCTGGTCCACCGTCTCGCGGATCGCCCAGGCGTGCGAGTACGGCCCGAAGTAGCGGACCCCCTTGCGTTTGGCGCCGCGCATCACCATCACCCTCGGATACTCCTCATCGAGGGTGACCGCGAGATAGGGATAGGACTTGTCGTCGCGGTAACGGACGTTGAACCGCGGATCGAACTCCTTGATCCAGGAGTACTCCAGCTGGAGGGCCTCGACCTCGGTGCCGACCACCGTCCAGTCGACCCGGGCCGCGGTCTGCAGCATCGTCTGGGTGCGCGGGTGCAGCCCGGCGAAGTCGGCGAAGTAGGAGTTGAGCCGGGAGCGCAGGTTCTTGGCCTTGCCCACGTAGACGACTCGCCCGTGCTCGTCACGGAAGCGGTAAACGCCCGGCGAGTCCGGAATGGACCCCGGGGCGGGTCGGTAGGTCGCCGGGTCTGCCACATCCGAAAGCCTAGTGGGCCCTGCCGACAACCGGCGCGGGCCGCGGTGATCGCGCGGAGTGATCTTGTGCGGGGAGGGCGCGAGGGGGAGGGGACGCGCGCCGGGCCCCGGGCCCAGACGGCCCCGGCACGTGTCCCGCTCACCCCCTCGGCCGATGCCGGCGGCCGCTCAGGCGAGCATGATCTTGTCGCCCTGGACGGTGATCTGCTTCTCCTCCAGCGGCTTGTCCGCCGGCGGGTTGGCCACCGAACCGTCGGCGATCTTGAACTTGCTGCCGTGGCACGGGCAGTTGATCGTGCCGCCGGCGACCGCGTCGACCGGGCACCGCCGGTGCGGGCAGATCGTGCTGTAGGCCTTGAACTGGCCCTGGGCCGGCTGCACGACGACGATCTTCTCCGCCTCGAAGATCTTGCCGCCGCCGACCGGGATCTCGCTGGTCGATCCGAGCGCCTTGCCGCCGCCGCCGGCGTTCCCGGCATTGCCGGAGGGGCTCGCTTCGCCCCCGGCGGCGCCCTCGTCGTCCCCGCCGCCGCAGGCGGCCGCGAACCCCGCGACGCCGGCGAGGCCGGCCCCGATCAGGAGCCCTCGGCGGGACTTCCCCTCCGGCGTGCCGGCCGCCGCGGCCTCCTCGGGAGCCGGCGGTGCGCCGCTCTCCGGTTCCGAGCCGTCCGTCCGCGCTGCGGGCGCCTGTGCCATGGGTCTCCTCCGTGTGTCGCGCTCGACTGCGTGCTGCGCGTGCCTCCGTTGTCACCATGGAGCACGTACCGCAGCGTTTGAAGGTTCAATCCGCAGCCTCCGAACTCCGAACCGACCCGAGGGCATGCCGTCTGACCTGGTGTATCACGACGACGCAGGGCAGGAGCGGCTACCGACTCCACACCAGCGCCGCGGCCACGGTCGGGTGGCCGCCCCGCGTGCCCGCCCTCCCCGCCCGGCGAGTGCGCACCCGGCCGGGGCGGGATCAGCCGAGGATCTTGGCGAGGAACTGGCCGGTGTGGCTGGCCTCGACCTTGGCGACGTCCTCGGGCGTGCCGCCGGCCACCACCGTGCCGCCGCGCGAACCGCCCTCGGGGCCCATGTCGATGATCCAGTCGGCGGTCTTGACGACGTCCAGGTTGTGCTCGATCACGATCACCGTGTTGCCCTTGTCGACCAGGCCGTTCAGCACCCCGAGCAGCTTGCGGATGTCCTCGAAGTGCAGGCCGGTGGTGGGCTCGTCCAGCACGTAGATCGTGCGGCCGGTGGAGCGGCGCTGCAGCTCGGAGGCGAGCTTGACGCGCTGCGCCTCGCCGCCCGACAGGGTGGGGGCGGGCTGGCCCAGCCGGACGTAGCCCAGGCCGACCTCGTTGAGGGTGTGCAGATGCCGGTGGATCGCCTTGATCGGCTCGAAGAAGACCGTGGCCTCCTCGATCGGCATGTCCAGCACCTCGGAGATCGTCTTGCCCTTGTAGTGGACCTCCAGGGTCTCCCGGTTGTACCGGGCGCCGTGGCAGACCTCGCAGGGCACGTAGACGTCCGGCAGGAAGTTCATCTCGATCTTGATGGTGCCGTCGCCGGAGCAGTTCTCGCAGCGCCCGCCCTTGACGTTGAAGGAGAACCGGCCCGGCTGGTAGCCGCGGACCTTGGCCTCGGTCGTCTGCGCGAACAGCTTGCGGATGTGGTCGAACACGCCCGTGTAGGTGGCCGGGTTGGAGCGGGGCGTCCGGCCGATCGGCGACTGGTCGACGTGCACCACCTTGTCGAGCTTGTCGACGCCGTTGACCCGGCGGTGCTTGCCCGGCACCGTGCGGGCGCCGTGCAGCTGCTTGGCCAGGGAGTTGTAGAGGATGTCGTTGACCAGGGTGGACTTGCCCGAGCCGGACACCCCGGTGACCGCGGTGAACACCCCCAGCGGGAACGCCACGTCGACGCCCTGCAGGTTGTTCTGCCGGGCGCCCTTGACGGTGACCTCGTGGCCCCGCTGCCGCGGCCGGCGGATCTCCGGCACCGCGATCTCCCGGCGGCCCGACAGGTAGGCCCCGGTCAGCGACTTCTCCGAGGTCATCAGGTCGTCGACCGTCCCCGACACCACGATCTGCCCGCCGTGCTCGCCGGCCCGCGGCCCGATGTCGACCACCCAGTCGGCCGCGTGGATGGTGTCCTCGTCGTGCTCGACGACGATCAGCGTGTTGCCCATGTCGCGCAGCCGCAGCAGGGTGTCGAGCAGCCGGTGGTTGTCGCGCTGGTGCAGGCCGATGGACGGCTCGTCCAGCACGTACAGGACGCCGACCAGCCCGGAGCCGATCTGTGTGGCCAGCCGGATCCGCTGCGCCTCGCCGCCGGCCAGGGTGGCCGAGGCGCGGTCGAGGCTGAGGTAGTCGAGGCCGACGTCCAGCAGGAAGCCGAGCCGGGCGTTGATCTCTTTCAGCACCCGCTCGGCGATGTGCCGCTCGCGCTCGCTCAGCTCCATGGCCAGCAGGAACTTGGCGCACTCGCCGATCGGCAGCGCCGCCACCTCGGCGATCGACCTGCCGCCCATGGTGACCGCCAGCACCACCGGCTTGAGCCGCGCGCCGTCGCAGGACGGGCACGGGATCTCCCGCATGTAGCCCTCGAACTTCTCCCGGGTGGAGTCGCTCTCGGACTCGGCGTGCCGCCGCTGGATGTAGGGGATCACGCCCTCGTAGGCGGTGTAGTAGGAGCGGGTGCGGCCGTAGCGGTTCTTGTAGCGGACGTGGACCTGGGTCTCGTGCCCGTTGAGGATCGCCTTGCGCGCCTTGGCCGGCAGCTTCTCCCACGGCGTGTTGAGGTCGAAGCCCATGGCGTCGCCGAGCGCCGACAGCAGCCGCAGGAAGTAGTCGCTCACGTGCCCGTTGGACCACGGCTGGATCGCGCCCTCGCCCAGCGTCATCGTCGGGTCGGGCACCACCAGCTCGGGGTCGACCTCCATGCGGGTGCCCAGGCCGGTGCAGTCGGGGCACGCGCCGTACGGGGAGTTGAACGAGAACGAGCGCGGCTCCAGCTCCTCGAACGACAGGTCGTCGTAGGGGCAGTAGAGGTGCTCGGAGTACATCCGGGTGCGGTTCTCGTCGTCTTCGGGCAGGTCGACGAAGTCGAGCACGATCGTGCCGCCGGCCAGGCCGAGCGCGGTCTCCACCGAGTCGGCCAGCCGCTGCCGGGCCGAGTCCTTCACGGCGAGCCGGTCGACGACCACGGAGATGTCGTGCTTCTCCTGCTTCTTGAGCTTGGGCGGGTCGTCCAGGCGGATCATCCGGCCGTCGACCAGCGCCCGGGAGTAGCCCTTGGACTGCAGCTCGCGGAACAGCTCCAGGTACTCGCCCTTGCGGCCGCGGATCACCGGCGCCAGCACCTGGAAGCGGGAGCCCTGCTCCAGCTCCAGCACCCGGTCGACGATCTGCTGCGGCGCCTGCCGGCTGATCGGGCGGCCGCACTCGGGGCAGTGCGGGTGGCCGATCCGGGCGTACAGCAGCCGCAGGTAGTCGTAGACCTCGGTGATCGTGCCGACCGTGGAGCGCGGGTTCTTGCTGGTCGACTTCTGGTCGATGGACACCGCCGGGGACAGGCCCTCGATGAAGTCGACGTCGGGCTTGTCCATCTGGCCCAGGAACTGCCGGGCGTAGGCCGACAGCGACTCGACGTACCGGCGCTGCCCCTCGGCGAAGATCGTGTCGAACGCGAGACTCGACTTGCCGGAGCCGGACAGCCCGGTGAACACGATCATGGCGTCTCGGGGCAGGTCGAGCGAGACGTCCTTCAGGTTGTGCTCGCGCGCTCCACGCACGATGAGTCGGTCATGCACGGCGTTGCTCGGTTCCTCTTCTGGGCTCGATGCCCTCCGGGCGCGGCGACGGGTCTCAGACGACGGGTCTGGCGCGGTGACAGGCTTACGAGGGGGTCCGACGGTTATGGGGGTCGATGCTCTTCCCCGTGTCCATAACAGCGGCGACGGCCGCCGCATTTCGCTCCCGAACCGTACACGTGTTCGAAGATCTGCCGCCACCGGAACGCGCCGGGCCGCCTCGTTCGCCTGTCACTGCGCCGGGCTCTCAGGGTACGTCTCGGCACGTCGTGCCTTGGCCCCCGCACAACCCGGGTCCGCGGCGTCAGCCGGACGGGTCGTCGTCGAGGGCGAAGTCCAGGTAGCGGGCCGCGGAGCGGCGCACGGCCTCCTTGCCGTCCGCGTGCACGATCCGCTTCCACCACGCCCCGTACACCCGGGTGAACGGGTACGGCTCCAGCAGCCGCAGGGCGCGGCGCACGGTGCGGGGCCGTTCGGGAATGTAATTGGGGTAGGAGTACATGAAACTCACCCAGTCCCGGTCGCTCACCACCTGGAGGATGTCGCCCGAAAGCAGGGCACCGCGGCCGCCCTCGCCGTCCCGCCAGTGCAGGACCTGGCCGCCGGCGAAGTGCACGCCGGCGTTGATCAGCGTCAGCCCGTCGGCGATCTCCCGCGTGTCGCCGCTCCAGAAGACCACCGCGTCGTCGGGACGGGCCACCCATGCCCGGTCGGCCTCGTGGATCAGCACCGGGGCGTCGAAGGCGCGGGCCCACTCGATCATGGTGCCGTAGTAGTGCGGGTGGCTGATCGCGATGGCCGCGATCCCGCCCAGCGCGCGCACCTCCCGGACGAGGTCGTCGTCCAGGTAGGTGATCATGTCCCAGAGCACGTTGCCGCCCGGCGCGCGGACCAGCAGGGCGCGCTGCCCGATGGCCGTCGCGGGCTCGGCGCCGATGCCCACGATGCCGGGCCCCTCCGGCGCGATCCGCCCCCGGTGGCCGGCGGCGCGCAGTTCGGCGAGGGTCGTCCAGCGCTGGCCGTCCCAGCCGACGTACTGCCGCTCGTCCGCGCAGATCGGGCAGTCCGGACGGGGTTCGGCGTACTGGACGCCGCAGGTCACGCAGATGGGACGGGTCGTGGGTCGGTTCATGGAGATCATTGTCACTCGGCGCCGCGGGCCGGCGCCGGGCAGGATGGCCCGATGAGGCGCGGGGCCGGGACGGGCCCGCGGGAGGAGGAAACGGGATGAGCGATCGGCGGCGGGTCCTCGCGGAGGTCGAGGCGGGCACCGGACGGGTCGTGGCGACGGTCGAGGGCCTGGACGAGGAGGCCGTGCGGGCCCCCTCGGCGCTTCCGGGCTGGACGCGCGGCCATGTGGCCACCCACATCGCCCGCAACGCGGACTCGCTGTGGAACCTGCTCGAATGGGCGCGGACGGGTGTGGAGATCCCGCAGTACCCGAGCGTCGAGGCCCGCAACGCCGCTCTGGAGGCGGGCGCGGGACGCTCCCCGGCGGAACTGGCGCAGGACGTGCGCGCGGCCGGGGAGCGGTTGTCCGAGCAGGCCGCGCGGCTGCCGGAGGCGGCGTGGGAGGCGACCGTCCGGGCGATGGCGGGCTTTCCGCATCCGGCCTGGTTCGTCCTCTACCGGCGCTGGCAGGAGGTCGAGACCCATCACGTCGACCTCGCCGCGGGTTACGGGCCCTCCGACTGGCCCGACTCGTACGTGCACTGGGCGCTGACCGGGACGCTCGCCGACCTGGAGGCCCTCTCCCCCGGCCTGCGCGCCGGCCTGGACGGGCACCGGCTGGTCGCCACCGACACGGCGGACGCCGCGGACCTCGGCGGCGCCGGGCCGGAGATCTCCGGGTCGGCGCGGGCGCTGCTGGGCTGGCTGACCGGCCGGTCGTCGGGCGAGGGCCTGGCGGCCCGGCCGGAGGGCCCGCTGCCGGTCCCGCCGCCCTGGCCGCTCGAGCCCGGTGCCTTCTGAGCTTCCCGCTCTGAGCTTCCCGCTGACTATCGGGTCTCGCCCGGCTCCTCCCCGTCCGGGCCGTCGGACGCCAGCCAGTTGTCGATGGCGCGGATCCGGCGGGCGCAGTCGGCGGCCCCCGCGTCGTCGCCCAGGGCCAGATAGGACCCGCGCAGCCCTTCCAGCGCGGCCCGCTGCCCGCGGTGGTCGGCCGTGTCGCGGCGGATGGCGATCTCGGCCAGGAAGTGCTCGACGGCGCGGGAGTCCCGGCCCAGCTTGCGGCAGGCGCCGCCCATGGTGTGCAGGGCGATCGCCTGCTCGCGGGTGTCGCCGAGTTCGGTGGCCAGGTCCAGGGCGCGCCGCCCGGTCTCCAGCGCCTCGCCGGCCCGGTCCAGCTCCAGGTAGATCTCGCCGAGGTGGACCAGCGCGGTGCCCTCGCTGTGCCGGTCGCCGACCTCGCCCAGCACGCGCAGCGCCTCCAGTTCGATCTTCAGCGCCTCCTCGGGGCGGCCGCCGCGGCGCAGCACCGCGGCGAAGGTGTCCATCCCGACGCCCATGCCGTACCAGTCGCCGTTCTCGCGCCGGATCGTCAGGGCCAGCCTGGCGGCCCGCTCGGCCTCCTCGTAGAGGTCGAGCCGCAGGTAGGTGCGCGCGAGGCTGCCGAGGGTGCCGGCCAGGCCGCCCTTGGCGCCGAGCCGCTGCCACAGGTCCAGCGCCTCCAGGCCGAGGACGAACGCCTCCTGGTCGCGTTCGAGCCGCCGCATGACCATCGACAGGTGCTCCAGGTCGTGCGCCTCGCCGTGCTGGTCGCCGATCTCGCGGCGGATCTCCAGGGCGCGGGCCAGGTGCTCGCGGGCCTCGCGGTAGCGGCCCAGCCGCCAGTGCGCGATGCCGGTCTGGGCCAGGGTCTCCGCCTCGCCGGAGCGGTCGCCGATCTCGCGGTGCAGGCGCAGGGCCTGGCCGCAGTAGGTGAACGCCTCCGCGAACCGGGCGGCGTCGCTCATCAGCATCGCGAGCGTGGTCAGTGCCTGGGCCTCGCCATGGCGGGCGCCCAGGGCCTGGTAGGTGCGCAGGGCCTGCTCTGCGTCACGCAACGCCAGATCGCGCAGGCCCAGTGACGCGTTCATGCGGGCCAGTTCGTTGAGCGCCTGGGCCGCGCCGTGCCGGTCGGCCGAGTCCTGCCTGATGTAGAGGGCCTCCAGGGCGTGCGAAACGGCTTCATGTACGGCTCCGCGCCTGCGGTGAACCCGCGCCAAGGTGAGCAGGGTCTCGGCCACGCCGGTCGTGTCCCCGATCTCGCGCCGGATGTCGAGGGCCTCGCCGGCATGGTTCAGGGCGGTGTCATAGTCCGCGAGACCGATATGCGCGGTCGCGAGGGTCTGGTGTCCCTTGGCGACGCCGCCGCCGTCCCCCAGGGACTCATGAATGGCCAGGGAGCGCCGTGCGTGCTCGATCGCGGTCAGGTAGCGCCCCAGGGAGGCGTGCACGTCCGCCAGGGTCGCCTGGGCGACGGCCTCGCCGAAGCGGTCTGGCGGGTCGACGGAACGGAAACCCCGCCGGGCGTCTTCGCCGTAGCCGATGGCTTGGACCGGCCCGCCCAACTCGAAATGGGCCACCGCCAGGTTGTGCAGCATGACGGCGGCAGCGAGCCAGTCCTCCTCGGTACGGGCGGCCCTGAGGCCGGCCTGGTGCACGTCGATGTTGTCCTGGCTGTAGCGACGAAACCCTTGGAAGTCGAACAGGGCGTCCGCCAACTCCCAGCACGTACGGTGCAGGCCCAACCGCGCGGCCTGGTGCACCGCCGCGACCAGGTTGCGCCGTTCCGTCTCGAACCAGGAGAGGGCGAGCGTCCTGGCCGCGGCCGCGGGCTGCTCCCCGCTTGGGCCGGGGCTGCTCTCCCTGTCAAGCGCGCGGCGCCGCCTTCGGCTCAGCTGCCGGCCCGTATGGCGCGCTTCGGCCAGGTACCCGGCGAGCAGACGGCGTTGGGCGGCAAGACGCTCGCTGTCGGTGTCCTCGCTCAGACCGCGTTCGCGAGCGAACTCGCGGAGCAAGTCGTGCATGCGGTACCGGCCAGGTGCGACGTCTTGGACGAGATGAGCCTGCCGCAGTCCCTCCAAGTACTCCCGCGCCTCGTCTACGGGACCGTCGAGCAGGGCGGCGAGCGCTTTGGGCGTGAAGTCCGGGCCCGCGATGAGCCCGAGCAGCCGGAACGCGCCACGCTGCTCGCGCCGCAGCCCCCGGTAGGCGATGTCGAAGGTGGGGCTGATCATGGGGGCGTCCCGGTCGGCGAGCTCGCGCACCGTGTCGGCGATCGAGCGGCCGGGGTTGTCGGCCAGCCGCGCGCCCATGATCGCCAGGGCCAGCGGCAGGAAGCCGCACTCGCGGGCCAGCCTGGCCAGCGCCCGGTCCTCCTCCCGGATCCGCTCGTCGTCGCGGCCCAGCACCGCCGCGATCAGGTCGACCGCCTCCTGGGCGGCCATCTCGCGCAGTTCGAGGGTCCGCACGTCGGCTCCGGGCAGCAGCACCGGCAGCCGCCACCGCGTGGTCGCCACGACCAGCCCCGCGTTCGCCGCCGCGACCAGCGGGCGGATCTGCGCGGTGTCGGCCGCGTCGTCGAGGATCAGCAGCGTCCGCCGCCCGGCCAGCAGCGCGCGGCACTGCGCCTCCAGCTCGTCCTCGGTGCGGGGCAGCTGGTCGCCCGGCACCCCGGCGCCGCGCAGCGCCTGGCCCATCGCCTCGGCCGGGGTGGCGGGGGCGGCCGCCGTCCCGCGCAGGTCGATGAAGATCACGCCGTCCGGGAAGCGGCCCGCGACCCGGTGCGCCCAGTGCACGGCGAGGGTGGTCTTCCCGACGCCCGCCATGCCCTGGACGAGCACGGCGCGCGGCATCGGCGACTGCGAGACCAGCAGGTCGAGCTTGCCGAGGCTGACCGTCCGGCCGGTGAAGGACGGCTTGGGCGCGGGGAGCCGCAGCGCCGCGGGCGCCCCGGCCGGGGGCTCCAGCCGCACCGGTGCGCGGGCCGCGATCGCCCCCCCGGCCGGCGCGGCCGCCGGCCCGCCGGACTCCAGTTCGGCCGGGCCCGCGCCCGGCGGCGGCTCCATCGTCGGATGGCCTGGCCAGTCGTCCCACCACGGGCCGGCGGCGCGGCGCAGCCCGTCGGGATCGAGGATGGTCAGCGGGCGCGCCCGGCGGGCCAGGATCCCGCGCGAGCGCCACAGCCGGAACCAGCGCACCAGCGTCTCCCGCGAGATGCCCGACCAGTTGGCCAGTTCCGCCTGGCTCATCCGCAGCGGGACCTCCACCCCGCGGGCGGTCCGCCGCCCGAAGCGGTACGCCAGCTCCAGCAGGTGGTAGGCCAGGCGCTGCTGGTGCTCGGCGAGGCGCACCGCGTGCCGCCGCCCGACGAACGCCGAGCCCCGCGCCAGTGCGTGCATCATCGCCTCGGCCACCTGGGGGTTGGCGGCCAGCAGGCTGCCGAACTTCTGCCGGTCCAGCCGCAGCGCCGTCAGGTGGTCGAAGGCGGCCACGTTGGCGCGCTGCGGATGCCCCCACGGCGCCATCGCCCCGACCAGGTCGCCCGGCCCGACCAGATCGACGATCGCCTCGTCGCCCTCGCTGGAGTCGACGAACTCCTTGGCGACCACGTCGGTCGCCCCGCCCGCCCGCGCCTTGAACACCACGTACACGCCGGGCGCGGGCACGCCCTGGTGGCACAGCAGGCCGCCGGGCGGGACGTCGGTGCGCCGTCCCATCGCGCGCAGCGCCTGCCGATCGGTGGCGCCGAGCCGCTCCCAGAAGCTGCCCGGCCGCACATCGTTGTCGATCACGGGTCACCCGCCCGCGCCGGCCGCGGCCGCCACCGCCGTCCACAGGACGAACAGCACGCCGGTCAGCACTCCCCACACCACCGCCCGCCAGGCCAGGTCGCAGCAGCGGTGCGCGGCGCCCAGCAGCAGGCGCAGCTCGCCGTCGCGCACCCGCGGGTCGAGCGCGGTGGCCAGGCCCGCCGGGGTCCAGGGCACGCCCGGCTCGAGCGGCGCCCCCGTGGCCGCCCGCACCGACCCCAGCGCCGTGACCAGCGTGCGCCGCGACCGGACGGCCAGGCCCGCCGAGGTGGCGAACGAGGCCGCCAAGGCCGGCAGCGGCAGCAGCGCGACCGGCTCCGGCCGGCCCCCGTACGCCAGCCGGGTGACGACTCCGGCCGCGACCAGGACGAGCAGCACCGCGGCGATGGCGGCGTCCTGCCCGCAGAGCCGCAGCAGTGTGCACGCCCGCCCGAGCAGTTCCTCGGACGTCTCGGGGGGCGGCTGGTCGGGCCGGTCGTGACGCGGCACACCGGAACGGAAAACCGTGGCCAATACGCCCTCCTGGGTCGAGTCCTGATCATCCAAGTCGATAGTGGGACAGGGCGCCAGTGGGTTCCGTCGGGAACGGCACTCTTGCGCTGGGTCATGTGACTCATTCCAGGCCATGGCCGCTTTCCCGGGGCCTCGATGATCAGAGGGCGGCCGAGGGGGGACAATGGTCCAGCGAAGGATCACTGGCGGAGCCCGAGCGGGAGGCGCATATGAGCTACACGGGGAACGTCGAGGTCGGGGGCGGGCCCGACGTCCGCGAGCTGCCCGGCCTGACGGTCACCAAGGTGGCGGTGGGCCCGTACGACAACAACGCCTACCTGCTGCGCTGCACCGCCACCGGCGAGCGGCTGCTGGTCGACGCGGCCAACGAGGCGCCCCGGCTGCTGGAGCTGGT
The DNA here is from genome assembly GCF_039532545.1 of Actinomadura vinacea. Classification (NCBI taxonomy): domain Bacteria; kingdom Bacillati; phylum Actinomycetota; class Actinomycetes; order Streptosporangiales; family Thermomonosporaceae; genus Actinomadura; species Actinomadura vinacea. The sequence continues at coordinate 37,168 of NZ_BAAARW010000039.1, read as the reverse complement.
CGGCGACGGCCCATTGGCCCGGATCGTCACCACGCACCGGCACCAGGACCACTGGATGGCGCTGAGCGAGGTGGTGCAGGCCACCGGCGCGCCGGTGGTGGCGCACCCGTTCGACGTGGAGGCGCTGCCGGAGCCGGTCGCCGAGCCGGTCGAGCACGGTGACACGGTGCGGGTCGGCGAGGCGTCCCTGGAGGTGATCCACCTGCGCGGGCACACGCCCGGCTCGATCGCGCTGCTGTACGACGCGGGCGGCGAGCTGGCCGACCGTCCCCACCTGTTCACCGGCGACAGCCTCTTCCCCGGCGGGGTCGGCAACACCTGGGGCGACGCGGCCCGGTTCAAGCAGCTGCTGTCGGACGTCGAGGAGCGGGTCTTCGACCGGCTGCCGGACGCCACCTGGTTCTACCCGGGCCACGGCAAGGACTCCACGCTCGGGCGGGAGCGCCCCAGCCTGCCCGAGTGGCGCTCGCGCGGCTGGTGACACGGCGCCTCCCGCACGGCCCCCTCGCGCTGTCGCCGCTCCGTTCTTGAGTGCCACGCGAGCCTCCTGAAAGCGCTACCGGAACCACTGGTCACAGGTGTTCGTTCTTCCGACCAGCAGTGATTTCGGGCTCTAGACCAGGAGAGGCATAATCCGCGAACTCAAGAAGGCGGCATCCGGGACGGGCGCCGAGCTGCGCTACCCCGCCGGTTCGCTCGTGCTGGTGGCGGGGTTGCCCGGCGCCGGCAAGAGCACGCTGCTGGAACGGGTGTACCGGCTGCGGGGCGACGAGACCGGCCCGGTCCCGATCGACGGCGGCTGGGTGATCGACTCGCGGCAGGCCCGAAACCGCTGGGCGCTGCGGCTGGGCCCGCTGCCCGTCCGCGCCTGGGTCCCGCTGGTGAACGCCACCCACGTGTGGTGGATCGCCCGGGCGGTGCTGCGCGGCGAGGGCGTGGTCGCGCACACGCGCGGCACCTGGCCGCACATCCTGCACCTGTTCTCATGGCTGGCGGGGCGGCACGGCGCCCGGGTGCACCTGGTGCTGATCGACGTCGACCCGGGCACCGCGCTGGCGGGGCAGGTCGCCCGCGGCCGGGTGGTGACCGCGGTGACCTTCGCCCGGCACTGCCGCCGCTGGCGGCCACTGGTGCGGCGGGCCCGGGACGGCGCCGTCCCGCCGGCCGCGACGGTCTCCCTGCTGAACCGGGCCGAGGCGGACGGCCTGCGCGCCATCAAGCTCGGCTGAGTCCGGCGAACCAGCGGGCCGCCGCCGCGGTCCCGGCCAGGTTCGCGCCGAGGTGCCGGGAACCCTCGCGGGGCCCTCCGGCCCGGAACGCGTCCCGTCAGGCGGGGCGCGGGGAGAAGGCGCGCAGGAAGGTGTCGATGCCCGCCTCGATCACCCCGGCCAGGACATCGTCGCCGATGGGACGTTCGCCCAGCTGCGACAGCCCCGGCAGCTCGTGGGTGAGGAGGGCGAGGAACTGCCCGGCCGCGCGGACCGGGTCGGCGATCTCCAGATGGCCGGCGTTGGCCAGCCGCGCCAGCCGTCCGGCCAGGACCTCCAGCCCCTGCCCGGTGCCCGCCGCCAGGACGGCCGGGAAGAGGTCGGGGAACCGTCCCGACTCGGCGTAAAGCAGCCGCTGCCGCGCCCAGGACTCGGGCTCGTGGTAGCAGTCGACCAGCCGGGGCGCGACGGCCAGCAGCTGCTCGCGCAGCTCGGCGGGCCCGGACGGGTCGCTGGGGAAGGACTCCAGCGCGGCCAGGAACTTGGCGTTGGCGGCGCGGGCCAGACCCAGCATGACCTCCCGGAACAGGTTCTCCTTGCCGCCCAGGTGGTTGTAGATCGTGGGCTTGGCCACCCCCGCCTCGGCCGCGATCGCGTCCACGCTCGCCCGCTCGTAGCCCTCGCGGGCGAAGACCCGCAGCCCGGCGTCCATGATCGCCTGCCGCTTGTCCAGCCGGCCCCGGGGCCGGCGCTCCTCCCGCGTCGCCGCGATGTCGCCTGCGCTCATGCGGTCATGCTACCGTGCCGTTCCAAAACTTGAACTGATTAGTTCAGTTCGCTGAACTGGCACAGAAACTTGGACGAGAAGGAGGTCGCGGCATGGCGAACCCTGACGGCGAGCGCATCGACGGCCCGCTCGCACGGCTGATCGGCGTGATGATGCTCGGCGGGTTCATGGCGCTGCTGGACGCCACCATCGTCAACGTCGGGATCGGCACGCTCGCCCGGCACTTCGACGCCCCGCTCGACACCATCGAGTGGACGGCGACCGCGTACATGCTGACCCTGGCCGCCGCGATCCCGGTGAGCGGCTGGGCGGTGGACCGCTACGGCGGCCGGAGCGTCTGGCTCGCCGGGCTGGCGCTGTTCACGGCCGGCTCCCTGCTGTGCGCGCTGGCCTGGAACGCGGGCGCGCTCATCGCGTTCCGCGTGGTGCAGGGCCTGGGCGGGGGGCTGCTCGAGCCCACGATGCTGACCGTGCTGGCACGGGCCGCCGGGCCCAAGCGCGCGGGCCGGACGATGGCGCTGATGTCGATCCCGATGACGCTCGGCCCGATCCTCGGCCCGGTCGCGGGCGGTCTCATCAACGCGCATCTGGCCTGGCAGTGGATGTTCCTGGTCAACCTGCCGATCGGGGTGCTGGCCATCGCGCTGGCGGTCCGGGTCGTCCCGGCGGAGGTCCCCGACGGGGCGGGGCGCGGACCGTTCGACGTGGTCGGCGTGCTGCTTCTCAGCCCCGGCGCGATCGGGGTGATGTACGGGCTGTCGCAGGCCGCGACGGCCGGGTTCGGGGCACCCCGCGTGGTCGTCGCGCTGGTGCTGGGCCTGCTCCTCATCGCCGCGTACGCGGTGCACGCGCTCCGGAGCAAGGTCCCGCCGCTGGTCGATCTGCGGCTGCTGGCGATCCGCCCGTACGCGGCGAGCGTCACCGTCATGGCGCTGGTCGGCGGCGTGCTGTTCGCGCTGCTGTTCCTGATCCCGCTCTACTACCAGCAGGTCCGCGACCACGGCGTGCTCGCCGCGGGGCTGCTGCTGGTCCCGCAGGGGGTCGGCGCGTTCCTCGGAATGCCGATCGCAGGCCGGCTCAGCGACCGGGTGGGCGCCCGGACGCTCGTCCCGGCGGGCGGCGCGGTCATCGCGCTGAGCACGCTGGCCTACACCCAGGCCGGAACGGACGGGAACATGGCGGTGCTGGCGGCCTGCTCGGTCCTCACCGGGCTGGCGCTCGGGTTCGTGGGCGCGCCCACGATGGCCTCGGTCTACCGCACCGTGCCCGCCGAGTCGACGCCCAGCGCCACCGGCACGCTGTACGTCCTGAACCAGATCGGCGCCGCGCTCGGCGTCACGGTCGTCACGCTGCTCCTCCAGCACCGCATGGCGGACGGGAGCGGTCCCGCCGAGGCGTTCGGGACCGCGTTCTGGTGGATGGTGATCGCCGCCGCGGTCCTCGCGGTCGCCGGCCTCGCGCTTCCCGGACGGCCGTCGTACGAGGCTCCGGAGCCCGCCGCGGCGGCGAAGAAGGCTTCAGCGGAGGAGGCGCGGCGCGGCTGAGCCGGGCGGCGCCGCGCCGCCCGTGCGGGAGGCGGGCGGCGCGGCGGTACCGCATGGCACGATGGTGTCCGTTTGCGCCGGGAGGGATGCGATGCGGCTGCGGGCTCCGACGCCTTCGGGCGCCGTCGTTCTCGTGATGTGCGTGCTCGTCGCGGGATGCGGCACCCGGTCCACGGCCTCGACCGGTGCCCTGGACGTGCCGCCGCCGACGGCCACCCCTCCGGCATCCGGGCAGGCCGGTCCGGGCTCCGCACCACCTTCGGCGGCACCGCCGAGCGCCCCGGCCGGGCAGAGCCGTCCCCCGGCGCCGTTGGGCAAGCCGGCGTCCTGGCGGATCACCACCTACTACACCGTCGTCCAGTCGTTCCACGGCGGACGGCTCAAGGAGCTGCGCGGCTGCCCCCGGCTGCACTGCAAGCGGGGCAAGACGCCGCTGGGCTCCTACCCCGAGGGCTTCCTCAAGGAGATCCAGACCGAGGGCAGCGGCCGCATCACCACCGGGTCGCACCGCGGGCGCTACCTCAACTGGTCGCACAGCGTCGGCTGGTGGCTGGACGACAGCACCCGCGACTCGGCGGCACGGCCGCTCAAGGCGTGGTCGTCGGCGGCGGCCGACCGCGACGTGCTCGCCCGCGGCCAGCGGTTCCAGATCGCCGAGTGCGGCCGGGACTGGAAGGGCCGTCCGGTCGCGCGCGAGATCTGCGCCCGGTTCCAGGCGGTGACCTGGACGGTCACCGACCTGTTCCGGCCGGGCTACGGGGGCGAGCACCACGCCGACGTCTACATCGGCGAGGAGACGGGGCCCGGCTTCAAGAAGTCGCCGTACTACACCACCCTCCGCAAGGCCACGATCGGCGCGGTCCCCTAGTCCCTAGGGAACGCGCGGTGAGGCCAGGCGGGTGGGTCCGGCGCGGCCGCGCAGCGTGACCTCCCCGCCGAGTGCCCAGTGCCGCGCCTCGTCCTCGTGTCCCTCCCGGCGGACCCGCTCGACGAGCGAGCCCGCGGCGAGCACGCGCGCCTCCGTCCCCTTGGCCAGGTCGGTGAGGCGGGCGGCCTCGTTCACCGGATCGCCGATGACGGTGTACTCGAAGCGTTCCTCGGCCCCGATGTTCCCGGCGACGGCCTCGCCCGCCGACACCCCGATGCCGGCGCTCAGCGCGGGCACCTCCCGGCGCAGCCGCCCGGCCAGTTCGCGGGACGCCGCCAGGGCCCGCGCGCCCGAGCCGTCCAGCGCGAGCGGGGCGCCGAAGACGGCCAGCGCGGCGTCGCCCTCGAACTTGTTGATCCAGCCGCCGTGGTCGCCGATCGCCTCCACCACCACGGCGAAGAAGTCGTTGAGCAGCTTGACCACCTCGGTGGGCGGCCGGTCGGCGGCCAGCCGGGTGGAGCCGACGATGTCGACGAAGACCACCGCGACCTCGCGCAGCTCGCCGCCCAGGTCGATGCCGCGCTCCAGCGCCACCCGGGCCACGTCCTCGCCGACCTGGCGGCCGAACAGGTCCTGCAGCCGGGCGTGCTCGCGCAGCCCGGCGGCCATGTGGTTGAAGCCGGCCTGCAGGAGTCCCACCTCGCTGGCGTCGTAGACCGGCACCTGCACGTCCAGGTCGCCGCCCTCGACCCTGGCCAGGCCGAGCCGCACCGACTCCACCGGGTCGGCGATGGCGCGGGCCGCGCCGTAGGTGACGCCGAGGCCGACGACCAGCGCGGTCCCGCCGAGCGCCAGCACCGCCACCGCGAAGTCGCGCAGCGTGACCTCGGCGATCAGAAAGGAGCCGGTCGCCAGCACGATCAGCCCGAGGATCGGCACCGCGGTGCCCAGCGCCCAGGCCAGCACCGACCGCGCCACCACCCCGGGCAGCCCCGTCCGGCCGGGCATCCCGGTGGCCAGGGCGGTGGTGACCGCGCGCCGCAGCAGCCGCTCGGTCAGCAGGTAGACGACGGTGCAGGTGGTGAGGCCGCCGAGCAGGCTGGTGAGGCCGAGCTTGACCGCCAGCAGGGCGGAGAACGGCAGGTTGATCAGCACCCAGCCGACCGTGCCGATCCCCCAGAGCGTGAGGTGCACCGACATCAGCCGCAGCGGGCCGTACAGCAGCAGCGAGCGCTCGTGCTCGTCGGGGGCGCGGTGCCGGACGACCAGCCGCCGCACCCGGCGGAAGAACCGCTCGCCCAGCACGAGCCCGACCGGAACGGCCGCGATCACATAGCCGGTGAAGACCGCGAGATTGATGACGCGCAGCCGGTCGGAGACGGCCGTGCCGGGGTCGGGCACGACGACGGTGAACAGCAGCACGACCAGCGCGCCGCCCAGATTGGCCAGGCCGGTCGCGACGGTGACCAGGATCCGGGCGCGGCGGGCGATCCGGGCCGGGGAGTCGCCGGGCCGGCCGTCGACCAGGCGCCGGACGGGCCCGAGCAGGCGGCCGCGGAGCGGTGCGGCCACGCCGTCGGACGCGTCGGTCTTCATGGGCGTGCAGGTTATCCGCTCGCCGCCGCCCGCTGAAGGACCGCGCGGTGGGCGATCACACCGCGATGGGCTCCAGCAGGCGGTGCGGCGTGCGCAGGGCCACGCTGATCGGGTCGTCCCGGGCGGGGTCCAGGCCCGGGCCGGGGTGCATCTCCAGTTCCTCCAGCGGCACGACGCGGCCGCAGGCGGGGCAGGCCCCGTCGGCGTCGATCCGCTTGCCGCAGGGGATGTGCAGGAACAGCCGGCACGGCCCCTGGTCGGAGTAGTTGCGGTCGCCCCAGCGGGCCAGCGCGTGCACCACCGGCCACAGGTCGCGGCCGGTGTCGGTGATCACGTAGTCGCCGCCCCGCTTCTCCAGCACGCCCGCCTCCACCAGCGCCTGGAGGCGGGCCGACAGGACGGCGCGCGGGATCTCCAGGTGTGCGAGGAAGTGCCCGAAGCGGCGCACCCCGTACAGGGCGTCCCGGACGATCAGCAGCGTCCAGCGCTCCCCCACGACCTCCAGCGCGCGGGCCAGCGAGCAGTCCTGCCGCACGTAGTCCTTGCCGAGTGCCATGCGCACCAGATTACCCGCCGCGTGGTTCATTGAACGAACTTGAGCGTGCTACCGTCGGCACAACGCAGTTCGTTCATTGAACTTAGAGTGATCGAGAGACGGAGACGGGATGACGCTGGCGATCAGCCGCACCTCGCGGACGATGCCGTCCGGCACCACCGCCGCACTGGCCCTGCCCGCGGCCGCGACCCTGCTGGCCCTGATGAACTACACCGCCCCGCTGGCGATGCTGACCGACACCGCCGCCGGGCTGCGCGCCGGCCCCACCGCCCAGATCTGGCTGATGAGCTCGATCAGCCTCGGCCTGGCGGCGGCGCTGCTGGCGGTCGGCAGCCTGGCCGACGACCACGGCCGCAAGCGGGTGTTCGTGATCGGCGCCGTGCTGCTGGCGATCTCCAGCGCGGGCTGCGCCGTCGCGCCCACAACCGCCGTCTTCGTCGCCGGCCGGATCGTGCAGGGCGCGGCCAGCGCCGCGCTCATCGCCGCCGGGCTGGGCATCATCGGCGCCACCTTCGCGCCCGGCCCGCGGCGCTCCCACGCCACCGGCATCTGGGGCGCCATGCTCGGGCTCGGCATCGCCACCGGCCCGATCGCCGCCGCCGGGCTCGGCGTCCTGGGCGGCTGGCGGGCGTGGTACTGGGCCACGGTCGCCGCGGCGGCACTGCTGGCCGCGGTCGCCGCCCGGACGCTGCGCGAGTCGCGCGCCGAGCACCGCCGCGGCCTGGACGTGCCCGGCGTGATCACGATGAGCCTGGGAATCGCGGCACTGCTCACGGCCATCACCGTGGGCCGGGCCGGCTGGGGCCGTCCCGAGGTCGCCGGGCTGCTGGCGCTGGCCGCCGCGCTGCTGGGCGCGTTCGTGGCGGTGCAGGCCCGCCGCCGCGCGCCGATGCTCGACCTCGCCCTGTTCCGGCGGCCCCGCTTCCTGCTGTCGGTGGTCGGCGCGCTGGTCACCGGGCTGGGGATCATCGGCGTGATGAGCTACGTGCCCACGGTGCTGGCCGTCGTCCTGGGCATGAGCGCGCTGGACGCGGCGCTGCTGCTGTCGATCTGGTCGGGGCTGTCGTTCGTGGCCGCGGCGCAGGCCCGGCGGCTGCCCGCACGGCTCCCGGCGGGACGGCTGCTGGCCGCCGCGCTGGCGCTCAACGCGGCGGGCCAGCTCGCGCTACTGGGCTTCTCCCCCGGCGAGCACTGGTGGCGGATGGTCCCCGGCCTGATCGTGGCAGGGCTCGGCAGCGGCCTGGGCAACGCCATGCTGGCGCGGCTGGCGGTGGAGAGCGTCCCGCCCGAACGGGCGGCCATGGGCTCGGGCGCCAACAACACCGCCCGCTACATCGGCGCCTCGCTGGGGGTGGCGCTGGTCGGCACGATCGTCACCGGGTCGGGCGGCGGCGCGAGCCCCGCCGAGGCGTTCGCGCACGGCGCCGACATCGCGATGCTGGTCTGCAGCGCCGTCGCCGTACTCGGGGCCGTCTTCGCCGCCCTGGTCCGGGAACGGGACTGACGTCCCCGGGCCCTCAGGCCAGTTCCTCGATGAACCCGGTGAGCTGGGCCAGGTTGCGGCACTCGTGCATCGGGACGATCTCCCCGTAGCGGGAGGCGGCCGAGTCGCCGGTGTCCCACTGCGCGCGCGGCTCGGGATTCAGCCAGTACGCGTGCCGCGCCCGGCCCGCCAGCTCCCGCAGGACCGGCAGCGACAGCTCGCCGTAGTTGGACCGGGCGTCCCCCAGGACCAGCAGGGACGTCTTGGACGTGACCGCGTCGCCGTACCGCTCCCCGAACACCTTGATCGCGTGGCCGTAGTTGCTGCGCCCGGTGATCCAGACCAGGTCGGCCTCCCGGGCCAGCCGGGTCATCGCGTCCACCACGTCCACGCCCGGCGCGAAGAACCGGGTGATCTCGTCGGTGGTGTCGATGAACGCGAACGCCCGCACCTTGCTGAACTGCTCCCGCAGCGCGAACGTCAGCAGCAGCGTGAAGTGCGCGAACGCCGACACCGAGTCGCTGGCGTCGCACAGCACCACCAGTTCCGGCTTGTGCGGGCGGCGCGGCCGGTGGTGGGTGGTCAGCGGCACCCCGCCGCTGCCCAGCGACGCCCGCACGGTCCGCCGGAAGTCGAGCCGGCCCCGGTTCCCGGCGCGCTGCCTCTGCTGCAGCCGGGTCGCCAGCCGCCGCGCCAGCGGGTAGACCTCGCGGCGCATCGCGGCCAGGTCGGAGCGGGCGGCACGGCCGAAGTCGAGCCGTTCCAGCGGGGGGCGGACGGCCAGCCGCGCGGTCCGCTCCACACCGGTGTCCTCGGCGATCCGCCGCCGCACCTCGGTGGCCACCAGATCCCCGAAACGGGAGATCCGGGACCGGAACGTCCGCCGCGCGACCCGCTCGGCCATGCCGCCGCGCTCCTGGCCGGCCAGCACCGCGTCCAGCAACCCGGCCATCAGCGTCTCCGGCGACATCGCGCGCAGCACGCCGGAGGAGAACCACGACTCCTGGCCCGGCGTCCGCCCGTACTCGGCCACCGCCGTCCGGGCGAACTGCCGCAGCCCTGGGTCATCGCCCGACAGCAGCAGGTCGAACAGCTCGCGGCGCAGCGCCTGCACCTCCGGGTCCAGCGGCGGCGGCGGACGGCGCTCCCCCGGATGGCGCTGCGCGCGGCGGGCCGCCGCTGTGTCCGTCTCCAGCCCGGCCGCGTGCGCGGCACCGTCCCCTAGCGCCGCGGGGAACCACAGGTCGAAGAGGGTGTCGAAGGTCGGCCGGTGCGCGGGCCGCTTCACCAGCGTCGCCGCGTACGCGGCGCGCAGCGCGTCCCTGTCCACCAGGTCGATCACCTGCATGGCGCGCACCGCGTCCAGGCCCTCGGCGACCGACACCGGCATCCCCGCCTCGCGCAGCGCCGCCATGAAGCCGGTGTGCCGGTCGACCAGCGACCGCCGCCCCGCCGGGCCCGCCGCGCCCTCCCGAACGTCCACGGTCAGCCCCGCAGTCCCAGTTCCTTGACGGCGCGCTCCTGGTCGGAGACGTGCTTGAGGACGACGCCGAGCGTGCGCGCCACCGCCGCCTCGTCCAGCTCGTCCAGCCCCAGGGCGAGCAGGGTGCGGGCCCAGTCGACGGTCTCGGCGATCGACGGCGCCTTCTTGACCTCCAGCTCGCGCAGCGTCCCGACCGTGCGGACCAGCTGCTCGGCCAGCGCCGCCTCGATCCCGGGGACCTGCGCCAGCACGATGTCCCGCTCCCGCTCGGGCTCGGGATAGTCCAGGTGCAGGTACAGGCAGCGCCGCTTGAGCGCCTCCGACAGCTCCCGCGCCGCGTTCGAGGTGATCAGCACGAACGGGCGGCGGACCGCGGCGACCGTGCCCAGCTCCGGGATCGTCACCTGGAAGTCCGACAGCACCTCCAGCAGCATCCCCTCGACCTCGACGTCGGCCTTGTCGGCCTCGTCGATCAGCAGCACGGTCGGCCCGGTGCGCCGGATCGCCGCCAGCAGCGGACGCTCCAGCAGGAACTCCTCGGAGAAGATGTCGTCGTGGGTCTGCTGCCAGGCCCGATCCTCCCGGGCCGCCTGGATGGCCAGCAGCTGCTTCTTGTAGTTGAACTCGTACAGCGCGCGTGCCTCGTCCAGGCCCTCGTAGCACTGCAGCCTGATCAGCTCGGCGCCGGTGGCGGCGGCGACCGCCTTGGCCAGTTCCGTCTTGCCGACCCCCGCGGGCCCCTCCACCAGGAGCGGTTTGCCGAGCGCCTGGGCGAGGAACACCGTGGTCGCGATGGCCTCGTCCGCCAGGTAGTCGACCTCGGCGAGCCGCCGGTCGACATCGGCGGGCGAGGCGAAAAGCGCCTCCCCGTCCCCCGCGGCGTTCATTTCCAGCATCATCCCTTGGCCTTCGTGTAGGTCTGGTTGGTCCCGGCGAACAGCAGTTTGCCGCCGGTGAGCGTGGCGCCCCAGTACGAGGCGCTCTTCGGGTCGCCGCCCTGCCAGGAGAAGCGGAACCGGCCCTTGCCCTCGGGGATCACCTGGCCGTTCCAGAGCGACTGGCCGCCCTTCATCCAGGAGCCGGTGCCGTCGGCCTTGAACTGGAAGTAGTCGCCGGCGGGGCTCACCCACCGTCCGACCAGCGGCTTGACCTGGCCTGCCTTCACCTTGGGCACGGCCGGAAGGGTGGGCTGCCCGGCGGCCGGGGGGACGCTCGCGGGCGCGGACGGCACGGAGACCGGCGGTGTGGTCGTCGCACCGGAGGCGGCGGGCGCGGCGGGTGCCTTGTCGTCGCCGTCCCCGCCGCATCCGGCCAGGACGAGCGCGGAGGCGAGCACCCCGCAGGCGAGGGCGGGCGCGGCGGTGGGGCGGACCCGTGCTCTCACGTTGACCTCCGGGAGGTTCGCGGACGAGGTCGGCATTTTAACCGAGCGGTAGCTTCCAGACCGCGTGGTCCCACCGGCCGATCGCGAGTTTCGTCCCCAAGGGTGACGCCAGGAGCGGGACTTGTTGCTTATAACCGAAGAATGACGACTCCACGCCTGCCGCGCGACGACCTGGCCGCGGCGCTGGCGGCCCGGCGGGAACTGGGCCCCGACTACGACGACGCCTTCGTCGAGACGCTCGTCGACCGCATCGAGGAGACCGTGGCGGCCCGCGCGTCCGCCGTCCAGGCGCCGCGGAAGGCGCCCGCCGCCCAGCCGGGGAACGGCCACGGCTCCGACCTCGCGCTGGCGATCGTGTCACTGATCGCGGCCGTCCCGCTGACCGCGATCGGTGTCGTCAACGCCGGCATGCCGGGCCTGGTGGTGGTCTGTGCCGCCATCGTCATGGTCAACCTCATCTACTCCTGGCGCCCGCGCTGAGCCGCGGCGGGCGGCGGCAGGCCCGCCCGCCGCGGCGCGCGATCACGTCACTTGCCGGGCTCGGGGTCGCGGGGCAGACCGAGCAGCCGCTCGCCGATGATGTTGAGCTGCACCTCGGTGGTGCCGCCGTAGATCGTCATCGCGCGGGAGAACAGCATGGCCCGCGCGACGGTCCCGCTGCGCTCTCCCGGCGCCTCGACGACCGCCCCCGTGCCCTGCGCGGCCCAGCAGTAGTCGGCCACGTCCTGGTTGAACTGCACGCCCAGCAGCTTGCGCACGCTCGCTTCGGCCCCGGGCTCCACCCCGTTGAGCTGCTTGAGCGTGGTGCGCAGCCCGAGCAGGTCGATCGACTGGCCCTGCGCGACCAGCCCGCCCACCTCCGCCTCGGCTATCGGGTCCAGCTCGGCGCCCTCGAAGAACCTCAGCAGTTCGGGCACGCCCATGCCCAGCCCGCCGCCGGTCGACAGCGACACCCGCTCGTTGCTTAGGGTGTTGCGGGCCACCTGCCAGCCCTTGTCGACCTCGCCGACCACCTGGTCGTCGGGGACGAAGACGCCGTCCAGGAACACCTCGTTGAACAGCGACTCGCCGGTCAGCTCGCGCAGCGGCCGCACGTCCACGCCCTCGGCCTTCATGTCGACCAGGAAGTAGCTGATGCCGTCGTGCTTGGCCGCGTCCGGGTTCGTGCGGGCCAGGCAGAAGCCCCACTGCGCGAACTGCGCCACCGACGTCCAGATCTTCTGGCCGGTGAGCCGCCACCCGCCCTCGACCCGCTCGGCCCGCATCGACAGCGAGGCCAGGTCGGAGCCGGCGCCCGGCTCGCTGAACAGCTGGCACCACACCATCTCGCCGCGCAGCGTCGGGCGCAGGAAGCGCTCCTTCTGCTCCTCGGTGGCGTAGGCGACCAGGGAGGGCACCAGCCAGGCGCCGATCACCAGGTTCGGCTGCTTGACCTTGGCCGCCCTGAGCTCCTGCTGGATGAGGATCTGCTCGACCGGGGAGGCGCCGCGGCCCCACGGCTCGGGCAGGTGCGGGACGGTCCAGCCCCGGTCGCCCATGGTGCGCTTCAGCTCGTCCTTCTCGCCGATCGCGGCCAGCTCGGCGACCTCGGCGCGGATGCGCTCGCGCAGCGGCTGGGTGTCGTCGTCCAGCTCCAGCTCCACCGCGCGGCGCCCGCCCGCCAGGGCGCGGCGGGCGACGTCGGCCGCGTAGCCCTTGGCGGGCCCGGCCAGCGCCCGCAGCGTCAGCGCGCGGCGCAGGTAGACGTGCGCGTCGTGCTCCCAGGTGAAGCCGATGCCGCCGAGGATCTGGATGGCGTCGCGGGCGGTCCGCCCGGCGCCGTCCAGCGCGATGACGCCGGCGACGGCGGCGGCGAACGAGGCGTCCTCGGAACGGTCGTCCAGCGCCCGGGCGGCGTCCCAGACGGCGGCGCGGGCCTGCTCCAGCGCGATCAGCATGCGGGCGGCCTTGTGCTTGACGCCCTGGAACTGCCCGATCGGGCGGCCGAACTGCTCGCGGACCTTGGCGTACTCGGCGGCGGTGGTGACGCACCAGCCCGCCGCTCCCGCCGCCTCGGCGCCCAGCAACGCGACGGAGAGGTCGCGGACGGCGGTGCCGGTGAGGCCGTCCAGCACCCGGTCGGGGGTGACGGCGACGTCCGCCAGCTCGACCGCGGCGACCCGGCGGACGCGGTCCAGGCTCTGGGCGGCCGGGGTCACGGTCGTCTCGGCGGCGTCGACGGCCACCCACTCGCGGCCGCCGCCGTCGAGGACGACCGGCAGCACCAGCACGTCGGCGAGGGCGGCGCCCAGCACCGTGGCGGCGATGCCGCTGACCACCAGCCGGTCGCCTTCGCGACGGCCGGTCAGCTCCCCATCGAGCGCCAGCGCGCCGGTGCGCGAGCCATCCCCCAGACCGGGCAGCAGCTCCCCGCGAGCCTTGGCGTTGCTGGAGGCGTTCACCACCGCACTGGCCAGCACGGTGGGCAGGAACGGGCCGGGCGCCGCGGCCCGGCCCAGCTCCTCCAGCACCACGGCCAGCTCCAGCAGGCCGTAGCCCTGCCCGCCGTGCTCCTCCTCCAGATGCAGCCCGAGCAGCCCCTGCTCGGCCAGGGCCGACCAGAAGCCGGGACGGGTCTCCTCGTCCGCGTCCAGCGCGGCCCGTACGACCGCCGCCGTGACGTTGCGCTCGGCGAACCCGCGCACCGATTCGGCGAGTGCCTCATGCTCTTCGGTCAGCCCGATGGCCATGCGTCACCTCTCTCAGCCCCATTGACGAACCGATTCTAGAACAGGATTCGGGTTCGGTGCGGGGGTGAGTTACGTCTCAGGCGACAGCCGTGCCGAATTCGTGATGACTCACACCTCGCGGGACTCCAGCGCGCGCGGGTCGTCCTCGTCGCCGCCCGCCCCGGCGGCCGCGGCCTCCTGCGTCTTCGCGGGCGTCGCGGCGCCGGCCCCGTCGCGGCGGCCGACTGCCAGGCTGGCGACCGTGGTGGCGACCAGCGTGCCGGCGATCACCGACAGGGACAGCCAGATCGGCACGTCCGGCGCCCAGGACACGCCGTACTCGTGCAGCGCGTGCAGGATCAGCTTCACCCCGATGAAGCCCAGGATGAACGCCAGCCCGTGACTGAGGTAGACCAGCTTCTCGGCCAGCCCGCCCAGCAGGAAGTACAGCTGCACCAGACCCATCAGGGCGAAGGCGTTGGCGGTGAAGACCAGGTAGGGCTCGGTGGTGAGACCGAAGATCGCCGGGATGGAGTCGAGCGCGAACATCACGTCGGTGGAGCCGATCGCGATGATCACCACGAACAGCGGGGTGACCATCCGGCGCCCGTCCCGGCGCGTGATGATCTTGTTGCCCTCGTAGTCGTCGCTGGTGGGCAGCGCCCGCTTCACCCAGCGCAGCAGGAAGTTCTCCTTGACCTCGTCATCGTCACCGCCGCGCACCAGCCCGATCGCGGTCCAGATCAGGAACACGCCGAAGATGACGAAGACCCAGGTGAAGGCGTTCAGCGCCGCCGCGCCCGCCGCGATGAACAGGCCGCGCAGCACGAGCGCGATCAGGATCCCGGCCATCAGCACCGTGTGCTGGGCGTGCTTGGGCACCGCGAACCGGGTCAGGATCACCATGAAGACGAAGAGGTTGTCGACGCTCAGGCTCTTCTCGGTGACGAACCCGCCGAAGTACTCGGCGGCGTACCGCCCTCCGGAGAAGGCCCAGACCCCCAGCCCGAAAAGGACCGCGAGGCCGATGTAGACGGTGGACCAGAACGCGGCCCGGCGGGTGGTGAACTCCCGGGTGTCACCCCGGTGGATCACCAGCAGGTCGAAGATGATGACGGTGAGGATCCCGATCAGGGTCAGGGCCCACACCCATGGTGCAACGTGCACGGCAAACGCCTCCGGCGGCATAGCTCAACGCCGGAGGTCTCTCCCGCCCTGAGAGCATGGTGCGGGCCGATGATCCCGGGCCGGTACGGACCGGCCGTGCTGACGAGACCACCGCGCAGGGATACTCCCCTCCACTACCTCCTGAAACGCGGGGCGCACCGGACGCGTTCCAAGATTCCCAAAATTTTTCCGCGGAGACCTGAACCGGAACGCGCACGCCGCCGTCTAAGGGCCTGACATTCCCCACCCTCGGCGCCGACCCGGCACCCGCTTCAGTGCCCGGCGGACGAGACCAGACGCAGGTAGATCTCCGCGAGCTGGTCCACCGCGTCGGACTCGACGGGCAGCGACATCGCCTGCTCCGCGGCGGCCGCCCCGAGACGCACCGCCAGCGCCGGATCGTCCAGCACGCGGCTCACCGCCCGCTCCAGGGCGGCCGGGTCGCCCGGCGGCACCAGCAGCGCCGCCTCGCTCTCCGGCCCCCGCACCGGCCGGTCCTCCCCCCCGATACCGCCGCCGTGGACCGCACCGACCATCTGCGGGACGCCGCCGACCCGCGTGGCGACCAGCGGCCGCCCGGTGCGCAGGATCTCCTGGACGATCAGCGGCTGCCCCTCCCACACGCTCGGGACCACCGTGACATCGGCCGCCGCCAGCAGCGCCGGGACGTCCCCGCGCCGCCCCAGCAGCCGCACCGGCAGCTCGTCCCGATCGATCCGGGCCCGCAGCTCGTCCTCGAGGGGACCGTTGCCGACGATCGCGACCAGCGGCGGCGGGGTGCGCCGCTTCCAGCCCTCCGCCGCGTCCAGCAGCGTGAACAGGCCCTTCTGCGCGGCCAGCCGGCCCACGGTCAGGATCAGCGGGCGCTCCCCGACGCCCAGCTCGGCGCGCAGGTCGGCGCGCACCGTCGGGCTCGGCTGCGAGCGCGGCACCGGCGCCGGGACCAGCGCGTGCCCGACCGAACGGGCGCCCAGCGCCCGCATCCGGTCCTCCAGATCGGGCGAGACGCCGAGGACCTCGTCGGCGCCCAGCGACACCACTCGCTCCAGCGCCCCGTACGCCACCGCGGTCCGGCCGCCCATGGTCACCGCGTTGTGCAGCGTCACGACGAGCGGGGGCCCGCCGCCCCGGGCCATGCGCAGCGGGCCGGTGGCGACCCGGGCGCAGGCCGCGGCGGCCAGACCGCCCGCGCGCATCCCGTGCGCGTGCACGACGTCGGCGCCGCGCAGCAGCGTGCGCAGCCGCGCGACCGCCTTGGCGTCGCTCACCGGCCGCGGCCGGTCGGCCAGGTCGACCGCCGCGAACCGGACCCCGCCCCGCTCGAAGCCGAACGTCCGCTCGGTCTCGGCGGGCCCGCAGACGACCACGTGGGCGCCGCGCGCGGCCAGACCGGACGCCACCGACCGCACGTGCCGTCCCACACCGCCCGCGCTGGTGGCCAGCACCAGCGCCACCCGCAGGCCCTTCAGCCCGTCGTCGTCCACCGGCGCCCCGGGGTCCCCCGGCTCGGCGGCCGGCTCCGGCCCGGCAACGGATCGATCAGTCATTACGCGCGACCTTCCGGCTCAGGACGGCCCGCAGATCCCGGCCGTCGATCACGAACGCCAACGCCGCGAACACCGCCGCGGCGACCAGGGCGGCCAGTGCCGCGATACCGATGTTCAGCATCTGGCCTCCCGTGCCGAGGAGCGCCGCCACCGCGTCGCCCGCGGCCCCTCCGGCGGCGGCCCCGGCGATCCCGGCGGCGAGCGCGCGCGGTACACCGCGTACCGCCGCCCGCCCCCGGGCACGTACCACCGTGGCGATCAGCAGCGCCCCCGCCACGGTCATCCCGGCGGCGTTGCCCAGGCCCAACGCCGCCACCACCCAGTCCCGTCCGGCGGCGAGCACCAGGAGGACGTCGGCGGCCATCACCACCAGCCAGCCCGTGACGATGGCGATGGCACCCATCCTGCCGCGATGGCAGGCGAACAGCACCCGTTGCAGGTGCGCGACCAGACCGTACCCCAGCAGGCCCGGGGCGAAGGCGAGCACCGCACGGGACAGCACCTCCTGCTGCCCGGCCTGCCCCGGGTTGAAGACCGCCGCCGCCGGGACGGCGACCGCGGCCAGCACCGCGGCGCCCGCGCACGACACCAGGATGACCGCCCGGGTGGTGGACGCGGTGATCCGGTCGAACTCGGCGGCGTCCTCCAGCCGCGCCGACAGCATCGGGAACGCGCTGGTCGCGATGGGCACGGCCAGGATCGCCCACGGCAGGAGGTACAGCGCCCAGGCGTACTGGTAGTTGGCGAGGGCACCGCCGGTGCCCGCGTAACTCAGCCGGACGACCAGCAGCGCCGACAGCTGCTGAGCCACCACCGTGGCCAGCCCGGCCACCGCCAGCCGCCGCACCCGCGGCGCCACCCCGTCGGGGAAGCGCAGCGTGGGACGCAGGCCCAGGCGCAGCCGCCACGCCGCCACGCCCGCGGTGACCGCCATCGCGACGCCGCCGAGCGCGGTGCCGACCGCCAGCGTCAGCTCGGCCGAGCGGGGCAGCCCGGCCAGGTCGTTCTCGAAGCCGCGGCCGAGCGGCGCGTACGCCAGGTAGGCACCGATCACCACCAGGCTCGACATCAGCGGGGCCAGCGCCGGCGCCACGAACCGGCGATGCGACTGCAGCAGCCCGTACAGCACGACCGCGACCCCGTACATCACCATCTGCGGCGCCATGATCGCCATCATGTCGGCGCCGACCGACACGATCGCCGACCGCGAGCAGCCCTGCAGGTCGCCGCCCACCAGCAGGCCCATGAGCGGCCGCGACAGCACCGCCAGCAGCGCCGACAGCGGCACCATCAGCAGCACGATCCAGGTGAGCAGCGCGGAGGCGATCCGGCGCACCTGCTCGCGGTCGCCGCGGTCGGCCGGACCCGCCAGCACCGGGACGACCATCCCGGCCAGCGCGCCGCCCGCCACGATCTCGTACACGATGCTCGGCAGCTGCGTCGAGGTGAAGTAGGCCTGGCCGAGGCAGGAGGTGGTGACGGTCTGCGAGAAGGCGTAGGTGCGCCCGAACCCGGCCAGCCGGGACAGCACCGTGATCACACCGATGATCACGGCGGCTCCGGCGAGCCCGCCGGTCAGCCGGCGCAGCCGCGGCGTCATGCCAGGCCCCGGGGGGGATGGCGGCGGGTCGGTCGGGGTCACGGGTCTCGGGGCTCACAACTGGCGTTCGGACGGGCGGTCGGGAGGTTCTCGGTTCTTGCCGGCCGGAAGGGGCCGGCCGGCAGGGACCCCGCGCGGGGAGCCGCCGGAGCCGGCACGCGCGATGGAGCACGCCGTCCGCCGGGGCCCTGGAGCGGGAGGTCTCAGAGGCAGATGATCTCAGAGGCGGAGGGGTCGCACGCGCCCTCTTCGGGGGCGTGTCTCCGATTCGGGCGATTCCGGGACGCGTCCGGCCTGCGTCTCAGCGTCTTCGGGACCTCTCAGGGGGCGGGGTCGCCAAGCGGGCCGGCGTCCGCGCCCGTCCCGGCCGCGGCGTCCACCGGACCGGGCTGGGCCGGAACCGCACCCGCCGCGGGCACCTCCGGAGGCCGGCGGCCCAGCATGTCGACCCAGTTCAGCGCCGGGATCTCCCTGATCACCTTGGTGAAGCTGACGAACTCGCTCGCGGCGTTCAGCCCGGCCAATCCCGCCAGCACCGCCAGCCGGGGCCCGCGCGCCAGCCGGGTCGCGGCCAGCCCCAGCAGCGCACCGAGCGCGTTCGAGCCGGTGTCGCCGAGCATCGCCCGTTCACCCAGGTCCTCGGGCAGCAGCGCGGTCGCCGCGCCCAGCGGGGCCGCGACCACCGCCGACCCCGAAGAGGTCAGCGCCAGCGGCACCCCGGTGATGAGCCCCACCTTGATCGCCCGGCCCGGACGCAGGTCGAACAGGTTCATCAGGTTGGCGCTCCCGGCCACGATCGCGCCGTCCAGCACCGTGTCGAACGCCCGCCCGGCACGCGACGGGGCCGGCGACCCGGCGATCGCGGCGGCGGCCAGCCCGGTGGCGCCGATGCCCAGGATCTTCACCGCGCCGCTGGTCACCTCCCCGCGCGCCAGTGCGCCCAGGTGCCCCTTGAAGCCGCGCGAGCCGGCCGAACCCGCCAGATCGTCGTAACCGCCGAGCACGCCCGCGCCCGCCCCGGCGAGCAGCGCCGCCAAGCGCACCCGGCCGCCCGCCCCGGGCGCCAGCAGCCCCGCCGCCGCGGCGCCCGCCACGAACGCGGGCCCCTCCAGCAGCGTCACCGGCTCCCCGCGGTGGTTGGTGCGCCCCCAGGCCTCCTCGCCCGGCAGCCCGTTCAGCCCCGGCGGGCGGCGGACCAGCGCGCGATAGGCGCTCCGCGCGGCCACGGCGCCCAGCGCCGCGCCGGCCAGCACCCGGACCGTCGGTCGGATCATGGGGGTCACCCGTTCCCTCCGGCGGCGGGCACCGGCGACGGCAGGTACCCGTTCACACCCGAGCCCGTCCCGTACCGGCCGGCCTTGCCGCCCATCTCGTTCTGCAACGCCAGGACCGTCACCACCTGGCCGGACGCGGTGTCCACGGTGTCCTGCGAGGACACCGCCTTGTCGGTGTCGGAGTCGCGCAGCGCGGCGACCAGCCCGCCCTCCTGCGCCGCGGTCGACGGGCCGCCCAGGACCGCGCCCCGGCCCGCGCCGTCCAGCGACGCGGCCAAGGCCAGCAGCGCCTTGTTGTCGGTGTCGCCGCCCTCGTAGGCGTACTGCGACGACGGCGCGATCATCACCGCGAGCGTCGCGTGCTGGCCCGGCTTCCCGCTGGTGGTGACGTAACCCGCCTGCCGGAAACCGGCCAGGACCGCCGCCGCGGAGCCGTCCTCCCGCCCCGTCTTGGCCGCGTCCTTGGTCACGACCGCGCCGGCCAGCACCGCCGCCGCCTTCTCGTACGCGCCCGCGCCCGGCGGGAAGGCCATCGAGCCGGGCTTGAGCTGCCCGGCCAGCTCGTCGACGGTGCCGACCTGGTTGTCGTCCAGGAACTTCTTCTGGATCGTCACCCGGCCGGTGACCGCGGCGCCGGCGCTCTTGGCCAGGTTGCTCAGCTGCTCGATGCTGTCGTTGCTCGCGCCCGGCGTCTCCACGAAGACCAGCGACTGGCCCTTCAGCCGCTCGGCGACCAGCTGCGGGCCCATCGTGCGGGCGAAGTTCTCATCGCCCTCCACCTGGGCCTCCAGCCGGAGCTGCGTGCGGCGGTACTCGTCGTTGCGCTTGGCGAGCGCCGAGGTCTGCCGCTGCAGGCCCTTGGTCACCGCCTGCTGCGACAGCGTGGTGGAGCCCAGGATGATCCCCAGCGCCAGCGCCAGGAAGATCGCGACGATGGAGACGAGGTGATAACGGAAATCGATCACGTGAAAAGTCCGGTCAGCCAGAAGAGGAACGCGTGCCAGCGGTCGGCAAGCAGCGGACGGATGACGTCCCCGGCGGGCGACATCGACACCGCGGTGGTCATCGCGATGAACGCCCCCAGCACCAGGAACAGCAGGGAGCCGGTCGAGATCCGGCTGCGGTAGAGCCGGCTGACGCCCTTGGCGTCGACCAGCTTGCTGCCCACCCGCAACCGGGTGAGGAACGTGCTGGCCATCCCGGCCCGGCCCTTGTCGAGGAACTCCACCATGTTGGCGTGCGTGCCGACCGCCACGATCAGCGAGGCGCCCTTGTCGTCGGCCAGCAGCATCGCGATGTCCTCGCTGGTGGCGGTGGCCGGGAACACCACCGCCTCCTGGTCGAGCTCGTGCACCCGCTTCAGGCCGGGCGCCCGGCCGTCCCGGTAGGCGTGCACCACGATCTCGGCGCCGCAGGTCAGCGCGTCGTCGGAGACCGAGTCCATGTCGCCGACGATCATGTCGGGCCGGTAGCCGGCCTCCAGCAGCGCGTCCGCGCCGCCGTCCACCCCGATCAGCACCGGGCGGTACTCGCGGATGTAGGGGCGCAGCGCGGCGATGTCCTCGCGGTAGTGGTAGCCGCGCACCACGATCAGCGCGTGCCGGCCCTCGATCCGGGTGGTGACGTCCGGCACGCCGACGCCGTCGATGAGCAGGTCGCGCTCGCGCTTGATGTACTCCATCGTGTTGGCGGCGAACGCCTCGATCTGGTGCGACAGGCCCGCCTTGGCCTCGACCACGGCCGCCTCGACGCTCTCGGCGTTCTGCGCGGTGCCCTTGGCGACCACCTCGTCGCCGCGGTAGACGACCTCGTCCTCGATCCGGACCTGCTCGCCCTCGCGGAGCCGGGTGAAGACGTCCGGGCCGACGTCGTCGACCAGCGGGATCCCGGCCTCCACCAGGATCTGCGGCCCCAGGTTGGGGTAGCGCCCGGAGATGCTGGGCGCCACGTTCACCACGCCGCCCACCTCGCACGACACCAGCGCCTCGGCGCTGACGCGGTCGAGGTCGACATGGTCGATCACAGCGATCTCGCCGGGCTGCAGCCGCTTGGTGAGGTTCTTGGTGCGGCGGTCGAGCCGCGCCGTGGCGCTGACCCCGTTGCGGGCGTCCTCACGGCCCCTGCGCAGCGGCAGCACCCGCGGCAACCGCAGCACGGGCCACGCCCGGCGCGCGGCGGAAAGGTCCTCGGACGCCGTGCGCCCCCCGGGACCGGCCGCCTGGCCCGCGAGGGGCGTCCGGGGGCCCGAGGGCGCCTCGGACGCGTCCGCCGGCGGCGCCGCCGACGATTCGGCGGGCCGCCCGGCCGCCTGTTCGCCGGACGGCTCCGCGGACGGCTCGCCGGACGGCTCGGCAGGCCGCTCGGTGGTCGGAGACGGATCATTCATCGTTTGACATCCTGCCAGAGCACGGGGGGCGACACCGGTAACGACGATCGGCCAGGCGTGTCCGTTCGTGCACTCTCTGTGGTTTTCGCTTGCTTCGCAGGCGGCGACGCCCCCAGTGTGACCGGAATCACCGCCCCGCCACTCTTGCGTTCGGCGGCCCGCCTCGTTCTCCTGGGCCGCGGCGGCGTCAGGTCCGCCGTTCCTGGGCGGCGAGTTCGAGGAGCTCCTCGGCGTGCGCCCGGCCCAGCTCGGAATCCTCCAGGCCGGCCAGCATCCGGGACAGCTCCCGCACCCGCTCCTCGCGGTCGAGCGCCGTCACGCCGCTGCGGGTGACGGTGCCGTCGTCGGACTTCTCCACCAGCAGATGCTGGTCGGCGAACGCCGCGACCTGCGGGAGATGGGTGACCACGATCACCTGGGCGTTGCGCGCCAGCCGCGCCAGCCGCCGGCCGATCTCCACCGCCGCCTTGCCGCCGACGCCCGCGTCCACCTCGTCGAAAACGAAGGTCGGCACCGGGTCGGCGCCCGCGAACACCACCTCGATCGCCAGCATCACCCGCGACAGCTCCCCGCCCGAGGCGCCCTTGTGCAGCGGCAGCGGCGGCGACCCCGGGTGCGGGGCGAGCCGCACCTCGACCTCGTCGGCGCCGTGCGGGCCGTACTCGCCCGTCGGGTTGACCCCCACATGGACGCGGGCGTGCGGCATCGCCAGCGCGGTCAGCTCCTCGGTGACGGCCTGGGAGAACCGCTCGGCGGCGCTGGTGCGCACCGCGGTCAGCTCGGCGGCCTCGGCCTCCAGCCGTCCGGCCAGCTCCCCGTGCTCGGCGCGCAGCTCCTCGATGCGGTCGTCGTCGCCCTCCAGCTCGGTCAGCCGGGCCGCCGACCGCCGCGCCCACTCCAGCACCTCCTCCAGCGTCTCCCCGCCGCCGTACTTGCGGGTCAGCGCGGTCAGCTCGGCGCGCCGCTCCTGGACGACCGCCAGCCGCGCCGGGTCGGCGTCCACCGACTCGGCGTAGGAGGCCAGGTCGGTGGCGACGTCGGAGACCAGGTAGCCGGCCTCGGCGAGCCGGTCGGCCAGCGCGGCCAGCGCGGGATCGTGGTCGCGGACGGCGTCGAGCGCGTTGCGGGCCGTGCCGAGCAGGCTCACCACGTTGGCCGCCTCGAACGCCGCGGACGGATCGCCCAGCAGCGCCTCGTGCGCGGTGTCGGCGGCGCCGCGCAGCGCGTCGGCGTGCCCCAGCCGCTCCTCCTCGGTGGCCAGCTCCACGTCCTCGCCCGGCTTCGGCTCGACCTTCTCGATCTCCTCCAGGCCGAACCGCAGCAGCTCGGCCTCCTGCTCCCGCTCCCGCGCCCGGGTGGTGAGCTCCTCCAGCAGCGCCGACACCTGGCGGTGCCGCTCGTAGGCCGCGGTGTAGCCGCGCAGCGGCTTGGTCAGCGCGTCGCCCGCGTAGCGGTCCAGCGCACCGCGCTGCCGGCCCGCCTGCAGCAGCCGCTGCTGGTCGGACTGGCCGTGCACGGCGACCAGTTCGTCGGCGAGGTTGATCAGCAGGCTGACCGGGACGGACCGGCCGCCGAGGTAGGCCCGGGACCGGCCCTCCGCCGACACCGAACGGGTGACGATCAGCGCGCCCTCGTCCAGTTCCCCGCCGGCCTCCTCGACCCGCTCGGCCACCCGGCCGCCGGAGTCGACCACGATCCGGCCCTCGACGGTGGCCCGTTCGGCACCCGGCCGGACCCGCTGCGGGTCGGCGCGCCCGCCGAACAGCAGCCCCAGGCTGGTGACCACCATGGTCTTGCCCGCCCCGGTCTCGCCGGTGACGACGTTGAACCCCGGGGACAGATCGAGCACGGCCTCGTCGATCACACCGAGGCCCTGGATCCGCACCTCATCGACCATCGGACGCACCAGCGTCACAACCCCTCGCAAAACAGATCCCGGTTCAGCGCCTCGGAGGTGAGGTTATCGCCCCTGCCCGCATCCGGCCCCCCTCGCCCGCGTCGCCGCTGGTCACCGCTCCGCGCCCGGATCATCCCGGGCGCGGGCACCCTACGGGACGCTACCGTCTCCCCCCGCTTCCGGGCCCTCGGGAGGCGGGGCCGGTTTGCGGGCCCGGCCGCGCCAGCCCGTCACCGGCAGCCCGAACTTGGTCACCAGCCGGTCGGTGAACGGGGTCAGATGCAGCCGGGCCAGCCGCACCGGGTGCGCGCCCCGGCGCACCTCGACCCGCGCGCCGGGCGGCAGGTCGAGGGTGCGGCGGCCGTCGCACCACAGCACCGCGCGCGGCGTGCCGGGCAGCACCTCCATCGCCACCGCCGAACGCGGCGAGACCACCAGCGGCCGGGCGAACAGCGCGTGCGCGCTGATCGGGACGACCAGCATCGCCTCCACCTCCGGCCACACGACCGGCCCGCCCGCCGAGAACGCGTACGCGGTGGAACCGGTCGGGGTGGCGCACACCACGCCGTCGCAGCCCCAGTTCGACAGCGGGCGGCCGTCGATCTCGGCGACGACCTCCAGCATCCGCTCCCGCTCGGCCTTCTCCACGGTGGCCTCGTTCAGCGCCCACGTGGTGCCGGCGATGCCGCCGTTCATCCGGACCACCACGTCGATCGTCATGCGCTCCTCGACGTCGTAGCGGCGCGCGGCGACCCGCTCGACGGTGGCGGTGAGATCCTCCCGCTCGGCCTCCGCCAGGAACCCGACGTGGCCGAGGTTCACGCCGAGCAGCGGGGTGCCCGCCGGACGAACCAGATCGGCCGCCCGCAGCAGCGTCCCGTCGCCGCCCAGCACCATCACCACCTCGGCGTCCTCGGCCGCCGCGGCGGTGCCCGGCCGCACGTCCACGCCGGAGCAGCCGATGGCCTCGGCCTCGCCCTCCAGCACCCGTACCGAGATGCCCGCCGCGCTGAGCCGCTCGATCACCAGCTGCGCGCTGCGGACCGCCTCCCGCCGCCCCGTGTGCGTGACGACCAGTACCGACCGCTCACCCATGTGCCCGCCGTCCCGCGGCCGCACCGGCCGTGCCGGCCCGCCGCGCCCTCACCGCCGCGTCTCCCGCGCGCGGATCACATGCTCGGAATATCACGTCCCCTATAACGTCCACGCCCGCTTCTACGTCCGCCCCGGCACGAAGGATCACCGCGGCCCCTCCTCGATGGCACGGCCCAGATCCGGCTCGCGCAGCGGCGGCGCACCCGCCCGCAGCCACAGGAAGTACTCGACGTTCCCCGCCGGACCGGGAAGCGGGCTCGCCGTCACGCCCAGCACCCCGAGCCCCAGCGAGGCCGCGTGCGCCGCGACGCCGCGCACCGCATCGGCCCGCAGCTCCGGGTCGCGGACGACACCGCCCGCCCCGACCAGTTCCTTGCCCACCTCGAACTGCGGTTTCACCATGAGCGCGTAGTCGGCCCCGGGCGCCGCGCAGCGCAGCACGGGCTCCAGCACCAGGCGCAGCGAGATGAACGACAGGTCGCCCACCACCAGATCCGGCGCGGCCGCCTCGGGCTGCCCGAGCGTCTCCGGCGTCAGGTCGCGGATGTTGACCCGTTCGAGGACGGTCACCCGCTCGTCGGTACGCAGCGACCAGGCGATCTGGCCGCGGCCCACGTCGACCGCGTACACGTGCGCGGCGTCGGCGCGCAGCAGCACGTCGGTGAACCCTCCGGTGGACGCCCCCGCGTCGAGGCAGACCCGGCCCGCCACCTTGAGATCGGCGAACGCCTCCAGCGCCCCGGCCAGCTTGTGCCCGCCGCGCGAGACGTACTCGGGCCCGGTGTCGGCGGTGTCGACCACGATCGCCGCGCCGGCCTCCACCTGGGTCGCCGCCTTGCCCGCGGTCTGCCCGCCGACCCGCACCCGCCCGTCGGCGATCAGCTCGGCGGCGTGCTCGCGCGACCGGGCCAGCCCGCGCCGCACCAGCTCGGCGTCGAGCCGCCGGCGGCTCATCAGCCGGCCCCCCGCCACGGCGGCGCGCCCCCGGCCGGAGGCCCCGGCACGCCGGGGTCGTCCTGGCCGGCGGAGGCCAGCAGCTCCTGCAGCCGCCGGTGGACGTCCTCGAACACCTCCACGTGGGCGGAGACCGGCGCGGCGTCCAGCTCGTCCAGCCGGGCCAGCGCCTCGTCCACCCGCCCGTCACCGGTCGGCTCGCGGACCGCCGCCTGCCGCGGACGCGGCCCGGGACCGGGCGGGACCGGCGCCGGTACGGCCTCGTCGGACATCACGTCTACCTCCCAGAAGGGCCCTGTCCCCTGCCACGAGTCGCTTCGGGCCCAGTCAGAACGCTACCGTCCCATCACGACATCGTTGTCGACCGAACGGGGAACGGCCTGATCATGGCGAACGAGGAGGAGTGCCGCGGCGCGCTCGACCGCATCTCCGAGCGCCTCGCGGAGGTGGAGTCCGACAGGCTCGCCGAGCACGTGGTGGAGCGCACGATCAGCTGCCGGATCACCGACCTGCGGGTGGCGTACCTGACCCGGATCCACGCGGGCGGGCTCGACCCGTTCGAACGCACCGACGACCCGGCGGGCGCGCAGGTCCGCCTCACCGTGGGCAGCGACGACCTGGTGGCCCTGGCCCGTGACGAGCTGAACCCGGCCAAGGCGTGGGCCACGGGACGTCTCAAGATCGAGGCCAGCATCTTCGACCTCCTCCGCCTCCGCAAACTGCTCTGAGCCCCTTTTCCCCGCGCGGAACGGCTGAGGCGCGAGTTCGGCGCGCCGGACCGCTGCCGAATTTCGTAAAGGCCGGCCCGACATCGCCATACGGACTCCCGGGCACCGAACCGCATCATCCGCTCACCCGATTTTCCTAGGCGATCGTTCGGGACCCTCCTTTTCGAAGGCACCCCGCCCCCTAAAAAGCTTCAGAATCACAGGACATGGACGCGGCACCGGCCAACCGAAGAATTGTCAGGCAACGTTTAAACGAAAGTTCGACAAGACTCACAAGGAATGGCCTTCCAGCACAGTTCAGCGGATGCTTCACCCATCCGAAGTCCGCGCCGCACGCACTCGATCGCCATCCAGCGACGAACAGGTGGCCAATACCAGAAAAACACATCCAGCCGTCCACCGAAATGCGGAGCACGACGCCAACAGAACTCCAGGGGCATGAAATACTCGAGCGACCCCAGCCGGCCGAAATTCTGATCAACGGCCCGCTTGGGACCGTCCAGCGGATGTACGGACGCGTGGCACGGTCGCCGAGCCGCCGCAGGCGATACGGCTCAGCGACCCGTGCCGCCGACGCTGAGCGCCATGCTCCGTGGCTCCACCACACACAGCCGGGTCGAACCGGCCCCGCGGACCAGGCCGCTCGACGCCGGCAACGAGGGGCCGGCTGGTGCTCGGCCAGCCGGCCCGACGCCGACGGGTGCCTTCATTCGGACCTGGAAGGCGTCGGGCGCGAACTGTGCGAACCGCGCGAACCGCCTTCCACGGCGCGGCGCTCCGCCCGGTGGACCGGCGACTGATCTTCTGTCTCGACCGTCGGGTGGACGTTGAGCCCGCGGCCCCTACCCCGGCTTCCGGGGCAGTGGGATCAACGGGATCAGCGCACGGTGTACGGGCGGGGCAGGCGCATGCCTCGCCTCTCCATGACGGCGCGCAGGCGGTCGGGGTAGTCGGTGATGAGGCCGTCGACGCCGTCGTCCATGAGCTTCTCCATGGTGGCCTCGTCGTCGACCGTCCACGGAACGACCTTGAGGCCCAGGCGGTGGGCCCGGTCGACCATGCTCTTGGTCACGTACGGACGGTAGCCCGGGTCGGTGATCTTGCCGTTCTGCGGGAAGCCGTGGACCGGCGAGAACGCGTCGGCGCCGAACGACCTGACCGCGCTCAGCGGGTCGCCCCCGAAATCGTCGATGTCGATGCCGCCCAGCCACGGCGACCTGCCCGGCTGACCGGTCTGCAGGAAGTCGTAGTTGGTGAGCGCCACCAGCGGCAGCCGGCGTTCGACCTGGCGCATCCGCATGAGCGCGCCCCAGTCGAAGCTCTGGATCGTCACTTGGCGCAGCAGCCGCGCGCGCCGCACTTCCTTCGCTGTCACCTGGACGAACTGCTCGCGCGGCGCCGTCTCGTGGGGAGCGCCTGCCTCGACCTTGGTCTCGACGTTGAGCTTGACGCCGTACGCCCGGTAGCGGTGCACCAGCCCGAACACCTCGCGCAGCAGGGGCATCTTCGCGCCTGGGACGGCCCGCTGCCCCGGGAACTCCGAGAGCGTCCGGGAACCGCAGTCCATGGTGCGGACCTGCTCGAGCGTCAGGGTGTTGATGTATTTGCCGACGTAGGGGAACTCGGGGTCGTTCGGCACCGCGGGCGCGGTGTCACTGCACTTGCGGTCGCTGATACGGCGGTCGTGGGTGACGACGGCCTGCCCGTCTTCGGTGATCTGCACATCCAGTTCCAGGGTGCTGACCCCGAGTTCCAGGGCGTTGCCGAAGGCGGGGAGCGTGCTCTCCACGACCAGGCCCAGCCCGCCCCTGTGGGCCTGCAGGTCGAACGCCTTGCGCTCGCCGGACGTGTTCTTCGTCGATGTGGGCCCACCTGACGTGGGTTCGGTCGCGGAAACGGGGGATGCGGCCCCGATGATCCCCGCGGCCACCAAGCCCACCAGCACCAAACGCCTCATGAGTACCTCTCCCAAGACAACTCAGGAGAGATCACCACTCACTCATGGCCGCCGGGCCAACGCGAGACGACGTGTGCCCTAACAGCGCGGCTACTCAGCCAAGCCCGAGGCGTTCCAGGGCACCGCGCAGCGCTTCGGGATCGGGGGACGTCTCGTCCCGCCAAGCAGCGGCGGCCAGAGCCCTCAGCCCGTCGAAGGCCTCGCCTTCGCCCGAGATCTCGACCCGGTCGCCCTCCCAGTGCGCCGTCCAGCCCTCGCACCGGTATCGGTCGCCGTCGGCGTGTACTCCGGGATGCGGTACGAGCAGGCCCGACAGGTCATGCGAAAGGTAGGTCGGACGCTGATGAGAGGGTGCGGTGAGGGCCGTCATGGGACCGGTCACGCCGGTGAACACCAGCAGGCTGTCGGCTCCCCCGTTGTGGGCGCCCTCGATGTCGGTGTCAAGGCGGTCCCCCACGACCAGGGGCCGCTGCGCCCCCGTACGGAGGATCGACTCATGGTGCAGCGGCCGCTCGGGCTTGCCCGTGACGATGGGCTCCACGCCTGTGGCGGAACTGATGACCTTGAGCAGAGCTCCGTTGCCGGGCTGGGGCGGTCCGTCGCCACCGGGAATGGTGAGGTCGCCGTTGGAACCGACGAACAAGGCCCCGTTCCGTACCGCCGAGGCCCCTTCGGCCAGAAGCCCGTACGACAGCCTGGGGTCGAATCCTTGGACGACCGCCGCGGGGCCTTCGGATGAGGTGGAGACCGGGCGAAGCCCCTGCGCGTACAGCGCTTGCCGCAACCCCATGCCCCCCACGACCAGCACCTTGGACCCTGCCGGCAGCCTCTCGGCCAGCAGTCGCGCGGCGGCCTGCGCCGAGGTCACGATGTCGCCCGCCGTCGCCGGGACGCCCACGTCGGTCAGCAGGGCCGCCACCGCCGACGGCGTGCGGGAGGCGTTGTTGGTGACGAACGCGAGCCGCTGCCCGGCGGCACGCGCCTTGGCGAGCGACTCCGCGGCCGCCGGGACCGGCCTGTGGCCGATGTAGACGACACCGTCGAGATCCAGCAGCGCGACGTCGTAGGCCTCGCTCAGCGGCCGGTCACAACTCTTCATCGCCGCCATCGTACGAGAAGATCATCTTCGGGCTTCGAGGGTGGCCCGGGCATGGCGGAGCGCCTTGGCGTAGTCCCTGTTCTCCGGCCGCATCGCCGCCGCGAGCGCCAACGGCTCGACCGCCCGCTCGAACTCGCCCAGGCGGCTCAGCGACAGCCCCAGCCCGAACAGGGCGTAGTCCTCGGCCGGATCGTCCTCGACGATGCACCGGAAGTTGTCGGCCGCCTCCTGAAACCGCCTGGCCCCGTACTGGGCACGGGCCAGGGCCTCCCGGACGGACCGCGACCCCGGCTCGGCGGCGGCCGCCCGCGTCAGCAGCTGCACCGCGGCCGCGGCGCTCCCGGATCTCAGCAGCCGCAGTCCGCGCGTGTACCACTCGTACACCCCGCCGTCCGGTCCGGCGGGGTCGAAATGGGCGCCGCGGGGATCCTCGCCCGGGGAATCGTCCGATCGGCCCGATCCTTGAACATCCATGTGGACCTCCCCTAGGACGTTGATCACTACAATCCGTACCCACCCCTCCCGGCTCGCATCCCTCGTTGATTAGCATGCCCATGGTGGACGGCGACCTCCCCTCCGGTCTGGGACCGGAGGAATTCAGCGCCAGGATCTTCGGGACCGGTGCCCCGCGCTCGGGCGCCGGTCTGGAGCTCGCGCCGTTCCGCGGCGTGCGCTTCGCCCCGGGGATCGATCCCGCCGCCGTGACCAGCCCGCCGTACGACCTCCTGGACCGCGACCAGGTCGAACGCCTGAAGGCCGGCGAAGCCCGCAACATCGTCCGGATCACCCTGCCCGACGACTACGCCGAGGCCGCCGCCACTCTCCGCCGGTGGCTGGCCGGCGGCACCCTGGTCACCGACCCCGACCCGGCGCTGTACCTGTACGAGACCGCCGGGCAGCGCGGCCTGATCGGCGCCCTCGGCCTGCGCGCCGAGGCGGACAAGGTCGTCCTCCCGCACGAGAACGTCTACCCGGGGCCGGTGCTCGACCGCCTCGCGCTGATGAACGAGACCCGCGCCAACCTGGAGCCCATCTTCCTCGTCTACGCGGGCGACGGCGACACCGCCCAGATCATCGACGCCACGGCCGAGCGGCCTCCGCTCATGGAGTTCGACGCCGACGGCCAGCAGCACCGCCTGTGGCGCATCACCGACCCGGCCCTGCACGTCCGGATCGCCGCCGACCTGCGCCCGCGCCAGGCGCTGATCGCCGACGGCCACCACCGGTACGCCACCTACCGAGCCCTCCAGGCCCGCCACCGCCAACCGGCCTGGAACCACGGCCTCGCCCTCCTGGTCGACTCCAAGCGCTACCCGCCCCACCTGGGGGCCATCCACCGCGTCCTGCCCCACCTTCCTCCCGAAGTCGCCCTCCAACGCGCCGACGGCATATTCCGCACGACCGAACTCGCCTGGCCCGACGCCCTTTCCGCACTGAGCGACACTCCCGGCCCCGCTTTTCTCCTGGGCGGCGGCGACTCCCTGTACCTGCTCACCGACCCCGACCCCACCCTCCTCGAACGCGCCCTGCCCGCGACCCACTCCGCCCGCTGGCGCAACCTCGACACCGCGATCCTGGACCACCTGCTCATCAGGAAGGTCTGGGAAGTACCCGAGGACGAGCACAGCGTGGAAGTGGTCCACGACGACCCCGAGGCCGCCCTGGACCGCGCCCGCCGTACGAACGGCACCGCGGTCGTCCTCACCCCTCTCAGAGTCGAGGATGTCCTGGCCGTGGCCGCCGAGGGCGAACGAGTCCCCCGCAAATCCACCTCCTTCGGCCCCAAACCCCGCACAGGCCTGGTGCTCCGCTTGATAGACACCCCCTGATCACCTCGACCGAACATTCCAGACCACGTGGACTTCCCGGCGCCGTTGGGGCTGGCCAGAGCCACCACCTCGTCCTCGTGAGCGACACCACGGTCCAGCCCGGTGGCCGACCCGTACGGTCACCTCCTCGACCTCGATCACCTGGCGACCCCTTCGCCGAGCCACGCGGGGACCGGATCGCCGTCGGCGGTCCGGTCCAGGTCGAGCACCGTAATCCGGTCGGCCTACTCGTCCGCCGCCGACCCCTCGCCGGCGGGGCAGACCGACCAGGCCCGACAAGCCCCCATCCCGCATGCGCGGACCCGTGCCCCGACCCGACCCGACCGTCACCGTGCCCGGGGATGAACCCGTCTCGAAGATCGCGTAGGCGGGCGCCGCACCAACGCCGCCGGGCGTGGCGCCGGCGCCACGAGCCCACATCGCATTCGCCAGGCTGCTGGACCGCTTCCCAGGGCTGGCCCTGGGCTGTGCCCCGCCGATGAACCACCGTCCCGGAGATCAGGTGGCGCCCAGAGGATCGGGTGCCGAAAGCCTGCGCAAGCGTGCAGGGGAAGCCTGCGCGGACAGGGAAGCCAGTGAAGCAGGGAGGCCTGCGCGGGCAGCGCACCCAGTGCACACGGGGAAGTCAGTGCGGATGTGCAGGGAAGATGGGCTCGGGTTGCATGATGCGTAAGATCGGTTGGCGTTGGAGGTGGGGTGCTTGATCGACAAGGTGGCGTGGGTTCGGTTGGAGGGCGGGAAGGTCCTGAGCACCAGGTCGCGCGGCAAGGACGTGTTCTACCTTCCTGGCGGAAAGCGGGAGGACGGGGAGAGCGACCTCGACACGCTGGTGCGGGAGATCAGGGAAGAACTGGCGGTGGAGATCCTGCCCGGCAGCGCCGAGCCGCTCGGGGTGTGGGAGGCACAGGCGCACGGGCATCGGGCGGGCGTGACGGTGCGCATGAGCTGTTACACGGCGGACTACCAGGGGACACCGGCGGCCTCCAGCGAGATCGCGGAGGTGGTGTGGCTCTCCTACGCGGACCGGTCGCGGGTCGCGCCCGTCGATCAGCTGATCTTCGACGATCTCAAGGGGACGGGCCGGCTGGACTGAACGGCCTGAACTCGACCGTCTCGGCTTCGTGCACCTCGACCTCGTAGCGGCCGAGCCGGGTGGCGTCCGTTTTCCAGAAGCGGCGGCGGAGCGAGCCCCGCACCTCGATCAGGTCGCCTGGTCGCCAGGTGGCGGTGCGGTCGCCGATCCGCCGGTCGAAGGCGGCGCAGCGGATCGCGTCGACCGTGCGCCGCCCGTCCCCCTCGCGCGGGCGGTCGACGATCAGCCGCCAGGACACCACGTCGCCGCCGGCGGGCAGGGCGCGACGGGACGGGAATTCGGCGAGCCGGCCGACCAGGGTGACTGCGTTGACATGCATGGCGCTCCTCTCGACGACGTCCACGTTTCCTGATCGCCGGGCCGCGCGGAAGGCCCGGCGCGAACTGTGGATAACTCGGTCAGGGGCGCGAGATGATCGCGGAATGGACACCACGATCAACCCCCTGGGCGACGGCGTCTACGAGATCGACACGCGGATGGCGGGTTACACCGGGATCACGGCCGGGTACCTCATCCTGTCCGACCGGCCCTGCCTGGTGGAGCCGGGAACGGCGGGTTCCGCTCCCGTGGTACGGCAGGCGTTGAGTGAGCTGGGGGTGGGGGCGGCCGATCTGGCGACGGTGGTCGTCACGCACATCCACCTGGACCACGCGGGTGGTGTGGGAGACATCGCCGGGATGTATCCCGAGGCAGAGGTCGTCGTGCACGAGAAGGGGGCGCGCCACCTTGCCTCTCCGGAGCGGCTGATGCGCAGTGCCCGCATGGTGTACGGCGACAGCCTGGACACGCTGTTCGGGGAGCTGAAGCCGACCGAGGCGGCCCGCATCCGCGCGGTCGAGGACACCGGCGTGATCGATCTGGGTGGAGGGCGCCGGTTGGAGTCGTACCACTCCCCCGGCCACGCCAAGCATCATGTGGGGCTGCTGGACTCCCAAAGCGGTGACCTGTACGTGGGTGACGCGGCCGGCGTGTACATCCCCGAGACGCAGGACGTGCGGCCCGCCACGCCACCGCCGGACTTCGACCTGGACGCGGCGCTCAAGTCGCTGCGGAAGTTCCAGGAGTTGGGCCCGCAGCGCCTGCTGTTCGCGCACTTCGGCCCCGTGTCCGAGGTGGACGGCACGCTCGAGCGTTCGGCCGAGGAACTGCGGGTGTGGGTGGACGCGGTGCGCGATGCACGGGACCTGGGCCTCGACCTGGACCATGCGGTGGCGATGGTCCGTGACCGCACCCACGAGCGCTATGCGGTGACGCGCAAGGGGGCCGACCCGGAACTGAGCGCGAAGTACGAGGTGCTCAGCAGCGCCGAAGCCAACGTCGCGGGAATCATGCACTCGTTGGACCAGCACGCCTGAGCCCCGGCCACGGTATCCGCGTGTCCATGGGGCCAGGGGGTCAGCGCCGGAAGGGGCCGGCCACTTCGTAGGTGTAACCGTCCGTGCCCGCGGCGAATCCGCTCTTGCCACGCTGGGAGGAAAAGTAGAGGCGGGTGCCGTCAGGTGAGAAGGCGGGGCCGGTTATCTCGGACTCGTCATGGCCGAGGACGCGCAGGAACGGCGTGACCGTGCCGTCCGGGGTGATGAGGTTGATCTCCATGTCGGCCCCGTCCTCGGCGATGTACAGGTCGCCCGAGAAGGCACCGGTGATGTTGTCGACTCCGGTCAGGGGAGGCTCCCCATTGGTGACGAGGTCGTCGTCGTAAGTGAGGTCGAGGCGTTCGGCTGCCGCGTCGTAGGCCCACACCCGGTTGTCACCCTTTGTCGTGAAGTAGCAGATCCCGCCCGCGTAGTAACAGCCTTCGCCTCCGTTGAAGCGCATGGCGCCCGGCACCTGGTCGCGGATAGGGGTGATCCAAAGACGCGGGTTGGGCACCTGCGCCCAGCGGACAGGGCCCGTGTCCGTTCCAAGCAGCACCTCAAGCGCGCCTTCGGACAGGTCGCCCCAGGTGGTGGGGCGGAAGCGGTAGAGGCATCCGTTGGGCTGGTCCTCGGTGAGATAGACGACCTGGCGTTCCGGGTCGCAGGCGGCCGCCTCGTGCTTGAAGCGCCCCATCGCGGGGTGGGCGCGCGCCGCTCTGTTGCCCATGGGGTCGGTCTCGTACACCAACCCGTAGTCGTGCTCCTCGCAGGAGAGCCATGTGCCCCACGGGGTGGCACCTCCAGCGCAGTTGAGCGTCGTTGCGTTCAGGATGCGGTACGCGGAATTGACGGTGCCATCGGCGGCGAAGCGCACGGCCGATGCTCCTCCTACCAGTGGGACCTCGGAATTGCTCACGTAGACCCAGCCGTCCCCGTCGCGGAAGCAGGCGCCGCCGTCGGGAGCGGGGTGCCAGGTGTGCCGGGTGCCCGGCACGCGCTGCATGGAACGCGCAACAACCCGGCCGGTGAAGCCCTTGGGTAGTCGGAGGCCGTTCCCATCGGCGGCGAGAAGCGGCCCGTAGGGGCCGGGTCCCGGTTGGGCCGGTCCGGCGAACGCCTGATGCCACAACGCGCCCGAGAAGGCGGTCGTTCCACCGGCGATGGTCGTGGCCCTAAGGAATGTGCGTCGATTCAAGGGGGCGGACATGACGCTCCTCACGCGATCGTCCAGGACCATGGGGAATCGATCACACCTGGATGACTCCCTCACCCCCCGATTGGCACATTCATGTGAATATCGGGCGAATCGCTACATTCGTCAAGGTGCCCACCGGGCCTGCCGCGCCGCTCCCAGGTCTCCGAGCACGCGAAAACGAGCCCGCCCGCCGGAACTCCGGCGGGCGGGCTCGTACTCGTCGTGGTGAAACCTCAGTCCTTGGCGGGATCCTGCCGGCCGGGCTCCTCGGGTCCGCTGGGCTCGTCGGGCTCGTCGGCCGCCTGCGGCTCCAGGAAGAGCGCCGGCGCCTCCGGAGCCTTCATGCCGGACAACGCCCCCTCAGCGGAGTCCTCCGGGGCTCCAGAGGAGACTTCTGGAGCCGTTTCGGGCTCGGCCGCCTTGAACGCGATGCTCGTCGGAGCGGCGTCCTCGGCAGGGTCCTCATCGGACGCGGCACCGTCGACCTCGGTTTCAGGCTCCTCGACCGCGGTCGCCGCGTCCGCCGCCCCGGAGTCGGCCGAGTCGCCTGGAACGTCGTCGCGTTCCTCGGCCTCCCCATCCTCGGTGTCGAGAATGTGCAGGCCCTCCAGCTCCGCGTAGCGCTCGGCCGCGTCCGTCTCACCATCTCGGTCGGCTGCCGCGGCCCGCGCGAACCACTCGGAGGCCTCGTCCGTGCGTCCCGCATAGGCGAGGGCGTCGGCGTACGCGTAGAACAGCCTGGCCGACCACGGACGTAGCCTGCGGTCCCTGAGCTCAGGTACCTGCAGCGTTACGACGGCCGCGTCGACCTGTCCCAGATCACGCCGCGCCCCCGATTCGACGATCCGCAACTCTACGCGGCCCGCCTGGTCCAGCCTCTTGGCTTCAGGGGCCTTGACTAGATCCAGCGCCCGCTCGGGGCGCCCCAAGCCGCGCTCGCAGTCCGCCATGACGGGAAGGTAGGCGTCCTCACTGGTGCTCAAGCGACGCGCGGCACGCAGTTCGGCAAGGGCCTCCGCCCACTCCCCCGCGTGATAGGCGGCAAGCCCGGCCGCCTCACGCACCAAGCCCACCCGCGAGGCCAGCCGGCGCGCCGCCTTGGCGTGCCGGTAGGCGGTCTCGGGCTCTTCCTCCGCAAGCCGCCCCGCCATCACCAGGTGGCGTGCCACACGCCCGGCGAGATCCTTCGGCAGAGTGCGCAGTTCCGCGCGTGCCTCGACATCCAGTTCCTCACCCGTCACGTCGTCGGGCAGCAGCGGATCGTCGTGTT
This sequence comes from Actinomadura vinacea, assembly GCF_039532545.1. NCBI lineage: Bacteria > Bacillati > Actinomycetota > Actinomycetes > Streptosporangiales > Thermomonosporaceae > Actinomadura > Actinomadura vinacea. The sequence continues at coordinate 1,102 of NZ_BAAARW010000039.1, read as the reverse complement.
TGGGCGCCGGCCGCTCTTCGGCCTGGACTCGCTCCCCGCGCCCTGAACGGTCACGGGGCGGCCCAAAGGAACGCCCGCCAGGGCCCTGTTGCGGCCGCTTCGGCCCACGCCCCTCGAACCGGCGCCCACCGGCACCCTGCCCCTGACGCTCGCCACGTCCCGCGCGGTCATCGCGACGGGGACGGTCCTTACCGGGGAAGCGGTCCCGCGGCGAACGATCATCACGCCGGAAGCGCTCGTCACGGCTCGTCCGGTCGTCACGACGCGGACGATCGCCACGTGCCGTCTGCTCATCACGGCGCGGACGCCCATCGCGGTCAGCGCGACCCGCCTGGCCCTCGCGGCGGAAACGGTCATCACGCGGTGGACGGGAACGGTCGTCCCTGCGCGGGCCCCCATCACGCCCCTTGGGACCGCCAGGCGCCTTGCCGCCTTGTGGACGCGATGAGAACCGGCGCTCCCCCTGGGAACCCCCTGCCTGAGAACCCCCTGAAGGACGTGAATCCCGTGAACCTCTCGAGCGGAACTCCCGCTCTTGCGAACCGGACTCCGATGCTCCTGGTCCTCGACGCTCACCCGAGCGCTTGAACGGACGCTCCGAACGGCGGTCATCCTTCTTCTGGTCCGGCCGGTTCTTCCACCCGCCGCCCGACCCAGAACGGCCCGCGCCGAACGAGCGACCGCGCTCGCCACCGCCGCCCTGCTGCGGCCGCCCGCCTCCACCGGCAGCGCCCTGGTGGCCACCACGGTTGCCTTGAGAGCCACGGTCGCGCGGGCCACCGCTCTTGCGGTACCCCGAACCGCCGGGGCCGCCACCACGGGCGTTCCCCCCGCGACGGGGAGACGCACCGCGTCCCCCGTCCCTGCCGCGCCGCTCGCGGTTGTCGTCGCTGCGGCCGTCGTCTTCCGCGCTCATCACGTCCGTCACTGTTCTCGGTGGTTCCGTGGACCTGTTCCACCCATTTTGACAGGTCCAAGACACACGTCGAGGGCCGCCCCAAGAAACCGGGGCGACCCTCGATCAATAAATGTCCGGCAGCGTCCTACTCTCCCACACAGTCTCCCATGCAGTACCATCGGCGCTGGAGGGCTTAACTTCCGG